>JABAQT010000008.1:0-54261 GCA_019187195.1 Bryobacteraceae bacterium
GCGCCGGTTAGTCCGCCAGCAAGGCTTTCAGATACTCGCCGGTAAACGAACCCTTCGCGGCGGCAATGTCTTCAGGAGTTCCCGTGGCCACCACCAGGCCGCCCGCGTCGCCGCCTTCCGGGCCAAGGTCGATCACCCAGTCCGCGCAGCGGATTACCTCGAGGTTGTGCTCGATGATCAGCACGCTCGCGCCGTTGTGAATCAGGCGCTGAAACGCATCGAGAAGCTTTGTAATGTCGTCGAAATGCAGACCCGTTGTCGGCTCGTCAAAGATGAAAAGCGCGCTCCTGGCGGAAGCCGAAAGGTGCGCGGCCAGTTTGACGCGCTGAGCCTCGCCGCCGCTCAGCGTGGTGGCGGATTGCCCGAGGCGCAGATAGCCAAGCCCCACGTCCACCAGCACCTTCAGTTTCGCCACCAGCTTGGGATGATCGGAGAAGAACGAGACGGCTTCCTTGACGGTCAACTGCAACACCTGGTGAATATTCAAACCGCGATACTTCACGTCGAGAATGGAGCTCTTGTAGCGCGTGCCTTTGCAGTCCTCGCACACCAGTTCGACGTCGGCCAGAAACTGCATCTCGACGGTCACCGTCCCGTCACCCTGGCATGTTTCGCAACGGCCGCCGGGAATATTGAAAGAGAAGTGGCCCGCGGTGTAGCCCCGTTTGTCTGATTCCGGAGTTGACGCGAAGATCTCACGGATCTGATCGAACGCCTTTACGTAGGTGACCGGATTCGACCGCGGCGTGCGCCCGATGGGAGATTGGTCGACGAGCACGACGCTGGTGATCAACTCCGCCCGTTCGACCTTGCGGCAGGTGGAGACGGCGGCTCCGGTTACTTCCTCTTCGAGTTCGGACGGCTTGCGATTGCTCTCCGCCAGGTAGCGCTCGAGCGACTTGTGAATCACCTGATGAACGAGAGTGGATTTCCCCGAACCCGAAACACCGGTGATACAGACCATCATGCCAAGAGGCAACGCGACATCGATGTTCTTCAGATTGTTCGCGCATGCGCCGCGGAAGGTGATGGTCTGCTTCGGATTGGGTTTGCGGCGGCGGTATTGCAGCGAGGTTTTGAGTTCGCCGCGGAGATATCGCCCCGTGAGGCTCGAAGGCCGTTCGATCATCTCCCGGTAGGAGCCTTCGAAAACAATCCTGCCGCCCGCCTCGCCCGCGCCCGGCCCGAGATCCACGATGTGATCCGCGGCGCGCATCACATCGGCGTCATGCTCGACCACGATGATGGTATTGCCAAGACCGCGCAATCCATCGAGGATATGGATGAGGCGGCCCGTGTCGCGGCTGTGCAGCCCGATGGAAGGTTCGTCCAGCACGTAACAGGCTCCCACGAGACGGGAACCGAGGCAGGTAGCGAGCGTGATCCGCTGGGCCTCTCCTCCGGACAGCGTCGAGGAGAGCCGGTCGAGCGTGAGGTAATCGAGTCCCACGTCATGCAGGAACTCGAGGCGCTGGCGGACTTCGACCATCACCTTGCCGGCGACGCCGCTCTCTTCGGGAGTCAGTTCCAACGCCTGAAAGAACTCCCAGGCCCGCGCGATATTCAACGCGCACACTTCCGGCAGCGTGCGTCCGTTCAAGCGAACCTGCATGGCCTCCTTGCGCAGACGCGCCCCGCCGCAATCGGGACACGTGGCGTAGCCCCGGTAGCGGCTGAGGAACACGCGCACATGGACTTTGTACTTCTTTGTTTCGACCTCGCGGAAGAAGCGGCGAACGTGCTCCTCGACGAGCGCCCGCTCCTCGCGCGTCAATTCGCTGTACGGCACGTTCTGGCGCACCAGACCCTGCACGGCTTTGCGGAACTCCGCGCGGTACCACGAGTATTGCGGCTTGTTCCAAGGATCCACGGCTCCTTCGTTCAATGAGAGGTAGCGTTCGCGGACCACGCGGTTCATGTCGTAGTCGATGGTGTTGCCGAACCCCTGGCATCGGGGACAGGCTCCGAAGGGGTTATTGAAGCTGAACAGGCCCGGCTCGGGCTGGGGATAGTCGATGCGGCAGTGTTTGCAGGAGAACTTCTCACTGAAGGAGAGCTGCCGCGGAGGGAAACTTCCCGCCTCCTCGAATACCACTTCGCCGCCTTCGCGATAGCAGATCTCGGTTGTATCCACGATGCGCTGGCGCTGGTCTTCGCGGATGGCGAAGCGGTCCGCGAGCACGAACAGGGGCTGGGAGAAATCGATCTCGAGCAACGACTCGGGCGTCGAGAACTCGAAGACCTTGCCGAACTGATAGAGCCGGGTAAACCCTTTTTTCCGCAGTTCGAAGAGATGGTCGCGGCGGTGGGTATTGTCAGTGAAGGAGGGTACGGGAAAGAGCGCATACCAGCGGGAGCCCGCGGCCTCGGAGAGCATTCGGCGGGCTACCTGGTCCACGGTATCGCGCTCCACCTGCCGGCCGCACTGGCGGCAATAGGTGCGCCCCACCCGTGCCCACAGCAGACGAAGATAGTCGTACAGTTCGGTGGCCGTGGCCACGGTGGAGCGCGGATTGCGGGTGGTGTTTTTCTGGCGGATGGCGATGGGCGGCGCGATGCCGTCGATCTCATCGACCTCGGGCTTCTCCATGCGTTCGAGGAACTGCCTGGCGTAGGCGGACAGCGACTCGACATAGCGCCGCTGCCCTTCGGCGTAGATGGTGTCAAAGACAAGCGACGACTTGCCCGAGCCCGACACTCCCGTCACCACGGTGAGCTGGTTATGCGGAATGGAAAGGCTGAGGTTCTTCAGATTGTGGAGGCGGGCGCCGCGAATCTGAATGGAGTCATTGGCGACAGTCGGCATGGACGAGTACGGTATATCCTTACAGTATAGCAACCGCATGCAATCCCTCTCCGCTTTCCGCAATGCCCTGCTCGGGTGGTATGAAAGGCACAAGCGGGATCTGCCATGGCGGCGGACACGCGATCCCTATCACATCTGGGTCAGCGAAATCATGCTCCAGCAGACGCGCGTGGCGGCGGTGGTTCCCTACTACGAACGCTTCCTCGCCCGCTTTCCGGACGCGCGTTCACTCGCCGCCGCGCCGGAAGGGGAGGTGCTCGCCGCCTGGGCGGGACTCGGCTACTACTCGCGGGCGAGGAACCTGAGAAAGGCGGCCGCCGCGATCACGGAGGCGGGCGGATTTCCGCGGACTTTTGATGAGATTCGCGCGCTGGCCGGTGTGGGCGACTACACGGCGGCGGCCATCGCCAGCATCGCATTCGATCTGCCGCACGCGGTGCTTGACAGCAACGTGATACGGGTGGTCAGCCGCCTGGATAACGATTCTTCCGTCATCGAGGGCAGAACGCGCCGGCGTTTCGCGCAGCGCGCGCGGCAACTGCTCGATCCCCTGCGGCCGGCGGCCTATAACCAGGCAATCATGGAACTGGGGGCCACGCTCTGCCTGCCGAGGGAACCGCGGTGCCTGCTCTGTCCGGTGAGCCGGTGGTGCGAGGCGTTCGGCGCGGGCACACAGGCGGAATTGCCCGTAAGAAGGCTCCGTCCGGCGGCGGTGAAACTGGAGCGGGCGGTCCTGATCATCGAACGCAACGGCAGGCTGCTGGTATGGAGGCGCGGTGATGATTCGGCAAGGCTCAAGGGATTTTATGAGCTGCCGGAACCGGAGCACCTGCCCATGGCGAAGCGAGGGGCGCTGGTGGGCGAGTTCCGCCACTCGATCACAAACCACCAGTACCGGTTCACCGTACACCGCGCCACGGTGAAAGATGTTCCAGCAGGTTTTCAGTGGATCGGGAAGACCGCCCTCGGCCGGCTTCCGTTGAGCACCACCGCCAGGAAAGCGCTCGCCTGCGCCGAATGACGGTCGCCTATCGCAGATAGGGAATATAGGCGGCCACGCGCGAGCGGTAGCTTTCAAACCGTGGTCCGAACCGCCGCAGAAGCAAACCGTCCTCGGCGCGAATGCGGATCTCTGTCCCGTAGACGCAGATGGCGAGCGATGCCGCCGCCGCCCACGGCGGGTCGAGAACAAGGACCGTCGCCAGCAGCAGGCAGAACAGGGAGAAGAAGATGGGGTGGCGGATCACGGAGTATGGACCGGTGGTCACGAGGCGGTGGTCTTCGGTCACCACGGCTTTGATGCGCCACTCGAGATCGAGATGCCGCAAGGCGAGGAAGAGCACCACGACCGCCGCCGCGCCGGAGAGCATGGAGCCGGCCTGTTGCCAGGGAGCGCTCTCGCGGAGGGGGCGTGTGAAGGCGAAGGCGACGGCGAACGCCAAGCCCTCGAGCACCAACCCGTGCATGGATCGCGGGTCGCGAATGGAGGGCCGCTCCCCGGAGACGCCGCGCGCCTGGCGGCGGGCCCGTACCCGGGCGTGGTTCCAGGCGAGCAGCCCACTGAACAGCAGCCAGCTCAGGAGCAACATCCAGCCGGCGGCATCATGTAGGAGAACCATAGGATACTTAATGGTAACCGCGGCATGGCTCAAACCGGAATCGTAATCATAGGCGGCGGGCTCATCGGGCTCGGCGCGGCGTACCGCTGGCAGCAGCGTTTTCCCGGCACGCCGGTGACGGTGCTCGAGAAGGAGGACGGCGTGTGCCGCCACCAGAGCGGGAACAACAGCGGCGTCCTGCACTGCGGGCTATATTACAAGCCGGGCTCGATGAAGGCGAAGATGGCGGTGCGCGGCATCCGCCAGATGATCGCTTTTTGCCAGGAGCACGGCATCGCGCATGAAGTCTGCGGCAAACTGGTGGTGGCCACCGACCAGGAGGAGGCGGCGCGGCTCAGGGATCTGGAACAGCGCGGAAGGCAGAACGGGCTCGAGGGGTTGCGCTGGATGACGCGCGAGGAGTACCGCGAGATCGAGCCGCACGCGGGCGGAATCGCGGCGCTGCGCGTTCCGCAGGAAGGCATTGCGGATTATCCGGCGGTCGCGGCCGCGCTGGTGAAGATCATCGAATCGAATGGCGGCCGCGTTCTCACCGGCTCCCGGGCGTTGCAATGCCGCCAGACTCCGGCGGGGTGGATAGTGGAAACCACCAGGGGCGAGCACGAAGGCTCGCTGTTGATCAACTGCGCGGGGCTGTATTCGGACCGCGTGGCGGAGATGACGGGAAGCCGCCGCGATGTACGCATTGTGCCCTTTCGCGGGGAGTATTACAAGCTCCGCCCGGAGCGCGAAAGCCTGGCCCGCCATCTGATTTATCCTGTTCCGGATCCGAAATTCCCTTTTCTTGGCGTGCACTACACGCGGCTGATCCACGGAGGAGTGGAATGCGGGCCGAATGCCGTGCTCGCTTTCGCGCGGGAAGGCTATCACAAGACGGACATCAAGCCGGGGGACTTGTGGGATGCGCTGACCTATACGGGCCTGTGGAATTTCCTGAGGCGCTATCCGGGGATGTGCTTCGAGGAACTGCGCCGCTCGTTCAGCAAGCGCTTGTTTTGCGAGTCGCTCCAGAAGCTGGTTCCGGAGATCCGCGTGGAGGACCTGGCGGCCGGCGGCGCCGGGGTCCGGGCGCAGGCCATGAGCCCGAACGGGGACCTTGTACAGGACTTCCACTTCGTGAAGGCGCGCCGCGCGCTGCACGTTGTGAATGCGCCAAGTCCGGGGGCGACGAGTTCGCTCGCCATCGGCGAGGAGATTACGTCGATGGCGGCGGGGCTGCTTACGCCGTAGCGGCGGTTCGAGAGCGGCGCGGGGCTGACCTGGCCCCGCGATCTCCAAAGCTGGTTCCCGCGCTAGCGGAGGAAGGCCTCGGCGAGCCCCGCGTCGACCGGGATGACGGTGCCGGTGGTGCGGGCGCTACGGTCACTGGCGAGGAAGATGATCGCGTCGGCGCAGTGATCGGGGAGGATAGGTTCCTTGAGCAGCGTGCGGCCGGCGTAGTAATCGGCGAGACGCGAGCGGAGGACAGCGGTAGTCTCCTCCTCTTTATAGGGCAGGTTGTACTTGGCGAGCGAACTGATGACGCGCTCGCGGGGGAACATGGTGGAGCCCTCGACCACGGTTGCCGGGGCGATGCCGTTGACGCGCACGAGAGGCGCCATGCCGACGGCCAGTTCTCCAATGAGGTGATTGACCGCGGCTTTGCTCACGTCGTAGGCCTCGCTGCCCTTCTTGGGAACGACGGCGTTGGCTGAGCCGGTGAGCACGATGTTCGCCGGCAGCCCCTGGCTCGAGAAGACGCGGTTGGCTTCCCTGGCGAGGAAGTAGTTGCCGGTGACGTTGACATCGAGAGTGATGCGCCAGTTGTCCTCGGAGATGGCGCCGTGTGAATCGGGCGGGATGAAGACGGCGGCGGTGTTGATGACCACGTCGAGCCCGCCGAACTGCATGACGGTGTGACGGATGGCGGATCTGAGGGAGGAATGGTTCCGCAGGTCCGCCTTGCAGTAAGCGACGGCCTCGCGGTCGAACTTCGTGCACAGGCGCGCGGTGTCGTGGGCGGACTCTTCATTGAGGTCGGCGATCATGATGTGCGCGCCTTCGGCGGCGAGTTTGAGCGCGGTCGAGCGGCCGACTCCGCTTCCGCCTCCGGCGATGAGCACAATCTTGCGGGAGAACTCCTTCTCGGGCGGCATGCGGCGGAGTTTGGCCTCCTCGAGTTGCCAGTACTCGATGCGGAAAGCCTCGCGCCGCGGGAGGGCGACGTAGTTGTGGAAACTGGTGAATCCGGCGGCGTGGGCGGGGTCCTTGGCGTGCGGGAGAGGGCCGTCCGGAACAGCGCCATCCTCCATGCCGTTGGCTCCCATCATGACGCGGATGGCGTTGCGGTAAAACTCGCCGGTGATGCGGGCTTCCTTCTTCGAACGGCCGAAGGAGACCATGCCGACGCCGGGGATGAGGACAACGGTGGGGTTCTGATCGCGCAACGGAGGAGAGCCGGCTTCCTTGTGTGCTTCGTAGTAAGCGACGTAATCCTGGCGGTACTGGCGCAAGCCGGCATCCAGGGCATGGTCGAATTCGGAAAGGTCCTTCGCATGGGGGTTCCAATCGACCACGAGCGGGCTGATGCGAGTGCGCAGGAAGTGATCGGGGCAGGAAGTGCCGAGGGCTGAAAGTTCGCGGGCCCAGTTGGAGTTGATGAATTCGAGCGCTTCGGGAGAGCCATCGAAATGGCCGATGGCGCGGCGCGAGGCTCCGACGCGCCCGCGGATCCTGGGGAGAATTTCCGCCGCCACCTGATGGGCATCGTGCCGCGTGGCGTAGCGCGGCCCGCCGAAGACGACCCGGCCGTTGCCGCTTTCCTGCACCAGCTCACCCATCTGATCGATGATGGTGACGCTGTTGAGGTAGCATTCACGCTGCGTAGCGCCCCAGGTGAACAGGCCGTGGCTGCCGAGAACAATTCCGTCGCAGCCGGGGTTGTCCGTTACGGCCTGCCGCAGCATGAGGCCAAGTTCGAAACCGGGACGCTGCCAGGGGAGCCACACCAGGTGGTGATGGTAGCGCCGGTTGAACTCCTCCATCCTGGACTTGCCGTTGCGGCTGGCGGCCATGGCGATGGCCCAATCCGGATGCAGGTGATCGACGTGATCGAAGGGGAGGAAGCCGTGGAGCGGCGTGTCGATGGAGGTGGCGACAGTGTTGCCCGCGAAGGCGCAGGAGGGATAAAGCCCGACCATCTCATCCTCGAACTGCTCGCCGCGGTAGACGTTTTCGAGTTGGAGCAGGCGCTCCATATAGAGGACGGCGAAGCCGCCGCTGGTGATGCTGCCGAGGTCCCCGCCGCTGCCCTTCACCGCCATCACACGAGTGGGTTTCCCGGTAAGCGGGTCGGTGACTTCGTATTTCGAACTGGTGTTGCCTCCTCCAAAATTCGTAATCCGCAGGTCGGCGCCAAGGAGATTCGAGCGGTAGCGCAACAACTCGAGCGGGCCGCCGCCGGACGCGGCGTCTGAATCATTCCAAAGATCTTTCAAGTATTTGAGCATTCTTATCCTATTGTATTTGCACGCCGCGGATTGCGCGGCGGGCGGGGATGCTCACGATTTGGAAGAGGGAGCGCGGTGATGCGCGGCAATGACTCTCAGCAGGCAGTTCACGTTGTGGGACTCGTATTTCAGGAGTTTGCGAAAGGAATCTCCCCACTCGGTCCAACTCTCGAAGGCGCGCGCCCAAGCGAGCCGCGGGTCCGGAGTCTCCTCCGGGGGGAGATTCTCCTCGAGAGCGGCGGTTTCCATGCGCACGACGCGGCGGAGAAGCCACAGGGAGACACAGAACTCGTCGACGCGCGCGGCCTCTTCGGGGTTCGAGGGGAGAAACCGGTCATAGGCGGCGCGGTGCAGACGGAGGCACTGATCGGCGGATTCGCCGGGTTGCAAACGGATGGACCTGGCCGTGAGGCCGTGCTTCCAGGCGTTCATGGACGCGATACGCTTACCTTCAACCGTGACAGGGCCTCTCGATTTGGCGCCGTTTTCCCGGGCGGCCTCGGCTTTGGTCTTTCTGGGTGAGTTGAGATGCATTTGCTGTTGCCGGCCACACGCCGGTCCACGTCCACAATTTACGTTGCCTTGCGATGGCCGGCGGGAGGAAGAGAGACGGTGGATGGGATGTATTTATCTGATATACAAAGCGTTCGCCGCTCGCATATTTTTGTGAATTTGTTGTGATGATTCCGTAAGAAACGGGAATGCCGGCTATGATTTGATGCGGTATTTCTCGAGCGCGTCCTCGTCGATATCAAGACCCAGGCCGGGATAGGGAGGCGCGAGGAGATAGCCATCCCGTACGTCGAACAGCGTCTTGCCGCGGAGCACTTTCAAAGCCGGTTCCCATTGCTCGGCGGGAAGCAAGGGCGGAGTGACCAGAGCAACCTCCTGCCACGGGCAGCCGATGGCGAGCGTTGCCTGCAGCCATCCGGCCAACATCAGACTCATTGTGCCGTGGAGAATGCAGGGCACATGGAACGACTCGGCCAGCATGGCGGTCTTGCGGCACATGAAGATGCCGCCGGCGTTGCGCCCGTCGGGCTGTACCACGTCGTAGGTCCGGCGCAGCAGGCACTGGCGGAAGGGTTCGAGGCTCGTGTAGCCTTCACCACCCGTGATCAGCAGATCGACCGCCGCGGCAAGGCGCGCCGGTGTCTCGTAATCGTCCCTGGCAAACGGTTCCTCGAGCCAGTAGGCCCCGGCCGCCTGGAGCCCTCTGGCCACCTTGAGGCCTGTTTCGAAGTCCCAGATTTTCTGTCCCGCCATGTCCACGGGCGCATGCGCGGTCCGGTCAAACATGAGGTGAAAGCCCTTGCCCGTGGCCGCCATAATTTCCCGCGCCACCTCGACATCGCCCATCGGATCGGGCCGCCAGGCGCGGATCTTCATGCCGTGAAACCCGGCTTTCCGGACCCGCAGAGCCTGTTCCACCTGGTCACGATAGGGAACCTGCGACTGGTCGGCGTTGCCCTTCCAGACGCAGGTGATGTACGCCCGGACCCGGTCGCTGGCTCCTCCCAGCAGCCGGTAGACCGGCTGTCCGGCGATCTTTCCGATGGCGTCCCAGACGGCGTGTTCCACTCCGCCGAAGCGTCCGAGGCCCTCGCGCAAATGCCGGTCCACGGCGAACAGGTCCTTGCCGGCGAGGAGTTGCTTCACCACGGGCAGTTCTCTTGACGGGGGTCCGGCGAAGGAGTACCCGGTCACACCCGCGTCGGTAACCACCTTGACGACACCGTAGCTGTTGTAGAGACCTGCCTCGCTCTCCGCCCTGGTGATGGGAATGCGAATGGCAAAGATGTCCACGTCACGAATGCGCACCGGTTTGACGGCCGCCTCGAGCGAACGGAGCGCGGGAAAAGCGGCTCCGAGCCCTAGCAATTTTCTGCGGCTGAGATCAGGCATTGCGGCGGTACTCCCGGATTGCGTCTTCATTCAGATCGAGGCCCAGGCCAGGCAACTCAGGCAGGTGGATATAGCCGTTTTCCACGCGGAAAACGTATGGCGTGCGCAGCAGCTTCAACGCCGGCTCCCACTCCTCCTCGGGCAGTTCCGGGCCTCCGATGATCTCCTGCCATTCGCAATTGCTCATCGCGCAGCCCGATTGGATGTAGCCGGCCAGGGCGAGAGAAGACGTCCCATGCTGGATACAGGGCACGCCGAACGCCTCGGCGAGCACGGAGATCTTGCGCGCCCACCAGATGCCGCCGCAGATGCGCGTATCGGGCTGAATCACGTCATAGGTCTTATTAACGAGAAATTCGAGAAATTCGTAGTTGCTCTTGCCCAGTTCCCCGCCCGTAATGAGAATGTCCACTTCAGCGGCGAGACGGGCCGGTCCCTGGATATCGTGGCCATCAAACGGTTCCTCGAGCCAGTAGGCTTTGTGCTTCTCGAGACCGCGGCATACCTGTAGGGCTGTGGGATAATCCCAAACCCAGCCCGGCCGCACCGCCGTACGATCGAGCATGATGTGAAAATCGGGTCCGACGGCGGCCCGGATCACGCCCACCGCGTCGACGTCATCCATTGGGCGCGGCCTCCAGGCGCGGATCTTCATGGCCTGATAGCCGGCTTTCTTAAGGCGAACCGCAAACGCCGCCTGGGTATCGTAGGAAACATCGGATTGATCCTGCTTGCCTGGAAATACGCAGGTGCGGTAGACGCGAAGCCTGTCGCGGTTTCCTCCGAGCAGGCGCGCGACCGGCTGGCCGGCGGCGCGGCCGACGGCATCCCAGAGGGCATGCTCCACGCCGGACCAGATCTGGACTCCGGATTCCCCGCGCTCCATCTGGAGACGGTTCATGTGTCGGTCGATCGCGAAGAGGTCCTGACCGGCGAGGGTGGGTTTGACCCAGCGTTCGAGGATACCGGAAGGACAGCCGATGAAGGATGTTCCGGTGATGCCCGCGTCGGTGTGAACACGGGTAATGGGATAGGTGACGGGACGCGCCGGGCCTGGGATACGGAGCAGGAAGGATTCAATGTCAGTGATGCGGACGGATTTTGCTTGGGCGAAGGAGCGGAGAGGGGCGGAGAGGGAGGCGGCGGCGAGACGAAGGAAATGACGGCGGGGTAGCATGGTTTCTCGGTGAGCGCTCGGAGCCATTGAGCGGCCCGGCTACCGTGCTATCCTATGTACTTCCACCGATCCCTGTCAAGCGCTGGAGCCGTTGTTTCATGGATATCGCCAACTTGCTTGCCCCCTCCGCCGCGCCGCTGATCAAAGACACTGTCGCAACCCGGCTCCGCAATGAGATCATCTCCGGTTCCCTGGCTCCGGGCGAACCCATCGTCGAGGGCAAATGGGCTTCCAGGCTGGGCGTGGCACAGTCCTCGGTCCGGGCGGCTTTGAACATATTGGAGGCTGAGGGGTTTGTCTCGCGGGGCAACGGGCGGATCGCGCGCGTCACACTGATCCGCCCTGAAGACATCCCCCATAACTTTCAGGTCAGGAATGCCCTCGAGGCGCTGGCGGCGGCGCTCCTCGCGCGGAAGCAGGCGGATCTGTCGGAACTCGATCAGGTGATCGCCGATATGCGCTCGGCGGTGGAGTGCAACAATCTGCAGGCGTTTTATGAACGCGATTTGCGGTTCCATCTCACGTTGTGCCGGAAGACGGGGAATCCGGTGCTCGAGCAAATGCTCCAGAGGCTGCTGGTTCCCCTGTTTGCCTTCGTCATCATGAGGACTCACGACACGATGGATGGGCAGGAGCGATGGCTGGGGAGCATCGCCAAACATGAGCGTATTCTGGCCGCCATCCGGAGCGGAGATCCGAAACGGGCGGCGGCGGAAGTAGGCGAGGTGGTGGATTTCTTCTATGTGGACATCGACGAACTGATCACGAAGCGGGGCAAGGGGCTGCTGTAGTCAAAACAGACCCAAGTGTTTGTGTTTTATTCACAGAATAACCACAGGGTGAGCGTCCTATCCAATTGATTTTACGAGGATAATAATCCAGTGAAAAAGGCGTTTTTCTTTTGACTTTCGCCCGCTTCGGAGCGACACTGGAGATGGTTCCAAGAGGCACGCGGAACAGCGAGCCGGAGGGAACGTAGCGGACCCGGAACGATGATCCGCCGGTGCAACCTAAAAAACTCACTGGCGGGGAGTGATGGGAGATCGGGCGTTGCTTCACGGCAAGCCTCCTCGTAAGCGTTTCCGCCGGGCGCAAGAGCCGACCGCAAGGAAGGCTGATCCGGAGGGATGAAAGTCCCGAAGGGGAGCGACGAAAGAAACGGATGCGAGGGACGGTTCGAAGGGCGCGAGCAACGGGTTATCCGCGATGAACAGCCCCGTACTGGAAACGGACGAGGTTGGGAGCAGGTAACCGAACGGGCTCGAAGCCGGCGGACCGGAGCAAGCGAAGTGTCAGGCCGGGAGCAATAACCCTGCTGGGGTGAAACCGGAGACGGTAAGTCCTCGCAGGCGAGCGAAAGGCCGGCACGAGCGGCTGGCATTCGGCCTGTTTGGTTTGCAGACAGACTTTGGAGCGGTGAAGCGCAAGCCGGCGAAAACGGCTGCGGGGAGCGACAGAGAGGCTGTCCGGCCAGGCAGGTTGCCACGTTCACGCCGAGCATGCGCGGCGGGTGAGCAAGCTGGAAAGCAGGTCACTTGGAACCATTTTCTTTTGGACAACAGCGATTCCGCGACAGCCTGCTCCCGCACTAGTGGCTGGGGAATGCTTCATCGGGACTGGACTCCCGGCTGTCTTCAACCTTCGGATTGCGGCGGAATCTGTACACTTGTCTTACGGGACGAAAGCTCGCAAAATTGAACCGGCAGTACTCGCACCGGATCCGCTTCGCGCCGAGCGCCAGCATCAGCGATGTGAACCATTTCGCGATGTAGTGATCCTCGCTCCAGGTGGACAACTCCGTCCGGTAACAGCAGGGGCAGCGTGCGTAGCGCAGGTCCGTGAAACGCCAGATACGCGCCAGGAAACGGTGCTGGCAATCCTTACAGCGCAGAGAATCGCGTCCCAACAGGGAGAGAATGTGCTCACCGAAATGTTGGACGCGGGAATGACGAACGTTGCGCGATCCACAACTTGGGCAGCTAATGAACATGCAAGGCGCTGTAACGGGAAAATCTATCCCAGTGTAATACAACGGACGGCGAACTAGATTTCCTGCCGGGGAATAGAGCCCCCGGTCCGGCGTGCGGCAACATAAGACTCCATGTATTCGGCAAAGGCCTCCAGCAGGCGCTTGCGTACCTGACCGTTCTGTTTCATGGGCTTGCCGTCCACTTCCTTCACAGGCAGCAGATCACGCGTGCTCGAGGTAATGAATACATCGTCCGCCGCGGAAAGTTCCTGTAGGGTGATCTCCCGCTCACCGATGGGCGTCTCGGGAACGTGAAGTTCCTCGAGAATCACGGCGCGCGTGACACCCGGCAAACAGCCGCAAGAGAGCGGAGGAGTCCAAACCCTGTTTCCTTCCACTATGAAGATATTGGCGGACGTGCATTCGGAAACAAAGCCGCGATCGTCGAGCAGCAGCATCTCGTCCATTCCGAGCGATTGCGCCTCCTCGAGCCAGGTGAGGTTCATCGACCACGAGAGAATCTTCGTTCCCGAGAAGTCGGCTCCGGACAACCGCGCGCGGGTTTTCACGGCCAGGCGCACTCCGTCTCCCCACTGTGTCAAGTCCTTGGTGAAGGCGATCAGGTCGAAAGGACGATCGATGCCGTGTCCTTCGTAAGGGCCGCCTTTGTTGCGGACGATGACGACGCGGAGCGTGGAGTCACGGGCATGGTTGGCGCGGACCAATTCGAGAAGGGCGGCGTGGAAGGCATCCGCGTCGCCGGGAAACGGGATGCGCATTCGCTCGGCGTCTTTTTTCATGCGGGCGTAGTGCCGTTCCCAGGCAAACAGCACGCCTTCCTTCACGCGGAGCGTACTGAAGACACCCCACCCGTTGAGCAGTCCGACCTGGCCGGGACTCACGAGCTTTTCCGAAGTGTCGCGGATCTCGCCATTGTGCAGCAGGAAGCGGTGCATCGTATCCTCAGCGTATCATGGCGGAATGGAAGGATTGGCTTCCCCGGCGCCGAACGGCGATCGGATTTTTCAGGCATTCTCCCCTTGCTCGCCGCAACAGAATGCGCAACTATTGTTTTATGCCGCTGCCCGAGATTCTCTCGACGTTTGCAGACGATCTTCGCGGGCGCGTCACAGCCCTTGCATCCGAGTTAGGCTCGGAACTCGCGCGCGGCGAGCGTGCGCTCAGCGAGCGGTTCAACCAGACGGCGCGCCGGTTGCGGCTTGCGGAAACACAAGCGGAATGGCGGGCCATCCTCGTCGAAGCCGCGGCAGGCTTCTGCGCGAAAGCCGAAGTTTTCTTTCCCGGTCCGGCGCTCACGGGGGCGGCCTTCGCGGAAGTCCTCGAGTCGAGGGAAACGGTGGTGACTCTGCGCGACGCGGCCCAACTTTCCCCTGCCGCTATCGAGTCTCTTGGTCCGGCGCTCAGTTCGCGCTGTTATCTGTTCCCGATTTCCGGCGGGAGGGCGGTGACGGCGATTCTCTACGCGGAGGCTCCGGAGGGCCTGCTCGACCGCAACGCCCTGGAACTGCTGGCGGTCCTCGCCGCCGGATCGCTGCCTGAAGCCTCTCCGGACGCGGGAACCGCGGACGCCGAAAGCAGGGCAGCGGCCCGCATGGCGCTCCAGGCGCAACGCTTCGCCCGCGTGCGCGTGGCGAAAATGGTTCTTTCTTCCCGGCGTAAGCTCGAAAGAGGAAGACAGGACGGCAATCTTTACGTCATATTTAAAGAAGACATTGATTTAGGACGGCTGGAATTCCGGAGGCAGTTTATGGACTTCTGCCCGTCCATGGCCGATTACTTTCATCAGGAGCTGGTGCATACCTTAGCGAAAGACGATGCAAAGGCACTCGGTTCGGAATATCCCGGGGCTTCGCGCTAGAAGGATCCTGTTGCCGGCGGCGGCGCTGCTGGTGGCGGCGCTGGCGCCCGTTTCGGCCCAACCTCCCGCGCAGGGATCGAGACTCGCCCGCGGCATCAGACTGGTGAACAGCAAGTCCTACGCGCAGGCTGTTTCGGCGCTCAAGGGGAGCGCGCCGCCGCTTGTTGCCGACTACGCGGCGTTTTATCTCGGGCAGGCCGAATATGAGCTGGGGCGTTATCAGGCGGCGGCCGCCGCATTCCGCGAAGTTTACACGCACCAGACGCTTTCGCCGATGGCGGCGCGGGCCGTGCTGCTGGCGGCGGCGGCGGAAAATGAATTGAAACACCCGAAAGATGCCATTGCGCTTCTCAGGCAGTACTATAAGCTTCTCCAGCCGGCGAGCGCGGAAGCGGCTCTCGCCCGCTCGTACGAAGCGGCATCGGATTCGGTTTCCGCGGCGGTAAGCTGGCAGCGAGTCTACTATCAATATCCGAATGCGGACACCTCCCCGGAGGCCCAATCCTCGCTCGCGCGCCTCAAGGAATCCCTGGGCGACAAGTATCCTCCGCCGATGGGACAGATGATCATGGCTCGCGCCAAGGCGCTGGCCGGCGCCCGGCGCTACGCCGAGGCGAAGAAGGAGTTGGAATCGGCGCTGGACCTGCTAGGCGGCGAGGAGCGCGACCTGACTCGGGTCCGAATCGGCGTGATGCAGTACCAGAATAAGCAACTCGCGCCGGCCTATCAGTATCTGAGGGGATTACGGCTCGATTCCGGCGAGGCCGATGCCGAGCGGCTGTATCATATGGTCTACCTCGCCAAGCGTCTTGACCGGGAAGACGACATGAATGCGCACCTAAAGGAGTTGGACGGGAAGTATCCGCAGTCCTCCTGGAGGCTGGAAGCCATCATCTCCGTCTCCTACCTGTATGCATCGCGCAACGACCAGGCGCGGTCGGAGGCGCTTTATAAGACGTGCGTCAATTCCTTTCCCGACAATCCCCATGCCGCCTTCTGCAACTGGAAGCTGACCTGGGCCAACTACCTGCGCCGGCCGGCGGAGTCGAAGAGCAATTTCCAGAGCCACATCACGCGCTTCCCGGATTCGGAGAAAGTTCCGGCGTCGCTCTACTTCCTCGGGCGGGTCGCCGAAGCGTCCCGCGACTGGAGCGCCGCCAGGACCTACTACGCCTTTCTCGAATACAACTACCCCAATCACTACTACGCGATGCTTGCCCGGCAGAAGCTCGATAGTCCGGCGATTCACCGCGCGGCGGAGTCCGCGGCCGTACGGCAATTCCTCAACTCGGTTCCCTTCCCCCAGAAACGGGCCGCCGTCACCTTCGAGGCTTCAGCCCTGACCAAACAGCGTCTCTCTCGCGCGCGGTACCTGGATGGCGCCGGACTCTCCGACCTGGCCGAGGCGGAACTGCGCTTTGCGGCGCGAAATGACGGACAGCCTCAGGTGATCTCGGTGGAACTCGCCAAGCTGCTCCAGAAACGCGGCGCCACGGATGAGGCGCTTCGCGCCGTAAAGGCGTACGTGCCGAACTATCTGAATATCCCCATGGATGAAGCGCCGCTCAGTTTCTGGCGTGTCGCTTTTCCCCTGCCCTTCAGGGCATCGGTCGAGAAGTACGCGCGCCAGAAGTCTCTCGACCCCTTCGTCGTGGCGGGCCTCATCCGTCAGGAGTCCGAGTTCAACCCGAAAGCCGTTTCCGTGGCCAAGGCCTATGGCCTGACACAGGTGCTGCCCTCGACCGGGCGCTCCTTGAGCCGCCAGAACGGCATCCGCCGCTTCTACCCGAAGATGCTGTTCGTCCCCGACGTTAACCTGAAGCTCGGCACGCACTACCTCCAGCAGTTGCTCGCCTCGCTCAACGGCAAGTGGGAGGAGACTCTCGCCTCCTACAATGCCGGGCGTTCGCGCGTCATGCGCTGGCTTGACTGGGGTTCCTACCGGGAGCCGGCGGAATTTATCGAATCCATTCCGATTGCCGAGACGCGCGATTACGTCCAGATTGTGCTGCGCAATGCCAGCGTGTACAGGCGGCTTTACGAGTCAACAGGCGCTGCGTTACCTTCAAGGGATGTCCACTCAGGCCGGACAACCGGCCATCTCGTCCGGGACTAGAGAACGGTTCCGCGCAGTTCGCACTCACCATTTCACCGAGTCCGTCATCCGCGAGATGACCCGGCTCGCCATTCAGCATGACGCCGTCAACCTGGCGCAGGGCTTTCCGGACTTTCCCGCGCCGGCGGTTTTGAAAACGGCCGCTCACGAAGCTATCGCCGCCGAATTCAACCAATATTCCATCACCTGGGGCGCCAAGCCCTTCCGTGACGCGATCGCCGCGAAATACCGCACGTGGCACGGGTTGGAAGTGGATCCGGAACGGGAGATCACGGTCTGCTGCGGGGCGACCGAAGGCATGATCGCGACGCTGCTCGCCGTGACAAATCCAGGTGACGAGATCATCGTCTTCGAGCCCTATTACGAGAACTACGGCCCGGACGCCGAACTCTGTTCGGCCACGCGCCGCATCGTGCCGCTGCGGCCGCCCGATTGGACTTTCGACCGGGATGAATTGCGCAAAGCATTTTCCGCGAAGACCAAGGCGGTGATCGTCACCAGTCCAAACAACCCCACGGGGCGCGTTTTCACACTCGAGGACCTCACCTACATCGGACAGCTCTGTCAGGAATTCGAGGCGCTGTGCATCACTGACGAGATTTACGAACATATCCTCTACGACGGCGCCGCGCATATCCCCATATTGGCGGTTCCGGGGATGCGCAACCGCGCCGTGCTCGTCAACTCGATGAGCAAGACGTACTCGGTTACGGGGTGGCGTGTCGGTTGGGTGCTGGCGGCTCCGGATCTCACGGATTCGATTCGCAAGGTACACGATTTCCTCACCGTCGGGGCGGCGCATCCTTTGCAGATGGCGGGAGTAACGGCGCTGCAGCTTCCGCGGTCTTATTACGCGACGCTCGCGGGCGAGTATCAGACGCGGCGCGATCACATCCTGTCGGTGCTGCGGGAGACAGGGTTTCGCCCCTTCCTTCCCTTCGGAGCCTATTACGTCATGGCGGATATCTCGGGCTTCGGGTTTCCGAACGACAGCGCGTTCGCGTTGCACATGCTGCGCGAAGCGGGAGTGGCGGCCGTGCCGGGATCCAGTTTCTTTTCCAATCCATCCGACGGCAGCCAATTAATTCGCTTTTGTTTCTGCAAAAAATATGAGACATTGGAATTAGCCAGGCAACGATTGAAGAGACTCTTGTAGGTCTTGTCCGTGTAGTCGAGGCGGCTACAGGAAAGGAGGTCTTCATGATGCCCATACTCCTCTTCCCGGAGGAAATGGTGACGGAGAGCGGATTTGGTCCCGTCGTGGAACTCAAGGAATCCGCTGGGGCTCCTCTCCGGCTGACCATTTCCATCAATCGCATGATGGAGCAGCAGACGCTGGATCTCTCCATCTGGGTTTCCCCGGATGGCGAGGATTGGGGATCGGAACCAATCCTCCAACTGCCACACCGCTATTACTGCGGAACGTATCACCATGTTCTTGACTTAAGCGGCCGGAGCGGTGTGCGTTTTTTGCGCATCGAGTACAGGCTGCGCGGGTGGTGCATGGAAGCGCCGCCGCCGCTGTCTTCCTTCGAAGTCGTCGCCGAACCCGCCGTGGCCGCGGCCATAGCGGCGGCGAGTTAGCTCTCGTTCAAAGTCTTCCTGATAATTTGCGCGCATACCAGGTCCCCATCGCAGGGGACCTGGCGTTCTGATGGCTCCATCCCGGCGAGCGCCTCCAGGTCTGATCTCCAATCACCATTGAGAAAGCGTTCCTCCGTGATCGGGCGCATGGGAATGCAGCGGCGAAGCTGCTGTTCAAGGACACCATCCTCACGAAAGCCATGGCGGGGCGGGTAGAGCAGTGGCGTGGCGTGAGCCGCGCAGGCAGCCGCGATTCCGTAGCCGAGTTTCGAGACGACGGCGTCGGAGACCTTCACCAGGTCGGCGAACTCGACGGCGCCCGGCTCGAGGAAATGGACTTCGGGGAAGGCTGCCGCCGCCCGGTCGAGGATGGAGCGGGGCACCCCGCCCCGCATCCCGATCAGTATTCGCTTCCGGCCGTCCCGTGTCAGGCCTAAATCGCGCAGGATCTCCGAGGTTTCGCGCCGGCTCACGGAGGCCACCAGCGGCACGTCCGTGACGCGAGGGAAGATCTCGAAGCCCTCGGTTTGTCCGAACGGCAGGCGTAGGAAGCGCGCCATCTTCCCGTAGCCCTCGCGCACGGCTCCCAGTAGTTCCGGGGAGTCCTGGCCGCCGTCAAGGAGTGGTTCGTAGATCCAATCCCAGGTGAAATTGCCGATGGCGATGCAAGGCACGCCGGCGGCAGCGGCGGCTTCTCCGGCGAGGAAAGGCACGTCGGCGACAACGAGCGCCGCGCGCTCCATGCACAGGAAAGCGGCTTCGCGCGCGGCGATCTCAGCCCGGTTGCGGATCAACGCCCGCAGCCTGCCGCCGGTGGCGCGCGCGTCAATGCGCAAGGCGGCGCAACGCTCGACGGCTCCGGAGTCGAACTCAGCGGCCCGCACATCCACGCCGGATGGAAACAGCCATCCGGGCGCTTCGGTTCTTACGGCGACTCTTCGCCCGGGGTCCAGTTCCCGGAGCCGCCGGATCACGTGCGCCATCCGCACGGCATGGCCATAGCCATGGCCGCTGACGTAAAAAACAACCGTTTGAGAGAAGCCTTGGGACCCCATCACGAACACCCTTGACGATCAGCGCAGCCTCGCTAACGGCCCGTAAAGATGTTCTTCGGGATCATTGCGTGGACGCCGCGTTTTCCATCCACGAGTTGGGTGAGGCTGAAATCAGCCGCGTCGCTCGCGAGAATGTAAGCGTCCTCGCGAGTGAGTTTGTAGCGCTCGACCAGGAGATGGATCATCTCGCGCAGCGCGATGCGGATGGCGGCGTCAAGATCCTCATCGAAGCCCATGGTCATGAGGTGGGTGGGAGTTTCGGCGCGCGGCCACGGCAGCCGCTGGCCTTTGCGGACGGTGAAACGGAACACGCCGGAGAGCACCGTTTCGAGGGCGCTGAGGCACACCTCTCCGTTCCCCTGGCCGGCATGCGCGTCACCCACGGAAAACAGCGCGCCGCGAGCGTGTACGGGGATGTACAGGGTGGTTCCCGCCACCAGTTCCTTGTTGTCGAGGTTGCCGGCGTGAATCCAGGGCGGGGCGCTGCTGATGCGGCCCAAATCAGCGGGCGGAGCGACGCCCATACTGCCGAAGAATGGACGCATGGGGATTTCGACTCCGGGCGCGAAGCGGGCTACCATGCGCTTTTCATCGAGCGGGGTGACCTTACGGTGTTCGTAGGGAAAATCCCGCGGGAGCACGCCCAATCCGGGAAGGAATATGTTCAACGCATAAGGCAGGCCGATGCGGATCGACTGGATGTGGACTTCGAGGGTGTCGCCGGGTTCGGCTCCCTCGACGAAGACGGGCCCCGTCAGGATATGCGGTCCGGGCCCGCGATCCTTGACCGCGCGATGGATTTCGCGGCTGGCCGGATCGATCTGCGCCGCCGGAACGCCGTGGCGCTCGAGCGCTTCCGGAGTGTCGATCATTGCCGTGCGGATCTCCACGGTATCACCCGAATGCACACGCAGGACGGGAGGTTGGGCGGCGTCATAGTAGCCCCAGTGGACTGTCGCAGGCGTCGAGAGCAAGGTATGATGCGCGGCCGGCAGGATGAGCGGCGCGGCGAGCAGAAGCAACAGGAGCATTGGATGATTCTAACCCAAGCAGCGCGGGCCGCCTTATCCCCTTATTGAGAATGCGCCGGGACGGCGAGATGGTCAGGAGCGGCGGGCGCGGGCGGCAAGGTAGTACATTCCCGGGAGGGCGAGGAGAGTGAGAAGGAGCGTGGAGAGAAGGCCGCCGACGAGAACGGTGGCGAGCGGGCGCTGAACATCGGAACCGATGCTGGTGGCGCGCGCGGCGGGGACCATGCCGAGCAAGGCGACGAGGATCATCATCAGAACGGGGCGCATCTGGTTCCGCGCTCCTTCAATGACTGATTGGAGAAGCGGCGCGCCGGGCTCTTCGAGGCGGCGGCGGTTGATTTCCGAGACGACGAGCACGCCGCTCATGACGGCCACGCCGAAGAGGGAGATGAAGCCGACGGCCGCCGAAACGCTGAGGTTGATGCCGCGGAGATAGAGAAAGACAATGCCGCCGACGAGGGAGAACGGAACGTTCATCAGCACCAGGCCGGCATAGACAGGATTGCCGAAGGTGAAGAACAACAGGGCGTAGATGATGACGATGGTGATGGGAAGGATGATGGAGAGGCGTTTGCGGGCGCGGTCGAGGTTCTCGAACTGGCCGCCCCAGGAGACTTTGTAACCCCGCGGGAGACGGATCTCACGATTGAAGCGGGCCTGCGCGTCGTTGACGAAGCTGCCCTGGTCGCGGCCGCGGATGTTGGTGCGGACGGTGATCTGGCGCTGGTTTTCGCGGCGCGCGATGATGCTCGCGCCGTCGACGGTCTGGATCTCGGCCAACTGGGACAGGGGGACGCGGCCGCCTTCGCGGGTGGGCACGAGGATATTGGCGATGGCGGTGGTGTCGGTGCGGGCGGAGGGAATATAGCGAACGGTGACGTCGAAGCGGCGCTCCCCTTCAAACACCGTGCTGACGGTGCGGCCTCCGATGGCCATTTCGATGACTTCCTGGACATCCTTGACGTTGATGCCGTAGCGGGCCACCTGCTGACGGTTGACGCGGATGCGCAACTGGGACTGGTCGCTCTCCTGTTCGAGGGCGGAATCGGCGGCTCCGGGGACTTGCCGGATCATTTTCAGAGTTTGAGCCGCTAGACTCCGGAGTTGTATGAGATCAGGGCCGGAGAAGATGACGGCGAGATCGGCGGCGGAGCCGGTGACGGCTTCCGTGACGTTGTCGATGATGGGCTGGGTGAAGCTGAGAGCGGCCCCGGGGATGTCGTTGCGAAGCCGTTTGGCGAGTTCCTCGACCAGATCCGCCTTGCGCTTACCCTTCTCCCATGTGTCATAGGGTTTCAAGGCGACGAAGATCTCGTTGCGGTTGGGGCCATAGGGGTCGGTGCCGGAATCGTTTCTTCCGGTCTGCGAACTGACGAGCTTCACTTCCGGCGATTGTTCGATGATATGGCGAATGCGGGCGGCGACCTCGGCCGATTTGCCGAGGGAGATGCCGGGAGGAAGGTTGGCGCGTACCCAAATGACGCCCTCGTCGAGTTGGGGAAGGAACTCCGAGCCGAGTTGGGATCCGAGGCCGAAAGCGCCGGCGACGACGAGGGCGGCGATGCCGACGGTGAGAACGGGGCGGCGCAGGGTGACGGCGAGCGTGGCTTCATAGAGGCGCTGCATCCAGCCGAGCATGGGGTTCTCCCATGCCTTGACGCCGTTGCGGAAGAGGTAGGTGGCGAGGACGGGGACGAGCGTGAGGGCGAGCAGCAGGGAGCCAAGAAGCGCGTAGCAGATGGTGAACGCCATGGGCGTAAACAGCCGCCGTTCGACGCGCTCGAGGGTGAACAGCGGGATGTAGGCGGAGATGATGATGAGCAGTGAGAAGAAGATGGGGCGCTCGACCTCGAGGGCGGCGTCGCGGATGACGTCCATCACACTGCCGCCGGGGTGGTGTTTGCGGTGTTCGGCGAGGTGGTGAACGATATGCTCCACCATGACCAGGGTGCCGTCGACAATGATTCCGAAGTCGAGCGCGCCGAGGCTGAGCAGGTTGGCGGGGATGCCGGAGAAATTCATGCAGACGAAAGCGAACAGGAGGGAGAGCGGAATGACGATGGCGGTGAGCAGCGCCGCCTGGAGGGAGCCAAGGAAAAGGATGAGCACGAACAGAACAATAGTCAAGCCTTCGAGCAGCGTGTGCTGGACGGTGTGGAAGGTCATGTTGACCAGTTCGGTGCGGTCATAGATGGGACGGATCTTTACGCCCAGCATGCGGCTGTCGTGATTGAGATCCTCGACGGCCTGGTGAACGCCGTCGAGCACGTCGGATGGATTCTCGCCGCGGCGCATGAGGACGATCCCTTCGACGGCGTCGTTCCGGTTGCCGATGCCGAAGATGCCGGTACGGGGCGCGGCTCCGAACCGGACGCTGCCGATATCCCGGACAAAGACAGGAACGCCTTTTGCCTCGCTCACGACGATGTTGTTGATGTCGTCGAGGGAGTGGACCAATCCGACGCCGCGGATGACCATGGATTGCTGTTCATTGTCGAGGAGCGCTCCGCCGGCGTTCTGGTTGTTGGCGCTGACCGCCGAGGCGATCTGGCCGATGGAGAGGTTGTACTTCGAGAGCGCGAGCGGGTCGACTTCGATCTGATACTGCTTGATGAGGCCCCCGAAGGGGACCACGTCGGCCACGCCGGAGGCCTGGAGGAACCGCGGGGTGACGACCCAGTCGTTCAATTCACGGATTTTCCGGGAATCGAGAGGACCTTCCAGGACGTAGCGGTAGAGTTCGCCGATGGGGGTGGAAAGCGGCCCGAGGGTCGGGGTTACGCCATCGGGCAGATCGGCGTCGCGAAGTTTTTCGAGCACGACCTGGCGGGCGAAGTAGTCGTTGGTGCCGAAGGAGAAGGTCAACTCGACCACCGAGAGTCCGAAGATGGTGCGGGAACGGCGGGCGATGACATTGGGAACAGAGTTGAGGGCGCGTTCGATGGGGACGGTCACCTGCTGCTCCACCTCTTCCGCGGCGCGGCCGGGAAAGAGCGTGACGACCACGGCCTGCGTGTCGGAGATGTCGGGGTAGGCCTCAATCTTGAGTTGCAGGAAGGCCCAGATTCCCAACCCGATCAGGGAAAGCGCGAGCAGAATCGTGATGAAGCGCTGGCGCAGGGCGAAGCGCAGAAGTAACGCAGTCAAACCGTCAGAGCCCTTTCAGCAGCATCACGCCATCCACCACCACTGTCTGGCCCGGCCGCAGTCCATCGAGAACCGGAAGATTGCCATCGACGGGGGTTCCGACACGGATTGGGGTCATGCGGAAAACGCCCGGACTGACCTGCACGTATACCACGTTCTCCCCGTCTCCCTGGATGACGGCGGCCGAGGGCACCACGGGCCTCGGGACCACGCTCTCCACATGCCGGATGCTGCCAAACATCTCGGGACGGAGGCGGCCGCTCGAGTTGTCCATCTCGGCCCGCACTTTCACGGTGCGCGTTTGCGGGTCCATCACGTCGGCGATCTGTTTGACACGGGCGCTGAATTTTTCGTTGGGATAGGCCGCCAGTTCGATCTCGAGACGTTCGCCCACCTGGATGAAGCGGATGGAGGTTTCCGGCACGTCCGAGGCGACCCAAACGGTGCGCAAGTCGGCGATGGTCATGAGCGACTGGCTGGTGTCATTGCGAAATTCGCCGGGAGCGACGTTGACTTCGAGGACTTTGCCGGCGATGGGCGCGCGGACGATAACGCGCTGGCCGAAGTTGCCGGGTTTCAGGCCTAGAATATCGAGGCGGCGCAATGCCTGCTGGTTGGCGGCTTCGGCCTGTTCGAGGGCGGTGACCGACTGTGTGCGGGCGTTTTCCGCGTTGAGGACTTCCTTTTGGGCCACGGCCTGGTGGGCGTAGAGGTCGCGGATGCGGTCGAGGTCGGCCTGAGACTTGAGCAGATTGGCTTTCGCCTGGGTGACGGCGGCGGAGGCCTGGAGTTGCGCGGACATGGCCGCATCGGCGTCCGGGCTTTCCACTTCGAGCAGCGGCTGACCTTCGGTGACAGCGTCACCGAGGCGCGCGAGGACTTTCGTGATGCGCCCGGCGACGGGCAGGACGACCCGCGAGACACGGTTTGGATTCACTTCGATCTTACCGGGGGCCACTACTTCGTCGGTGGGGACGTCGGCGAGCTTGACCTCGGCCACACGGATTTCCTGAAGCTTCGGCGAGTCGGGGGGCAGGGTGACTTCGCCGGGCCTTGCGGGAGGAGGTTTTGGCTGGGAATCGCTATGTGCCTCGGTCCGTTCATTGCAGCCAACAACTGATAGGAGCAGAAGCGTCGCGCCAAGCGCGCGGAAGCCGCGGATCATCACTTCGATGATCCTATTTCCAGGGCCCGCGAACAGATAGCCCGCGAAGGCTAAGCCTCACGCCCGTTTTTTAGGACCCCTTTTTCCGCGTTCCGTTCCCGGCTAAACTTCTGATATGCCAGACGCAGATCGGAGATGGCCTGATCGGGCAACGGAGCCGGCTTTTCCTCTTCCTTGAGATCCTTGCACAACTCCATGGTCTTGCGCAGGCTTTCGACAAACCGCACGCAAGGCGGGCAGGCTTCGATGTGCGCGTCGATCTGATCGCACAGGTCCGCTGGCAACTGGCGGTCGAGATACTCCGACAGTTGTTCAAAAATCTCCTTGCATTCCAGCTTTGTCATGGCATCACTCCCGCCAGCAGTTGCGCATCGAGCCTCTGGCGGAGCATGAGGCGCGCACGGTGGAGCCGGGTCTTCACGACGTCGGCGCTCACGCCGAGAACTTCCGCGGCCTCATCGGTCGAGAGTTCCTCGACATCCCGCAGCAGCAGAGTGCTCCGGTAGAGATCGGGAAGATCGCCAATCGCCTCGCGCAGCATCCTGCGCAGTTCGCTTTTCATCGCCAGAGTATCGGGCAGACCTTTCCAGTCGGCGATTTCGATGCGCCGGCCTCCACCGTCATCCTTGAAGGACGGCATCAGACGGTCGAGGGAAATCTCCTCCTCGGGAGCATAGATGCTCTTGCGGCGCTTCATGTAACAAACATTGCGGGCGATACGGAAGACCCAGGGGCGGATTTTCTCGGGCTCGCGCAGTTGGGCGAGATTTTCGAAGACTTTGAGGAGGGTCTCCTGGGCTACCTCTTCGGCGTCCTCCCGCTGCCCGCAGGTGAGGTATGTGTACTGAAACAGCTTTGTCCGGAAGGCGGAGACGAACGGCTCGAAGGCGGATTCGTCGCCGGCCATGAGGCGGCGGGCGAGTTCGACCTCGCGGTTCGTGGCGGGCAGCGCCGCTGAGTCCCGCTGTAAGGATTTGACGCCGTCATCGTCTCCGGACATAGTATTCCCCTTGATCGTAGCAAGCGGCTGTCACCCGCCGCGCGGGAGTTGCATCCTGCACTGGAAAGGAGATCCGCAATGAACGTCGACCGATACCTGCGAATGATCGCGGGCGCCTTCGTCATGGGCAGCGTCGCGCTGGGCCATTGGGTTCATCCAGGGTGGTACCTGTTTACCGCGTTTGTCGGACTGAACCTGTTTCAGTCCGCGTTTACAAACTGGTGCCCCATGATGAGCTTCCTCCGCAAGCTGGGTGTCCGCTCATGATGTGGCGCATCCTGTTCATTCTGCCCGCGCTGTGCATGGGCGAGGACGGGCTGTCCCTAAAGGAGGCGGCCCGTCTTGCCCAGACACAGCATCCTTCCGTAAAAGCGGAGAACGCGCGCGTCGAGGCGGCGGGGATGCGCGTCGAAGCGGCCCGCGGAGGCTATCTGCCGAAAGTGAACTACAGCGAGTCGTTCCAGCGGAGCAACAACCCGGTATTCGTCTTCAGCGGGCTCCTCATGCAGCGGCGGTTCACGGAAGCCAATTTCAACCTGACCGCTTTGAACAACCCGGACTCGATCAACAATTTTCAATCCGTGCTTTCGGCCGACCAGACGGTGTTTGACGGAGGCGAGACGCGGCGCGAGGTGGAATCGGCGCAAATCCGGAAGAAACTGACGGCGGAGGAGCAGCGGCTGGTGAGGATGAACCTTGCGGCCGGAGCCGCGCAGGCCTATTTCGCGGTGTTGCTGGCCGAGGAAAGCCTGAAGGTAGCCGCCGAGGCAGTGGCGTCAGCCGAGGCCGATCTGCGCCGGGCAGAGTCGGTGCGGGCGGCGGGAATGTCCACCGACGCGGATGTGCTCTCGATCAAGGTGCACCTGGCGGCGATGAAGGAGCAGCGGATTCGCAGGCGGTCCGAACTGGACGTGGCGCGGGCGGCGCTCAACGAAGTGCTGGGAGTTCCTCTCGACACGCCGCACCGGCTCACCACACCGCTCGCTCCGTTGAAGACGGCCCCCACGGGGCGGGAGAGCTATGAGCAGCAGGCCGCCGCGGAGCGGCCGGACGCGAAGCAGGCCGATCTGGCGGCCGAGCTGTCTCATACGCAATCGGCGCTGGCGCGGGCGGCGTACCTGCCGCGGGTTTCCATCCGTGGAGTGCTGGAAGCCGACCGTGGAAGGTTCGCAACGCAAGCCGGCGGCAACTGGTTTGCCGGGGTGACTCTGCGGTGGAACCTGTTCAATGGGTTCGCGGACCGTTCGCGGATTCGGGAATCCGGGCAGGCGATTGCGATTTCTCAATCGCGGAAAGAGCAGGTGAGCGCCTCGCTGCGGTTGCAGGTGCGCAAAGCATACGCGGATGTGACAGCGGCGACGGAACGCATTCAGGTGGCGGAGGCGGCGGTGGCGCAGGCCGATGAGAGCCTGCGAATTGTCCGCAACCGGTACGAGAGCGGGTTGAGCACGGTTACCGACCTGTTGCGGAACCAGGTGGCCAAGCTCGAATCGAGTTTCCGGCGTCTGATGGCGATCCATGACCAGCGTGTAGCCGCGGCGATGCTCGAGTTGGCCGCGGGCTCCCTGACACCCGATTCGGAGGTCCTTCAATGAAATTTCCTGCCATTCTTCTCATCTCCCTGGCGCTTGCCGGATGCGGCGGCCATGAAGAGCCGGCAAAGAAGCGGCCAACGGCAACGCCGATGGCCGTGACTACCGCGACGGCGGAGGGAAGCGAATGGCCCACTGTGCGCGAAGCGGTGGGCACGGTGCGCGCGCGCGTCAGCGGCAGCGTTTCGTCGCGCATCATGGCCTACGTCCGGGAGGTGCGCGTCAACCAGGGAGACAGGGTGCGCGCGGGGCAGTTGCTGATCACGCTCGATGCAAAGGATCTCGACACCTCCGTGCGACGGGCCGAGGAGGCGCGGCGGGAAGCGCGAAGCGCCGAAGCCGAAGTGGAGAGCGCGATCCGGGCGGCCAAGGCGCAATTCGATCTGGCGGAGGTCACCTTCCAGCGGATGAAGGACCTGTTCGACAAGAAATCCATCTCCCACCAGGAGTTCGACGAGGCGCGCGCGCGCCTGCAACTGGCGCGGGCAAATCACGATATGGCGGTTTCCAGGCGCAGGCAACTCGAGGCGAAGATCGAGCAGGCCGAGGCGGCGGTAGGCAACGCGTCGATCATGCGAGGATACGCGGAGATCACCGCGCCTTTCGCGGGCGTGGTCACCGAGAAGCGGGTCGAGCCTGGCAACCTTGCCACGCCGGGCGCTCCGCTGCTGATCATCGAGCAGACCGGGTCGTACTGGCTGGAGGTCCCGGTGGATGAATCGCTGCTGCCTTCGTTAAGGAACGGGCAGCGCGTGGAGGTGAAACTCGAGGCGCTCGCGCGCAGCTTCGAAGCGCCGGTCGCGGAGATTGTGCCGTCCGTCGATCCGGCGACGCGCTCGGTGATGGTGAAGCTGGATTTGCCCGGCCAGACCGGTCTGCGGACAGGGATGTCGGGACGGGCACGATTTCCGGGAGCCGTTTCAAAGGTGCTGGCGCTACCCGCCTCCGCCGTGCGGCAGCAGGGATCGTTGCAGTTCGTGTTCGTGCCCGATCAGGGCCGCGCGCGGGGGCGGCTGGTCACGACCGGGGAGCATCGCGGCGGGATGGTGCGGATTCTTTCCGGGCTTTCCGAGGGCGACTCCTACATTCATCCTCTCCCGCCCACGCTGATCGACGGGGCGCCGGTGGAGGTGAGCCGATGAAACAGCTCGGCGTGTCCGGGCGGCTGGCGCATTCCTTTATCAATTCGCGCCTGACGCCGCTGTTCATTCTCTCTTCGGTGCTGCTCGGCGTGTTCTCGGTGATCCGCCTGCCGCGCGAGGAAGAGCCGCAGATCATTGTTCCCATGGTGGACGTGTTCGTGGGAATGCCGGGCGCCTCGGCCCGCGAAGTCGAGGAGCGCGTCACCAGGCCGATGGAGAAGTTGCTGTGGGAGATTCCGGGAGTGGAGTACATCTACTCGACATCGAGTCCCGGAGGCGCGCTTGCCATTGTGCGTTTCAAGGTGGGCGAGGACGAAGAAAAGAGCATCGTCAAGCTGAACCAGAAGATGTTCGCCAACTTCGACCTGATCCCGCCTGGAGCGACGCATCCGCTCATCAAGCCGCGTTCGATCGACGATGTCCCCATTCTCGCCCTGACGTTGCACAGCGCCCGCTACGACGATCATCAACTGCGCCTGATCGCCGCGCAGGCGCATGACGCCATCAAGCAGACGCCGGATGTATCCGTGGTCCAGATCCTGGGAGGGCAGCGGCGGCGAATCCGGGTGTTGCTCGATCCGGCGAGGCTCTCCACTTATTCCGTGACGGCGGCGCAAGTGCACCAGGCCATCGGCGGGGCAAATCAGCGTCTGCCGGCGGGCAGGTACGACAATTCGAACCGCGAGATTATTCTCGAAGCCGGCGCGTATTTGCGGACCGCTGGCGAGGTGCGCGACGTGGTGGCGGGGGTGTCGAACGGCAAGCCGGTGTTCGTGCGCGACGTGGCGGACGTGGTGGACGGCGGCGAGGAGCCGGTGCAATACGTACAGTACGCCGGAGAAGGCGGGGGATTCGTACCCGCCGTGACGCTTGCCGTCGCCAAGCGAAAGGGGACGAATGCGATTGACGTTGCCGATAGCGTGCTGCGAAGGGTCGAGGGTTTGAAGGGCCCGGTCATTCCCGAGGGCGTCGAGGTCACCGTGACACGCAATTACGGCGAGACGGCCGCCGAGAAATCGAACGAACTGTTGCTTCACATGGGGATCGCCGTGATTTCCGTGAGCCTTCTGATTGCGCTCACTTTGGGGCTGCGCGAATCGCTGATCGTGTTCGCGGCCATTCCGGTGACGCTGGCGCTCACACTGACAACCTTTTACCTATACGGCTACACGCTGAACCGCATTACGCTGTTCGCGCTCATCTTTTCCATCGGTATTCTGGTCGACGACGCCATCGTGATTGTGGAAAACATCGTGCGCCACTTACGGATGCCGCGCCAGGAGGATCGTTCGATGCTCGAGATCGCCTCGGAAGCGGTGGATGAGGTCGGCAATCCAACCATCCTCGCCACGCTGACAGTCATCGCGGCGATCCTGCCGATGGCGTTCGTGAGCGGATTGATGGGTCCCTATATGCGCCCCATTCCCATCGGCGCCTCGGCGGCCATGGTGTTCTCGCTGCTGGTGGCTCTGGTCGTGACGCCCTATGTCGCGGTGCGCATCCTGAAGCGGAACAGCGGCCATCACCACGAAGGGGAGGAGGATCTGCCGACACGGGTTTACCGCAGGTTCATGGGCGCACTGCTGCATAACGGCGTATACCGGCATGGGTTTCTCGGCGCCGTCGTGCTCCTGCTGCTCGGGTCCATGTCGCTGGTCTACTTTCAGTTCGTGAAAGTGAAGATGCTGCCGTTTGACAACAAGAGCGAGTTTCAGGTGATCATCGACATGCCGGAGGGGACCACGCTCGAGCAGACCGCGCAGGCGGCGCGCCATCTGGCCGAAGTGGCGTTGAAGGAGCCGGAAGTCATCAACGTGCAGACCTACGCGGGAACGGCGTCGCCGTTCAACTTCAACGGGCTGGTGCGGCACTACTATCTGCGCGCGGGCTCGAACGTGGCGGACATCCAGGTAAACCTGCTCGGCAAGTCCGAGCGAAAGAGGCAGAGCCACGAGATCGCCAAGACGATGCGGACGGCGCTGCTGCCGGTGGCAAGGCAGTTTCACGCCAACATCAAAGTGGCCGAGGTTCCGCCGGGACCGCCCGTGCTCGAGACTCTCGTCGCCGAAGTGTACGGTCCAACAGAAGAGGGCCGCATCCGCATCGCGCGCGATATCAGGAACATCATGGAGTCCATTGATGGGGTGGTGGACGTGGACTGGTATGTCGAGGACGATCAACCCAAGGAACTGATCACGGTGGACCGTCAGAAGGCGGCGTTGAACGGAGTTACGGAGGCGGACGTGGCGCGGACGCTGCGCATCGCCTCGGCGGGCGAAGCGGCGGGTTTGCTGCATGATGCGGGCTCGAAGGAAGACGTACCGGTCGAGGTGCGGCTGAACCGCGCTTCGCGGTCGGACGTCAACCGCCTCGAGGAGCTGCGCGTGAACGGCGTCGCGCTGCGCGAACTCATTCATACACGGCGCGTCATCGAGGACAAGAGCATCTATCACAAGAACCTGATGCCGGTGACTTACGTTACGGCGGACGTGGCGGGGGCGATCGAGAGTCCGGTGTACGCGATTCTCGCCATGGGGCCGAAGATCGACGCGCTGAGGATTCCGGAAGGATACCGGATCGAGCAGTGGACCGCGCGGCAGCCCGGCGATGAGAAGCGCTACGCCATCAAGTGGGACGGCGAATGGCACATCACGTACGAGGTGTTCCGGGACCTGGGGCTGGCATTCGCCGCCGTGCTGGTGCTGATTTACGTGCTGGTGGTGGGGTGGTTTGAGAGCTTCCTCACGCCTCTGCTGATCATGACGGCCATTCCGTTTTCGCTGGTGGGCATTCTGCCCGCGCACGGATTGATGAACGCGTTTTTCACGGCGACCTCGATGATCGGCTTCATTGCCGGAGCGGGCATCGTGGTGCGCAATTCGATCATTCTCGTGGACTTCATCGAACTGCGGCGCAGGGAGGGGATGCCGCTCGATGAGGCGGTGATCGATGCCGGGGCGGTGCGGTTCCGGCCGATGATGCTGACGGCGGCGGCCGTGGTGGTGGGATCGAGCGTGATTCTGTTCGACCCGATTTTCCAGGGGCTGGCGATTTCGCTGATGGCGGGCGAGATCGCGAGCCTGCTGCTGTCGCGGATGACGGTGCCAGTGATCTATTTCATCATGAACCGGCGCGCCCAACCCGTTGTGCGCGGCTAAATCCGTGTGTTAGGGTGAGTATTCGCACACTATCGGCTCGAAACAGGGGATACGGCATGGAAGCACTCGGAATGGTCGAAACAAAAGGTCTGGTGGGGGCAATCGAAGCCGCCGACGCCATGGTGAAAACGGCCAACGTGGTGCTCTCGGGGAAAGAGTTCATTGGAGCGGGCTACGTGACCGTGACGGTTCGAGGCGATGTGGGAGCGGTGAAAGCCGCCACCGATGCCGGCGCCGCGGCGGCGCGCCGCGTGGGAGAGCTGGTCGCCGTTCACGTCATCCCCAATCCCCATGAAGAAGTGGAAAAGATTCTGCCGGGCGCCAGAAGAAACGACAAAGCCGCCGGATAACGGCTCGCGGGCTTAACGCATGTTGCACGATCCGGACCTGGTATCGGTACAGGAGGTCCGCACGAAGGTCGACCGGGCCTATGCGGCATTCCAGCAGTACCGCAAGTTCACGCAGGAGCAGGTTGACGCCATAGTGGAATCGATGGCGGCGGCGGCGCGCGCGGAATCGCGGCGCTTGGCCGAGCTGGCCGTCGAGGAGACAGGCTATGGCAACGTCGAGAGCAAGACCGCCAAGAACCTGCTGTGCGCCGACCTGCTGCCGCGCCGCATTCGCGGCATGAGAACCATCGGGGTCCTGCGCGAGATCAAGGAAGACCGGATCATTGAAATCGCCGAACCGGTGGGAGTGGTGGCGGCGATCCTGCCCACGACCAATCCCACTTCGACGGCGATTTACAAGTCCATCGTGGCGCTGAAGGCGGGCAACGCCATTGTGCTCAGCCCGCATCCTCGAGCGAAGGCTTCCACGTGCGCGGCCATCGACGTGCTCCACCGCGCCTCCGTGGCCGGCGGAGCGCCGCCGGAGCTGATTCAGTGCATCAACAACGCCACCATCGAGGGAACCAACGCGCTGATGCGCCATCCGCGCACCGGCGTCATTCTCTCCACCGGCGGAAGCGGCATTGTGCGGGCCGCCTATTCAAGCGGCAAGCCCGCGTTCGGCGTGGGGCCGGGCAACGTCCCCGTGTGCGTCGAGGAATCAGCGGACATCGCCGAATCCATCCGCAAGATCGTCGAAGGCAAGTCGTTCGACTACGGCACGGTATGTTCGAGCGAGCAGACGGTGGTGGCGGTCAAATCGCTGCGGGAGCGGATCCTGAGCGAGTTGAAGGCGCGCCGGGCCTATCTTTGCACGGAAGAGCAGGGCCACGCGCTGGCGCGCGTTCTGCTCAACGAAAAACTGGTGGTGAACGCCGATTGCGTGGGTCAGTCTCCGCAGCGGATCGCGCAAATGGCGGGGTTCTCCGTTCCCGGGGACTGCGCCATACTCGCCGTCGAAATTCGCGGGGTGGGAAAACAGCATCCGCTATCGGCCGAGAAGCTGTCACCTGTTCTGGCGCTGTATTTCGTGGACGATTTCGCGGCGTGCCTGGACGCCTGCGAAGCCATCCTTCGATTTGGCGGATTGGGGCACACCTCGGTTATCCATTCGAACGACGACGCGCGGGTGCTCGAATACGGCGTCCGCATGCCGGCCTTCCGGGTGCTGGTGAACACGTCCTCGCCGCAAGGCTCCACGGGGATCACAACCAACGTGATGCCGTCGATGACGCTGGGGTGCGGAGCCATCGCGGGCAACATCACTTCCGACAACGTGGGTCCCCAGCACTTGTTCAATATCAAACGCATAGCCTATGCGGTCCGCACGCCGGAGGAGGCTTTTCCGTCGCAGGCGGGGGGGATGCCGGATCGCGCGGCGGTGGTGTCGGCGGTGGAGCGCTATCTGGCGCGGAAACTCGGACCGGCTCCGGTTCCGTCCAGCGCTCCGGCAACGGCCGGTTCCGGGCCGCGGCCTGATTCGCGGACGATCGCCGCAAGCGTTGTCGACCGTTTCCTGGGAACACGCCGCGAAGCGGAAACTCCAGCGCCCTCCACCTGCTCCTGCGCGCTTCCGAAACCCGTGGCGGTGCAGGCCGGGGCGGCGGGTGGCGGCGGCCCCACTCCTCCCGCCGCACCGCCATTGCCGGTTGTTGACTTCGTGTGCGAAAGCGACGTCCGCGCGGCGATGAAGGAGTCGCGTAAAATCTACACCGGCCCAAAGACCATCGTGACCCCCGCGGCTCGCGAACTGGCGGCCCAATATGACATCCTGGTCCAGGCGAAGCGCTGATGAAAACGAATCTCGACACTCTCAAGACAGAAATTCCGCAATATCTTCACTCCAAGGGACTCGCAGTCTTTCAAGGCTTTGTGAACGAGTTGCACGAACAGAAGCTGGTTTTCTGGGATATTGATCACGAGCCGGATTACCGGATGTTTGTGGAATGCGCGGTGAACGCCGGGGCGCATCTGATTGTGTTCAACCACCGCCGGTTTCAACGGCGGATGGTGGATGACGCACTGGAAAACCTCGAGGACACGGACCTGCCGAGGGAAGACCAGCGGGCCATGGAGCGCCGCCTCAAGGAACTGCGGTCCTATGAGGATTTCACCTGCGCCATTGAACTGGCCTTCGAGATCCAAGGCCGGTTCTACGTCTACGACCTGCGGACCGAATGGTATGAGGAACTTCTCGACCTGATGGAGCAGATCGATTCGGCCGCCTCCGTCGGAGACCTCGACGATGATGACGACGACGATGAGGATAACGAGGAAGGCCGTTACTTCTCGCGGAATTAATGCGTAAACCGGCCCGCTGGTTTGTTCCCGAAGTCGACCAAGAGCAGGTTCGCGGACTGGCGCATGCTTTGGGGATTCAGGAACCGGCGGCGCGTGTCTTGTCTCGCAGAGGGTTTCACACTCCGGAATCGGCCCGCTGTTTCCTTCGTCCGACGCTCGATGACCTCGAGGATCCATTCCGTCTCGCGGGGATGCACGCCGCGGCGCAACGCTTGAGACTCGCTATCGAGCGAGGGGAGACGGTGCTTCTCTACGGCGACTACGACGTCGACGGGACATGCTCGGTGGTGACGCTGACCAAGGCGATTGAACTGGCGGGAGGCAAAGCGCGGTTCCACATTCCCCACCGGCTACGCGAGGGGTATGGAATGAGGCCGGAGGTTATCGGCCAGGCGGCTCGCGAGGGCGTCTCCCTGGTGATCAGCGTGGATACGGGCATACGGGCATCGGAAGTAGTGCGCCACGCAAGTTCGCTTGGCCTGGACGTGATCATCACGGATCATCACCTTCCGGAGCAGGAACTGCCCCCGGCGCTGGCCGTTCTCAATCCCAACCGCCCCGACTGCCCTTATCCGGACAAGAACCTGTGCGGAGCCGGGGTGACGTTCAAGCTGGTGCAGGCATTGTTGACTTCGCTTGATTGGCCCAAGGCGAGAATCCGGCGGTACGAAGAGTCGTTTCTGAAGATCGTCGCGCTGGCCACGGTTGCCGACGTCGTGCCGTTGCAGGGAGAGAACCGGATTATCGTGAAGCACGGCCTGGAGGGGTTCCGGAACCTGCGCAATCCGGGGTTGCGCGCGCTGATGCGTGTCTCGGGCTTTCCCGATGGCGGCGTGCCCTCCGCCGGACAGGTGGCGTTCCGGCTTGCGCCGCGCATCAACGCCGCCGGACGCATGGCCCACGCCGAGGAGGTCATCAACCTGTTCCTGACCCCGGATGAGGAACAGGCGCGCGTCATCGCGGAAAAACTGCACGGCCTCAATGCCGAGCGGCAGCAGACCGAGCAGGAGATCGTGGCGGCCATTTTGGAAGAGTGCGAGAAGGCGCCCGTGACGGATGATCAGGCGGCGCTCGTCTTCGGCGGCCAGGGCTGGCATCGCGGGGTGTTGGGAATTGTCGCCAGCCGGCTGGTGGAGCGTTTCTGCCGCCCCGTGTTCGTTCTCGGGGAGGAAGAAGGAGAGGCACAGGGTTCCGGACGAAGCATCCCGCCGTTTCATCTGCTGGACTCGCTCGATGCGATGAAGGATCTGTTCCGGCGGTTCGGGGGGCACAGCATGGCGGCCGGGCTCGCCATGGACGCAGCGAGGCTGGACGAATTTCGCGAGCGGCTGAACCACTACGCCGCCGCACGGCTTTCACCCGAGGATTTCCGCCCTCATCTCGAAGTGGACGCGCCATTGAGTCTTTCCGAAGTAAACGACGAGAGCATCGCTGAAGTTCTGTCGCTCGCCCCCTTTGGCGCGGGAAATCCACAGCCTACGTTCGTTATCCGGAATCTTGAAATCATTCATTCCGAGGTGTGGAAAGAGAAGCACGTCCGGTTGAAGCTCAAGAGCAACGGCAGGTGGCTGTCCCCGAAAGCCTGGAATTTCGCCGCGCGAATGGATGAACTCCGTCCGGGCGCGCGGATCGACGCCGTTGTGAGTTTCGAGGAAGACCCGTATTCGGCCGCGCGCGGTTACGCTCCCTGGAGCGCGCAACTACGGGATGTGCGGGCGGCGGCTGGCGCCGCATCGGGTTCCGTGATAGGCTAGGCAAAGAAAAAGCGAATCGACCAGTGGCCGATCTTGACTCTCAACTCGAACTGCTTCGCCAGCGGATCGCCCGCATCAACGAACGGTATGCTTCGGCTCCGGCGGTTCCCGATGCGCGCCCGCCTCACCATGTCGAGGAGTGGCTGCCCGGAGAAGAGGTGCACACGGCGGCCGGCCGGCACTATGAAACAACCCGCTTCTGGGATCGCCACAGGCGCCACGGCTCGATCGGCATCTCGACGCTCGCCGAATTGCCGAATGATCTTCTGGAGGCGGTGTCCGAGGGTACGGTGCCGGCTTCCCCGCCCCACCGGTGGGCCTACCTCGACACGGAAACCACGGGCCTCGCCGGTGGCACCGGAACCTACGCATTTCTGATCGGGCTCGGGTATGTGACGGAACGGGGCTTCCAGTTGAAGCAGTATTTTCTGCGGGAACCTGGCGAAGAGGCGAGCGCGCTGCTCGCCCTCGAGGAGGACCTGAAAGCCTTCGACGTGCTGGTAACCTACAATGGCAAAGCCTATGACCAGCCACTGCTCGAGACTCGTTTTCGTCTTTCGCGGCTGAAACCCCCGTTCACGCGCATGGCGCACATGGACCTGCTGTACGGAGCGCGGCGGTTGTGGAAGTTGCGTTTCGATTCGTGCCGCCTGATGGAACTCGAAGCCCAGATTCTAGGAGTGGAGCGCGAGGGGGACGTGGCCGGGGAACTGATCCCTTACCTCTATTTCGAGTACCTGCGAAAGCGCGAAATCGCGCGGCTGGTTCCCATCTTCCATCACAATGCGATCGACATCCTATCCCTTGCCTGCCTGACGGCGATTGTTCCCTATGCGTTCCGCGACCCCGCGGAGGCGCGGTTGGCGCACGGCGCGGAGATGGTGGGGGTGGCGCGGTGGATGCGCAAAGCCGAGCGGCACGAAGAGGCGCTCCGGTGGATGCGGCAGGCTCTGACACGGCGCATTCCCGACACCCTCCTGTTCCGTACGCTGTGGGACATCGCCCAAATGGAACGTAAGCTCGGGCGGGAGGATGCGGCGCTGGCTGTATATACGGAACTGGCGCGGATGCGGAATCCGCACCGGGTGCAAGCGCTCGAGGAGCTGGCGAAGCACTACGAGCACCGCGAGCGGAACTACGCGATGGCGCTCGAATTCGCGCGGGAAGCGCTGGGGTTGTCGAGGACGCCTGAACTCGAGCGCCGTACCGCCCGGTTGGAGCGCAAGGCGGCCTCGCGCCAGGCTCCGCGGCTGTTGTAGCCCTCAGGCCCGCTCGCCGCCCATCGAGGTCCGCTCACCGGAAAATCAGGCCCGGATAGGGTTTTTTGCTCGGACGCTTTTCCTCGCCGCTGCATACTGCTAGGGTGAACGTTTCCGGAGCTCTGACGCTCCCTCTCCTTCTTATCGCGGCCTCGCCGTTTGCGTGGGCTCAATCCCTGGGTAGCGCGGGCACGATCCACGGCACGGTAACCGATCCGAGCGGCGCGGTGATCGCGGGCGCGTTGATCGAGATTCACAACCCCATCTCCAGTTACACCCGCCAGACGAAGACTGGCATGGATGGAAAGTTTCAGTTCGGCAACGTGCCTCCGAATCCATATCACCTTCGAATCTCGATGCCGGGGTTCCGCACCGTGGAGAAGGACGTTGTCACCCGCGGCAATGTGCCCGTTTCCCTGCTGATCAGGCTTCCCCTGGCGGGGGAGAGCACTTCGATAACCGTCGAAGCTGGTTCGGCGGACATGGTGGAGAATGTTCCTTACGCGCACAATGACCTGGACCACTCCGTCTATTCGAAACTGCCCACCACGTCTCCGGGGTCGGCGCTGACGGATGCCGTGACTCTCGGCACGCCCGGAGTGGTGGCGGATTCAAATGGCCTGTTCCACCCGCTGGGAGATCACGCGCAGACGACGTTCTCGATCGATGGCCAGCCGATCAGCGACCAGCAGAGCAAGCAGTTTTCGACACAGATACCGCTTAACGCCATCCAGTCGATGGAGTTGATCACGGGTTCGCCGAGCGCGGAGTTCGGAGACAAGACCAGTCTGGTGGTGAACGCCACCACCCGTTCGGGATTGGGGCTTGCCAAGCCGTCGGGCAGTTTCCGGGCGCAATATGGCTCCTTCGGCACCGTGGGCGAGGAAGCCACTTTCGGAATGGGAGGTCCGAAATTCGGTAATTTCCTGGTGGTCAACGCGTTGCGTTCCGGGCGGTTCCTCGACACGCCGGAGTTCCGTCCCATTCATGCGGCGGGCAACAGCGGCGCTATTTTTGACCGCGTGGACTGGCAACCCCGCGACCGTGACACGTTCCACCTGGATCTGCTCGCCGCGCGGAACTGGTTTCAGGCTCCCAACACGTATGATCAGCCGCTGCAGGATCAACGCCAGAAGGTCTTCACCCTCAACGTAGCGCCGGCGTATCAACACACCTTCAACGCCACAACGCTGCTTTCGATCAACGGATTCGTCCGCCAGGACCGTGTCAATTACTATCCGAGCAACAATCCGCAGGATGATACGCCGGTCACCATCGGGCAGCGGCGCCACCTGACCAACGTGGGCTTCAAGGCCGACCTGGCCGCGGTACGCGGGCGGCACGATTTCAAGACGGGCGTTCAACTCATGCAGACGCGCCTCGATGAGGCGATGAGCCTCGGCATCACTGATCCCGGTTTCAACGCGGTGTGCGTGGATCGCTCCGGCGGCCCCCTGGACCTGCCGGCGGTGACCGGCCCCGGCGCCTGCGCGGCGCTCGGCTTTGAAGCCAATCCGGACCTGCACCCCGGCCTCATCCCATATGATCTGACCCGGGGTGGCGCGCTGTTCCGCTTCGCCGGAAGGGCGAATATCAACCAGTTCGCCTGGTTCGCGCAGGATGCCATTACGCTGGGCCATCTGAATCTCACCGCCGGACTGCGTGTGGACCGCTACGACGGCCTCAGTTCCGCTTTCTCCGCCCAGCCTCGAGCGGGAGGGGCCTACCTGATCAAGCGCACGGGGACTGTGCTGCGCGCCGGGTACTCGCGAACACTCGAGACTCCCTACAACGAGAACCTGATCCTCTCGAGTTCGACCGGGGCGGGGGGCCTGGCGCGGAACGTATTCGGGGGCTTTGGAGCGAAGCCGATTCAAGCGGGGCGGCGGAATCAGTTCAATGCGGGCATCCAACAGGCTTTTGACAAGGCGCTCACGGTGGATGCCGACTATTTCTGGAAGTATACCGGCAACGCCTTTGATTTCGGCACGCTGCTGAACACGCCTATCGTGTTCCCCATATCGTGGAGAAAATCGAAGATCGACGGAGTGTCGGTCCGCTTGAGCACTCCCAACCTTCACGGTTTTCAGGGCTTCACCACGCTCGGCCACACCCGGTCCCGCTATTTCGGCCCTTCCAACGGCGGTCTGTTATTCAATTCGCCGCTCGATACGGGCGTCTTCCGGATCGACCACGATCAGGCGTTCCAGCAGACCACCCACCTGCGCTACCAGCGGAAAAAGAACGGGTGGTGGTTCGCCTGGACATGGCGCTACGACAGCGGCATGGTGGCGGGCGCGGTAAACAACCTGCAGGACGCTCTTGCCCTGACCGGCGCGCAGCAGGCAGCCATCGGATTTTACTGTGGAAGCGTGTTTGCGGCTCCCGGCATGCCCGTCACGGCATGCGATTCGTCCCACTACGGCGCGACGCGGCTGATCATTCCCTCGCCCGGCTCCGCCGATGATGACCATAATCCGCCGCGTATCGCGCCCCGGCATCTGTTCGACATCGGGTTTGGATCCGATAGTCTCTACCAGCGGGAACGGTTCCGGGTGACGCTGAACGTCACCGTTGCCAACCTGACGAACAAGGTGTCCCTGTACAACTTCCTTTCGACGTTCTCGGGGACGCACTTCGTCGGACCCCGGACCTACCAGGCGGAACTCGGGTTCGCATTCTAGGCGCTCGACGGCATTTCAACAGCTATCCGGCCAGCCGTGTGCGCCGCGAACCCGCTACCCTGTCTATTGGTGCCTCAGTCCGTTCCTCCCATTCGCCGCCGCAAGCCGGAAATCATGAGCCCGGCCGGCTATTGGCCCCAGCTTCACGCCGCTATCGAGGCCGGAGCCGATTCCGTCTACTTCGGCTTGAAGCGCTTCACCGCCCGCGCCAAAGTGGGCTTTGACCTCGCCGAACTCCAGCAGGTCATGAAAACTCTCCACGGGCGCGGGGTGAAAGGCTACGTCACCTTCAACACGCTGGTCTTCGATCATGAACTCGAGGACGCGGCCGCCGCGCTCGCCGCCATCGCCGGAGCGGGAGCCGACGCCATCATCGTCCAGGACCCCGGCATCGCCGCCCTCGCCCGCCGCACCGTCCCCCAACTCCCCGTCCACGGCAGCACCCAGATGTCCATCACCAGTGCCGAGGGCGTTCAACTCGCCCAAAGCCTCGGTGTCCGCCGCGCCGTGCTCGCGCGTGAGCTGTCACTCGCCGATATTCGCAAGATCCGCGCCGCCACCCAATGCGAACTCGAAATCTTCGTCCACGGCGCGCTCTGCGTCTCCTACTCCGGCCAGTGCTTCTCTTCGGAGGCATGGGGCGGGCGCAGCGCCAACCGCGGCCAGTGCGCCCAGGCCTGCCGCCTTCCCTACGAACTCCTCGTGGACGGCGCCCTGAAACCGCTCGGCGAGGCTCGCTATCTCCTCTCACCCGGCGATCTCTACACGCTCGAACAGATCCCGGAGATCATCGAGACCGGCATCGATTCGCTCAAGATCGAAGGCCGCTACAAGAACGCTGAATACGTCGCCCTGGTCACCCAGGCGTACCGCAAAGCCGTCGATGATGCCTGGGCCGGTCAGCCTCTCCGCGTCACACCGCTCGAGAAACTCCATCTCGAACAGGTCTTTTCCCGCGGACTTGGCCCCTTCTTCCTCACCGGAACGGACCACCAGGCCGTCGTCGAGGGCCGTACGCCCCGCCACCGCGGCGTCCTCATGGGCCGCGTCGCGGCCGTGCGGGACAACAGCGTACTGATCGAACCCACGGCTTCCAACCACCTTTCACCGCTCAAACCCGGAGACGGCCTCGTCTTCGATGCCGCCGCCTGGCGCAGCCCCGAGGAAACCGAAGAGGGCGGCCGCGTATTTCAGGCCGAACCGTGCCGGGACGGCAAGTGGGAGCTCCGTTTCGCCAATCGCGCCATCGACTTCTCACGCATCCGCGCGGGCGACCTCGTCTGGCGCTCGAGCGACCCCAATACCGCCAAGGCCGCCCGCCCGTTCCTTGATCCCCCAGCCCCTCTCCGCACGCAACCTGTTCAAGTACGGGTGGTTGCCGCCGAAGGCGCGCCCCTGGCCGCCGAATGGTCCCTCGTCAACCATCCGCATATCCGCGTTACCGTCGTCTCACCGGACGTCCTCGGCGCGGCCCGCCGGCGGAGCATCAGCGTCCCGCAACTCGAGGAGCAGTTCGGCCGCCTCGGAAACGTGCCCTACCACCTTGCCGCCGTCGAACTCGAGGTCAGCGGCAGCCCCTTCATCCAGGCATCCGTGCTCAACCAGATGCGTCGCGAGGCGGTCGAGCAACTGCGGGTTCTGCAGAGTTGCCTGCCCGCGCCGGTCAACTCAACACCAATCGAGGCGCCGCACCCGCAACCCCGGCAATCCCCTTCTCTCCCTCCGCAACTCCACCTCCTCGTCCGCACACCCGAACAACTCGAAGCCGCCCTGGAACTGCGGCCTGCCTCCATCACCCTCGACTACCTCGAACTGTACGGATTGCGCCCCTCCGTCGATCTGGTGAAGCGGCATGGCATCGAAGCCCGCGCGGCCTCCCCGCGCATCCTCAAGCCGGATGAACAACGCATCGTCAACTTCCTCCTGAAACTCGATTGCCCCATCCTGGTGCGCTCCACCGGCCTGCTCCAGGCGCTCCAGGCCGTGCCCCACCCTCCACTCACCGGTGATTTCAGCCTCAACGCGGCCAATCACCTCTCGGCGGACCTCCTTCAATCGATGGGGATTTCAAGGCTCACACCCACGCACGATCTCGACGCCGCTCAAGTCGCTGCCCTTGCCCAAAATGCCGGCCCCGGCTTCATCGAGGCCATCGCCTATCAGCACCTGCCGGTCTTCCACACCGAGCATTGCGTGTTCTGCCGGTTCCTATCCTCGGGTTCAAGCTACCTCGATTGCGGCCGTCCCTGCGAGCGGCACCGCGTCGCGCTGCGCGACCCCTCCGGCCGCGTTCATCCCGTCATGGCCGACGCCGGTTGCCGCAACACCGTCTTTGGCGCCGAGGCGCAGCAGGCGGCGCCCCACCTCGACGCCTGGCGCGACGCCGGCATCGTGCATTTCCGCCTCGAATTCGCACACGAATCGAAGGATCAGGTCCGGCGCGTCGCCACGGCTTTCCGGGAGTACTTCGATTCGAGGATCGACGCGCGCGAGGTGGCCGCTCAACTGGCACGCGCCTGCCCCCAGGGAGTCACCGAAGGTAGCCTCTTTGTGCCGGTAAGCCAACTTGCATACCCCGTCCGTGCCTGACGCGCGCCGCCTGCCAGATGGGTGTCATACTCTAAGCAGGGATAAACCTGCGTGTCACGATCCATTTCCCCGGTTAACCGGATTCATTCCGCCGCGTCCAAGTTCACAAGACTCATGCGCCATCACATCTTCCCCGCCCTGCTCCTCCTGCTCCCGCTCCTGTTCCAGGCGCAAGCGCAGTCCCAGGACACAATCCCCTGGGATAACAGCGGCAACAGCCAGCTCAACGGCGTCTACAACTTCCGCCAGACGGTATGGATCGTCGGCGACAACGCCGGCAATCTCAGCCGCACGGTCGCCCTCTATGGCACGATCACTTTTGATGGCAACGGCAACTACAGCCTCAACGCCACCGTCTCTGACTCCACCGCCACCGGGCTGCAATCTCACAGCTTATCCGGATCCTACAGCATCTCCGCGAGCGGCCTGGGCTACATGAACAATCCGGCTCTCGACAAGGGGACGGTCTTCGGGATGGTATCCCAGGGCGTGTTTATCGGGAGCAGCACCGAGGACGGCATCAACGATATTTTCGTAGCCGCGCCCGCCGGAGCCACTCCGCCCACCACCTCGAGTTTCCGCGGCAGCTACTGGGTAGCGGAATTCAACTTTCCCACCTCCACCGCGCAGGCGCGCGATGCCCTGTTCCGCATCAACCCCGACGGTCAGGGGAGCCTTGGGACCATCAACGCCACCGGCTACATAGGAAACAGCGGAACCAGGATCAGCCAGACCGTCAACGGAGCCCTCTACAGCTTTCAAAACGGGGTCGCCACCCTCTCCTACGGCGGCGATCTGAACAACCAGACCGTCATCGCCGGAAACCGCAATCTCTATGTTTCTCCCGACGGCAACCTCATCTTCGGAGGCTCGCCCGCCGGAGCCGACATGTTTGTCGGCGTGCGCGCCCTCTCCGGCCCACCCCCGCCGGGCATCTTCAGCAACCTCTATTATCAGGCCGGCGTCGACCTCGACCAGTCCCAGCCGAACGTCGCCAGCCTGCACTCCTACTTTGGAGCTCTCAACGCCACCGCGGACTCCACCATCGCTCACCAGCGTCTACTCTCGGGCTTTGAATCGAATGCCTACGACTACACCTACTCCGACCCGTTTACCCTCGATGCCGACGCGACCTACGACGATTTTCTCGGCCTGCACTACGTTTTTGGAGCGGGCGGCGTCATCCGCATCGGATTCGGCACGGAAACACTTCAAGGCATCAATATCGCGCTGAAAGCCCCCAACTTTTCGGGCAGTGGGGTCTTTCTGAATCCCGCCGGGGTGGTCAACGCCGCCAGTTCGGCGCCGTTCACGGCGGGGGTGTCTCCCGGACTATTTCTCTCCCTGTACGGTTCGAACCTGGCGCAGTCGACCTCAGTGGACGGCACCTTCCCCACTTCTCTCGGCGGAGTGCAGGTCATGATCAACAACCGCCCGGCGCCGCTCTACGTGGTGAGCCCCAGTCTCATCACCGCCGTGGTTCCGTTCGGAACCTCGGAATCCGTCGCCGCCATCGAGGTCACCAGCAACGGGCAGAAATCCAACACGGTAACGGTATTCACCACCTTGACCTCGCCCGGTGTGTTCACCAAACCTCCAGGCGGCATCGGCTATGCGGCGGCGCTGCACACGACCGACTTCTCGGAAGTAACCCCCTTGAATCCCGCTAAGCCCGGGGAAACGCTCGCCGTCTTCCTTACCGGCCTTGGCAGCGTCTCGCCCGCGGTCGCCGACGGCACGCCGGGGCCCGCCAATCCCACCAGCAGCGCGGTCGCTTCCCTGGCCGCCTACCTTGATGGCAAGACCGTGAACGTAAGTTTCGCCGGCCTGGCGCCGACCCTGGTAGGCCTCTATCAGATGAACCTTCAGATACCCGCCACTGTCCGGTCCGGCGACCGCTACCTCGACATCGCCGGCCCGGACTCTTACAACTCCGAGGCGGTAATTCCCATCTCCGGAGGCGCCGTGGGCGTCACAGCGCCATTTGTAAAAGAGGCCATGTCCTCGAGCCGCCGGCACGGCCGCAACCTGCTCCGCCGCCCGGCTCATGGCCAGCCCGCCCCCTCCCGCCGGAGGTTAACTCAATGATCTGCTTGACCCTATCGAAGGAAAGGCGGATGATACCCGTAAGGAGCACAATCGGATGACGAGGATGATCGCCGCACTCTTCACTGCCTTCGCGCTCACCGCCCCCGCGCAGGTGGCTATTTCCGTCCGCTCTGGCCTGATTCATCACGTGGAAGGCAATGTCACCCTCGATGGACAGAAGGTCCAACCCAAGATGGGACAGTTGGTGATGGTCGGCGAAGGGCAGACGCTCGCAACCACGGGCGGCCGGGTCGAGCTTGGCCTCACTCCCGGCGTTTTTTTCCGTATGAACGGGAACTCCTCGTTCCGGATGATCTCGAACGCGTTGTCGGACACGCGCCTGGAAGTCCTCACGGGCTCGGCCCTTGTCGAGGTCGCCGAACTGGGGAAGTATAATCGCATCACAATTCGCCAGGCGCAATCGGAGACATCCCTCCTCAAGATGGGACTCTACCGTTTCGACGCCGATATGGGGCAGATACGCGTGCTCGATGGAAAAGCGCAAGTCGCCATGCATGACGCCTCGGTCACCCTTAAGAAGAACCGCATGGTGAGCGTCGGAGAGGGCCTGCAGGCCACCAAGGTCAAGAACAGCAAGACCGATCCGCTCTATGTCTGGAGCGCCCAGCGCGCCTCGCTCGTCTCGCAGGTAAACATCTCCGCCGCCCACTCGCTCAGCATGAGCGGCTACCGCCCGAACGGAAGCCTCTGGGCGTGGTATCCGCAGTTCGGGATGCTCGCCTTCATCCCCGCGAGCGGATATCTGCTCAGCCCGTTTGGCTGGGGCTACTACAGCCCCGGAGCCGTCTGGCAGGTCTACGCTCCCCGCTATAACCAGGGCGAGTATGGAGGAGGGGGCCGCGGTTCCTGGTCCGGACTCAACTCCGGCATCTCGCGCGGCGGCATGTCATCCGGCGGGTTCGGAGGCGGAGTTCCGGTCCGCTCCTCCGCCCCCGCGAGCGCCCCGGCCCAGACGGGCGGCGGCGGCGCGCGAGGAGCCCGCTAGCCCACAGGCTGTTCCGGTATGCTCTCCGCCGGCGGAGATGATAGTGTATTGCCTATGGCAAACCACCTCACCCGCCGCGCCTGGATGTCCGCCATGGCCGCGCTCCCACTGGCCGGCGCTACGCCCGCCAAGCCGATGCGCGGCATCTTCATCATCATGGCCACTCCGTTCACCGAATCCGGCGCCGTTGACTACGAAGACTTACAGCGGGAGGTCGATTTCCTCACCAATTGCGGCGTCCATGGAATGGTTTGGCCGCAAATGGCAAGCGAGTACACCACCCTCACCCGCGAGGAGCGCATGCGGGGGATGAAGACGCTCGCCAAGGCTTCCGCGGGCAAGTCTCCCGCTCTCGTCCTCGGTGTGCAGGGAGCCGGCCTTCCATCCGCCCTTGAATATCTCAAACTCGCCGAGGACCTCGGTCCCGATGCGCTCATTGCCATTCCCCCTAGCTCCGCATCGTCGCTCGATGACTACCGCCGCTATTACTCGACCCTCGCCGAATCCGCAAGACGGCCTCTTTTCATTCAGACCACGGGCGGCGCGAAAGGCATCACGCCGCCGGTGGAGATGATCGCCTCTCTCGCGCGTCAATTCCCATCACTCGGCTATGTCAAGGAGGAAGCCGCTCCGGTCGTGGAACGTATGCTCGCCCTGTCGCGGGAGAGGCCGGCCGTAAAGAGCATCTTCAGCGGATCCGCTGGAAAGGGCATGCTCTACGAATGGAGGCTTGGAATGGACGGAACCATGCCGGGAGCTCCCTTCTCCGACGCCTACGTGCGCATCTGGGATGCCTGGCACGCCAATGACCACGCGAAGGCGCGGGACATCTTCGCCCGCCTCCTGCTGATGATCAATCTCGATTCCGTTATCCCCGGCACGCGCCAGCACATCATGAAACGCCGCGGCGTGTTCAAGACAACCTTCTCCCGCCGCAATAACATCAAGCTGTCCGCCAAGGCTGTCGAGGAAATCGAGTTCTGTTTCGAAGGTCTCAAACCGTACCTGAAGGTTTGAGCCGGCACGCAAGACCGGCGGTGGAAGCGCCTCCCTCCGCTCCACCGCCGGACCCCACTCAGCATGAGGATGAGATGATCGTGTTCAAGGCGAGATACGCGTGTCCGCCGTCCGCTCGCGGCGCGATCTCGAATTCCACCAACAGGTGACGCCGCAATCGTACCGCGACGCCCTCCTCCTGCACGGTCAGCATATCGAGCGTTCTGATCCGCATGCGGATTGCGGAACGGGCCGCGACGGAGAGGATGGGGCGCGACCCTGGAACCGTGTCCCTGATCCTCCCGCCGCCGGTTGGCCCCGAGTTCCAACGAGTGACGCACCGGCATCCCGAGAGGAGTTGGGAAAGCCATGCCCACGCTGCCCGTATCATTTGCACGCTTCCTGCGACCACAGGGCCTGGGCGCCCATCATTCCGGCCGCTTCCGGACGTTCCGCAGTCTCCTTTTCCTTGTGGCCGCCAATGATTCCCAGCGGTCTCATGAAATCGAACTCGATCAGCCGCAGTTTTCGGTCCTTGTAGTTTTGCTCGTACACTTCCTGCCCCAGCAGGTAGATGGCCTGCAGCGCCAGACCCGCCACCAGCAGTTCGTGCAATCGCGCCACGCCCACTGCCGGCACGCTCCAGATTCCCACCGTGTGCAACAGCGCCGCTGTTTGCGACAACGACATCAGTCCGACGGTAAACGCCAACAGCTTGAGACGTCTGCTCGGTCCCCGGTGGACCAGCAGAAGGGCGCATCCCGTCGCCAGCAAATTCGCCAAAATCGTCGTGAACACCATTTTTCCAATCTCCTTTTCTTTGTCTCTCTTGCTCTCAGCGCTTTTTCCGGATGAGGGTCCCCGGCAGGAGGTCTCATCCATTCCGGCGGCGGTGCGCCTGGCCCGCCGCGCGGGTTAACTGGTCATCCGCGGGGTACTCGGGGCCGGCTCAAACGAGAACGACTTGATGATCACTTCTACTTCCTTCCCGGCGGAAGGGGATCTTCCCTGGTACAACCACAGATTGAATCGAAAATGAAGCCTTTCATTGGAAATGCTGGGGGCCGGTCCCGGATAAGACCACTCATGTATCACGGGTCCATCCCCCTCCGCCGCCCGAAACCGCAATCCGGCGGGCATCCACTGCATATAGTGCGCGGTGGTCCCTCCATGAGGCAGCAGAAAGCGCTGCAAATTGCCGTACGTCTCGGCCGGTTGCACCACCACCTGGGCGTTCGACATCCGGCTCTCGTTTCCGAAATGCCCGACTTCCAGCGCATCGATCTCGTGGTTATGCGGGCCCGATTCGTCTCCCCATGTGAATGCCCCGAGCACGGCGTTCGCGTCGAGCGGATTCGCCTGCTCGATTTCAAACCGGTACGTACCGTATCCCACCGTTTGCCTCGATATCACTTCCGCGCTGTGCCACCGGCCGGCCCGTTGCACAATCCTCAGGTGCAGCCTGCCGTCCGGGTCCACGAAAACGTTCTCCGGTGAGGCCGAGAAATAGTTCGGGCCCGGACCCACCCGTTCCCGCGAAGCCTTCACCAGCCACTGTTGGCCCTGGAACGTAATCTCGCGTTCCGCCGCTTCGAGACTTGCGGGCAGAGCCCACTCCGCCGCCATCAGAGCCCACAGGTTAAACGCCCGCAGAAACCCCGGAAGCGCGCCCACAAAGAGGGCAAGGAAAAATACCTGGATGGTCTTAACAGCTTGTCTTCGCTCCATAAACATCCTGATTCCTCCTTTCGCTCACGCAGTCGCATATCCCGTCGAGCAGGCGCCGGCGGCGCGGCTCAGTCCGAGTCCGCTTCTGAGTCCGTCCGCCTTCGCCGCTTCTCCGGTGTTCACGGAATGCCGCAGTTGAACCGCGACGCAATAAGGACCCGTATACTTCCGGCAGGACAACACTTCTCCCAACAACAGGTAGTGGGACAACTCGATCTTCACCAGGCTGCGGGACTGAACAGGCGTGCTCATCTCCAGCCACACGACGTTGCGATTGATGGTCTCCACGCGCGCGGCCACAGGCTCGACCTCGTTCTCGAGAAAGGACAACATGGCCGGTTCCGGGTACCGGAGACCGGCGAACCTTGTTTCGATCCTTCTGGTTTCTTGCTTCGGGTCCATGCCCCAGTCATCGCACCCGCGCGGCCAAACTCGACTGGGTCTGTAGCGTGTGGTTAACGTATTGAAAAAAAGACGGTTAGGATGTGAATAGTCCGGCCGCGAGAAAGCGGGTTAGATATTCGTTGTACAGATCCGAGATTGCCCCCGACGCGGGATGTTCCGCTCCTGGGACTCGCCCTGCTCTACTGCCCAGTACAGTGGAATGCCCCGGTTCACACTAGCGCTGGAGCGCCGGCGGCGATAGTCCCATGGAGGGTAAGGCCTTTCCCCTTCCTATCTGCCGCCTGTTCCGTCTACCTGTACTTTTTGGCTAGGTACGAAAAGCTGTCTTCTCAAATTGAGACACACTTCGCAAGTTGATACACAGCCCCTAAAAGGACCCGCTTCTCGACCATCCTTCGGAATTTACCGGCTTTTCCATCGCGTTATCCTCCATACCGGCCATATTTCTAGGATGTTCGCTTTCATTTCCAGCCGTAGCCGCCAGCATTCGGTACAGTGTGGCCCGGCTTATCTTCAGAATTTCGGCCGCGCGCAGCTTGTTTCCACCCACCGTTCGCAGCACCTTGTCCACGTAGCGGCGCTGAGCCTCCTCGAGAGACACCAGTTCCCCGTCCTCCTCGGGAGCGGACTGCGGGTTTCTCATGCGTTCGGGCAGGTCCTTCAAGTCCACGAATTCCCCGTCCGCCATCATGCAGGCGTGTCCCATACAGTTCTCGAGTTCCCGCACGTTTCCGGGCCAGGAGTATTTCAGCATGGCAATCTGGGCGCGGCGCGAGAGGCCGCGAAGCGGTTTACCGTATTGGCGGGCGAAATGCTCGAGAAAGTGGCGCATCAGGAGAGGGAGGTCCTCCTTTCTATCGGCGAGGGAAGGGATCCGGATGTCTATCATCGACAACCGGTAATACAAGTCTTCCCTGAACCGCTTCTCTCTCACCATTCCCATCAGGTCACGGTGCGTCGCCGCGATTACCCGGACGTCAATCCTCCGCGTCACCGGTGAACCCACACGCTGGATCTCCTGCTGCTGCAATACACGCAACAACTTCGTCTGGGTCGACAAGGGCATCTCCCCGATCTCGTCGAGAAACAGGATTCCCCCGTCGGCATATTCAAAAAGGCCCACCTTATCCTGGGTTGCTCCCGTGAACGCTCCCCTGACGTAACCAAACAGTTCGCTTTCCATCAGGGTTTCGACAATCGCCCCGCAATTGCAGGTCGCAAAACGCCTCTGCGCGACCGGACTGAGGCGATGCAGAGCCTTTGCCGCCAGTTCCTTGCCGGTCCCCGTCGCGCCGGTCACCAGAATGTTGCGGAAGTGGGGAGCGATGCGGCGGATGCGGGCGAACACCTCGAGCATCGCCGGACTGCGTCCCACCAGACCCTCGAATTGAAACGCCTCGAGCAGTTGCCGGTCGAGCGAGGAAGTCAGGTGACGATGCTTCCACACCGCCACCAGTTTTTCGATCTTGTCCAGCAGCATGTTGATATCAATAGGCTTTGTCAGGTAGTCGGCCGCTCCGCGGCGGATCGCCTCCACCGCCGCCTGCGGCGAGTAGTGGCTGGTCAGGAATATGACATCCACGCCGGGATCAAACTCCACAATCTGATCGAGCACCTCCATCCCGTTCATACCAGGCATGAAGTAATCCAGCAGGACTGCCGCCGGACGATGCTGCCGCAGCGCCTCCAACGCCTTGGCCGGATCTGAAACCGTGACCACTCTGACATCCTCGCTGCCGAGAACAGTCTCGAGGAGGAGGAGGACTTGAGGATCGTCGTCCACGGCAAGCACGGCGAAGGAGGGGCTAGTCTGCATGTAAGAGGAGTACTCCACCATGGACATCGGCAGGACCAGGACTATGGTTTAGTAGCCTGGGTTTTAGTAGTTTGGTAATCTGCTGCCTTCCGCCGCTCAGGCCGATGTATACTCCACAAGGTGCACCGGAAGACTATGCGATGGACCTTCGGCGTCAAACTCGGCTCCGCTATCTGGTTCGGACTCCTTGCAAATATCGCCGTCGGCGGCCTCGTCTCCTATCGCAGCGCTATCCGCCTCATCGAGACAACCCGTTCCGTCGAGCGCGCCCACTCCGTCCTCGCCGGCATCGAAAACACCGGTTCAGCCGCCAAGACCGTCGAGACTGCCGTCCGCTCCTTTCTCCTTACCGGTGATCGCTCCTACCTCGAGCCTTACCGTGACGCCGTCTCCTCGATCAACCGGAATCTCGCCAGCCTTCGCTCCCTCACCGCGGACAATCCGCGGCAGCAGGAGGCGCTGAGAAGCCTCGCCACGCTGCTGGCCGATGTTCTGACCCTCGCCGGAAAACAGGTCGCCGCCCGCGCCAACGGCGCTGAAGGTTCCAGGGACGTAGAAGCACAGATTTCCTTAAACCGGGAGAAAGGCAACAGGATTCGGGAGTTGGTGGACCGCATGAAGCATGGGGAGCAGACACTGCTCACCAGCCGCCAGGCGATGGCGGAGAAAAGCGCCAATTCGTCCATTCGCGTTGTCCTCGCCGGCACGGCTCTGGCGTTGCTGCTTGGCCTCATCGCCGGGGCCGTCATCCTGCGGAACTTCTCCACTTCCGTCAACACGCTCAAGAAGGGCGCCGAACTTATCGGTTCGGGCAATCTCTCCCACCGCATCAGCACGAGCAGCAACGACGAATTCGCCGATCTCGCCGCCGCCCTCAACAATATGGCTGAACAACTCGGGCGCGCCCGGGGCGAGTTGTCCCGGCAGGCCGAATTGACCGCGGCGATTCTCCACTCGATCGGCGATGGAGTCGCCGTCATCGACGAGAACGGCAGGTATCTCGTCTACAACCATGCCGCCTGCCGCATCAACGGGATCCCTGAAGGCGAATTTCCGGCAAGCATCTCCGACCGCTACGGCTACGTGATCCGAGAGGACAAACCTTGCCCGGTGCCGGTGGATGAAATGCCATTGGCGCGCGCCGCCCGTGGAGAGTTCGTCGATGAGATGATTGCCGGCCTCCGCCCGAAGGCGCCCGGCGAACCGATGCGGTGGGCGCGCGTTACCGCCCGGCCCGTTCGCGACGGGCAAGGGACACTGCGAGGCGCGGTGGCCGTGATGAGCGACATCACCGGACAGCGGAAAACCGTCTCGGAACTCGAGGCTCGCGAGCACCTGTTGCGTACGGTGCTCGATGCGATGCCCGTTGGGGTAGCCATCGCCGGCGCCGACGGCATCATTACAAAGGTCAACGCCGCCGGCGCCGCGATTTGGGGCGTCCCCAGGGATGCTCCGGATTCATACGGGGGCATCAAGGCGTGGCGCTGGCAGACCGGCGATCCCGTGCAGCCACACGAGTGGGCCTTGACGCGCGCCATCCAGAACGGGGAGACCGTTCTGCAGGAGTTGATCGGCATCGAGACGCCCGGTTATACGCGCAAGGGCATCTTCTTATCCGCCATTCCGCTTCGGGATTCCTCCGGCAATATCACCGGAGCCATCGAAGTAAGCGAGGATATTACAGCGCGAATCCGCATCGAGGAGGAGTTAAAACGCTCCAATAAGGAACTCGAAGCCTTCAGTTATTCCGTCTCGCACGACCTGCGAGCCCCGCTGCGCCACATCGATGGTTTCGCCGGTTTACTGCAACGGCACGCCGGACCCCGTCTCGACGAGAAGGCACAGCGGTACCTCAACACAATCTCCGCTTCCGCCAAGGAGATGGGAAACCTGATCGATGATCTCCTGGTCTTTTCCCGCATGGGGCGGGCCGAGATGATGTCCGCGCCGGTGGATATGGACCAGATGCTGCGCGACATCCTCGAGGACGCGGCTCCTGAAACCGCCGGCCGCGAACTCGAATGGAAGATCAGCGCTCTACCTTCCGTGCAGGGAGACGCTTCCATGTTGCGATTAGTTCTGGTAAATCTCATCTCGAATGCGATAAAATACACGGGTCCGCGTGCGGTGGCTCGCATCGAAATTGCGGGATATCGCGACGGAGATGAAGCGGTAATCTGTGTCCGCGACAACGGTGTCGGGTTCGATATGAAGTACTCCGAAAAATTATTCGGGGTCTTTCAACGCCTGCACAGTGGCAGGGAGTTCGAGGGGACCGGCATCGGTCTCGCCACCGTCAGGAGCATTGTCCACCGCCACGGCGGGCGGACCTGGGCAGTAGGGGCTGTGGATGAGGGAGCGGCATTCTACTTTTCCCTCCCATCAAGAAACGAGGAATCGCAGTGAACAGGCTTCGGGACATTCTACTGGTGGAAGATAATCCCAACGATGTCGAACTCACGATGGAAGCGTTGGGAGAGCACAACCTGGCGAACAAGGTGGTGGTTGCCCATGACGGCGAGGAAGCCCTCGATTATCTCTACCGCCGCTCTCGCTTCGCTAAGCGTGACACGCGGCACCCGGCCTTCATCCTTCTCGACATCAAGCTCCCCAAGCTGAGTGGACTCGAGGTGCTGCAGATCATTCGAGCCGATGAGAAACTGAAATCCATTCCCGTCGTGATGCTCACCTCCTCCCGCCAGGAATCCGACCTCATCCGCAGCTATCAACTCGGCGTCAACGCCTACGTCGTGAAACCGGTTGCTTTTGCTGATTTCATCAGCGCGGTCAAGGAGATTGGCGCCTTCTGGGCCATTCTCAATGAACTGCCCCCGAGCTAGCGGACGCCATGTTCGTGGTACTAACTTCGATAATTTACTAGTCTTGTCCTAACAAAAAGATGCGGATATTTTTTTACATCCGGGCACCCGCAACTTCCGGGCTCATTTGTAGATATTTGTGATAGACTCGTGTTTTCCAGGCTGGCTAAACTACGACGCAAGGGACTGGGCCGGGCGATGAGGGGCCGCGATTCAGATGGATTTTCCCGTACGCATCCTCTATTTGGAAGACAATAGACGGGATGTAGAGCTGGTTGAAGAATTACTGGCGGATGAGGGAATCCCCTGCGAAGTCATCCAGGCGGAGACGAAGGACGAATACCTGGCCCGCCTCGAACAGCCCGATTTCGACCTCATCCTCAGCGACTACTCCCTCCCCGGTTTTGACGGCGCTTCCGCGCTGGTGGCGGCCAGGGAAAAGTGCCCCCACAAACCATTCGTCTTCTTCACGGGAAGCCTTGGCGAGGAGGCCGCCATCGAGGCGCTGACGCGCGGAGCGAGCGACTATGTCTTCAAGGACAGAATCGGACGCCTTGCTCCGGCCGTGCGCCGCGTCCTCCAGGAAGCCGAATC
>JABAQT010000008.1:54361-59824 GCA_019187195.1 Bryobacteraceae bacterium
GCTGGGAATGGAGGGCATGCTGCGCACACTCGCCGCCGGACAGATTGAACTCGAAATCTCCGCCTCGGCGCTGCCGGCTTTCGTGACCGCGGATACAGGCCAGTTGCAACAGGTTATTCTCAACCTCGCGGTGAACGCGCGCGATGCGATGCCCAAGGGAGGCAAGCTGGCCATCTCGATTGACAATGTGGATCTGGAGGCGGGAACCCCGTCCGGTTCGGGGTTTGCCGGCCCGGCCGTGGTCCTGACCGTTCGCGACTCCGGCGCCGGCATGGACCGCGCGACTCTAAGCCGCATTTTCGAACCGTTTTTTACCACGAAAGACCCCGAAAAGGGAACCGGCCTTGGCCTTGCCGTGGTTCACGGCATCGTGAAAGACAACCAGGGACACATCGATGTTTCAAGCGAGCCCGGCCGTGGCTCTACTTTTCAGGTTTATCTTCCGAGAGCGGCGGCCGCGCCGGAACCGGCGCCCCAGTCACAGCCTTTGGCTAAACCAGCGCGTAGAGCCGCGGAAGTCATCCTGGTTGTAGACGATGAACCGCAGATCCTCGCGGTCGCGGCACAGATATTGAGGATGGAGGGCTACGTCGTACTCGAGGCGGGCAACGCTCAGACTGCGCTGGCAATTGCCTCCGCGCATCTCGGCCCCATCCATCTCCTTGTCACCGACGTGATTCTCCCTCAGATGCGCGGAAATGAACTGGCCGCCGCCTTTCTGCGCTCCCGTCCCGGCACCGCGGTGCTTTACATCACGGGAAATCTGTCGGATTCATTACTTTCGTCAACCCCGGGGAGCGCTTTCCTCGAAAAGCCGTTCGCCCCCTCTCAACTCACGGCGAAAGTCCGGGAAGTGATGCGCCTCAGCCACAAGCTCCGCGCGCTGGTTGCCGACGACGACGCGGATATCCGCGCCATGCTGAAAGCCTTGCTGACGGAAGCAGGCTTTGATGTCCGCGAAGCCTCCAACGGACTGCAGGCAGTCGAGGAGTGCCGCAAGCGGCACTTCGATGTGGTCATCATCGACATTGTCATGCCCGAGCAGGAGGGGCTGGTGACGATCCGCCAGCTTCGCAAGGAACTCCCCGACATTAAGATTGTCGCGATGTCGGGAGCCTTTGCCGGACAGTTTCTGCATGTCGCGCATATGATGGGAGCGACAGCCGTTCTCAGCAAACCCTTCCGCCCGGGCATCGTTCTGGATATTCTGGCGAATATTCTTGGAATTCCCATCGAGGCCGCCGCCCACCCCAAAGCCTGAGCGCCGCGCTACCCTCTCAGCAACGCCGCCGCAAGCCCCACCACCGCCGACCCCGCCACCACCGCCAGCGTCTCGACGCGCGTAAACGCGAGCACCACGAAACTCACCGCCGCCACCGCCACCGTCACTCCGTCCGTGAGCGTTGCCCGGCCTATTGGAAGCGCCGAGGAGATCAGCAACCCCGCCGCCGAAAGCAGCAGTGCCCGGATCGCCCCTCGTATCCGCGGATTCCCCGCCCGGTTGGCGAGAAAACGCAATATCGGCAGAATCAGGAAGGCCGGGCTGATCATGGCGATGTATCCCGCCACCGCACCGGGGATTCCTGCCGCCATATAGCCCACGCTCACCACATAGAGACCGAGCGGACCCGGCCCGGACCGCCCCGCGGCCACGGCGGTGTTCAACTGCCGCTCCGTTATGAGATGGTGCTTTTCGACGAAATCCGCTTCGATGACCGGCAGCGAACTCAGCCCGCTGAAAGACAGCAGCATCGCTTTGAGAAGCAGGAGATACAACACCAGAAGATTCATTTCACTTACGGCTCCCGCCACATGGCGCCGATCCCCGCCGCCAGCGCCATGATCTCGAGCGGAGACCAGCCCCACACCTCCCGCAGCAGCAACGTCCCCCCGGTCAACGCCACAATCCGCGGCCAGCCCTTACTCGAGAAGTTCGGTTTGGTCAACTGCCATACCGCCGCACCCATCATCCCCACCACCGCCGCCAGCACCCCGGAAACCGTCATCTTCGCAACCGGGTTCCGGTCCGCCGATTCAAAGACAACGGTCAGCCAGACCGCCAGCACCGCCGATGGAGCCGACGACGCCACCACCGCCGCCACCGAAGCCAGCCATCCGTACATCAGATAGGCCGCGCCGGCGCAAAACGCCAGCACGTTGGTTCCGGGCGTGATGCGCGCCAGCGAAAACACCAGTGCGAACTGTTCGTCGGAAAACCATCCGCGGCGCTCGCCCAACTCCCGCTTCAGCGCCATCATTGTCGGGTCGCCCCCTCCAAACGTCGTGTTGCCCGCCTTGAGAAACACGTTCGTCAGCGAGGCCAGCGTGAGGGGCCGGACAGCTAGTTTGTCCAACGCCGCGCCTCCCGTGATGCGGCGCCGGTCCGTCCGCCGGGAGCGCGATGACGCATACTCCATTGCCCTTCGAAAACCGTTTCCACCGCGCTCGGCACCATTGTTTCAGCATACTGAAGACGGCGCCCCGCGTTGCACGTTACCATCGGGATATGCGCGGCAAATGGGTCCTGCTTTCGGTGTCCGCCATTCTTTTGGCCGTCGCCGCCGGAGCCCTCTCCGTCCTTCGCAAGCCCGCCGCCACGCACCCCGTGCAAAAGGCCGCTCCCGCGCCCCCGCCTCCCATCCCTGATGAGGCCCTGCTCTCGGGCAGGATCCAGGCAGCCCACATCCTGCCGGTCCACTCTCCCACCGACGGCATCCTGGACCGCTGGAACGTGCAGCCCGGCGACGAGGTGCTCGAGGGTCAGCCGCTCGGCCATGTCCGCAACACGATGCTCGAGGCATCCGCCGAGCAGGCCCGCACTGATCTCGAAAGCGCGCAGTCCAAGGTCACCGGTCTTGAAGGCCAGATCCTCGCCGCCCGTCTCGATGCCGCTCGCGCGGAAGCCGATGCCGTTCGCGCCCGGGTGGAAGCGGACCGCCTCGAGAAAATCTATCTCCGCCAGCAGATGCTGCTGCGCGAAGGAGCGACGCCGCGCCTCGTCTTCGAGAAAGCCGAACGTGATTACAAGACCGCCGCCGAGGAATCGAAGACCGCTTCCGAACTCGCCCGGTCGACCGCGGACCGCGTCCAGAGCTATGAGAAGGAACTCCAACTCGCCAAGACAACCGTACACGACCGGCAGGATGTCCTCGAGGCCGCCAACAGCGACCTCGAAGCCTCGAATATTCTCTCTCCGGCCGACGGGACTGTTCTTAAGCTCGGCGTGGAGCCGGGCGGCGAAGTCACCCGCGGCATGGAGGACCTCATTCAGCTTGCCGTCGATCCGGCTTTGCTACAGGTGGTCGTGGAACCCGAACCGCGCCTGCTCGCGCGCGTCAAGCCCGGCATGCCCGCCCTCGTCACGGTGCCCGATCTTTCAAGCGACGGCATCGCCGGCAATGTCAAGGAAATTCAAGGCACGCGGGTAATCATCGATTTCACCAGCCCCAACCCCGCCATCAAACACGGCATGCTGGCGAGCGTGCGAATTCCTCTCAAGTGATCTTTACCGGAGCAGATACTCATGCAATTCCTCGAAAACAGCCTCATCGAACTTATCACCCGGACCTCGACCGACCTGCCGCCCGACGTGCGGGCGGCGATGAAACAAGCCATCCGGGCCGAGACGCCTTCCACCCAGTCCGCCCAGGCTCTCGGCATCATCGCCTCCAATATCGACATGGCCGCCGAGGATGAAGGCCCCATCTGCCAGGACACGGGACTCCCCACCTTCATCATCCACACCCCCGTGGGCGTCAACCAACTGGCCATCCGCAAGGCGGTCAACGCCGCTGTCGCCGAAGCCACGCGGCGCGGCAAACTGCGCCCCAACTCCGTCGACTCCCTCACTGGAAAGAACAGCGGCAACAACCTCGGCGAGGAGATCCCCGTCATTCACTTCGAGCAGTGGGAAGAAGAGGAGGTTGAAGTGAAGCTGCTTCTCAAGGGCGGCGGCTGCGAAAACAAGAACATCCAGTATTCCCTCCCCTGCACCCTCGACCACCTCGGCGCCGCGGGCCGCGATCTTGAAGGCGTCCGCAAATGCATCCTTCACGCCGTCTGGCAGGCGCAGGGCCAGGGCTGCGCACCCGGCGCGCTCGGAGTCTGCATCGGCAGCGACCGCGCCCACGGCTACATGCTCGCCAAGATGCAACTCTTCCGCACTCTCGATGATGTCAACCCGAACCCCGTCCTGGCCAAACTCGAAGCCGAAATCATGGACGAAGCCAATCGGCTCGGCGTCGGAGCCATGGGGTTCGGCGGCAACGCCTCCCTCATCGGCTGTAAGATTGGCGCGGCCAACCGCATCCCCGCCAGCTTTTTCGTCTCCGTCGCCTACGATTGCTGGGCCTTCCGGAGGCTCGGCGTCCGTCTCGACCCTCGAACGGGAGCCATCACCGGATGGCTCTACCGCGATCCCGAACGTGAAGCCGAGCGCATGGCGCAAGGCGAAGGCTTCCCGCTCACCGGCCGCGAAGTCGTCCTCACCCCTCCTCTCACCGAGCAGCAGATGCGCTCCTTGAGAGTCGGGGACGTAGTCCTCATCAACGGCGAGATGTTCACCGGCCGTGATGCCGTTCATAAACATCTGGTGAAGAACCCGCCTCCGGTGGACATGAACGGAGCCGTGCTCTATCACTGCGGACCCGTCATGCTCCAGCAGAACGGCGAGTGGGTGACCAAAGCGGCCGGACCCACCACCAGCAGCCGCGAGGAGCCCTACCAGGCCGGCATCCTCCGCGACTATGGCGTGCGCGCGGTCATCGGCAAAGGCGGGATGGGCGCGAAAACCCTCGCCGCCCTGAAGGAGTGCGGAGCCGTCTATCTCAACGCCATCGGCGGAGCCGCCCAATATTATGCGCGCAGCGTGAAGAAGGTGCCGGAAGTACACTTCCTGGAGTTTGGGATCCCCGAAGCCATGTGGCGCCTGCGGGTGGAGAACTTCGTCGCCATCGTCACCATGGACGCGCACGGCAACAGCCTGCACGCCGATGTCGAAAAGGAAACCGGAGCCGTCCTCGAAGGGATGCGGTAGCGATGCCGGCGGGGCCCTTCCCCTTGGAGGCCTTTCCGTGGCATTCTGAGAACTGATACGTCCGATAGATGCCGGCGACGCTTCCCGATACCTCCACCCAGCAGCACACCGAAGATGTGCTCACTCCGCTCTACCACGTCATCCTGCTCGACGATGATGAGCATTCCTACGACTACGTCATCGAAATGCTGCAAAAGCTCTTCCTGCTCTCTCACGATGCCGCCTACCGCCACGCCGTCGAGGTCGATTCCACCGGCCGGACCATCGTACTGACCGCCGAGCTGCCGCTGGCCAGCTTCGCGCGAGACCAGATCCACGGTTTCGGAGCGGATTGGCGCATCCCCAAGTCCAAAGGCGCCATGTCCGCGATTCTCGAACCCGCGACCGGATCGGGCAAAGGCGGACACGCGGCCTGACCACGGGGCCAG
>JABAQT010000066.1:0-25011 GCA_019187195.1 Bryobacteraceae bacterium
GTACACAGTAGGTTCAACCCGGCTTTGTGACCAGCATCACTCCGCCCAGGACGAGAAATGCGCCGAGCATTGTGATGGCGGTCACCGGCTCGTCGAGAAAAAGTCCGCCCATCCAGATGGTGAGAATGGGCCCCGCGGACCCGATGATGGCGACACGGCTCGGGCCGGCCCTGCGGATGGCCTCGGAGGTCATCCAAATCGGAAGAGCGGTTGAAACCACGGCCAGACCCAATACACGGCCATACATGGCTGATGGAATCCACAGCGCCGCGACGGGACGCGTGGCAAGGAACTGCCCCAGGACAAACACGGCGGAGATGGACGCGGCGACCCCCGTGAACCGCATGGCGCCCAGTCTCTGAATGAGGCTGTTGCTGCCCACCAGGTAGAAGGCATAAGCTGTCGAGCTCGCAAACACCAAGGCGCCTCCGATCCACAAAGCGCGCGGCGTTTCGCTCAACCGCAGATCGCTGACAAACACGGCGGCGATGCCGGAGAACGAAAGCAGCAGAGCCAGCACCTCGCGGCCATTCACCGTCTTGCCGTACATCACAACCGCCAGCACCATGACGATGGTGGGGTAGAGAAACAGAATCAGGCGTTCCAGGGCGGCTGATATATATTGCAGGCCGAGAAAGTCGAGCAGGCTGGCGAAATAATAGCCAAGAAATCCCAGCCACACGAGAGTCAGCCAGTCGCGGCGGGCAACGGCGCTATTCCCGCGTCCGCTGAACCAGGCCATCCAGAGGAAGAACGGGAGGGCGAAAAGCATCCGCAGCGCAAGCAACGTCACCGCATCGACGCGCGAATGCATATAGACGCTCTTGATAAAGATCGCCTTGGCGGAAAAGCCGGCGGCGGCAATCAGGGCGTAGAAGGGGCCTATCCAGTTGCGTTTCGGGTGGGTGATCAAGCGGAGTTCTTCCATTGTGCCAAAGTGAGGGAATGGACGTGAAGCAACGTTTGGAGAAGGTGATCCGGCGCAGCGTGGAAGGCCGTGCCTGGCACGGTCCCTCGGTGAAGGAGAGCATCGCCGGCATGAGCGCGGAAGAGGCGGCGTGGTCACCGGCGCCAAACCTCCATAGCGCCTGGAAACTTATCCTCCACCTGACGGCGTGGATGGAGGAGGTGGCGGAACGCATGCATGGGCGGCATCACATGGAGCCGCTGCGTGGAGACTTTCCGGACACCGGGGAGATCAACGGGGAGAACTGGGAGAAGGCGCAACAGGACCTCGAAGGCGCGCTGAACGCCCTGCTGGCGGCTCTTGAACAGTTCCCTGATGAGCGCCTCATGGAGCGTTCAGTGACCGGGAAAGGCCCCGGTTTGCCGTACTTCGACGTGGTGGCGGGCGTGGCGCAGCACAACGCCTATCACGCCGGACAGATCGTGATGATGCGGAGAATGCGCTGACCGCCTATTCGTATACGTCGCGGTTGAGAACGCGTACGCCCGCTTCCCTCATGCGCACGAAGAACTCGGCCCGGTGCTGCCTGTCCCGTGTTTCGATGGTGCAGTGGACGTTGACCGCCATTACATTAGGCCCGGAGAAGGCGCGGTCGTGAAGAACCTCCTTGATGCTGGCCCCGGTGGAAGCCACCAGGGAAGCGAACCGCGCGAGCCCTCCCGGACGGTCGCTGATGACGGCGGTGAAGCGGCACAGGCGTCCGTCGGTGACCAGGCCGCGTTCCACCACCCGGCTTAAGATCATCGGATCGATGTTGCCGCCGCAGAGAATCAGGACCACTTTCTTCGGCCGCAAGTGAACCAGTTTTCCGCTGAGGCAGGCCGCGAGCGAGGCGGCGCCGGCGCCTTCCACCACGCCTTTTTCCAACTCGACAAGGCGCAGGATGGCGAGCGCGATTTCATCTTCGGTCACTTTGACGATGCGGTCGATATGCGCGCGCGCGATGCGGAGCGCCCGCTCGCCCACGCGCGCCACCGCCAGGCCATCCGCGAGGGTCGGACCCATCTCGGCGGTGATAACCCTTCCGGCGGCCAGGGCGCGTGAGAAGCTGTCGGCATTTTCGGGCTCGACGCCCACCAGTTCCACCGAGGGCCGGAGAGCCTTCACCGCGACGGCGATGCCGGCAATCAACCCGCCGCCCCCGATGGGAACCACCACCGCGCCCGCATCCGCCACCTGCTCCAACACTTCGAGGCCTATGGTTCCCTGCCCCGCGATAATCTCGGCGTCGTCATATCCGTTGATGTAGCGCAGCCCGTCCCTGGCGGCCATCCGGTCGGCCAGTTCCTTCGCCTCCACCAGCGATTCGCCATGCAACAGCACGTTTGCGCCGTAGCGCCGGCAGGTTTCGCTCTTGATCAACGGACTCTGCTTCGGCATCACCACGGTCACGGGAATTCCGAGCAACTTGCCGTGGTAGGCCAGCCCGAGAGCATGGTTCCCCGCCGAGGCGGCGATGACTCCCAGTGAACGCTGCTCGGTGGAAAGGCTGAGCAGCGCGTTTCGCGCGCCCCGTTCCTTGAAGCTGCCCGTCACCTGCAGGTATTCGCGTTTGCAATAGACTTCGAAACCGCATACTTCCGATAGAGGAATGGAATGCGAACAGGAGGTCCGGGAGACCGCTCCGGCGATCCGCTCGCGCGCGGCGGCAATATCATCGAGAGACACGCTCATGCGTGGTTATGCTAGCATCACCGCGCGCCCGGAGGCTCTTGAGGCGGGTTGAAAACGCGCCGCTACCCCAGAAAACCGAGATTCGTCGTCGAGAAGTTGCCGAGGTTTGGAAATACGGTGGTGAGTTCCGTGGCGGGAACACCGAACCAGGAAGCCAGCGTGGCTCCGTACTGGTCCACGGAAATGGTGGGAATCCACCGCCCCCGCGTATCCGTGTCGTCCGGTCCGCCGAGCGCGAAAGCGGGGAACGTGCCGTAGATCTGCCCGCCCTTCACCGCGCCGCCCACCACCAGGTGATGGCTGCCCCATGCATGGTCGCTGCCGTCGCCGCTGGTGGCCTGGAACGTGCGGCTGAAATCGGACTCCGTGAAGGTGGTGACGTCCTGCGCGACGCCCATTTCCTGGGTCGCCGCATAGAAAGCCTGGATCGCCTGGCTCAGTTGCGGATAGAGATTGTTGTGCGCCGTCAGTTCTCCGGTGTGCGTGTCGAATCCCCCAAGCGAGCAGAAGAAAATCTGCCGGCTCATGCCGAGATAGCCCGCCACCTGAATAACCTGGGCCACCTGTTTCAACTGCGCCCCGAGCGAGGTTGCGGGGAACTGGGTCTGCAGCGGCGTGCCCTTCGCGAGCGCCTGGCTGAGAGCTTCCGCGTCGCCGATGCTGTTCGATAGGGTGGCATTCGCCGCCTGCGCCAGCGCCACTCCCGAATCGAGCTTCAACAGGCTGTTGAGCGCGCGCCATCTCGCCTGCGAAGCGGCGGAACTGTTGAACCCCGCCAGTTGCAGGCTTTGACCGGGCGCGACCGCCACGGGCTGCGTGGTTGCCCCCGTCCCAAACATGGCGTTGCCGGAAACGGAGAAAAATACCGGAAACTCCGACGAATTCATCTTCCGCGACTCGATATAGTCGGCCACCCGCCCCGCCCATCCCGTCGGGCTGTTGCCTTGCGCCACCGAGGTTTGCCACTGCAGTTGCTGGTCGGAGTGGGAAAACAGGTTCGACGGCAGCGGCGTCTGCTGCGCGCGGTATTCGGCGCGCGTCACCGGCTGCACCAGCGGCCCGGCGTTCGCCACCACGGCCAGCTCCTTCGAGGCAAACAGATTCGACAGCTCCACCAGCTTTCCGTGGAAAGCATAGGGCGCGTTCGCCGTGCTGTAGACCGTGGGAGCCAGTTGCGACGCCGGAAGCGCCAGGCTGCCCCGAAGCGACGAGTAGGCCTTGAAGTTCTCGTCATCCATGGGAACGATCGTGTTATTGGAATCGTTGCCTCCGAATAGAAAGACACACACCAGCGCGCGATAACCGGAGTCGTTCTGCGCCATGGCGGGCAGCAGCCCGAATGGGCGCAGGGCCAGTGTCCCCACGGAAGCCGCCGCAACCCGTACGAATCCTCGACGTGTAATCATTGCTGTCTCCTCCTACTGAATCACCTGGTATTCGCTTGATGTCAGGACGATGTACAACGCCGCCTGCGCCTTTGCCCTGGGCGTGCCCGCCGCTTCGGCCGCCTCCCGCGCCGCCTGACGGAGCGCCGGTGACATCCCGCTGTGCACGAACACGTAACTGATGTAATCGAGCAGTTCGTCGAGATTCCCGGCTCTCGAGACAAACGGCGTCAGGTCAAGCGTGGTCGTGTTATCGAGCCGCCCATACAGCGCCGTATTCACAAGATTGGCGCGGCCGGCCGCCGTCTGCGTCGAGTGGATCTGAAATTCCGGCCCAAGCAATCCGCCGGAAATGCGGCTCAGGGGCGAGAAATAGCTGAACACGCTGGGGGCGTTGAACAGGTTCTGGCCCAACGCGGCGGTGCTACGGCTGAGGCGATTCTCCGGACCGATGGTCGCGTTCAGGCCGCGCGCCAGGTTCGCCATAAGGAGAATCGGCTCGCGAAGGTGGCCGAACGCCGTGTTCACATCGGCTTCCGGACTGTCTCCCTCGCGCGCTTCCTGGTCGGTGAGAATGGCGATGATAACCGATTTCATATCGCCCTGGGTGCTCGTGAACACTTGTGATACCCGCTCGACATACGCCGGGCTCGGGTTGCTGGTGACCAGGTGCTGGATCAGTTGCTTGCAGACGAATGGAGCGAGCGACGGGTGCGCCATCAAGGCATCGAGCACGCTCTCGAGATCCTGCTGCGCGGTTTGTCCGGCGGGAATGGTGATGTTGTTGAAGATCGTCTTCGATGTGACATCGTGCTGCGACTCGACCGCGATCATCTCGCCGAAGTAATACGGCGGATTGCTGGCCCTCGAGACAGTCTCCGGAGCGGCGGGATACGTCCACCCGGTCAGAGCATTCGCCAGGTTCGTCACCACGGCCTGGTTATAGGTGGGGATGGGTTCATGATTGCCGTCGAGAACCGGACTGCCGTCAGGGTTCAGTTCAACCAGTCCCAGGGTAAACAGCTGCATCAGTTCACGCGCGTAATTTTCGTTGGCCGCCGTCCCCCTTGCCGGATTCGCTTTGCGGTTGTTCGCCATGTTCAGGTAGGTTCCCATGGCGGGGTTCAGCGTCACGGCTTTGATAATGTCGCGATAGTTGCCGAAGGCGTGCTCCTCGAAGATCCGCCAGTATGGCGGGAACGCGTACGCCGGACGGACGGTTATTTGCGACACCACCCATATCTGGGACAGGATGAACGCCACGCGCTGGCGCAACTGGTCCCGCCCCTTAACGGTGTTTTCGAAGAATGCCGCCTGTACAGGTCCAAGGTCGGTGTTCCGGTTGCCGGCTGCATTGAGCAGCGGTTGATCGGGCAGACCCGACGGTTCAGCTGCGAACTGCGCTCCGAGCCAGTCGGGAATTCCCATCCGCGTCAATTCCGATATCGATTCCGGCGTCGGACCCCATGTCGCCTGGTCCAGAAACCGGGCCGCGGCGCGATCCGTCATTACCCGCTCGGGGGTTTGACTGAAACCCGCAACCGCTAACAGCATCACAGCGAAGATTGTTTTCATGCCTCCTCCGTTGCACAACCATTTGAACACGAGCGCCGATGGGATGTTTCGGTCCATTCGCGAAGATACTTTAGCGGAACCTGCCGCTACCGGCTCCGCTAGGGCGTCAGGAATGCGCGCGTGAGAAACACCGCCATCTGTCCGCGGGTGTTGATGCCATTCGGACAGTACTGCGCCGCCGTGCAGCCGCTGGTGATGCCCAGCTCCTTCATTTTCTGCACATAGGGAAAGAAGATGTTCGAAACGGGAACGTCGTCGAACAATGCGGCGGAGGGATAAGGGAACGTATCGGCAAAGGTGATGCCCAGCCGCGCGCGCACCACGAACGCCGCCATCTGGCCTCTCGTTACGGCGGCATCGGGGCAATACGTCTCGGCCGTACATCCATTCGTCACTCCAATTTCACTGAGCTTCTGGATGTAGGCAAAGTAAGGATGGTCCGGCCCCACGTCCGCGAAACTAGGCTGCGAGGCGAAGGAAAAGTTCTCCCCATACAACGCGCGCACCAGAAACGCCGCCATCTCCGCGCGCGTCATCGGGGCCTCGGGGCAGTACATCGTCCCCCCGCAGCCCGGCGTGATCCTGTTCAGCTTCAGCAGCGAGATGGCGTCGAAAAACAGATAGCCCGCGGGCACGTCCGTGAACTGCTCGACCGGGGCCAGGTTCTTCTGGATGAGCGGGAACCATTGTCCGCCCACCACCACCGATCCCGTCCGCGGACTCGCGTCCTGGTTCGTGGCGGTGGAAAAAGCAATCGAGCCGGAACCCGATCCCGCGGACACGCCGGGAAGCGTAACCCATGACGGGGAGACGGAGGCGGTCCACTGGCAGCCGGAATTGGCGGTGATGTTGAGCTGATTCAGCGCCGCCGCGGCGGCCGACGTCTGATCAGGCCCGCTGAGACCCACCTGGCAGCCCGCCGCCGGCTGGTTGATCGTGTAGGGAACGCTCGCCAGAGTGATTGTAGCGGCGCGCGGGGCGCCGTTCGGATTGGGTTCGATTCGTAATCGCACCACCCCGTTCCCTGCCCCCGACACGCCCGAGACCACGTTGATCCAGGGGATGTTCGAAGCGGCCTGCCAGGCGCATCCCGTCCCCGCTATCACGTTCACCGCGCGAATATCACCCGATGGACTGACCGAAGTGGCCGGGCTTCCCAGGGAGTACGCGCAGGGCGAAGCCGGGCCGAATGCGGCGCTCACATTGCGCGGAGCCGTCAGGTACACCTCGAGCGGACTCGCGTTCCCCGACACGTCCCCACCCCAGGCGGCGAGTTGAAATCCGGCGCCGGGCAGCGGCGTCAACCGCACCACCGCGCCGGCGTCGTAATAACCATCCGCCGCATCCGGACTCGCGGCGACAGTTCCCGTTCCCGCGCTCACGCTCACCGCCAGTTTGTGCTGCGCGCGGAACACTGCCGTGTAAGTAGTGGCGGTGGAAGAAGCCACCACCGGATGCGACGCCGCTCCGCCATCGCTCCAGGCCGTGAAGGCGTAGCGGGTGGCTGCTCCGCCTTGCGGCGTCATCGCGGCAATGGTGTGTGAACTCTCCGCCACCCAGTCGAATGTCTTGGGAGCGGTGTAGTTGAACCCGTCCACGGCGATCGTCAGCCCGGGGGGCGAAGTTTGAATCGTCACCGGAGACAGCAGCGGGGTAAAGGCAGCGGCCACACCGCGGGGCGCAGTCATCGTAAGAGTGAAATTTCGATTCGTCCCCGAAGCGTCGCCGCTCCATGACTGGAAGGCGTAACCCGCGGGGGCCAAGGCCTCCAGTTGCACCACCGACCCGGGGGCATAGAACCCGTCGGGGGAATCCGGCGTGGCGATGATGGCGCCGACCCCGGCGGGGCTGGTGCTGGCGGTCAACAGATAAAACTGCGCGAATGCGGCGGTGTAGGTGGCGTTGCCGCTTCCAATCGTGACGGCGTGCGTCTGTGGCCCGCCATCGCTCCAGGATTGAAACGTCTGCCGTACACCGGACGCGGTGAGCGAGGAAACGGCGCCGATGGTGTGTGTCGAGTTCGCCTCCCAGGAAAATACGCGCGGAGACAGATAGGATATGCCGTCGACAATGATTTGAATTCCCGGCGGATTCGTCGCGACGGTCACTTGCGGCTGCGCCCAGGCGGATGCGAGCCCGCTCAACAGAGTCAGGAATGAGAATTTCACGTGCATTTTTCTCATCAGTGCGATTCGAACCAAGCAGTCTAGCAGCCACCGCAGCGGCGGCGCATCTCACAAATGCGAAGAGGGCCGCGTGCCTCTCCGGCAAGCGGCCCTCTTCCATCAGCGGGTGGCGTTAATAGGCGCCGAAGAACACCTTCGTGGTGGCCTTGGCGAACCTGCCGCGCGAATCCGTTACGGTGAGTTCGAAGTTGTACTCACCGAAGGCCAGCGGAGCGAAGCGCACCGTGGGCGTAGCCGTATCAGCGCCGAGCATCAGCTCCGGCTGCCGGCCAAGCGCCCGCCACGAGAATCCGATCACGAGGCCCTCCGGACTTACCGACCGGGAGCCGTCCAGCTTGACCTCCCGGTTGGTGGTCACCTGGTTCGGACCCGCGTCGGCCACGGGACCGCCGCCCGTGCCCGGAGTCACCTTCACATCCACGCTCGCAAGCGTCGAATTGCGGCGTCCGAACGCGCGGATGGTGTAGGTGGTGTCTACCCTCGGATTGACCGTGACATTGCCGTTCGCCAGCACCGTTCCGATGCCGTCGATCGAGACGGAGACTGCGCCTTCCGTCGTCCACGACAGCACAACCGGCGACCCGGGACTCGGGGAGACCGGCGGATTCGCCGTGAAGCTGACGATGCGCACCGCCGGGAATACGGTCACGGCTGCTTCGGCGGTAACCGTGCCGGCCGCGTTCGTGGCGGTGATGGTGTAGGTGGTGTTGGCTGCCGGCGTCACGTTGGCCGAGCCGGTCAGGGGCTGATCGCCGAGACCGCTGATGGAGACGCTGGTCGCGTTCTCCACCTGCCACACGAGCGACGACGTTTCACCCGCGACAATCTCCGCCGGAGCCGCCGTGAAGCGCACGATGCGCGGCATCGGAGGCGGATTCACGGACACGGCTACCTGCGCCGTCGTCTGGCCGAAGCGGTTGCGCGCCGTGAGCACATAGGTGGTGGAAGCAGCCGGTGAAACCACCTGCGACCCTCCTTGCGCCACCGCGCCAATGCCGCTGATCTCGACCTGGTCCGCGTTCTCCGTCTGCCAGCTCAACGAGGTAGTCTGGCCGGAAGACAGCGTCATCGGAGAAGCCTGGAAGAAGATGATCCGCGGGTCGGCGCGCTGCACCGATACCGTCACGGTTTCACTCACTTCGCTGACCTTGTTCTTGGCGGTCAACTTGTAAGTGGTGGTCTGGTCCGGTGAAACGCTGGTCGAACCGCTGCGCGGGTCAACCTTGCCGATGCCGTCGATGGTGACTTCTTCGGCGTTGTCCACCGCCCACGTGAGTGTCGCCTGTTCGCCCGCCTTGATCACTTGCGGGTTGGAGAAGAAGCGCAGAATGCGCACTTGCGGCGCGCTTTCCGTGGCGATGGTCACCCTGGCTACCGCCGAGGCGCCCTTGTCGTCGGTCACCGTCAGGCGGAACGTGTAGCGCTGCCCGTCGGCCGCGTTGAATGTCGCTCTGGCCGTGTTGGCCCCCGAAAGCGAAACCGCCGGGCCTCCGGTCTGCGTCCACGCGAACGTGATGGGATCGCCTTCCGGATCATACGAAGCCGATCCGTCGAGGGTGATCTGGCCCGCCGCTATGCCGATCTGATCCTGCCCCGCATCGGCGATCGGGGCGTCGTTGCCCGTGCGAATCTTGCGCGTGATCAGCTCATACCGCACGCGCGGCACATCCACCGGCACGGGATGATTCGCCGCCTTGTACTCTTTCGGGCGGAGGAAGTTGCCGAGTTGAATACCGGCCACCACACGTCCATTGTTCCCCGCCCCGAGCATTGTTTCGTTCACCCCGCCCTCGAGCGTAAACGCCCAGTACTGGTTGAACGGGAACACAAAGCGAAGCGTGCCGCCCGGACGGTCCGCGTGGCCGTAACTCTTCAGATACCCGAGGTTGCCCTCGAGGTAGATATCCTTATATAGACCCAGCGTCGTCTGCGCGCCGATCTGGTCCACGGTCTTGAGCAAAGTCTCCATGGTGATCGTCCGCGTCAGCGCCTCGCGCCTCAGGACCGCGTTGTCGAGAAACGCTTTCGTTCCGAAAACGCCCACTTTGCCGCGTCCGAAAATATAGTCCAACGTCATGGCCGCCTGGCCCAGCGTCCCGCCGGCCTTCAAGTCCGTGATCTGCACATTCTTGAAGCTGGTGAACAGTCCGGCCTGGAAGTCCTTGTAGCGATTCACCAGACCAAGGTCGAACTGCCCTTCCTTACGATCCCGGAAGTACATGTATTCGGCCTGGCCCTGAACGGCGAACTTCTCCTTGAACGGCGCGAAATAACGGCCGCGTCCGGTGAACGTCAGCTTGCCTTCCGAATCGACGCCGGCGTTCAACCCGAGCAGCGCGAAGCGCGGCATCTGGTTCTTCTTGATCGCCTCATCGGCCGTCCTCTCGGTTATCGAAGCGACATCATTCGCCGAAAGTTTCGGGAGATTCTTGACCGACTGGTCGGTGGAAGCCTGCGCCGTCTTCAGAGCATCCACCTGCTTCTGAAGATCGTCGTTAGCCTTCTTCATATCACGCAGCATGTTCGCGATATCATCGAGCCTGTCCAGGCGCTTCAGAATCGCGTCGCAGCACTCTTCCTGTTTCTTTTGCGCCGCCGCCAGAGCCTTTTGCAAGCCTTCAATGGCGTCTCCCATCCCGCCGTCCCCAACCACCTTTCCGCTGGGGTCGGTTACCGTGGCGGTCACCCGGCGGTTCATGAACCGCGCTTCCGGTGAGCGGCCCGGAATCTTTGGATTGCGCTTCCCTTCCGAACTGGCCTGAATCTGGCCTGCGCTGGCGCCGTACTTTATCAGAAAGTTCTTCACGGCTTCGGCGCGCGCCGCCCCCAGCTTCTGATTGAGACGGTCCGACCCGCGGTCGTCCGCGTGTCCCACGAGTTTCACCTTGTAGCCGGGGTTCTTCTTCAAAAGTTCAGCCATCCGCAAGAGGCTGGGATAGCCGTCAGTCATTATCGCGGACTTGAATTCGAAGTTTACTTCCTCCCAATCATCCTTCGAAGCCGTAGTCGACAGGCCCTGCGCGAAGGCGCCGGAAGCGAGGATTGAGGTGAGCAGTAAGTGCGTCCACAACCTGCTATACATTTTGGTACTGATTTCCTCCTGAGTTCCTGTATTTCATATTCTCGTGCTCTCTGCCCGCCCCTGGCTGGCAGACACTCCTACGCCCCTGCTTACACAGCCGGGGCCGCCGCTTTCAAGCGTTCGCAAAGCGTAAATATTTCTTGAGGCGTACGGTAAACTTTGCCGTGTTTCCCCAGAGTAGCTACAGGATTAGGCTACTCGCTATAGTGTAGCAATCTTTGGGCCACCTTATGGCACTTCCCAAAGTGTTCGTACCAGTACCCATGGATATCTCTCCCGGCTTCCCGATAATTCCCTGGAACTCGGCAGCCGCCAGGCGCGAAATACTAACAGCAAGTGTCACCGGCGCGTCAGCAAAGTGAAGGAGTTCATGGGTCTCGAATCACTCAAGGATGAGGATCTGCTCGAGCGCGCGCGAAAAGGTTGTGAATCCTCTTTCACCGCGCTCTACCGCCGGCATCAGGGTGGAATCTATCGTTTCGCGCTGCAAATGTGCGGCAGCGCCCAGGTGGCCGAGGAGGTCACGCAGGAGGTTTTTGTGGCGCTCGTGGCCGAGTTGGATCGTTATGACTCAACCCGGGGGCCGCTCCTGCCGTATCTGATGGGAGTGGCCCGCAACCAGGTCTACCGGTGGCTGCGGCGCGAACAGCCCTTTCTCGCCCTTGACGACGATATCGGCGAAGCTTCGCTGCTTCCGGCGTCTGCGAACCTCTTGCATGAACTTACGCGGCGCGAGGCCATTGACGCCCTGCGGCGCGCCATCCACAGTCTGCCGCCTGTCTATCGAGAGGTTGTGCTGCTGTGCGACATCGAGGAGATGGATTATTCGATGGCGGCACGGGTGATAGGCTGCGCCGTCGGGACGGTGCGCTCGCGGCTCCACCGCGCACGCGCCCTTCTTGCCGGGAAATGGAAAGCGGGGCGGCATCCGGCCGCTTCAGGAAAGGAACAGGGATGAACCGGGATCTTGAGGAGATTATGCGCGACTACGCAAGGGAGAGCAGAACGCTCGGAGCCCCGCCTGAGGTGGAATCGGCCGTGATCGAGGCTTTCCGCAAAGCGAAGCCATCCACCCGCCCATCCTTCGGCGTGCCGCTGTGGGCCGCTGCCGCGGCGCTGCTCGCCGCCATTGTCCCCTGGCTATGGCATCCCCGGCCCGCTTCGCCCGGCGCCGTCCGGAACCCGCCTCCCGTTCATCTCGAAGCGGAGGGGGCTTCACCCTCGAAGCCGGAAAGCCGGCCATCGCCGCTTGCGGGCAGGACCGCGCCGCGTCCCCAGGCCGCTCCCCACCACACGGAAAACGTGACGCAATTCATCCCGCTGCGCTATGGCAAGCCGGTCGAATCCGGTGAAACGCTTCAGGTAGTCCGGATCACCCTGAGGCGCGCCGATCTGTTGCGGCTCGGGCTTCCCGTCGCTCCCGATGACGGCGCTGGCCTGGTCGAGGCGGATGTCTTGTTGGGCGAGGATGGTTTGACCAAGGCGATCCGGTTTGTCTATTAGTTCGCATTTTCTTATCCTGTTCACTGCAAGAAGGAGCAACTCGATGATGGTAACGACGATGTGGATGATCCCCCTGGTGGCCGTTGCGGCCCTGGCACAGGAGCCGCCCGATGGAACACGCGTGCGCAAGATGAATTCCGAGCAGATAACCTACATGCCGGCCGGCCCCTCCCCGGCGGCCGCGGTGGCGATTCTCGGCGCGGGTCCAGCCGGTGGAAAGGTAGTGAAGAACGCTCCCTACACCGCCGAATCTTCGACGGAAATGACCCGTGTTCTCTCCGACGGCACGCGCATTTTCAACAGGAACACCTCCGTCATGGCCCGCGACAAAGAAGGCCGCACGCGCAGTGAACACACGCTCGGAGGCATTGGCCCCGTCGCCAACAACCCCGCCGCCGCCCCCCGGTTCGCCACCATTACCGACAATATCGCGAGTGAGGTCTATATCCTCAACCTCACGGAAAAGACCGTACGGAAAGTGAAGCTAGGTGAGCCGCTGGTATTCCGGCACGAATCGAACGAAGGCAACACCAGACGCATTGTCGAGGAGCGCACTCAGGTGAGGGTCCGCTCTTCCACCGCCTCCGGTGACGTCTTCACCGCGGTTGTCCCTCCTCCCGGCGGACCCATGATGGGGTCCTTCGCCATACGCTTCGATGAAAAGAACATGAAGACCGAGGACCTCGGCAAACAAAACATGGAGGGCGTCCTGGTCACCGGCACGCGCACCACTGTCACCATCCCCGAAGGAGAGATCGGCAATGACCGCCCCATCGTCTCCGTCTCCGAGCGCTGGTATTCGCCCGATCTCCAGATGGTCATCTACTCGAAAACCAACGACCCGCAGTTTGGCGAATCCGTCTACCGCGTATCGAACCTCAAGGTGGGTGAGCCGGATGCCGGGCTCTTCAAGATTCCGGCCGGCTTCACCATCGAGGAACAGCCGAAAGAGCCGCCCTTCCTGATGCGCAGGCGCATGCCCGGCCCGGACAACCAGGAATAGAGATAGAATCTGCAGAAGCAACCGGGCAGGCTATGCGGCCTGCCCGTCCAACCTTCTGGGAGGTGACCGCGTGCTTCCGCGAATCTGCTGTGGCCTGTTCCTGGCCTGCGCCCTCGCCGCGCAGGATCTGCCCCTCGTTTCCAACGTCGAATATCAGCCCCTGGCCGCCCAGGTGTCCCGCCTGCTCGATGCCATGGACATGCTGGGCGAACCGCTCCCGCCGAAGGATGCGGCCGAATTGAAGCGCCTTCTCACCCCACCCCAGGACGCATCGGGGGCGGTGGCCGCCATCCAGAACATTCTCGACAAACATTGTTTGATTGGCGTCAACATCAACCCCGAAAGCCGCGTCAAGGCCCAACAGGGTCCTTCCCGGCCGGTGCTCATCGAACAGGGCTGGCGCGGCTTCCTCGTGAAGATCCACAACGAGGCGGGAATCACCGCCGTGCTCAACGCCTCGAGCCCCAATGCGGGAATGGTCCCCAACGCGCCGCCGGGAGCCAATCAACGCCGCTGGATCGATCTCCAGATGTTCCATAAGCAGCCGATGAAGGAGCGCCTCTCCGGCCTCGAACTCGAATACAAGATCCTGCAGCTTTATTCGAGCGTTGCCGGCAAGCGTGAGGCCAAGTTGGTGTTCGACGCCGGCCAGGGCACGCAGGACCTTGGCTTCCGCGCCGACGTCGATATCCTCTTCGAGGCGCGCCCGGCGACGAAAGTCACCCTCCGCGTTCTCGATCACGACGATACGCCCACCACCGGGGGCTTCCTCGTTCGAGACACGCTGGGCCGCGTCTACCCGTCGCAAACCAAGCGCCTCGCTCCCGACTTTTTCTTCCACCCGCAGGTCTACCGCGCCAACGGCGAGTTCCTCATGCTGCCCCCTGGCGATTACACGGTCGAGTACACCCGCGGACCCGAATACCTCAGGAAGACGAGTAAACTACGCGTGGGCTCCGAGCCCATGACCGTCACCTTCCGCCTCGAGCGCTGGATCGATCCGGCGAAGATGGGCTGGTATTCCGGGGATCATCATATTCACGCCGCCGGCTGCGCGCACTACGAAAAGCCCACCGAAGGCGTCTATCCGCGGGACATGATGCGCCATGTGCTCGGCGAGGACCTGAAGATCGGGTCCGTCCTCTCCTGGGGCCCCGGCTGGTATTTCCAGAAAACGTTCTTCGAAGGAAAGGACAATCGTGTTTCGACCGAAGAAAACCGCATCCGCTACGATGTCGAGGTCTCCGGGTTCCCTTCGAGCCATACCGGCCATATCTGCCTGCTCGGACTCCACCAGCAGGACTATCCCGGAACACGCCGTATCGAAGACTGGCCAAGCTATGGCATCCCCGTTCTGCGCTGGGCCAAGGAACAGGGCGCCGTCACCGGCTACGCCCACTCCGGCTGGGGGCTCACCTACAGGAAGGAACAACTGCCGACGCTCGAGATGCCGCCCTTTGACGGCATTGGAGCCAACGAGTACATCGTGAGCGTCACGCTCGGCCTCATCGATTTCATCTCCACCGTCGACACACCCTACGTGAATGAACTCAACATCTGGTATCACACGCTGAACGCCGGCTACCGCACCCGCATCAGCGGTGAAACCGACTTCCCCTGCATCTACGGCGAGCGGGTAGGCATCGGACGAAGCTATGTCCGCCAGACCAGACTCGACTACGAGGACTGGGTGCAAGGCATCCGCGAGGGCCGCAACTACGTCTCCGACGGCCGCAGTCACCTGATGGGCTTCGCCGTCAACGGCGCGGGGATGGGCCAGGGCGGCAGCGAACTGCGTCTTGCCGCTCCGGGAACCGTCAAAATCACGGCACAGGTGGCGGCGATGCTCGATCCGAAACCAGACCCATCCATCCGCCACAAGCGTTACGACGAAAAGCCCTACTGGGATCTCGAGCGCGCGCGCATCGGCGATACGCGCACCGTTCCCGTCGAACTCATCGTCAATGGCGTCGCCGTCGGCCGCCAGATCATCGAGGCCGACGGCAGGATCCGCCCCGTCACCTTCACCCATGAACTCAGCCGCTCGAGTTGGGTCGCCCTCCGCATCCTCTACTCCTCGCACACCAACCCCGTCTTTGTCACCGTGCAAGGCAAACCCATCCGCGCCTCCCGCGACAGCATCGAATGGTGCCTCAGGGCCGTTGACCAGTGCTATCAGCAAAAGGCCCCGCGCGTGCGTCTCGAGGAGCGTGGCGAGATGGAGCGGATGTACGAATCGGCGCGAAAAGCCTACCGCGCGCGCCTTGCCGAAGTTCCGGCGAATTGAACTACGGCTCGTACAGACTTCTCATGCGGAACGAGCGGTACACCGGCGTGTCCACTTCGATCTCATACACGATGTTGCCGAGCGCGTCAACTTCGAGCGACCGGCCGCGGTCCGGTTCCCCGTTCACGCCCCTGATCCAGCCCACGTCGAAGTGATAGTCCCCGTTCCTCAGCCGTTGCGCCGATCCCAGTGCGTCGGCGTATGCCCCGAGATCCGCGTTCAATACCAGCTTCGCTGTCCGGTTCCACTCATCCAACTGAATCACCTGCCCCCGGCTGTGCGCGCTCTGGCTGCTCGCGTAGCGGACATTGCCGTCATCAAATACGGTCAGTTTCGTTGGGTCGGCATACTCGAAGTTGGCGTCGTGCTGGTGCGAGAACCACGGATACGGATCATCTGATTCAATCGTGAAATCCCCGTCCTTACCAAGACGCCAGAGCACATCGCCGCTCCCGGATCCATTCGCGTAGTCGATCTTGATCACCCAGTCCTGGTGCCGGGCCGAGTACAGAATCGATCCGTCCGGCGTCAGTTGCAGCGAATTGCCGTGCAGCCAGTCATTGGCCACCGCGGCATTGTAAAACGGCGGACACCCTCCGCCCACCGCCTTGCACGTCTCATTCAGCGTCGCCCGGCGGGACGTGTCCAGGTGATCGAAGGCGTCCCACGCCCACACCACTTGCAGATTCTTGTCGAGCACCAGGATCATGTCCCCAATTACGTCCACGGCGCCCGGTCCCTGCACGTCCGTCAGAAACTGCTCCACGTCGCCGAGCACCAGGATCTTGCCGTCCGGCATTCGCCTCGCTTCATGATGAAAGCCGCTGATCTGCCGCTTCCCCATCGCCGCCAGTTGCTCATTGACGCGCGCCGCGTTCGTCTCGAGCAGCACATTCCCGGCCACGTCGAACTCCCTCACTATCTGGTGTGAGGGATCCGCGTTCGGGTCTTCATAGATTCCCCAGAAAAGACCCCCCTTTTCCGGGCGCGTGAGGGAACTGACATTGCCCACGTAGTACCAGATGAGATTGCCGTTCAGGTCCGTGGCCAGGTTCGGCTGCGAAAGATTGCTCTGGAGCAGCACGCCCGTCTTATAGGTGCTGGTCAGCACCTTGTAGGGCGCGAAAGCGAGCGTCACTTCCCCCGTGGTCTCGGTCAGTTCCGGACCTCGCACAAAGCTCGAGCCGGTATCAATCACGTGATTCACCACGTACGGCGTCTTTTCAAGCAAGCCGGCAATGTAGAAATTCATCGTCAGCCCTTTCCCGCAGCGCTTGTAGGGCGTCGCGTGCGGGATGCCGTCCGGACCGCGAAAGTCCACGCGCATCCTCGACCCCGCCGCGCAGGCCGGCGCGCTGTAATACAGCACCAGCGGATGATTGGTCTTGCTGATCAGGGGCGAGTTTCCGGCGAGGGGCGTAATCTCATAAAGAGAGGATGAGACAGCCGTATCCCCCGTGTCGAGATTCCGTACCGCAACCTCGATCTCATACGTGCCTTCGTGCTCGCTCACCGTCCAGTCGAATCGCGACTCGGGACCGTAGTCGCGGAACATCCTGAAATCCTCACCGGTCCGCCGGGCCCGGAACCGGTACCACAGCGTCCCCTCGGCCTGGCCGCTCACTTGCGGATTCCAGGTTATGACCGTGCCTACCGCCGCCGGCGGGGGAACCGAAGGGATCAGCGACACGGACATCGCTCCGGCATTCGCCGCGCATAAGAAGAATAAGAGACAGGCGAACGCGGAACAGACATTAATTATCATGGCAGGGATACCCCTTCCTTTTCTGAATTACCTGAATGAATTGTCATCGCGTCTCGAAATTTCGAGAGCGACGGGACGCGCCTCCTCTAGGAGAATAGATGCTGTATTCTCCCCAAAGGTGATTCCCGGCGGGACGTTATTCTCACCCCCTCGAAGAGGGGATATTACCGGCGGCGGACTCTCTCAACGTGTCCGCGCCGCCCGCCTGGATCTTCAAAGCGCAGTCCTGCTCCTGTCACGACGCACCTCGGGGCGGTTCCCGTTACCGGATAAACAGAATCCCGCGGGTTTTTTACATTGCTTTACGGAAGAGTTACTACGAAGGATTACTGCGAACATCCGCGGGCGGCGACAGGCCACACCGCTTCCACCTGTTCTCCCCTGACAGCGTATATCCGGTCGTACAGGTTCACCGTCGGATCGCAATGCGGAATGATGAATTCCAGACGGTCGCCCGTGCGCGGCGACTGCCCATCTTTCAGGGCGATCCGCCCATGCTCATCCCCGGCGAATCCGTATGGATATTCCGCGCCGCCGCGCCACCGCGGCGGAAATGGCCGGTCCGTCGAGAACGCCTTGTATCCCGCGTCCACGACGGCCAGGTCCGCTTTCGGCCGGCTGACAACCGTCGCGATCACGAACAGCGCGTTGCGGAAATCGTCGTAGATCTCGCCCGATTGCCCGCCGATCCGGCTGTAATCGAGATCCATGAACAGGAAACTGCCGGGCTGCAATTCCGTAATCCCGTCAATTGCCGCATCGATGTTGTAGGTCCCCGTCGAGCCGCCGGAAAGCAGGGGGCAGGGGATTCCTTTCCTCTCGAGCATCCGGCGGGTTTCGACGGCGGGAGTCATCGCCTCGATCGACACCAGTTTCCGGTTCTCAAACCCCACCGTGTGCGAGGCCTGGCCGGCATAGGCCTGAATCCCCGCCAACCGTAGGTTTGACAGCCCGTCGATCACTTCCCCCACCGCCACCGCCGGAGCAAGCGGAGCCACGCCCGTGCGGTTCCCCACGAACAGGTCGATCGCGACATGGAGGGTCAGCCCCGCCGCGGAGGCGGCCTCATTCAACCGGCGGGCATTTTCCGCGTCGTCCACCACGAAAATCGTCTCCGGCCGCATGGCTCCGAGCGCGATGGCCCGCTCGATCTTCTGCCTTCCAATTACCGCCGTTGTCACCAGCAACCCTGTCACACCGTGCGCCGCCAGCGCCGCCGCCTCGCTCAACCTCGCCGCGCACACGCCCACTGCCCCCTGGGAGATCAGGTATTTCGCGATTGCCGGGCACTTGTGCGTCTTTGCGTGCGGCCGGAAAGCCCGTCCCGCGCCGCGCACAAAGCCGGCCATCTTACGGCAGTTGTCCTCAAAGGCATCCAGGTCAACGATCAGCGCCGGAGTCGGCAGATCATTCTTTGAAACCTTGCCCCTGACGTCTCCGCTCTCGAGCATGCGGTCAATTTCGGGACCGGTGTAGGTCCGGACGGTGGAAATGCTGGCCACAGGCCCTTATTGTAGCGAATGCGAAACGGAGGCCGGGCCATGCGCATCCAAGTAACATGCGCGGGAACCGCTTCAAAACATTATTATTACTAACTGTTTTGACTTCGTTGTGGCTGTGGGCCGGTTACGCATTCGCCGGCATGACAGGCGTCCTCGCCGCCCTTGTCCTCTCCGGTGTGATGAATCTGGGAGCCTATTGGTTCTCCGCCAGGTTCGTCCTCCGCCTCTACGGCGCGCGCGAAGTCAGCCTGCTCGAATCGCCCTATCTCTTCCGCCTTGTCCGGAGCGCCGCCCGGGGCGCGGGCCTTCTTGTTCCGCGCGTCTACCTCATCCCCGAGAATGCTCCCAATGCCTTCGCCGCCGGAAGGAATCAGAAACACGGCGCCGTCGCCGTGACCGAAGGACTGTTGCGCGCGCTGGACGAGGAAGAACTCGAAGCCGTCCTCGTCCACGAACTCATCCACATCCGCGCCCGCGACACCTTGCTCTCCGGAGCCGCCGCCACTCTCGCCGGGGCCTTTTCAAGCCTCGCCGGCTTCGCGCTTTGGGGCGTGTCGCTCGGCGCCCCGCACGCCCGGGAAGATCGGGAATCCACGCTGACGGCCATCCTCACCCTGCTGTTCTCTCCCATCGCCGCCACGCTCGTGCGCCTCTCCGTTTCGCAAACCCGCGAGTTCGCCGCCGACGAGGCGGCGGCGCTCGTCACCCGCAATCCCCTCGCCCTTGCCTCCGCCCTCGAGAAAATTGAACGCGAGAGCCGCGCAACGCCCTTCTACTCGGGCAGTCTCGAAACCGCGCACCTCTTCATCCGCAATCCCTTCCCCAACGCGGGACTCGCCGGCCTCTTTCGCACCCATCCCCCCACCGCCGAGCGCGTGCGCCGCCTGCGCGCCATGGCCCCCACCCATCACCTCGCGGCCTGACCCGCCTCAACTCTCGGTCTTCTCGATGAACTTGTCCACCACCACCGAATAAATGGCGGGCTTGCCGTGACGATCGCTCTGAAAATAGATGCGCTGGCTGGTGGGCGAAAAAATCGGAGCCACCATGGCCGGCTTCGACGCCTTGTGCTCGCAAACCGTCAACTCCCTTTTCACTGAGCGCAGCATGATGAGAACATAGGGCGAAGCCAGGCTCCCGCTGGCCGCCACAATCACCGACCCGTCCCGGTTTTGCGAGAAGTTGATGTACTGCGATGTGGGTGAAAACAGCTTGTCCTGCTGCGTGTCCGGAGTCACCTCGCGCATCGTGATCGCTTTTTCCTTCGCTTGCAGATACAGCGCCGTCCGCCCGTCCGGGGTCCACTCCGCCGCGCCCGCCGAGGAAATCACCGTGGTCAGCTTGCGGTCGTTTTGTCCGTCATAGTGCACCATGCACAGGCTGTCATCCCGCTGATAGAGGACGCTCGCCCGCCGCGGGCGCGGTATCGGATGACGGATCACTCCCTCGTGCTCCACGAGTGTGGTCACGTTGCCCTTCGCCATCCCAATGAGCCGCAGGCGCGACTTCGCGCCCTGCTTCTCCACCAGCACCGAGTACACGCCGTCACCCGCCACGCTGAACCCCTCTCCCAACTCCCAGCCATCCGGAATGCGGTACACCTCCCGCTCATGGAAATTGGACAGATGCGCCACGCGCAGCGAACGCCCGTCGATATAGGCGCAAAGCTTGTCGTCCGGCAGGATATTCAATGTCGAGGGGGCCAGCGCCTCGGCCGCCGTGATCTGCCGGATCTCTCCGCCGCGCAACTCGTAGCGGAACGCCTGCATCCCCGATCCGCGGTCGCTCGCGAAAATGAAAAAGCTGCCTTTTCGCCCAATCGCCCGCGAATATGGGTAAGGAAGCACACTCGTGTAGCGCGGATCCGTGAATATCTCCACCGGAAATTCGGTTGCCGGATCGGAATATCTTCTACCTTCCGCGGGCAACACCCGCCCCCGCTCCGAAGCCGCATGAAGAGAGAGCCAGGGAATCGAGGCCAGCAACCCGCGCCGTGTAAGGCGCTCCATACCCTCAATCTATCACGCGCGTCTGGGGAGCCGTCACGGCCTCGCTCACGCCCCCAACAGCGCCGCGATCCGGTCCGCGTCGTTCGGAACCACCACCGGCTGATTCCCGAACGCCGCCCGGATCTCCGCGCCATCCGGATCCTTCAACTGCCCGGTGTGGTAATGGTAAATGTAATCCGGATCCTTCAGCACGTTGCCCGTGAGGACGGCCACCACGTCCGCCTCGCGATCCATCACGCCCGCCGCCACCAGTTTCCTGATCCCCGCCAGAGTCGCCGCCGACGCCGGCTCGCAGCCGATTCCGCACAACCCGATCCGCGCCTTGGCGTCGGCTATCTCCTGCTCACTCACCTTCTCCACTACCCCGCCCGTCGTAGTCACCTCGAACAGGGCTTTCGGCCACGAGACGGGATCCCCTATCCTGATCGCCGTCGCCAGCGTCTTCGGATGCTCGACCGGCGTGAACACAGCCCCCGCGCCCTGGCGCATCAATTCATAGAACGGAGCGCTTCCCTCCGCCTGGATCACCGCCAACTTCGGCAAACGGTCGATCAGCCCCCACTCTTTCATCTCCCGCAGCGCCTTCCCGAACGCCGACGTGTTCCCCAGGTTCCCGCCCGGCAGCACAATCCAATCCGGCACGCGCCAGTCACGCTGATCCATCAGTTCCACCATGATCGATTTCTGACCCTCGATGCGGAACGGATTGATCGAGTTCAACAGGTAGATCCCCAACCGCTCCGCGAGCACGCGCACCAGAGCCAGAATCTGATCGAAATTGGCCTCCACCTGCAGCGTCTTCGCTCCATATTCCAAAGCCTGGGCCAGCTTGCCATAGGAAATCTTGCCGTGGGGGATGAAGATCACCGGCTGCATTCCCGCCGCGCTCGCGTACGCGGCCATCGAAGCCGAGGTGTTCCCCGTCGATACGCACGCCACGCGCCTCATCCCCAGCCTCATCGCCTGCGCCGCGCCGCAGGTCATCCCATTGTCCTTGAACGACCCGGTCGGATTGAACCCCTGGTGCTTGAACGCAATGCGCTTCAGTCCCCCGTACGATGCCGCCGCCGGAGCGTCCAGCACCGGCGTGTTGCCTTCCCGCAGCGTGACCACATGCCGGTATTCGTCGAGGAAAGGAAAGAACTCGCGGTAGCGCCACACTCCGCTCTGGTCGAGCGGAGCGTTGTTCATCCGCCTCTCCCGCCAGGTCTTCTTCAGTTGCCCGGCATCCGGGGTGGGCCCTTCATAGGCGGCTTCCAGCAGTCCTCCGCACTTCGGGCAGTTGTACAGGACGTCCGTAATCGCATACCTCGCCCGGCATGCGCTCTCAAAACAGATCAGTTCCGCGGTCATGGAACTTCTGATTATCGCATCCCGCGCGCGGACGCCTTGATGTGGCTGGCCAGCGGCCTACGGCGGCGGAGCCGCTGGAAGCGCTCCCACTTCCGTCGCTTCCACCTTGCGGCGCATCGTGTCCTGCCACGCGCTCCGCACCTGGTCGGGCATTCCGTACAGCGCATCGTTCACGCGCGCCATAATGTCCGCCACAATGTCCAGATTGTCGCTCGACACATCGTAGCCTTCCTCCGGATCGGCGTCCAGGTCGTACAACTCCGGCTTCGGAAGCGGCAGGTTCAGCCGCCCTTCCGGCGGCGGCGGAATCCACGGCGGACTGTTGTATCGCGAAATATGCAGCTTCCAGTTCCCATACCGCGCGCATTGCAGTTGCCAGAGATCGAAGTACAGGAACAGCCCGTGGTCGATCTGGTCCGCGTCCCCTGAGAGCATCGTGGTGATGTCGATTCCATCCAACGGCTTTTCCGGCAGCGGCGCCGAACAGATATTGGCCAGTGTGGGCAGAATGTCGAGCATCGTCGCCATGCCGGGACAGATCCGGTCCGCCGGTATCCTGCCCGGCCAGCGGGCAATGAACGGCTCCCGCAACCCGCCGTCGTAGGTCTCCCCCTTGCGCCCTCTTAAGGGAGCGGCGCTCCCCTGATACCACGGCCCGTTATCGCTGGTGAAGATCACCAGCGTGTTGTCCTCGAAGCCGCTCTCCTCGAGCGCGCGCATTATCTCGCCCACGCTCCAGTCCATCTCCATCACTGTATCCCCGTAGAGCCCCAGCCTCGACTTCCTCCGGAACTGTTTGCCCGGCCAGAGTGGAATGTGCGGAGCCGTGTGCGCCATGTACAGAAAGAACGGCACATCCGGCGTGCGGCTGCGAATATAGCTTGTCGCCTGGTCCGTGAACTGCTTCGTCAGGGTCGACAGGTCCACGGGATCCACCGCCACGTCCCGGTTATGCAACACCCGCAGCGGGTACATGTCGTGGCTGTACAGCAGCCCGTAGAATTCGTCGAACCCGTTGTCGTTCGGCTGGAAGCCGGGCTTTCCCCCAAGGTGCCACTTGCCGATCAGTGCTGTCTGGTAGCCCACGTTCCGGAGCATCCCGGCAATACTGGTCTCCGCGGAAGAAAGTCCCTTGGTATCCCACGGGAACATCACGTTGGGAACCCCTACCCTCACCGGATAGCGCCCCGTCAGCAGTCCGGCTCTCGAAGGCGAACATACGGCGCTCGCCGCATAGAACTGCTGGATCCGGGAGCCCTCCTTGGCGAGTTGATCAATATTCGGGGTCTTGATTCGCGACCCATAACAGCCGATGTCCCCATAGCCGAGATCGTCGGCCAGTATCAGGACTATATTCGGCGGCCGGTCTTGCGCGCGCGCCACACGGGCCCCACCCCAAACCATGCCCGCGGCGGCGGTTTGCAGAAAGCTGCGACGGTTCATGACGACTGGACATAGTCTATTCCATGGGGGTGTAGATGTCACGTAGGCGGAAAGTTCTGTACATCGGCGCCCCGATCCGCAGGCGATACACAGGTTGCGCCCAACCGTCCACCTCCACCGATTCGCTCAGCGCCGGCGTCACGAATCCCAAATCAAAGTGGTAGTTTCCGTTCGGAAGCCGCTGTGCCGTTCCGAGAGCGGATGAGTAGGAGCCGAGATCGGCGTTGAACACCAGCGCCGCCTTGCGGTTGAATTCGTCCAACTCCCATACCTGTCCCCGGCTGTGCGCCTCTCCATCCTCGGCCCGCCGCGTATTCCCGTTGTCGAAAAGCATGATCCGGTTGCTGTTTCCGCGTTCCACGGCCGCGTCATGCTGGTGCGAAAACCATCCATTGGAATCCGCCGGTTCCATTGCGAAATCGCCATCCTTGCCCAGCCGCCAGATGACGTGGCCATCCCCTTCCCCGTTCCGGTAGTCGATCTTCACCAGCCAGTCCTGGTGGCGCACCGACACGAGCAGATTCCCGTCCGGCATCAGTTGCACTGAATTGCTGTGCAGCCAGTCGTTGGCTCGCGCGGCCAGCCGGAAGGGAGGGCATCCGCCGCCCGTTGGCGTACAGGTTTCCCGAAGAACGGCCGCCCGGTCCACATCCATGTGTTCGAAGGCATCCCACACCCACTCCACCTGCATGTCCTGGTCAAGAACCAGAATCATGTCCCCCAGCACATCCACGGGCGATTGCGCCTGCTGCACGTTGGAAAGCATCTGTTCCGTGTTCGCAAGCGCCAGAAATCGCCCACCCGGCAGACGCGCCGCCTCATGATGAAATCCCGTTATCGGCCGCTTCCCCATCGCCGCCAGTTGCTCGTTGATCCGCGCCGCGTTCGTCACGCGCGTGGTGATTCCCATCAGGTCAAACTCCCCAACGAGTTGCTCGGAATCCTCCCCCTGCGCTTGTTGCGTAAATCCGGTGAAAATCCCGCCCGGATAACCGCGAGTCAACGTCTCGATCTCTCCCTGGTAATACCAGACCATCCGCCCCGTGAGATCGGTAGCCACCATGAACTGCGCAAGCGGGCTTTGCAATAGAACACCTGCCTGGACCGGCTGCGGCGGAGGCGTCACCACGGTATACGTCGTGATCGGATCCACGTTGCCCGTCACCATCTTCAATTCCGGCCCCGCCGCCGTTCGCGACCCGTCCAGCAGCACGTGCCGCACGGTGTATTCCGTCGCCGGCCTCATCCCCGCAATTACGAAATTCAGAGTCTCGTTT
>JABAQT010000066.1:25111-59395 GCA_019187195.1 Bryobacteraceae bacterium
TCGGAAACTCTCATGATCTCAATCCACCTCGAAGACGGAACTGTTTCCGTCGAAAATATTCCGTGCCCTTCACGCCCCGCCGGCTATGCCCTCATCCGTCTCCTCCACGCCGGCATCTGCTCGACCGATCTCCAGCTCCAACGTGGATACTACGGCTTCGCCGGAACGCCCGGCCACGAGTTTGTGGGAGAAGTCACCGCCTGTGATAACGTCCGGTGGCTTGGGAAAAAAGTGGTTGGGGAAATCAATCTCGCCTGCGGAAATTGTGATTTTTGCGCAAAAGGCCTCGGGCGGCACTGCCTGCACCGCACCGTCCTCGGCATTGTCAGCCATCCTGGAGCGTTCGCTGAATTTCTCACCCTCCCCGAACAGAACCTCCACGAAATACCGCCTCAGGTATCGCCCCTCGACGCCGTCTTCACCGAACCTCTTGCCGCCGCCTGCGAAATCCTCGACCAGGTGAGCATACCCATCGGCGCTCCCGTGGCCGTTCTCGGCGATGGCAAACTCGGCCTCCTCATCGCCCAGGTCCTGCAACTGCACGGCGCGCAGGTCCACCTTTACGGCAGACACCCGGAAAAGATGCGCCTGGTCTCACCGCTCGGCATCGTTTCGCATCTCGCCGCGAGCGAGACTCCACAACCGGCCTATGAGTTCACCGTCGAAGCCACCGGCTCTTCGGCCGGGCTCGAACAGGCCGTCGCCCTCACGCGCCCGCGCGGCGCCCTCGTCATGAAGTCCACCGTGCATGACAAAGTTTCCATCGACACCGCGCCTGTCATTGTGAATGAGATCTCCCTCATCGGCTCCCGCTGCGGACGGTTCGCTCCGGCGCTCGATCTGCTCGCTCAGGGGAAGCTCATTCTTCAACCGCTCATCGAGGACCGCTTCCCCCTCCGCGAGGCGCCGGGGGCCTTTGCCCGGGCGGCGGAAAAAGGAGCGTTGAAGGTGCTGCTCGACAACTGAGTTTCTTATGGAATGGATTCCCCTGGTTCTGCTGATCGTCTTGTGGCGCGCGCACGCCTCGCGCCTCAATGCTCTCCGCGAGACCATCGAGAAGCACGAGGAATCCATCCGTCTGCTCACACGGCGCGTCTTCGAACTCGAAACCGCCGGAGTCCATGTCCCGCCCGCTCCCGCGCCGGAACCGCCTGCGGAGCCTGATCCCGGCATCCAAACCGAACCGCCCGCCGGGGCCGTCCCTCCACCAGCCATCGAAGATCCCGCCTACGCCGCAATCGAGGCCGCCCCACCCGCGCCCGCCGGACCAACCATCCAGGAACGGCTCCGCGGCAGGCTCCGGAGCGTGGAATGGGAGGCCCTCATCGGTGGAAGCTGGCTCAATGCCATCGGCGTCCTGGTCCTTGTCGTTGGCATCTCGCTCTTCCTCGGCTACGCGCTCACGCAATTCGGCCCGTCCGGCAAGATCTCCATCGGAGCCGCCGTCAGCATCTTCATGATCGCCGGCGGCGTCCTCATGGAACGCCGCGAACGCTTCGTCATCTTCGGCCGCGGCCTGCTTGCCGGAGGATGGGCCGCGCTCTACTTCACCGCCTATGCCGCCTACGCCGTCGACGCCGCGCGCGTCATCTACTCGCCCCTTGCCGGAGGCATCCTCCTGCTCGCCGCCGCCTGCGGCATGATCGCTCATTCCCTGCGCTACCGTTCGCAGAATCTGACCCTGCTTGCCTACTTCACCGCCTTCCTCGCTCTCCAGATTTCGGAGATGTCCATCTTTTCCATCGCCGCCAGCGTCCCCCTCTCCATCAGCCTCCTCACCATCAGCCGCTTTCTCGGCTGGATCAACGTGCCCCTGGCGGGAATGGCGCTCACTTACTTCACCTTCGCCTTCCGCTTCGACGCCAACGTGCTCGGCGCCACCGCCGGCTCCGCCGCGCTCTACACCTACTGGCTCGCCTTCGAAATCCACGACCTCCTGAAGCTTCGCGCCGGAGCCGCGCGCGGCATCCGCGAGCTCACTATGTTCCCCCTCAACGCCATGCTGTTCCTCGGCACGGCGATGATGACCATCCCTCCCGCATCCCCCATCAAGTCCGCGTACTTTCTCGCCACCGCTGGATCCGTCTTCCTGGCAAGCACCATATTGCGCCTGAGATGGAAAGCCGCGCTCATTCCCCAGCCCCCTGCCATCGCGCGCCTGCTCGCGCAAAGCCACAGGATCGCTGTCAGCTTCGCCACCGCCCTGTTCGGCTGGTCTCTGCAAAAACGCTTCGATGGACCCGCCGCCACCATCGGCATGCTCATGGAAGCACAGTTGCTCATCCTCGCCGGCCTCCGTTTCCGGGAGCCCTATTTCCGCTACGCCGGAGCCGCCGCATTCCTCGCCGCCATCGCCGGCATGCTGTACCGCGAGAACGACTTCGGCAGACTATCGCTTGCCGGGCATATCTTCGGCGGCTGGGTTCCTTACGCCGTCTGCCTAGCGGCTCAACTCTACTTCAACCGCCGGCTCACCCGCGAAGGACCATACTTCACCTGGGGAGCCTCCCTGCTGCTGGTTATCACCGCCGCCGAATTCTCCAACCACATCTGGACCGGCGTCCTCTGGGCTGTCCTCGCCTTTGCCCTCCTCGAAGTCGCCATTCGTACCCGCAAATCCGAATTCCGCTACCAGGCGATCCTCACGGGCGTGCTCGCTTTCCTCGCGCTCTGGTTCGTCACCCTCTCCGCTCAACCCGCGCACGCTCTCGAAGGCGCCGCCGCCGGAGGGTGTGGAGCGGCCTTTTTCTATCTCGCCGCCTTTCGCCTGCATCGCCGCGCCGAACCCGCCCTCATGCGGGATGCCGCCGCCGTGTTCGCCACCCTCATCGCCGCCCTCGCACTCTGGCAGGCGCTGCCCGCCGTGCTCGCCGCTCCGGCCTGGGGATTGCTCGGCCTCATCCTCCTCGAGACCGGATTCGCCGCCCGTCTCCGCTACACCATCTGGCAGGGCCACACCCTCATTTTCGCCGCGCTCGTGCGTCTGTTTTTCGCCAACTTCCCCGTACTGACGGAGACCGCCGGCATCTCTCATCGCGTCCTCACCGTGGTTCCGCTCCTCGTTCTGGTCTGGCACGCCTGGCGCCGGTCGAACAGCGATCCCGAACTGGCCGGCAGACTGGCCGCCCGCCTCTACTCCTGGGCAGGCATCATCGTGCTCGGCTCGCTTCTCCGTTTCGAAATGGGGCGCATGCTGGTCGTTCTCGGCTGGGCCGCGCTCATGGTGGTGTTGCTGCGACTCGGATGGAAACTGGAATCGAGGGACTTCCTCTACCAGTCCTACGCGCTCGCCGCGCTCACCTTCTTCCGCGGATGGGCCACCAACTTCGACTCGGCGGACACCTGGCTCGGCCTGTCCGCCGGCGCCGCCACCGGCGTGCTCACCATCGCCGCTTTCCATGCGGCTGAATTCCTCAGCCCGCGCGAAAGCGCCAGGCCGCGCGCAGCTTTCGCCCTCATGGGCAGCGCCCTGCTCGGCATTCTCCTCTACTACCAGATCTCCGGCAGCCTGCTCACCATCGCCTGGGGCGCTCAGGCCACCGGCATGATTCTGGCCGGATTCGCCGCCCGCGAGCGTGTCCTCCGCCTCGCCGGCCTCTTCATGTTCCTCCTCTGCGTCCTCAAGCTGTTCCTCTATGACCTGCGCAACCTCGACACCTTGAGCCGCATCCTCTCCTTCATCGTCCTCGGCCTCGTCCTCATGGGGGCCAGTTGGCTCTACATGCGATTCCGCGAAAAGATCCAGAGGTACCTCTGATGAGCCATCGCTTCTCCGCCCTGCTCGCCGCGCTCCTTCTCGCCGCCGGAGGAGCCCTCACCTGGACCGCCCGTCCGGACCGTGACGTCAACATGTCCGCCGTCGGCGAGTTGTGGGCCGATATCTTTCGCGACGCCGACTCCTTCGGCCTGCAACTCACCCGCGTTTCCGCCCGCGAGGAGATGGACCTCGGCCGCCGCATCGCCGCCCGCATTGTCCGCGCCAACACCACCGTCCCGATGTGGGAAGTCTATGTGAACACCGTCGGCCAGTCTGTCGCCCGCCATGCCGGACGGAAAGACATCCGCTATGAGTTTCATGTCATCGCGGCCCCGGCAAGGAATGCCTTCTCGCTGCCCGGCGGGCAGATCTTCCTCTACACCGGCCTGCTCGAACAGATGAAAACCGAGGCTGAACTCGCCGGCGTCCTCGGCCACGAAATCGCCCATGTCGACCGCCGCCATTGCATCGAGCGCTTCCAATACCGGATGCGCCTCAGGAAGCTCGGCCTCGATGACATCGGCCCCCTTGTCCAAATCGGCCGCTCGCTTCTGACAGTGGGTTACAGCCAGTACCAGGAACTTGAAGCCGACAGCGAAGGTCTTCGCATGTCGCTCGCCGAAGGCTACGACCCGAACGGCGTCATCGATCTCTTCGCCCGCCTTTTCGCCGGCAGCGGCCGCCCACGGGATCCGCGCACCCCGCTCGAGGAGATGGCGCGCATGGCCGGATCCGTCCTCACGGACTATTTCCGCTCCCATCCCCCCACCGCCGAGCGCATGCGCCGGCTCACGGCGCTTGTCCGCTCCCACTCCGGCATCCGCGTCTACCGGGGCGTCGAAAATCTGCGCGGGAAGGTTGCCCGGCAGCGGAAGGAATTTCCCGGCGAATTCATCCGCCTGTAGGCCTCAATCGCTCATCAGGAAGATCAGCGGCCGCACGTCGTCATACGGCGTCCACTCCCAATAGCGCAACAGAATCGTATACACCATCAGCCCCGTCTCGCCTTCCCCGAACAGCAGGTATTGAAACGCCTGCCCCATGAGATTCTTCCTCGACAATCCGAGAAAGATCGACTTCGGGTCGATCAATTCGCTCAGGTAGGCGATGGCGTTCGCCACGGCAATGGCCTGTGAAATCTCGATCACGTAATCGTCGCCCGCCTTTGTCAGCCGCAACACCGGCTCCGCCACGAACTCGCTTCGATTGTCCACGAGGTTCACGTGCACGAACGCCAGCGGCCCGGCCAGGGAATAATACTTCCGGATTTCCGCCGCCTTCTTCGTCCGCATCTCGCGGCTCCGCACCGGAACCAGGTTGATCTTCTTTCCGACGATCTTCGTCCACAACTCGGCCGATTCGTCATCGGCGAAGACAAACTCCGTCACTCGCAGTTCCGTGGACCGCAGGAACCGGCTGATGGCGCTGATCAACAGCACCATGAAGATGAAGATGCTCGATATGATCAGGCCATCCGGCCGTTCCCGCACGTTCTCGACCAGCGTGTAAAGAAAGATCAGGCTCACCACCGAGCAATAGAAGCTCAGCAGCTTATTCTCTTTCCACAACGCCAGCGACGCCGCGAACGCCGCCGACAGCATCAGCACCAGCACTCCCGTCGCGTACGCCCCGGCCTGCGCTTCCACGTTCGCCCGGAACACCAGCGTCACCACCACGTCGATGGCAAACAGCACCAGCACCAGCGGACGCGTGAACGACACCCACCGGGGAGCCATTCCAAACCGCGGCAGGTAGCGCGGAATCAGGTGCAGCAATCCGGCCATCGCCGAGGCGCCCGCGAACCACAGAATGAAAATGGTCGAGATGTCGTAGATGCTGCCGAATACGTTGCCCATGTACTCGTGCGCCAGGTAGGCGATCGCGCGCCCGCTCGCCACCCCGCCCAGTTTGTACTCCTCCGGCCTCACCAGCAGCGTCGTAACGAAACTCGACGCAATCAGCATCCCGCTCATGATCAGCGCCGCCGCCGAAAGCAGGTTTCGCGTGTTGTGGATCCTGCCCTTCGGAACCGCGGTTTGCTTGTCTTCTTCCCGCCCCTCGATCAGCGGCATCACGGAAACTCCGGTCTCGAATCCGCTCAACCCGAGCGCGAGGCGCGGAAAGATCAGTGTTGCCGCGATCATCAGTTGCGTCCAGTCCCCATGCAGCCGCAACGCGTTTTTCCAATGCGGAATGAGGTTTGGATGGCGCACGATCTCGACCGCGCAAAACAGCAGCACGATCAGATTGAGAAACAGGTAGGGAACGGCCACCAGGGTCGCCAGGCCGATCGCCTCCTGAAACCCCATCAGGAACACCACGGCCAGCAGCAACAGAAGACCGAGCGTGATCTCGATGTGCGATTCGCCGAGAAACGCTTTCAGATAGGGATTCTCGATGATGTGCTGCGTGGCGTCCGCCGCCGACAACGTCATCGTGATTACGAAATCCGTCGCCGCGAATCCCAGCAGCGCCAGCACCAGGATCTTCCCCCACCACCCATGCAGCAGGTTCTCGAGCATCGCAATCGAGCCCTGCCCGGCGTAGGAACGCTTCGCCACCTGCGCATAAACCGGCAGCGCGCAGCACAGCGTCACCAGCACCAGAATGGCCGTCGCGATGGGAGCGATCGCTCCCGCGGCCAGCAGCGCAATCCCCGGCTGATACCCTAGCGTCGAGAAGTAGTCGACTCCGGTGAGCCACAGCACGCGGTACCAGGGATGATGCTCGTGGCCGTGCGAACTCTCATCGTCCATCCTCCCGCCATGGTGAAGCCAGCCTCGAAATCCGCTCACCGCGGCCGGTTCGGTCTCGCGTGTGGGAAGAAATCCTCCGACGCGCCTCAGCTTTCCCATCCGCCCCCCCGCTTCGATACTAGACGTCGAACAGTTCCAGAGTCTTGTCTAACGAGGTTAGCGGATCGCCGAGCGGCGTGTATTCATGCGCGATGAATCCCTGAAAGCCCAGGTCCGCAATCGCCCGCGCGATTCCGCGGTAGTTCATCTCCTGCGTATCGTCCATCTCGTGCCGCCCCGGATTGCCCGCCGTGTGAAAGTGCGCCAGGTACTGAAAATTGTCACGGATGGTGCGGATAATGTCGCCCTCCATGATCTGCATGTGATAGATGTCGTACAGCAGCTTCATTCGCGGCGAACCCACGCGCTTGCATACCTCGACGCCCCAGGCCGTGTGGTCGCACTGATAGTCCGGGTGGTTCACCTTGCTGTTGAGCAACTCGAGGCAAAGCGTCACGCCCTTGTCCTCGGCCTGGGGGATTACCTTCTTCAGAAACGTGACGCAGTTCTCCATGCCTTCTTCGCTGGAGAGCCCGCGCCGGTTGCCTGAGAGAATAATCACGTTCGGAGCGCCGGCTTTCGCCGATTCGTCGATCGCCCGCCGGATCTGCGGTTCGATCGCCGCGTGATTTTCCCTGTGGTTGATGTTGTCGGTGAGCTGGCCCCCGCCCTGCACCATGGACGGCGTCAACCCGTATTTCTTCAGCGTGGGAAACTCCTCCGGACGCACCAGGTCGAATCCGAGCACGCCCCGCCGGGACGCTTCGCGGCACATCTCATCCAGGCTCAGCTTGTTTCCCCTGCCGAAAACTCCGCGCGTGAGCGATTGCTTGAGACGCCCCTTTCGAGGGGCCGCCGGAAGGGATGCCGCGGATATCATGGCCGCTGCTCCCGCCTTGAACAGATCTCTGCGTTGCATCGGTCTTATGGTAACAACACGGGATTGCTAATGTAGATAAATGGGCTTCGCTTTATGGACGCGCGACGGCCTCTCCTGGGCCATGGGAACCCACGAGTACCGGCCCATGGGGACCGCCATCATCAGCTCCTCGGACTGCTTTCAGCCCCGCGACTTTCACCCCCGCCGCCAGTTGCCATCGCGCGACCGTGACGCCTTTCTCGGCTTCTACGCCTCGATCGCCCACCTCAACCAGGAACTCGCACGCCGCCGCAATCCGCGCCGCAAGACAACGCGCCCGCGCCGGTCCCGCGCCTCGATGGCGATCCTGTGAAATCAGTTACCGCGGATAATCAAGAAAATGACACCTTCCCGTTTCCCAGCCGTTTTCCTGCTCGGCGCCCTGTGGCTCTGCGCGCAAGATCGTCCCGGACTCTTCTTCCGCGAGGACTGGAAGGAAACTCCCGCCGCCACTCCCATCACCCAAGCGCATGTCGCCAACCCTGATCTCATTCTCTCCCTTCACGGTCCCGGCAAGGCGGGTCTCAAGAAGAGCCATCACGACAAGCCCGCCGACGATCCCTACTACGTCTGGTCCGGAACCGCCGAAGCCAATTGGGCGGTCTCCCTGCGCCACGCCTCGAAGGACGTCGACCTGCGCGGACTGGCGAAGATCCGCTGGCGGACGAAACAGGCCGGATTCCGCTACCTTCGCCCGATCCTTCGCCTCGCCGACGGCACATGGCTTATCGGCGACGCCGCCGATGGCCCCTCCTCCGATTGGCGGGAGCGCGAGTTTCCCATCTCCGATATCCGTTGGCGCCTGCTCGATATCGCCACCATCGTCGAAGGCAAGTGGGCCGGCCATCCCGACCTCAGCCGCGTCACGGAAATCGGCTTCACCGACCTCATGCGCGGCGGCCAGAGCGACGCCTGCTCGCGCCTCGATTGGATCGAAGTCCATGGCCTCCCGGTACCCCGCAAACCGTGATGCTGTTCTTCCATCTCTATTTGCGCCCCTTCTCGGGGATGAGCCGCATTCTCGATGAAGGCCGTCTCCTCAATGCGCTCCTCATCGCCGCCGGAACCGGAATCCTGCTGCAACTCGCCGGCGGCGTCCGCACCGCCCTCCCCCTGACCGCCTTCTTCGCCATCGCTACCCTCGCCTTCGTCTTCGTCCCCACCGCGATTCTCGCCGCCAATCTACTCGGCCGGTTCGGCGGAGTAGCGGTAGTCTTCGAGCGCGAATATCTCGCCATGCTCGTCTGCGCCATCATGGGCTGGTCGGCCGCGTTTCTTCCCCTCGCCCTCCTCCAGATCCTGCTGCGCAACCTGCGCGTCCCTCTCCCGCTCGCCGCCGGCCTCGCGCTGTGGCTTCTGGCGTCCCTCTATTTTCTCTTCCTCGCCGCCTGCGCCTTGCGCACCGCCATGGGAGCCACCATGACGCAGGCCGCCATCGCCTGCATCCTCGCGGCCATCGCTTCCATTCTCGGTCTCGCCGTCGCCTCCTTTACGCGGGGCATGCTCTACTACCTCGTCTCGCCGTTCTTCCTTTATTTCGCCTACCGCATCTTCGCCTCGGACCTGCAATCGCTCGGCTCGGGCCTGCGCAGCCGCCAGAGCCTCCGCCGCCACCTCGATGCCGCCGCCCTCAACCCTCACGACGCCGGAGCCCAGTATCAGATCGGCCTCATCCATCAGCAACGCCGGCAATGGAAAGAAGCCGAGGCCTGCTTCCGCCGCGCCGCCGAAATCGACCCCGAAGAGATCGACGCCCTCTTTCAACTGGCTCGCCTCACCCGCCGCCAGGGACGGCTCGACGAAGCAGCCTCTTATCTTGAGCGCGTCCTCGCGCTGAATGACCGCCACTCACTCCACGAAGCGTGGCGCGAACTCGGAGCCGTCGAATTCGAGCGCAACCGCCTTCCCGAAGCTGAACAAGCTCTCCGCACCTTCGTCGAGCGCCGCGAATACGACCCCGAAGGCCTCTACTGGTATGGCAAAGTTCTGCACTCCATGGGCCGCGCCGGCGAAGCGCGGGAAGCGTTCCAACGCGCTGTCGACGCGGCCGGGACAATGCCCTCCCGCCGCAAGGCCGAGGTGCGCCAATGGGGAGGCAAAGCCGCTTCCGAACTGCGCGCCCTCCGCTCCTGACAGGCCGGCTGCTTATTGGGCGGCCAGATCCAGATACCGCGCCACCGCCTCGATGCCGCGATAGAAGTTCGGCAGATACAGCTTTTCGTTCGGCGCATGAAGATTGTCGTCCGGCAGGCCGAAACCCATCATCACGCTGGGGATCCCCAGATATTGATCGAAGGCTCCCACAATCGGAATCGATCCGCCGCTGCGCACATACACGGTCTCGCTGCCGAAAACGCCAGTCATCGCCCGCGCCGCGGCGCGGATGAACCGGTTGTCCGGATTCACCAGCGACGGCGCGGCGCCGTGGAGATAGCGGAACTCGGCCGTAACGCCTTTCGGGCACGCCGCCGCCACCGCCGCTTGAATCCGCGCCACGGCGTCTTCCGGGCGCTGGTCCGCGACCAGGCGCGCGCTCACCTTGGCCAGCGCCTGCGCCGGGATCACTGTCTTCGCGCCTTCGCCGGTAAAGCCGCCGCGAATGCCATGCACTTCGAGCGTGGGCCGCGCCCAAAGCCGGTCGAAGAGTCCGTATTCGGGCTCTCCGGTGAGTGCGGTGACGCCCATCTCCTCCTCGCGGTATTTCTTCTCGTCAAAAGGCAACCTCGCCCAGGCCGCGCGCTCCGCCTCCGCCGGCGGCCGCACGCTGTCATAAAAGCCGGGGATAAGGATGCGCCCCTCCCGGTCCTTGAGCGCGCATAGAATCTCCGCGATCGCCATCAGCGGATTCGGAGCGGCGCCTCCGTATACACCGGAGTGCAGATCCTGTTTCGCGCCCTTCACCACCAGTTCTCCGTAGACGATGCCGCGCAATCCAACGCAGAGCGTGGGCAGTTCCGGCGCGAACATCTCCGTGTCGCAGATCACCGCCGCGTCCGCGGCCAGGCGCGGGGGCTTCGACGCCACGTAATGCTCGATGTGCTCGCCGCCCACCTCCTCCTCGCCTTCGATGAGGAACTTCACGTTCAGCGGCAGCGACCCTCTCATCGCCATTACCGCCTCGACGGCCTTGATCAGAATCAGCAGCAGACCTTTGTCATCGGCCGCTCCACGGGCGTAGATATTCTCTCCGCGAATTGCCGGTTCGAACGGCGGCGAGACCCATTCCTCGAGCGGTTCGGCGGGTTGCACGTCGTAGTGTCCGTATAACAGCAGCGTGGGCTTCCCCCTGGCTTCGGTCCACTCCCCATAGACCAGCGGATTGCCTTCGCCTTCGATCAGGTCCACGCCTTCCATTCCCGCCTGGCGAAGCCTGTCCGCCACGAACCGCGCGGCCTTCCGGATGTCCTCCTTGTGTTCCGGCAGCGTGCTGATGCTCGGGATGCGCAGGAACTCCTTCAACTCCTCGAGATAACGTCCCCGGTTCTCCGTAAAATAAGACATACTGCTCCTTTATCATGTCAGCGGCCGATATTTGTCATCGGGAAGTAGTGTTGCAGAATCGACTCCGCCCCTTGCCCCGAGCGGGCCATTCCTTCCGCGCCACGCTGGCAGAGCCCGACTCCGTGGCCATGGCCCCTGCCGTGAACAATCACCCCAACCGGAGTGCGCTCCCATGAGTAGTCGTTCGAGGCGACGCGGTTCCATCCGAAACGCCGCCCCAGTTCCAGCCGCGCCGCCTCGGTTCGCTCCACCGCCGTCACCGGGAGCCTGGCCTCCCATCGCTCCGGATGCCGCGCGCAGGTCTCGCAGGCCACCGCGAAAAAAGGGTACGAACTCCCATCCATGCCAACATCGGAGGCCGCGAACGTGCGCCCCCCGCAACTGCCGAAATGGAGCGCCCGCACGACGGTCCCCTGATAGAACAGCATTCGCCCTCGAGTGCGGCGGGCGGCGGTTTCCGCCTCCGCATCCGCCTCCTTCAGCAACTGGCAGTGCGTGGTGTCACAGAAATCGAAATCTCCGTGGCGGCTCCCGGCGGCATAGTAAGATCGCGCCGCCACGGCCAGCGCCCCAGCCGCCTCGGGTGAGGCATGAGGCATTTCCGACGCCACCACCGCCGCCACGGCGTTTTCCAGATCCATGGCGACTACGGCAAGAAGGACACCTTCCCGCGCGCTGATCTCGACATTGCCCGGGTAGGCCCGGCTGATCCTGCCCGCGATCCTGATGCGCGCCGGCCCGGAAGCGGCGAGGCGCGTCCCCCGCAGTTCGCGCCCGCCCACGGTAACCACCACGTGCCCGCCCGCGGCCCTCACTCCCACCGCCTCATGCAGTTCCACGCGCTCCCCGCCGGCCTCGATGCTCCTCGCGGTGAGGGTAACCGCCGGAGGATGAAACAGCCCCAGGATCCCGATGCGCACCTGCGCCCCCGGCATCGGGAGCGCGATGAGCAACGCAATCCTGAGGATGTCTTTCACACGCCTTTTGCCGCCGCGACTTCCGCCGGAACGCCATTCACCGTAAGAGCCGTCCCGGGCTTGGCGTGCTCCGTCCGCACATAGGCGAAGGCGATGCACTTGTGCAGCGCGGGCGAATGCGCCGACGACATTGTCTTACCAACCACAGTTTCACCAGCCTTGACGTCGCTCTCCGGCGGAGGCGGTTCCGTGCCCTCGACGTACAGCGGCACGAGATGACGGTGAACCATTCCGCGCGAACGCACGCGCTCGATAATCTCCTGCCCCAGATAGCAGCCTTTGTTGAAGTGCACCGCATGAAGAAGCTGCGTCTCATGCACCAGGCTCTTTTCGGTAATATCGGCTCCGAAACGCGGATGGAAGTGTTCGAGGCGCGCCACGTTGGCGTCTTCCGCGCCCGCCCTGACGGCCCCCAACTCTTCCAGTTGAGCGATGAGGCCCGCCTTTTCCGCCGGCGGCACGTAGATACGGCCTCCGGCCCCGCCGGTGGCCGTGAACGGAGCGTGAATCCCGCCCTGGGCCCGCGCCAGCACCGCCTCGCTGCGCGGTCCTTCGACGCCGATGGCGGCAAGGTCTTCACGCGCGTCCTCGAGCGTCACGTCGTCAGCGATGATGTACTTGTTCAAGTGCCGGAACAGCGTTTCGTGCGTCCCGGGCTCCGTATCGAGCAGGAAGTAGTCCTCGATCGCGAGCAGTTGCACATCGCCCTGAATGCGGCCCTGCGCGTTGAGGAAAAACGCGTAGCAGGAGTCGCCCGGATTCATCTGCTTGATATGGTTGGTTGTCATGGCGTGCAGCAACCGCGCCCGATCCCTGCCTCGCGCCCTGAACCGGCCACGCTCGCTCAGGTCGAGCCATGCCACGCCTTCCCGTAATGCTTCGTATCCTGTCATCTATCTCATTAACCTCAAGTGAGCCGAAATCGCCAGAATCAATAGTCCGCTGATCGCTACTCCCGTCAACTGACGCGTCCGCTTGGCGGGCTCGACGCCCACTTTTCCAAACAGCAGCGAGACGGCAATCACGTGCAGCGCGAGCAGCATTTTGATGCCGAACCACAAGTGGTAGCCGGCGGGCAATCCCCCCGGCAGCATGGCCCGGCGGTACAGATTGAACAGGCCGGAAGCCACCAGGGCGGCCACAACGGCGATCACCAGCGCGCGCATCCGGTCCGCGACACGATCGGCTAATTTTGTTTTTTCGTCCGTTCTCATCCCCTCCATGGCCGGCGCCAGCGCATAGCGCGCGTACAGCGTCCCGCCAACCAGGAATGCCATCGATGCAATGTGCATCCAGCGCGATAAGAGCGCTATTATGTCCATACTTGAAGTATACGTCCAGATTATGATTCACGAGATTCTGCCGGTCGGCATGCTGCGCTGCAATTGCTCGATTTTCGGCGATGAAACCTCGCGCGAGGCGATTGTGATCGACCCCGGCGACGACATCAGCGGCATCCTCGCCGTTCTCGGCAAACACCACCTCGCCGTGAAGGCAATTGTCATCACGCATGCCCATATCGATCACATCGGCGGGGCGCACAAATTGAAGGCGGCCACCGGCGCGCCGGTCTGGATGAACCATAACGACCAGGAACTGTACGACCATCTCGAGGTGCAGGCGGGCTGGCTCGGGATGGAAACGCCGGAGCAGACCGAAATCGACCGGGATGCCCGGGAAGGCGACACCCTCGCCTTGGGGCCGGCGGAGTTTCATGTGCTCGAGACGCCGGGGCACACGCAGGGAAGCCTGTGCCTGTGGATCCCGGCGGAAAATAAGGTTGTTGCCGGCGACACGCTGTTCCGTGAATCCATCGGCCGCACCGATCTGCCGGGCGGCGACTTCCGTAAGATTCTCGCCTCGATCCACACGAAGCTTCTGCCGCTTCCCGATGACGTCATCGTCATTCCGGGGCACGGCCCCAACACCACGATCGGGCACGAGCGCGCCAGGAACCCGTTTCTCTAAACCGCTATTTGTTAACCTGAACAAGGTGTATTCCAATCTGTATGACATCGAACCGGGCAACGACTGCCCGGAGATTGTCCGGATGATCGTGGAGATCCCCCGGAATTCGGCGAACAAGTACGAGTACGACGCTAAACTCGGTCTTTTCCGCATGGACCGCGCGCTCTATTCGCCGCTCCACTACCCGGGTGATTACGGCTTCATTCCCGGAACGCTCGCCGAGGATGGGGACCCGATGGACGTGCTCGCCCTGGTGCAGGAGCCGAGTTTCACCGGGTGTGTCTTTGAAGTTCGCCCGGTGGGCATTCTGCTGATGGAAGATAACGACGAGCGCGACCAGAAGATCCTCGCGGTGCCGACGCGCAATCCGCGCTACGACCAGATTCATACGATGGACCAGATCTTCCCGCACGTGCGGCGGGAGATTGAGCACTTCTTCACGATCTACAAGGAACTGGAAGGCCGTGTGACGCGGATGCAGGGATGGGGCGGGCCGGCCGACGCGCGCAAGACGATTGTCGAGAGCCGCAAGGCTTACCTCGAGAAAAAAGCGGCGGAAAACGCGGACGGCGAATAATCCGCGAAGCGCCTCCGGCCCGGCCGGGGGGAAGTGATTCTTATGCGGCTTCTCTTTTTTCTGCTCTCTGGGGTTTCAACGTTCGGACAGACCGGCGCGCCCAGGGAAGCGGTGCAGTGGACCCGGTGGGAGATGAAGCAGCAGGCGCGCGTCACGCCCGAGGATCCATATAGCATGAAGTTCGGTGCGCGGTTCCGCGGACCGGGGGGACAGCGGATTGATGCGCCGGGGTTTTACGCGGGGTCCGGCTCGTTCCGTGTGCGCGTGGCGTTTCCTTCCCCCGGGGCGTGGACCTGGGAGACGTTCTGCGACCAGCCGAAACCCGGACTCGATGGCCGGCGCGGCCGCGTACAGGTACGCCGCTACACGGGAGAGAACCCGCTTTACCGCCATGGCTTCGTCACTGTGCGGCCCGGCGGCCGCTACCTGGTTCACAGAGACGGCGCACCGTTCCTCTGGATGGGCGACACGGCATGGTTTGCGGCCGTCGAGTCTTCGCCTCGGGAGTGGGCGGAGTACCTGTCCATCCGCGCGCGCCAGCGGTTCTCGGCGGTCCAGATTTCTGTCGTGCGCGGTCTGAAGGACGCGGCCGGGCCGCCGGCCTTCGACGCCTCGGGGCGCCCTGAACCCGCGTATTGGGACAACATCGACGGCAAAGTGAAGGAGGCCAACGCGCGCGGGCTACTCATCCTCATGGCCGGCCTCGGAAGGCCGGACACTCCGGCCGGGATCCCCTATGTATCGCGGCCCGAGTTCGCGCGCTATCTGGCCGCGCGCTTCTTCGGCGATCATGTCGTCTTCTCGCCGAACTTCGACGACTTCCACAAACCGGTATACGACACGGTGGCCGTGAATCTCCGCGCCGCCACGTCTCTGCATTTGATTACGCAACACCCCGGCACGCGCAAAGGACAGAACGAGATCTACCTTCCGCGGCCCTACCTGAGCTTCACCGGCCTGCAAAGCGGGCACCACCGGGGCCGTCTCGAATTGACCTACGGGGCGGCGCGTGAATGGCCCCTCAACTTGTGGGCATCGACGCCAGTCCGGCCGGTCATCAACATCGAGGCCATGTACGACGGGCGCGGCAACGATGAGGGCGGAGCCTGGCGGGAAAAGGACGCGCGGAAGTTGGGATGGATCTCCTGGCTGTCCGGCGCCCTGGGCTACACCTATGGAGCCGGCGAGAGCGGGAGCCACGTGCCGGGAACCAACGGAGGCGTCTGGCGCTGGTGCCAGGAGGCGTCCGCCCATGACTACTGGCGTAAGGCGGTTGCGTGGAACAGCGCGGCGCAGATGACCGTGCTCCGCGACTTCTTCGCGTCCATCGAATGGTGGCGGCTCGAGCCTGCCCACCAGGTGGTGGCCGAACCGGCGCCATCGAACCTGGAGCGCGCCGTCTTCGCCTGGGCCGCGGATCGCTCATTCGGAATTGCCTACATGCCGCTGCAAAGACTGACGCTCGATCTCGGCCGCTTCCCGGGTCCCGTCGAGGCAGTTTGGATCAACCCTCGTTCGGGAGGACGGATTCCTGTCGCGGCACGGCTCCCGAATCGCGGAACTCACCGGTTCGACCCGCCCGAGGAGGGCGAGGATTGGGCGCTGTTGCTGCGCACGGCCAAGTAGCGCCGTTCGAGCCGGCCGTCCTCCCGGAGTTCTACTTCCCGGATGGCTGAGCATACGCCCACGCCGAATGCTAGGATTCTGGTAGACATGTCCAGTCAGCCGAAGACGTTTCTCACTCCCCAGGAGTATCTCGAGATCGAGCGCAAGGCGGAATACAAGAGCGAGTACTACGCCGGAGAGATGTTCGCCATGTCCGGCGGGACGGCAAATCACTCCTTTATCGGCTGCAACATTATCGCCTTGTTGACCGCAAAGCTTAGAGGCAGTTCATGCAGGGCCGCGAATTCCGACCTCCGGGTCTCTGTGACGCCGCACGGTCCCTTTTATTATCCCGATGCCATGATCCTGTGCGGTGAGATCAAGTTCGCCGACAACAGGCAGGACGTTGTTACGAACCCGGTTGTCATCTTCGAAGTCCTGTCCCCGTCGACGGCGACGTATGACTTGGGGGAGAAGTTCATGCAGTACCAGCGGATCGATTCCCTGCGGGAATACGTGGTTGTCCACCAGGACTCGATACTGGTCCAGCGGTTTGAGCGGCGGGAAGACGGGCAGTGGCTGGCGGCTTTTCACAATGGGCTCGAGGGAATGGTGACCCTGTCGAGCGTGCCCTGCGCGCTGCCGATGGCGGAAATCTACGAAGGCATTCAGTAGCGGGGCACGGAGGGGTCGATTTCGAGGCTCCACTGCTCGATGCCGCCGGACAGGGACTGACACCTCTCGACGCCCTGGCGGCGAAGCCAACTGACGACGGAGAGGCTGCGCATGCCGTGATGGCAGTAGACAATCACGCGGCCTTCACCGGCGGCCGAATCGATCTCCTGAAGTCGCGTGGGGACCGTATTCATGGGGATCAGTTGGGCCCCCTCGATACGGCAGATGGCATGCTCATGCGGCTCGCGGCAGTCGATGAGAAGCACAGGGAGGCCGCTGTCCATGTGGTTCCGCGTCTCCCGGGGTGTAATTTCGAGCGGTAGTTCTTCGGTCATTCCTCTCCATTTTAGAAGACATTCGAATTCATTCCGGCGCCGCTTGCGCTATGATATTCGCTGCCTCAGGACAGTACCTCATGAAACGATCGATCACACTCCAGATCAACGGAAAGACACATACCGGCGAGGTGGAACCGCGTCTGCTTCTGATCCACTACCTGCGCGAAGTGGCGGGACTGACGGGGCCTCATATCGGATGTGAAACCTCATTGTGCGGCGCCTGCACCGTTACGGTGGACGGGAAGGCCGTGAAGTCGTGCGCGATGTTCGCGGTCCAGGCCGATGGCCGGGATGTGGTGACCATCGAGGGCCTGGCCTCGAATGGAGACCTGCACCCGCTGCAAACAGCGTTCTGGGAAGAGCACGGGGCGCAGTGCGGCTACTGCACGCCGGGAATGATCATGGCCTCGAAACAGCTTCTGGACCGGAATCCGCATCCGGACGAGGATGAGATCCGGCACGGCATCAAGGGGAATCTTTGCCGGTGCACGGGGTATCAACACATCGTCAACGCGGTGAAGTCAGCGGCCGCGAAGATGGGAGCGTAAGCATGGCGAGCACAGTCACGAAGACCGAAACCCTCTTCGGAAAGAGGATGAAGCGGAAGGAAGATCCGCGCCTGATTACCGGAACGGCTACCTATGTGGACGATATACAGATGCCGGGGATGCACCATGCGGTGATCCTGCGCAGTCCGTACGCGGCCGCGCGAATCAGGAGCATCGACACGAAAAGAGCGCTCGAGTTGCCGGGCGTGGCGGCCGTTTTCACGGGAGCGGACGTGAAGGACGTGGGTCCGGTGCCGTGCGGGGCTTCGCTGCCCGGACTGCGCGTGCCGCACCACCATGTGCTGGCGCAGGACCGGACGTACTTCGTGGGGCATCCGGTGGCGGTGGTGGTGGCGGCGGACCGCTATATCGCGCGCGACGCCGTGGACCGGATCGAAGTGGATTGGGAGCCGCTCGATGCCGTGGCGGACCCTGAGAAGGCGCTCGAGGCGGGGGCTCCGGCGGTGCACCCGCAATGGCCGGACAACAAGGCATTCGACTACCACCAGGAGCACGGTGAAGTGGACAAAGTGTTCGCCGAGGCCGATGTGGTGGTGAAACAGCGGATCACGAGCCAGAGGCTGATTCCATGCGCGATGGAGACGCGCGGGGTGGTGGCGGAGTGGAGAAGCGGCGAGAAGGCGCTGACGATCTATACCTCGACGCAGATTCCGCACCTCATGCGAAGCCTGGTGGCGGGAATGCTGGGGATACCCGAAAACAAGCTGCGCGCGGTGGCTCCCGAAGTGGGCGGCGGATTCGGCAGCAAGCTGAACGTGTACGCGGAAGAAGCGCTGATGGGCTTCGTGGCGATGAAGATCGGCAAGCCGGTGAAGTGGATCGAATCGCGGCGCGAGAACATGCTGGCGACGACTCACGGCCGCGGACACGTGGACTACTATGAGATCGCGGCGAAGAAGGACGGGACGATTGTTGGAATCAAGCTGAAGCTGATCCAGGACGTGGGGTCGTATCACCAACTGCTGACGCCGGCCATCCCGACGCTATCGGTGCTGATGATGCCCGGAGTCTACCGGTGCCAGAACATCCGCGCCGATATCGTGGGGGTATTTACGAACTGCGTGCCGACGGATGCCTACCGCGGAGCGGGGCGCCCGGAGGCGATGCACGGGATCGAGCGGATGGTGGACATCCTGGCCGCGGAGATGAAGATGGACCCGGCGGAGTTGCGGTTGAAGAATTTCATCCAGCCGGAGGAGTTCCCCTACGCGACGGCGACGGGATTGACCTATGACAGCGGCGATTACGACAAGCCGCTGAAGAAGGCGCTCGAGATTGCCGGGTACGCGAAACTGCGCGAAGAGCAGCGGGCGGCCCGGAGCGCGGGACGGCTGATGGGAATCGGGCTATCCACCTACGGCGAGATCTGCGCGATAGGACCGTCCCCCGCTACGCCGGCGGGAGGATGGGAGAGCGCGACGGTACGGATCGAGCCTTCGGGCAAGGTGACCGTGCATACGGGTTGTTCGCCGCACGGACAGGGCGAGGAGACGACGTTCGCGCAGATCGCGGCCGATGAGTTGGGCGTGGATATTGAAGATGTCATCGTTTTGCACGGCGACACGGCCATTGTGCAGTACGGGATAGGAACGTTCGGTTCGAGGGGGACGGCGATCGGCGGAACCGCGATGTACTTCGCGATTCAGGAGTTGAAAGCGAAGATCAAGCGGTTTGGAGCGATGATGCTCGGTTGCGACGAAGTCCGCTTCGAGGACGGCCGCTGCGTGTGCGGCAAAACGGGCAAGAGCGTGACCATTCAGGAGATTGCGGCAGCCTCGTACCGGGCGATGAAGCTGCCTCCGAACACGGAACCCGGGATGGTGGCGACATACTTCTGGGAGCCGCCGAACTTCACGTTCCCGTTTGGCGCGCACATCGTGGTGACCGAGGTGGACAAGGAGACGGGAGATATCGCGGTGAAGAGGTACGTGGCGGTGGATGATTGCGGCAAGATCATCAACCCGCTGATTGTGGCCGGGCAGATCCATGGCGGCGTGGCCCAGGGCCTGGGACAGGCGCTCTACGAGGAGGCGGTTTACGACGACAGCGGGCAGTTGATGACGGGTGAGTTCATGGATTACTGCGTGCCGAAGTCGACAATGGTGCCGTGGATTGAAGACAGCAACACGGAGACGCCAACGCCGGTGAATCCGCTGGGGATCAAGGGAGTGGGAGAAGCGGGCACCATCGGCTGCTCGCCGGCCGTCGTGAACTCGGTCGTGGACGCCTTGAGCCCGCTGGGAGTGCGGCATATCGACATGCCGATGACTCCGGAAAAGATCTGGAAGCTGGTGCGGGGAGGTGCGGCATGATCGCTCAGAATTTCGAGTATGAGACTCCGGCGACGCTCGATGAGGCGTTGGACCTGATGGAGGGCGGAGCAAAGGCGCTGGCCGGAGGGATGAGCCTGATTCCTCTGATGAAGTTGCGGCTGGCGGCTCCGGAGAAGGTGGTGGACCTGCGCCGCGTGCCGGGGTTGAACTCGATCCGGACAGCGGACGGGCGGCTCCATATCGGGGCGATGGTGACGCACTACGAGTTGGAGTCGACGCCGCTGGTGCGGACCGGATGCCCGCTGCTGGCGATGGCGGCGGCAACCATCGGGGATGTGCAGGTACGGAATCTTGGAACTATTGGCGGCAGCATCGCGCACGCGGACCCGGCGGCGGACTACCCGGCCGCGCTGCAGGCGCTCGAGGCCGTGATCCGGATTGCGGGCAAGGGGGGCGAGCGAAGGATGAGCGCGGCGGAGTTCTTCGTGGATACGTTCACAACCGCTCTCGAACCCGGAGAGTTGGTGGTGGAGACGAGCGTTCCGCTCGAAGCGGCCGGGACGGGCGTGAGCTATCAGAAGTGTACTCAGCCGGCGTCGGGATTCGCGCTGGTGGGCGTGGCGGCGCGAGTAATAAAGGAAGGCGGCAGGGTTTCGCTGGCGCGCGTGGGCGTGACCGGGCTTGCCGGAAGCAGTTACCGGGCCGGGAACGTGGAGACGCTGCTGGTGGGTACGGCGGGCGGCGAAGAGGACGTGAAGAAGGCGGCGGCGGTGGTGGCGGAAGGGAAGGAAGCGAACAGCGATATCCATGCTTCGGCGGACTACCGGGCGCATCTGGCGCGCGTGTATACGGCGCGGGCTCTACGGGCGGCGCTGGGAATGGCAGGGTAAGCGGGCAGTGAAAATTCAAGGTTCGCACCGGCTGCCGGCGGGCCGAGAACGCGCGTACGCCTTGTTGCAGGATCCGGAGATTCTGGCGGCGTGCCTGCCGGGCTGTGAAGCCCTGGTGAAGGTGGAAGAAGACCTTTACGAGATGAAGATGAAGATTGCCCTGGCGGCGATATCGGGGCAGTTCTCGGGCAGGGTGCGGATTGGAGACCGGAATCCCGTCGAGAGCTTCCGGCTGGTTGTCGAGGGGACAGGGAAAATCGGATTCCTGAAGGGCGAAGGGCTGCTGAAGCTTCGCGAGGAGGGCGCCGAGACAGAGGTGGCTTACGAGGGTGATGTACACGTAGGAGGCACCATCGCCTCGGTGGGGCAGCGTCTGCTCGATACGACGTCGAGAATGATGATTAAGCGATTTTTCGACAGGTTATGCGAACGGACACGAAAGGCGTGCGAATAAGGCGGTAATTCGTGAGGGTTTCCGCGGATTGTGCCTCCGGGCATGTCTCGCGCGCCTAGCGTGACTCGAGGTGAAGGGGCTCATCGAGGCGGAAGGTGAGAACGGTTTCCGGAGGAACTTTCACCTGGCTCCCGCGGGTGAGGACCTGGGTGGCTCCGCCGGCGGCGGCTCCCGCGGCGGCTCCGATTGCGGCTCCCCGTCCCCCTCCGGCAATGGCGCCGAGGAGCGTGCCGAGGACGGCTCCTCCGCCGACCATTCCGGCGGTGCGGCGATTTCTGCCGAGGCCTTCGCGGGTGGAGCGCTGGATGTCCTCGGTACTGACGTTGTACTGTCTGCCGGAGATGGTGACGGAATCGAGATCGAGAGCAAGTTGGGGGGTCCCCAGGCCACCGGAGGATGACTTGCGGATGATGAGCCGGGCGGGGGCTCCCTTGGGGATAAGGATGGAACCATCAGTCCCGGGAATATCGCGGTCGATGCCGGCCGAAAAGGTGGCGCCTTCGGGGCTGGACGAGGAATCGATGGCTTCATTGGTGCGGACGGCTATTTCGGTTCCAGCCGGAAGAGTGGGAGAAGCGGCGGGGGGCAGCGATGACGAGGAAGAGGATGAGGTTGCCGGCGGGGTCTCGGCGCCGCCGAAGGTGATGGATTGGATGGCCGAGATGTCATACTGGCGGGTTGCGCCGCTTTGATCGAGGAAAGTGATGACACGGGTGGAACCGCCGAGAAACGTTCCGGAAACAATCAGTCCGTTACGCAGTTTCAGTTGGTCGGAAGCGCCCCAGAGCAAGCAGGATCCCAGAAGGCAAATCAGGGTTGCCAGTCTCACGATTACACCTCTTCTTTATCGTAGCTCACTCAAAGCAGGCATCCGCCACTGGTGCGGTTATTTCGGAGACGAAACGAAAGCGTAATATCTGTTTTCGTGCGAGGGAGGCCGGGAGCGGGGTGGTTAGGTGGATTTTCCGGCCTCTTCCCGGGCTTCTCATAAAGTCAACCGTGTCTCCATCTTAGACCGGAAAGAGATGGGCCGGCGGGACGATTTCCACGGTTTTTCCACAAGCTTCGCACTTCATCAAAGACATCATAACATTCACTGAATCAATCAGTTAAGAGGATATTCAAAAGGCGGACTTTTTTTCTTGACTCGATTTGCCGTTCGCCGTAAGATCCAAATCAAACGAAGGATTTGGACGGATGCGAAACCGTCGAATCTGATTCTCCCAAAAACGTCCCCTGGCGAACAGCCGGGGTCAAGATAGCACAAATGCTCACCTTCGGGTGAGCATTTTGCTTGAGGACCGCGTGCGCGCCGCAACCGATTATTGGTTTCCGGGAGGCCCCCGGAACTTTTCCGAAAGCCTGAACGTCACAACTCTCAAGTGTATGTACATTCGTGTCGCGTGGACGATAATGGATGTATTAAAGGTCACCCCTGCCGTGAGACTACACCCCTGGAAACTTTCGTTGCTCACTTTCGCCCTGGCGATCGCCGCCTCCGGCCAGACCATCAACCGCCCCAAGGCGGGCCCCGTAACCATTATGAAATCCTCGGAACTGAAGCCCGGCATGAAGGCCACGGCCTGGACGGTTTTCGAGGGAACGACGCCGGAACCGGTGCCCGTTGAGATCATCGGACTGTGGAAGAACGCATGGGGACCACGCCAGGACGTAATTTTGGGGAAGATGGGCGGGAAGGCGCAGCGGACCAACGTGGCCGGCGGCATGAGTGGCAGTCCTGTCTATGTCGACGGGAAGTTGATCGGAGCAGTGGCGCTGCGCTTGAGCGTGTTTTCACCAGACGCCATCTGCGGGATCACGCCGATCGAGTTGATGCTGGAAATCAATGACTTCGACAAGTCTAAGCCGGGCGGCGCAAAAGCGCCGGATAAGCCGGGGGTGCGGGCAGGGTTGCAGGTTCCGGGTGAACTGCTGGCGAAAGTGGTGGAGGCAAGCGCCTCGGGAACGGCAAGCGGCGCCGCGCTGATGACGCCGATCGAGACGCCGTTGACGCTCGCCGGATTCAACGAGGCCACGATACGGGAGTTTGGGCCGCTGATGCGGCAGATGGGGCTGAACCCGGCGCAGGGGGGCGCAAGCGGGGCGCTGCTGAGCCCGCGCCCGGTGGCGGGGTGGCAGACGGCCTTGCAACCCGGAGACCCGGTGGCGGGAGTGCTCGTATCAGGCGATATGTCGATGACAGGGTTGGGGACGGTTTCGTACAACGACGGGCGGCGGGTATTGGCGTTCGGGCACCCGTTTTTCAACCTGGGTCCTGTCGAGATGCCGATGGCGAAGGGCGAGGTGCTGATGACGCTCGGATCGGCGTACCAGCCGAATAAGATCGCCAACGCGACCGAGATTGTGGGAGCGCTACACCAGGACCGGCATTCGGGAATCATGGGGGTGCTCGGAGACACGGCGGAGATGATCCCTGTGTCGCTCAAGGTGAGAAGCTTCACGAGCAAGGATAAGATTGAGAAAACAAAGGAGTTTCAGTTCCACGTCTTTGTTCAGCAGAAGTGGACGCCATTTCTGATGATGATCACGCTGTTCAATTCGATCAGCGGAGTGAACGACTTTTCCGACGAGGTGACCTACCGTTTCAGCGGGAACGTGGAGATGGACAGACACCAGCGTTTGACGCTGGCGACGATGCAGGCTCCGAGCGAGCTGCCGGTGCCCGCTCCGATGATGCTGGCGGGGTGGTGGGCGGACAAGTTCAACCGGTTGTTTCTGAACGCGGTTCAGATGCCGAAACTGAAAAGGGTGGACGCGACGGTGGATCTGCTGCCACAGCGGCGGGTGGCGACAATTGACAACGCATGGCTCGAGCGGACGGAAGTGGCTCCGGGGACGGCGGTCACCGGGAAGGTGTTTCTGCGCCCGTTCCGCGGAGAGCGGATTGCGCGCGAGTTCCGTATCCAGATCCCGGAAAGCCTGGCGAAAGGGACGCACCGGATCCTCTTGAGCGACGCGGACACGCTGAACCGGATGCAATCGGCGGCAGGGATGGCGAACCGTTATATCGACATTCCGCAGACCGTATCGCTGATCAACCAGGAGCGGTCGAATAACAAGTTGTATGTGTCGCTGATCGAAGCGCGGCCGACGGTGTTCACGGAAGACAAGACGATGCCGAGCCTGCCGGCGTCGGTGCTGAACGTGCTGCAAAGCGGCCAGACGCAGAACCATACATTCATCACATCGGGGGAATCGGCGACGGAGCAGGAATCCATTCCATTTGATTTTGTAGTCAACGGAAGCTACAACCTGAAAATCACGGTCAAATAAATAACTACTCATGCAAAAAACCTGTTCGCTGTACCTCGCGATCCTCGCGGTGGCTGTGTGCGGCCATGCCGTGGAGACGAAATTCTGGCAGCAATATGAAGCGGCCGACTATGAGAAGGCAACGCTGCACGATGTTTCGTTGAGGAGCGACGGACGGCTGACGCTGGCTCCGGTGTTCCGGGAGGTCCTTGACACGTCCACCGCCTATCTATGGGCCGTGAGCGAGGACAGCAAGGGGAACGTGTACGTGGGAGGGGGTTCGGCGGGGGCTAGCACGGCGAAGCTTTATCAGGTGGCCAACGGAGCCGCGAAGGTGCTGGCGGAACTCGATGGCCTGGAGATTCATTCGATCGCGGTGGACAAACAGGATAGGGTGTACGCGGCGACATCGCCGGACGGAAAGGTGTACCGGATCGGGCCTGACGGGAAAGCGGCCGTGTTTTATGACCCGAAGGCGAAGTACATCTGGGGGATGGCGTTTGATTCGAAAGGAAACCTGTTTGTCGCGACCGGGGACGAAGGGAAGGTGCACAAGGTTGGGCCGGATGGGAAGGGCGCGGTGTTTTTCCAGACCGAGGACACGCACGCGCGGTCACTCGCGGTGGATGGGAAGGACAACCTGATTGTCGGGACGGAGCCGGGTGGTTTGATTCTGCGGGTATCGGCGGCCGGGGAAGGATTTGTCGTATACCAGTCAGCGAAACGGGAGATCACCGCGGTGGCCGTAAAGGACGGAGCGGTGTACGCGGCGGGAGTGGGGAACAAGACGCCCGCTACGCTGCCTGCTCCGGTGATACCTTCGCCGAAGCCCTCGCAGCCTCCGGCGGCTTCCCCGGCGGCTCGCCCGCAGCCGGCCGTGCTCTCGGCGGCACTCTCTCCTTCGGCATCCATTGCCGGGGGGAGCGAGGTGTACCGTATCGAGGCGGATGGAGCTCCGCATGAAATTTGGCGGCACTCATCCGACGTAGTGTATGCGATTGGATTCGACGGGCAGGGGAAGGTGCTGTTGGGGACGGGAAACCGCGGCAGGATTTACCGGCTCGAGTCGGAGAGGTTGTACACGCGGTTGGTGGACTCGACATCGACGCAGATCACCGGGATGCTCGGCTCGCGGAGGGGCGGAGTGTACGTGGTGACGGCGAACATCGGGAAGCTGTTCAAGCTTGGTCCGGAACTGGATGGCGAAGGCACGGTGGAAAGCGACGTGCTCGACGCGGAGGCGTTTTCCTATTGGGGGCGGGCGCGGATCGAAGGCAAGGGGTTGGGGGGGGTGAGCCTTGAAACGCGAAGCGGGAATCTGGACCGGCCGGGGAAGAACTGGAGCAGGTGGGAGGCGGTTCCCCTGAGCCCCAACACAGGGAAGTCCACCTCGCCGGCGGCGCGGTTCCTGCAGTACCGGCTGAGGATGAAGGCGCTCGCGGACGGTGGCTCGCCCGAGGTTTCATTGGTCGAGGTGGCGTACCTCACGAAGAACATAGCCCCGGAGGTGCGGGAGGTGGAAACGACGCCGGCCAACTACAGGTTTCCGAACCCGGTAGTGAGCACGAGCACGGCTCCGCCGAACCTGACGCTGCCCCCTTTGGGACAGCGGAGGAGCGGAGGGGGGATCTCGCTCGATTCCTCGTCGAACACGCTGAACTACGCCAAGGGGTATATCGGAGCGCGGTGGCGGGCGGATGACGGCAACGGAGATACGCTCGAGTATAAAGTGGAGATCCGGGGAGTGGGGGAAAAGGAGTGGAAACTCCTCAAGGACAAAGTGAGGGAGCGGAACCTGAGCTGGGATTCGACGGGGTTCGCGGATGGGGAATACCAGGTGCGGGTAACGGCGTCGGACGCGCCGGACAACCCGCCGGCCCAGGCTCTCACCGCAACTCTCGAGAGCGATACGTTCACCATCGACAACACGCCGCCGCAAATTACGGAGATGAGCGCGACGGAGCAAGGCGGAAAGATTCTGCTGAGATTCAAGGCGAAGGACGCGCGCAGCGTGATCGAGAAGGCGGAGTATGCGGTGAACGGAGGCGGTTGGATTCCGGCGCGGCCCGTGACGCGGCTGTCGGATTCGCTCGAACTCGAGTATGAGGTGACCGTCGAAAGGCCGGCCGGAGGGGGCGAAATGATTCTCGCGGCGCGCGTAGCGGACGAGTTCGACAACCAGACGGTGAGCAAAACAAAAGCGCCATAATTCGGCTAGTGGATCTCAGCACGCCATTGATATACGTCAAAGGCGCCGGCCCGGCGCGAGCCGCGATGCTGGAGGCCAAGGGTCTTTCGACGGTCGAGGACCTGCTGTCGTACGCGCCGTTCCGGTATGAAGACCGCACGAACGTGAAGCCGCTCGCGCAGTTGGCGCCGGGCGAGATGGCAACGACGATCGCGGAAGTGGCGTCGGTGAAGTCGTCGCAGTTGCGGCGGCGGACGGCGCTGTTTGAAGCGCGATTTCAGGACGCCTCGCGAGTGGCGCTGGTGGGAAAGTGGTTTCATGGCGATTACCTGAAGACAGTGCTCGTGCCGGGCACGCGGGTGGCGTTGTACGGGAAGATTGAGCTCGATTCGTACACGGGCGAGTTGACGGTGCTGCATCCGGAGTTCGAGATCCTGGGCTCCGATGATGAGGGCGAGGCGGCGATTCATTTGGGCCGGATCGTGCCCATTCACGAGGCGGTGGGTAAGATCACGCCGCGCGTGATGCGGACGCTGTTGTGGAGAATCTGCTCGTCGCTGCCCGCGCTCGAGGATCCGCTGCCGGAATCCATCCGCAAGGAACTGCGGCTGCCGGATTATGGAACGGCGTTCCGGGAGCTGCACTTTCCGAAACCGGGGGAGGATTTGCGGCAGTTGAACGCGTTCCGGTCTCCGGCGCAGTTCCGGCTGATTTTCGAGGAGTTTTTCTGGCTGCAATGCGGTCTGCAATTGCGGCGAAGCAAGGCCCGGCTGCGGGAGGGGATCGCGTTCGGGTTGACGGAGCGGGTGCGGGAACAGATCAAGGCGATGCTGCCGTTCAAGCCGACAGGGGCGCAGAAGCGGGTGTTGGGGGAGATTGCGAAGGACATGTCGGCGCCGCATCCCATGAACCGGCTGCTGCAAGGGGACGTGGGATCGGGTAAGACGCTGGTGGCGGCGGAAGCGGCGATCATTGCCATCGAGAACGGGTATCAGGCGGCCGTGCTGGCCCCCACCGAGATTCTGGCGGCGCAGCATTACCTGTATTTCAAGAACCTGTTTCATAAACTGGGGTACGTGCCGGTGTTATTGACGGGATCATCGGGCGCGCGCGAGAAGGGAAAGCTGAAGGAACTGGTGAGCAAGGGACTGGCGCATATCGCCATTGGAACGCACGCGCTGCTCGAGGAGGATGTGACGTTCAAGCGGTTGGGGCTGGCGATCATTGATGAACAGCACCGGTTCGGGGTGATGCAGAGGCTGCGCCTGATGGAGAAAGGGATCACGCCGGACATTCTGGTAATGACGGCGACGCCGATTCCGCGGACGCTGTCCCTGACGCTATATGGGGATCTGGATGTGTCGGTGATTGACGAGATGCCGCCGGGGCGGAAGCCGGTTTTGACGCGGCATGTTCCCGAAGACCGGATCGAGATGGTGTGGAGCTTTGTGAAGAAGGAGATCGAGCAGGGGCGGCAGGCCTACGTGGTGTATCCGGTGATTGAGGAATCGGAAACGGCGGCGTTGAAGGCGGCGGAGAAGATGTACCGGCACTTGAACGAGGCCGTGTTTCCCGATCTGCGGATAGGGCTGCTGCACGGGCGGATGTCCCCGGATGACAAGGAAGAGGCGATGGCGGGATTCAAGCGGGGGGAGATCCGGATTCTGGTGTCGACGACGGTGATCGAAGTGGGCGTGGATGTGCCCAACGCAAGCGTGATGGTGATTGAACAGGCGGAGCGCTTCGGACTGGCGCAGTTGCACCAGTTGCGGGGACGCGTGGGGAGGGGAGCGGCGCAGAGCCACTGCATACTGGTGACGGGCAGATTGAATGATACCAGCCGCGAGCGGATCCGTACGATGGTGGATTCAAACGACGGGTTTCATATCGCGGAGATGGACTTGAAGCTCCGGGGGCCGGGGGAGTTTTTCGGAACGAAGCAGTCGGGGCTGCCGGCGCTGCGGATTGCGAATCTGCTAAGAGACACGGAGGTCCTGAACATGGCGCGGCGCCAGGCGGTGGCGTTTCTCGAGAATCCGCCGGATGAGAGGGAGAAGGAGAGCGTGTTGGGATATTTGCGCGGACACTGGCAGAAGCGATACGGGCTGGCGAGGGTGGGCTAGCGAGCGATGCGGGTGATCGGGGGGGAGTTCCGTTCGCGAAGGTTGAAGCCGGTGCCGGGATATGACGTGCGGCCGACGCCGGACCGCTTGCGGGAGACGTTGTTCGATATTCTTGCTCCGAGAATCGAGGGGGCGACGTTCGTGGACGCGTATGCGGGGACGGGGGCGGTGGGGATAGAGGCGGTAAGCCGAGGAGCGAAGGCCATCCTGATCGAGAAGAGCCGCCATGCGCGGAAGATATTGGAAGAGAACGTGGCGAGTTTGGGGATCGAGGGGAGAGTAAAGGTGTTGCGAGGCTCGGCGAGGCTGTTGCTGCCGCGGTGGGAGGGAGACATCGTGTTTCTGGATCCGCCCTATGGAGATCAGTCGGAGTACGAGGCGGTGATGCGGATATTGGGTGAGATGGGGCGGGGATTGGTGGTGGCGCAGCATCATTCGAAGCATGTTCTGGCGGAAGAGTATGGAAAGTTGAGAAAGGTGCGGGTGGTGAAGCAGGGGGACAACGCCTTGAGTTTTTACGAGGGCAGCTGAGCGGGGTGCTTGTCGCGGAGGAGACTGCGTGGAATCGGCGCGATGAGAGAGGACTTGCATTCTTGTTAAGTTATAACTTAACACTAAGATAATGAATGGCGCGGAGAATCGTCTGTCAGGGAGCGAAGTTCGCGATTGCGTTTGCGAGAGAAGGAGCGGCGGCTGTCCTGCCGGCGAGTTCTTCGATGGGTTGGCCGTTCTCGATAAGGCCAAGTTAATCGCTCTTTTTCGGATCGCCGGTGACCATGGGAAGTTTTGCAACCCCGAGAAGTTCGGCGATTTAGGCGATGGATTATACGAGTTCAAGTCCTTCCAGATCCGCATGCCGTTCGCGTACGCCAGGAGCGAGCGTGGATTGATTCTGATCACGCATGGTTACATCAAGAAGAAGGACAAGACTTCGAAGGAGAGGATTGAGCGGGCTTGGCGGATTTACAAAGAGGATCAGGCGCAAACACAGCTCGCGGTTGTGAAAAGAGCGGAGCGATGAAGACGAAGCATGAAGTTCTGATGGAAGATCCGGAATTCCGGAGACTGTTGTCGATTGAAACATTGGTGGCGGAAGCCTCCGAGATGATTGCCCGGCTGATGGCCGAGCAGAACGTGACCAAGGCCGGCCTGGCGCGGCGTCTGAACAAGTCTCGCGCCTGGGTGACGCAGCTACTGAGCGGCAAGGCCAACATGACGGTCCGGACCCTGGCGGAGGTAGTGTACGCATTGGATGCGGAGGTGAAGCTCAACGCCCAAACGCCGGGTTGGAAGATGGCCGGGAGGCCGATTCGCGCGGCATGGCAGCCGGTGGTCTTCCAGATGGATCCCTATATCGTCCAATCGCCGATAGCACCAGAGACCCTGTTCCGCCTCGATACCAGCCGGATGAAATCCACTGAAGAGGACCTCGCAGACGTGAAGCCTGAATATCCGGCACAGCCGGAGTACGCGGCATGAACGCTATTGTCATTGAGCAAGACCAGGATGAAACCAGACTGGCCTTTGAGGTTCACCGGAACGCGGCGATCCATCGCATTCGGCTCGCGCGCGCCAAGATCGCGTCACATGCGACGGACGAGGGGCCGGGGACGCCGATAGCGGTGACTTTCCAATTCAAGAGCAAGCCCATGAGCGCGCCCTCCAACGTGCTGCGTCTGGATATTGCGTTCCGCATGGCGGGCGCCGGGGAGCAGGAGAAAGCGATCGGGGGCTCACAAGCGAAACAGCCAGCGGAGAAGAGACAGGAACCGGTTGTTCTGGTGGAGTGCGGTTATGAGGTGGACTACGTACTCCGGGAAGGGTTCAAGATTACTCCGGAGCACGTGAAAGCCTTCAAAGACGGGAATGCCATCTTCAATGTCTGGCCATACTTTCGCGAATACCTGCAGAGCAACCTTCAGAGAATGGATTTGCCTCCTCTGACCGCGCCCTTCCTGCGGCTGGAACCGAAACCCACGACCCGCAAACGGCGGCCCAATCAAGTGGCCGGAAGTTGAGAGGTATCCCAGCCTCCACCCAATGCCTGAATGAGAAGCACGCTGGCGACGAGGCGGCGGGTTCGGATATCGACGGCCGCAACCTGGTTTTGCAGGGCAAAGGTTTGGGACGTGATCACCTGGAGGTAGCTCTGGACGCCGCCCTGGTATTGGGCAGTGGAGATTTGGAGGGATTGCTGCGAGGCGGCGACGGCGCGTTCCTGCACGGCGGCTTCTTCCTCGAGAATGCGCAGGGCGGCCAGTTCGTCTTCCACCTGTTGAAAGGCGGTAAGAACGGTCTGCCTGTAGTTGGAGGCGATGGCGTCATAGGCGGCTCTGGTGAGCGAGATCTGGGCGCGCCGGCGGCCGCGATCGAAGAGAGTCTGGGCCAGTTCGCCCCCGGCAGACCAGAAATAGCTCGAAGCGGTGAGGATCTTGAGAAACGTGGCGCTTTCCGAGCCTGCTCCGGCGCTGAGGGAGATGGTGGGATAGAGCGCCGCCTGGGCGATGCCGATTTGCTCATTGGCCGCCGCGACCTGGCGCTCGATGGCGGCGATATCGGGTCTTCGTTCCAGCAGGGCCGAGGGAAGAGCCACGGGAATTTCTGGCGGATTCGCGGGCAGCGGGTGGAGAGGAATGGAAAACCCCGCCGGGACCTTTCCGGCGAGCACGGCAATGGCATGGCGGAGTTGCGCGATCTGGACGCCGAGATCGGTGAGAGCGGCGCGGGTGGTCTCGAGTTGGGTCCGCGCCTGCGCGACGTCTCCCATGGAGGCCACACCGCTCGCGTAGCGGTCCCGGGTGAGCTGCAGGTATTGCTCGTATGACTGGACGGTATCGGTGAGCAAGCGCCGGACGGCCAGCGCTCCGCGGTATTGGAAGTAGCCGGCGGCAAGGTCAGACTGATAGAGCAGGCGCGCGTTTTCGAGTTGCGCGGCGGTGGCCTGGGCGGTGGCGCGATTGGCGGCAACAGTGCGCCGGATGCTGCCCCAGACATCGGCCTCGTAGGAGATGGCGAGAGGAATAGAGTAGAGCGCGGAAGCCCCCGTGGAAAATGGATTGATGGCGGCGGGAGTTTGCGAACCCGAAACCGCCGGCGATGCCTTCAGAGTGGGGAACAGGGCGGCACGGGCGATGCGGATGGCATCGAGGGCTTCTCGGTATTGGGCTTCGGCGGCGAGGACATTCTGATTCGAGATCGAAACCTGGTCCTCGAGAGCGTTGAGGGGCGGATCGTGGTAGGCTTCCCACCACTTGCCCCGTGGAATGGCGTCGTCAGGGCGCGAGGGCTTCCAACCGGCGGGAAGCGCCTCGCCGTAGACGGTTGGAACGGTGATGGAAGGCCGCTGATACCTGGGGCCGACCATGCAGGCGGAGAAGGAAAGCATCAGCCCGGCCGCGAGGAGAAAACGGCATTTCATGACTGGCCTCCCATATAGCCGGGGCGGCGCGAAACGGAGACGGAAGGGTGGCTGGAAAGGCGTCTTCGGATACGGTCGAGGACGAGGTAGACAGCGGGGGTGGTGTAGAGGGTGAGCATCTGACTGACGATAAGGCCTCCGATGATGGTGAGGCCGAGTGGGCGGCGGAGTTCGGATCCGACGGCATGGCCGGCTGCCAATGGCAGGGCGCCGAGAAGGGCGGACATGGTGGTCATGAGGATGGGACGGAAGCGGAGCAGGCAGGCCTGGTAGATGGCGTCGTAGGGGGTCTTGTCTCCATCACGCTCGGCGGCGAGGGCGAAGTCCACCATCATGATGGCGTTCTTTTTCACGATGCCGATGAGGAGGATCATTCCAATCATGGCGATGATGCTGAGGTCGGTATGGAACAACTTGAGCGCGAGGAGCGCTCCAACACCGGCGGAGGGCAGGGTGGAGAGGATGGTGATGGGATGGAGATAGCTTTCGTATAGGATTCCGAGCACGATGTAGACGGCAAACAGCGCGGCGGCTATCAGGAGGGGTTGTGATTTGAGGGAATCCTGGAAGGCCAGCGCGGTGCCCGCGAAATCGCCGTGAAGAGTGGCGGGCATGGCGAGTCCGGAAGCGGCGGCGGAGACCGCTTCGACGGCGTCGCCGAGCGAAGATCCCGGGGTGAGATTGAATGAGATGGTGACGGCGGGGAACAAGCCGTGGTGATTGACGGTGAGGGGCGCGGTGGTGGGAGCATACCTGGCTATGGCGCTGAGGGGCACTTCACGGCCGCGGGGCGAGCGGATGAAAATCTCATCGAGGGATTGCGGGCTCTGCCAGAAGCGCGGATCCACCTCCATCACTACGTGATACTGGTTCATGGCGGTGTACATGGTGGACACGGGGCGCTGGCCGAAGGCGTCATAGAGGGTGTTGTCGATGAGTTGGGGAGAGATGCCGAAACGGGCGGCGGTGGTCCGGTCATATTGGACATAGGCCTCGAGGCCCTGATTCTGCTGGTCGAGATTGACATCGGCGAGCATCGGCAGTTTTTTCATGGCGGCGAGCAGTTTGGGGGCGAAGGCATCGAGGTCGGGCAGGTTGTCGCCGCGCAGGGTGTACTCGTACTGGGAACTCGAGGAGCGGCCGCCGACGCGCAGGTCCTGGCTTGCCTGGAGGTAGAGCGTGGCTCCGGGTATACGGGCGAGCCGCGGACGGAGGCGGGCGATGATTTCATCAGCGGTTGCGTTCCTCTCCTCGAGGGGTTTCAGGGAGATGAACATGCGGGCGGAGTTGGCGGTGTTGCCGCCTCCGGTGAATGAGTTGATGCCGCTGACGCCGGGATCGCGCTGGACAATGGCGGAAACCTCACGCAGGCGCGCGTCCATGGCCTGAAAGGAAGTGTCCTGGTCCCCCTGCAGCATGCCGGTCATGCGGCCGGTGTCCTGTTGAGGAAAGAAGCCTTTGGGAACCTGGAAGAAGAGATGGACATTGAGCACGATGGCGGCGGCGAGGATGAGGAGCGGCACGGCGGGGAAGCGCAGGGTCCAGGCGAGTGTGCGGCCGTAGACGCGGATGACCGCCTGGTAGAAGCGTTCCGAGGCGAGATAAAGCCGCCCATGGGTCGTCTGCCGTTTGAGGAGGCGGGCGCACATCATGGGTGTGCCGCTCAACGAAATGACCATCGAGACGAGAACGGCGGCGGCCAGCGTGACGGCGAATTCACGGAAGAGGCGGCCGACGATGCCGCCCATGAGAAGAAGGGGGATGAAAACGGCGACGAGGGAGAGGCTGATGCTGACAACGGTAAAGCCGATTTCGCGGGCGCCCAGGAGAGCGGCCTCGATCGGCTCCATTCCCTTTTCCAGGTAGCGGGTGATGTTCTCGAGCACGACGATGGCGTCGTCGACGACAAATCCCGTGGAGATGGTGAGCGCCATGAGCGAGAGGTTGTCCAGGCTGAAATCGCAGAGGTACATGACGCCGAAGG
>JABAQT010000034.1 GCA_019187195.1 Bryobacteraceae bacterium
GTGTGGGGATGTCAACTGGTGTTGGTGGGTTATACTCACCTATCATGTCGAGGAATAATGCCGCGCTGAAGATGAACCGCCGCGGGTTTCTGCAACGATCGGCGGGGTTGACCGGCATCGGCGGGTTCGCGTCCGGTTCTTTCGGCCAGGTTTGTACGGCGAAGGAGGGAACGGTGCGCGACCGGATCTGGATTTTCGCTAATCCCGTCAATGCCGACTACAATTTTGTCCGAAAACGCTCCGTCATGACGCCGCTCGAGGCTTGCGTGTACATGGGCGCGCCGAATCTGTTAATGGTGAACCAATACCCAAGGAAAGATAACGTGGAACGGTTCGGCGAGGAGGGCCGGTACAAGGCCTTTGAGCCGCCCTATGAGCAGTATGCATACTCGCTCAAGGTGTTGAAGCGGGTGGTGTGGTCCATTGTGGGCGCGAGCGGTATAACCCGGGAAGAGGAGCGGCGGCAGGTGCTGCAATTGGCGCGGACGACGCCCAACATCACCGGGCTGTTCATGGATGACTTCTTCACGGACCGGAAGTCCGGAAAGCTTGCCAGCCTCACGCTCAACCAGATTCGGGATGTCCAGGCCCAATTGAAGCGCTCCGATAAGAAGCTGGATCTCTACGTCACGCTGTACACCCGTCAGATGGATCCCGCTATCCGGGAATACCTGAGTTTGATTGATGTCGTTACGCTTTGGACGTGGGAGACCGCCGAACTGGCGAACCTGGAGACGAATCTGGGGAAGCTGGAGAAGCTGGCTCCGAAATCACGCAAGCTGTTGGGGTGCTACACGTCCGATTACGATCCTCAACGCACGCCCTGGTGGACAGCCCTGCCGGTTGCGATTATGCGGAAGCAATGTGAAACCGGCTTGAAGTGGCTCCGTCAAGGGCGCATCGACGGGATTATTATTTATGGGACGGCCATGGACCTGGGCTGGGAGTCCGTGGACTGGGCGCGCGAATGGATTCAGAAGGTCGGGGACCAGGAGGTGTAGGGAAACGGCGGATGCAGCGCACGCGCTCTCGTCAATCCTTTGCGGCGCGCAGCGCCACCAGCAGGCGGGTGGCAGCGTCCACCATCATTTCTCCCGAGCCGGCTCCACAGCGCGCGCTCTCCGGCTCGTAGGCTCCTTCAGGATAGGCCTTGCGGTCCGGCACATACCCCACCGAACCGTTGGCGAGTTCGGCGATCACCGTGAACTCGAACGGCGAGGCATTCCTGATCGCCATTCCCAATTCCGTGAAGATTTCGCCGGGCAACCCGACCCAGGCCAGTTGCCTGCCGAGAGTGATCACCTGGACCTCGGCTTCGATCGGCTCGCCCTTGCGGGCCACCACATCCATGATCTTAAAGGCGCGCACCAGGTCCATGAATGGCGCGGCGTTTGGCTTGCCGAATAACGGGGTAACCTTCCGCGCCCACTCCTCGTCGCCCGGCCGGATCACGGGCAGCGGGAGGCGCAGCATCTCGCTACGCACCCGCAGCCGGCCCGCTTCCACGGGTTCCAGCCGCTTCATGGCCTTCAGAACCTCCGCGGCAAGCACGGCGCCGATGCGTGCCGCTTCGCCGTGCCCCTTCTGGGGTGCACGGGTGCTCACGTCGACGTGGTTGACATTGCCGGCGCAGCCGATGGTGAAGACGGTCAGCATGCCGGGCCCCTTCACCGCGCCCAACAGCTTGCTCAAGGTGTAGGCGTAGTCGGCCGAGTATTCCATGCCGCCCACGGTATCGAGGTGCATGGCATAGTTCACGTAGGTGGCCAAGGGCTTTCCAGCGCCTTCGAAGTAGATGACGGGAACGGACGGGTCGACCGGTCCGGCGGGCCTCACGATGTTGGGGTTCAGCTTGCCGGGGTTCCATCCCACCGTTCCATCCTTCATATGGTAGCGGCGGTTGAAGGCGAGGGAGGGTTCGCGGCCGATGGCCGCGGCGGCGCGCGCCGGTTGGAGCGCCGCGGCCGCCAGCCGAATGCTTTCGGCGATCTTTACCGGCAGGCTTTCCGCATACTCCTGAGTGATGCGCAGCATGTCGCCTTGCAGGTTGTAGCGAGTGCGGCCCGCCAGGATCACCGGGCCGGTGTGGGTATGGGTGGCGCTGATCATGACATCGGCGCCGCGCAGAACGCCCCCGGCGTCGATCGCCTTACGGGCGGCGTCGATGATTTCGCGCGGCAATCCGGAAACGTCACACGCCACCATGCCGGCCTTCTGGCCGTTGCTTTCAAGAACAACGGCTTTGGCGTAGAGATCATCATGCACACCCGCCGCGGCGCGGTTATAGTAGTAGCCCGACATGGCCGCGCCCTGGGGCGGCGTGATCTTCACCGCCGCCGTGCCGACTCGCAGTTCGGCCGCGGAGGCTGCCAGGACGCATGCCAGCGTCACACCAATCAATCGCATGGTTAACTCCTTCCTTGTCAATCCCGGGCGAAGCCACGGCGGCTCATCATCAGGAAAGCTCCGGCGGGACGTTGCCATATGACCACGGAGCCTTGAATGGCGGCGCCTTGGGGGGCTCGGGAATTCGGGCCGGCGTGAGTTGCCGCGCCAGTTCCACTCCGGCTTTGACCATTTGGTCACCGGCGTCAGGGACAAGGTTCGTGTAGGCTGTCAGACGTGTTTCGTAACCGCCGCCGCCCGGGCCGAGCGCTTCCCTTGTGGGGACGTACCCCACGCAGCCGTTGGCCAGCTCCACCGGACAGGTGAGTTGGAACGGGCTTGCGGCTTTGATGTCCAGCCCCAACTGGCAGAACATTTCGCCGGGCGCGGCCACGAAGACCGCGGGCCCTACCTGAATGGCCTGTACTTCCGCGTCCACCACCGGCTCCTTTGCGATCAGGGCGTCCAGCATGACGGTCTCCTTGGCGAAAGTCCACTCAGTGAGTCCGTCGGGTTGGGGATCCTTGCGGACGATATCCAGGCTGCGGCGCACTTTCTCGAGGCTGGGCTTACGCCGCGGGATGCGCAGGACCCTCTGGCGGGCGCCAAGATGAGGCGGGGCTTCGGCCGGATACATGCTCAGAAGCAGCTTTACCGCTTCGGCGCCTACGCGTCCGCCCACCAGGCGGCACCACTCTTCCGGCCCGGGGTTCACATGGGGGTTGAGATTGTCCACCTGGGTGACGTCGCCACAGAAACCTTGCAGGTATACAACCACGGCTTGAGGATCGACCGCCGCGCGAATGGTTTTTTCGAGATTGTAGATCCAATTGGCGGAGATGCCGCCCGGGTTGGTGGTGGCATGACAGCAGTAGTGAACCACACAGCCGCGCAAACGTCCGTCGCCCGACCAGCAGCCGATGACGGTGACGTCGGGGTCAGTGGGACCGGCCACCTCTTTGATATCCGGATTACCCTTGCCAGGATGCGTCCAACTCTGGCCGTTTTTCATGCGGAAGCGGCGGTTGAAGGCAACCTGATTCTCGATGCCCCGGGCAAATCCAGTGCGCAGCGCCGAGCGGCCGGCATCGGCCTGACACACGGCTTCCACAATTTCGGTTTCGACGAGCCGCAGATAGGCGGGATGAGCGGCCGAGGATTTTTCGTAGGCCAGGCGGCGCACCAGCGGGGAGGCGTGGTCGAACTCGCCGGGCTGCACCATGCCGGTAGGACCGGAGGAGTGAGAGTGGGAGGCGCCTATCAGGACAGCCTCCGCTGGGATGCCGCATCGTTCTTGGATTTGGCGCCGCGCGCCGAGCACCAGGGCTCGTGGAACCATCAGCGCGTCAAGGCCCACCAGCGCGACACGGTTGGATCCATCGTGAAAGACCGCCGCCCGCACCTTGCAGGGATCGTGCAGGGAACGGTGAAAAACCTTCGAGTAGCCGCCCGGCTGCTCCATGCCGATTTCCGGCGTGATGTCCCGCTCGGCAAAGCCCGCCGTGGAAGCTCCGCTCGAGGATTGGGCGGCCGCTCCCGCGGCCCCGTGAAAGGCCGAACCCGCGGCCACGGTTTCAAAGACGAACCGCCGTCGGTTCATGATGGTTTAGTCTCCGGAAAAAGTACTTTCGCCTGGCAAATGGTCAGAATTCGATTCTAGCTCGAAGCTGCACGTTCCTAACAATGCCGGAGAATCGAGCAAACTCTGGAGTAGCGGTGCGCGGGCGGAGACGCGGCCGCGTGCTTACTACGGCGGAGGTCCAACGGGAGAGTCAATGACCGGCGGCGACGGGGACGGGGATGGCAGGCGGTGTGGCTCCCTCGGGGATCTTCACCAGCATCTGCTCCTTGCGGATGATGAGCGTCGAGGTGTTGTAGGCGGCGATTTCAAAGCCGTGGCCATGGGTGATGGCGTCGGTGGGGCAGGCTTCGACGCAGTAACCGCAGAAGATGCAGCGGCTGTAGTCGATATTGTAGACGCTGGCATAGCGCTCGCCGCCGCTGATGCGGAGTTTGTCCGTATTTTCGGCCGCCTCGATATAGATACACTCGGCCGGGCAGGCGGCCGCGCAGAGGAAGCAGGCGACGCATTTTTCCATGCCGTTGTCATCGCGCTGCAACTGGTGCGCGCCGCGGTAGCGTTCCTGAAACAACGCCGGACCGTCGGGGTAATCCTCGGTAATCGTGGGCTGGAGCATCTCCTTGAAGGTGATCCCCATTCCTTTGGCGATTGCCGCCGCCGAACCCAGAATTTCCTGAATCTTGGACGCCATATTTCCTCTAACCTAGAATTTTCACTAATCTCCGTCCCGGGAGGTCAATTTCTCGAGCTTCACCCGGGCCGCAGGGCCGGAACGATCTCTCCCGAGTGGAGGACCGGCATGCCTGCCCGTTCCGCAAGGGACTCCATATCCGGCTTGGACCAACCCGCCCAGGCATGCGTGATGAGCCCGTCCGGGGCCAGTTGAAACTGCGACGGGACCTGCGAGATGCCGAATCCATTGCTGGCGGGATAGCCCCTGGCGGCTTCATCGAGCAGGACGGGAAAGTGAATGCGGTAGGAGTCCAGAAAATGCCTGGTATCAGCGGCGTTGTTTTGCGAGATGCCGAGGATACGGATGTTTTCGTTCTGACGAATCCGCTCGAGGTAGGGAAGCGCGAACTGGCAGACGGGGCAGGAGATCTTGAAAAACACCAGCAAAACCGGTCCGCCGGAGGTGACTTGTTCGAGTGGAACGCCGTTTCCATCGAGATCCGTGAGCAGCGCGGACGGCGCCTGAGCGCCCTCGCCGAGCATTACACGACCCCACTTGCCTGCCATAGGTTTCAGTGTAACAGCTTCGCCAATTGCCGCGCCCCGATGAGGAGGGGGTCCCAGACGTTCGAGAAGGGAGGAGCATAGGCGAGGTCGAGGGTTTCGAATTCCGCGGCGGTCATGCGGGAGGCGAGGGCAGTGGAGATGACGTTGATACGGCCATCCACGCCCCGCTCGCCGATGACGGCTCCCCCGAGCAGGCGGCCTGTGCGGCGGTCGGCGGTGAGTTGCACGGAAACGGGGACGCCCTGAAAGTATCGCGGCCTGTCGCGAGCCTCGATCCGCACGGACACGGCGTCGAAGCCTTCTTTCTTCGCCTGCTGCTCCGACAGGCCGGTGAGACCGATGCCGAGTCCGCACACACGGACAATGGAAGTTCCGGTAATTCCGGGGAAGGATTGCCTTGCGCCGGCCGCGTTCGCTCCGGCGGCGCGCCCCATTTTGCCGGCGGTCGTTCCGAGGGGCATCCAGACCGGTTTGCCGGACACCAGATGATTCGTTTCGGCGCAATCTCCGGCGGCATATACGGAGTGAAGATTGGTTTCCATGCGCGGGGTGACGCGAAGGGCTCCGGTACGTCCGATTTCGATTCCGGCTTCGGCGGCGAGGAGTGTATTGGGGCGATAGAGGCAGGCGATGATGACGAGGTCGGAATCAGGCACGGAGACGGCGGGGGAGTCGAGCAGGAGGCGGATGCGGCAGCGTTCGAGGTGATCGGCGACGAGGCGGGTCAGCCAGGGATCGCGGCGGCGCAGCACGTCGCCGGTTTTCTGGTGGATGGTTACTTCCAGGCCCTGGGTACGGAGGGCTTCGGCGGCCTCGAGGCCGAGGTAGCCGGCTCCGAGAATGGCGGCGCGGCGCGGGCGGCGGGAGGCGAGGAACTGTTTCAACCTCTCAGCGGCCGCCCAGGTATCCATGGTGAACACGTGAGGCTGGTCCGCTCCCGGCAAGGCGGAGAGATCGCGCCGCGCTCCGGTGGTCACGATGAGTTTGTCATAGCGTTCCCGCCCGCCTGTTGAAAGGATCACTTCACGGCGCGGGTGGGAGATGGCAACTACTTCACTGTTCGCGCGGACCGTAATGTTGCGTTCGCGGGCGAAGTATTCAGCGGAGTAGACGGTAAGTTCATCGAGGGAGCGCACCCGGCCTTCGATGAAATAGGGCAAGCCGCAGGCTCCGTAGGAGACATGGGGCGTCTTTTCAAAGACGGTGATGTCGAGCGAAGGGTCGAGGCGGCGCGCCGCCGAGGCCGCGCTCAATCCGGCGGCTTCGGCGCCAATCACCACGAGGCGCATTTATTCGGATTTTTCCTGCTGTTGCAGGAAGCTGAGAATATCGAAGCGCTTGATTTCGCGGTTGGGGTAGAAGCTGTTCACCGCGGCCTGCTCATCATTGAACACCTCGAAAACGGTGGTGAGCTTGGTGAGGACGAGTAGTTCGACGTTGCGGCGGCTGAGGTTGAGGAGTTTCAACATTCCGCCCGCCTTCTTGGCGCTGGTGTAACAGATGACCATTGTTCCAAGGCCGGTGCTGTCGATGTAATCGACGGCTTCGAGATTGAGCACCACGTTCCTGCGGCCGGCGGCGAAGAGTTCGGTGATCTTCTCACGAAGAAGGCCCTGCGCCTCGCCGACCACGAGCCGGCCTTTCAGATCGAGGAGGACGACGCCGTCTTTTTCGCGCTGCCGGATTTCGAGATCCATTGGGAAACCGCTATTGTAGCGCAGGGCTCGACCGGGCCGGGTTCTAAAGTCGAACGTCAGAATTCCGCATGTCCGGGCGTGCGGGGGAACGGGATGACGTCGCGGATATTTTTCATGCCGGTGACGTACATCATGAGGCGCTCGAAGCCGAGGCCGAATCCGGCGTGCGGGGCCGAGCCGTGGCGGCGGAGATCGAGGTACCACCAGTAGTGTTCCTCGGGGAGGTTGTGTTGGCGAATCTTTTCGCGCAGCACGTCGAGGCGTTCCTCACGCTGGCTCCCGCCGATGATTTCGCCGATGCCGGGCGCCAGCACGTCCATGGCGCGGACCGTCCTGCCGTCGTCGTTCGAGCGCATGTAGAAGGCTTTGATGCTTGCCGGGTAGCCGGTGACGATGACCGGTTTGCGGAAGATGACTTCGGTGAGATAGCGCTCATGTTCGCTTTGCAGATCGGCTCCCCAGTGGACGGGGAACTCCCAGGGGCGGCCGGATTGTTCGAGGATTCGCACGGCTTCCGAATAGGAGATGCGGGCAAATTCGCTCGAGGCGACGTTATCGAGCGTGGCGAGGAGGTTCGGATCGTAGCGCTGGTTGAAGAAGTCGAGATCCTGGCGGCAGTGGTCCATGAGATAGGTGATCAGGTACTTCAAGAATGATTCGGCAAGATCCTGATTTCCGTCGAGATCGCAGAACGCCATCTCGGGCTCGATCATCCAGAATTCGGCCAGATGGCGCGGCGTGTTGGAGTTTTCCGCGCGGAAGGTGGGGCCGAAGGTATAGACGTTGGTGAAGGCGAGGGCGAAGATTTCAGCTTCCAGTTGTCCGCTGACGGTGAGATAGGCGGGGCGTGAGAAGAAATCCCTGGAAAAATCGATGGCGGGTGAGTGAGGCTGGCGGGGCAGGTTCATGAGGTCGAGCGTGGTGACCTGGAACATGGCTCCCGCTCCCTCGGCGTCGGAGGTAGTGAGGATGGGGGTGTGGACGTAGAGGAATCCGTTCTCCTGAAAGAAGCGGTGAATGGCGAAGGAGAGCGCGTTGCGGACGCGGAAGACGGCTCCGAAGGTGTTGCCGCGGGTGCGGAAGTGGCCGAATTCGCGCAGGGTTTCGAGGGTATGCTTCTTCTTCTGGAGGGGGTAGGTTTCCGGGGGAGAGGCTCCCAGCACTTCCAGCGCTTCCCCCTTCAGTTCGACGGACTGACCCTTGCCGGGCGAGGCGGCCATTGTTCCCGAGGCGCGAACGCAGGCTCCGGTGGTGACTTTCGAGATCACCTCTTCGGCGATCGCGCCTGTCTCGAACACGACTTGCAGATCAGCAAGAGAGGAGCCGTCGTTGATCTGGATGAAATGGACTCCCTTGCTGTCCCTGCGGGTCTTCACCCAACCGTGAGCGGTGGCGGGCGTGCCGGGGGCGAGCGTCAACAGGTGGCGAACATATTGATGGTTGCGGATCATTCGTTTCTTTCATTATGAGGGCGGGGGATCATAGCGGAACGGCGTTGCGGCTGACGTAGGATTCCACGGGCGAGGAATCGGGTCCGATGTAATGAAAGAACTCGGCGTATTGCAGATTGTGGGCTTTGCCGCGGAGACGGTCGCGGAGGAGGGCGAAGTGTTCGGTGTAGGCGCGGTTGGCGGACTGGTCGTCATTGCCGAGGATGGGGAGTTTCCTGCCTTGGGCAGCCAGGCGGCGGCGGAGTTCGGCTCCGTTGTTTCCCGCCGGACCCTGGGTGACGTTGGCGAGGTTGACGTGAACTTTGCGCTCGAAATAAGGGGTGATGTCGACGACGCGGTTCACAATCTGCGGTCCGCGGGCGAAGTAGTAGCGCTCCGAGGGGCCATGCGCGGTGAGACCGGCGCGGAAGTGTTCGGGGTAGTCCCATGAAGAAGCGGCCATCCAGGCGGCGGATTCGACGGCGCGGGCGGTGATGTAGTGGTCGGGGTTTCTCTCGTAAAGAGAAGATGGATCATAGACGAGCAGGGTGTCGACCTTGAGCAGACGGAAGAGAAATACGAGGCGGGCGCGGATCTCGATGAGCGGCCAGGCGTCCATGTTGTGGTTCGGATAGTTGAGGAAAAAGACATCCTTCACCCCGAGGCGGCGGGCCACCTCCCTGGTGTCGTTTTCATTCTTGAGCACGATGTCACCGATGGAAGCGCCGGCTCCGGCCATGGAGTCGTTCGACATGTTGATGAGATAGCCCGTGTAGCCCTCGTCGAGCAGCTTGAGGACGGTTCCGCCGGCGAAAATCGGGACGTCATCGCAGTGCGGCTGGATGGCGGCGAGCACCTTTCCGCTGTGCGGCTTGCCGGACTGCGCGCGCTCGATGGTGATGGTGGAAGTGTAGGCCGTGGTTCCGGTGCCGCCGGAAACGTACTCGTGCTCGAGCGCGGGGTCCGATTGCATCATGGCGGCGGTGAGCGGAGTGGTGAGAAAGTGTCTGCGTTCCATGAGAAAGGCCATTTTAGCGGAGTCGCGCCAATGGGGGGAACGCGAGGCGCGTCTCACCAACTGAGTTTGAGGCCGGCGTGCAACTTTTCGGTGCTGGCCATCATCTCGTCCCAGGTCACGAGGCGCTGGCCGTAGGCGGACATGCGGCCCAGAATGGCGGTGAGGTTGCTTTCGACGGCCGTCTCCGTGTTGTTCAGGCGATTTCCGTTGCGGATGCTTTCGATGAAGGCTTTCGCGTTGTTGATGGCGCCCGAGCGGAAGGTGTCGTCTTTTTCAGCACCCATCCAGGCGTTGGGCCCGGTGATGCGCACGAGTCCGCCGTAGTGGGAGTCGACGGCTCCGCCGATGCCGAAGCAGCGGACGCAGAGATCGGAGTAGTGCCGCGTCAACTGATGGGAAGTGAAACTGACGTGGACGCCACCGGGATACCAGTAGGTGATGACGAAGTGGTCGTAGGCATCGCCGGCGTTATAGGGAGTGCCGCTCCAGTCCGTGCGGCCGCCGGTTCCGGACGCTTTTTCGGGGTGGCTTTGCAGAAACCAGTTGGCGACATCGATGACGTGGATGTTCTGTTCGACGATAATGTCGCCGCCGAGGACGCGATCCATATAGAAATTGAGCACGCGTCCTTCGCCCGGATCCATGCCGGGTTTGGACTTGTCGGGGGAGGGACGGCCGGCGTAGTAATACACCTGGCCCATTACGGGTTTTCCGATATCGCCGCGGTGCACCCTGTTGGCGGCCTCCTGAAACACGGGCTGGGCGCGTGTCTGGAAATCGACCAGGAAGCTCAGGTTTTTCTGCTTTGCTTTCGCGCCGGCGGAGAGAATCGTCTTGCACCCGGGCACGTCCACGGCCACCGGCTTGGCGAGGAAGACATGCTTTCCCGCCTCGACAGCCGCCATGGCATGATCGGGATGGAAGTAGGGCGGGGTCTCGATGATGACGGCGTCGAGGGATGAATGCGCCAGTTCGCGATAGGCGTTGGGCCCGTAGTAGACCCGCCCGGTTCCGTTTGTGAGTTTGGCGCGGGTCGTATCGAGGTGCTCCCGGATGACATCGGCGAGCGCCACCACGCGGGCTCCGGCGAATTCGACGAAGAACGGAGCAATCCAGTTCCCCCTGCCTCCGCAGCCGATGAGGCCCACTTCCACTGTCGAATTGGCGGCCGATCCGAACGCCGTTTGAGGTTTCACGATGAGGAGTCCGGCCGCGGCCGAGCCGATAAACTCGCGGCGGCGGGCTTCTGGTTTCGCATTCATTGTGCAGTCTCCTTTGTCAGTTGCGATCCGGTGAGGTCCAGGCCTTCCACATCATCCACGACCAGAGCCGGGCGCTGTTCGCCCTTGGCCGGCACGGCCGTGACGTTTCGCAGGTGAAGATCGCGGACGTGGCGGCAGTAGAAGCCATAGGCGGGCAGAGTGCCGAACATATTGTGCTCGGGATATTTTTCCGCGAATTCCGGCACGCGGGTGTATTGGGGCTTTCCGGGTCTCGCAAATTCGAGGCGGATGTTATCGAGCGTGATGTGCTCGAGGGGATGGCCGGGGATGCCGGCAATGGCGCAACCGGTGGGCCCGGCGCGCATCGCCTGGATATCGCGCAGGATCACGTTGCGCAGAACTCCCGCCGGCGGGCGGGGCGCTCCGGGTTCGTGCGGCCGCCCGCGATCCCCGAGCCGCATGAAGACCGGCGCGCCCACGCCGTCCATCAGGATGCCGGAGATGGCGACCTGTTCGAGGGCTCCTCCATCCACCGTTTCGAGCGCGATTCCCGCGAGGCGGGTGTCATAGATGGCGCAGTTGCTGATGGCGATGTTCTCGAAGCCGCCGTTTGATTCCGTGCCGAGTTTCAGCGCGTTACAGTGAGAGCGAAGCACGCAGTTGGAGATGGTGACATTCTTTGTGCGGCGCGGAGTCGTGCTCTTGAGCACGATGGCGTCATCACCGGAGTTGATGTCGCAATCGGAGATGCGGACGCGTTCGCAACTATCGATGTCGATGCCGTCGTTATTGCGGTTCACATTGCTGATGACGGTGACGCCGTGAATCAGGACTCCTTCGCAATGCAGATAGTGCTGCACCCACATGGGGGAATCACGGAAGGTGATTCCCGAGACGCGCACGTTGCGCGAGCGCAGGATCCGCACGAGGAACGGCCGCACCAGGTAGGGGCCGGGGAAGCTGGCGCCTTGTCCGTCGATGGCGCCGCCGCCCTCGATGGCGACGTTTTCGAGGTTGTCCCCGAACAGAAGGCTTCGCTGGGTGTAGTTGTCCACGTAGGAGCGCAGAGACGACCGCATTTCGGGGAAGTGGGCAAGCTTCGGGCTGGCGAGCAGGACCGCGCCCGGGGCGAGATGGAGAGTGATATTACTCCTCAAGACCAGGGCGCCGGTGAGATAGCGGCCCGATGGGAAGACCACCGTTCCGCCCCCGGCGGCGGCGCAGGCATCGATCGCCGATTGCAGAGCGGCGGTCTCGAGACGGGAGCCGTCGCCCGTCGCGCCGTGGGCGGTCACGTTCCAGACGGCGGCTTTGCGCGCCAGGACGGCGGCGGGAAGGAAGAGAAAACCTCGGCGGGCGAGCGTCGGATTCAACATTTTCGAAACCAGGGCAACTCCGATGCCAGAATATTACAAGGCGGTCACGCGGCGAACGGCGCGTTTATCCGACCAGACTTCGGGCTTCACCGTCATGCCGAAACCAGGCTCCTCGGGGACTTCGATCGATCCATCCTTCGGCATCAGAGGATTCACCAGCATGGCGGGCCAATCATGTTCGTAGAACCGCTGGCAGCTTTCCTGGATCCAGCAGTTGGTCATCGCCGTAGAGAGGTGTGTCGAGGCGTAGAAGAGCAACGGGCCGCCGGCGGTATGGGGCGCGAAGGGCAACTCGAAGGCGTCGGCCATGGCGGTTATCTTACGCGCCTCGGTCAACCCGCCGCACCAGCAGACATCGAACATCACGTATCGCGGGGCGCGCGATTCGAGGAGGCTCTGGAACTGCAACTTGCCGGCCATGCGTTCGCCAACGGTGAGGCCAAGCGGCGTCGATTCGGCCAGCCTCCGGTATTGGGCGAAGTTCCCCGGCAGCAGCATGTCCTCGAGCCACATGGGGTGGTAAGGCTCGAGGGCGTTGGCGATGCGGATGGCCGAGGTCAGGTTCCAAAGCGAATGAAACTCGATGAGGATTTCGATCTTATCGCCGAAGGCGTCGCGCAGTTTCCGCACAGGAGCCAGCGCTTCGCTGATCTCGCCGGGGGTGATGAACTGGCCCCCGTGACGGCGCGCCGCGCCATCGAAGGGCCAGATCTTGATGGCGCGGATACCGCGCTGCTCCATCACCTCCCCCATGATTTTTTCCGGTTCGCGCAGGAAGTCGTACTTGTAGGGGAAGCACGTGTTATACAGCCGCACGCGGGGGTTCGACTTGCCGCCGATCAATCGATAGACCGGAGTTTGAAGGGCCTTGCCGAGCAGGTCCCACAGCGCGAGGTTAATGGCGCTGAGCACCCGCATTTCCGCGCCCCCGGTGACCTGAAAGTCGAAGGTGACGTAGAGGTCTTTCCATATGCGCTCGATGTCGCCGGGATGCTTTCCCAACAATCCGCGCGCCGCGGCGGAGTGCAACAGGGCGGCTTCGGTTTCGCCGCGCGGATAGGTCTCCCCGAGGCCGAAAACGCCCTGATTCGTATCGATCCGCACCCAGGTCCAGTGGGGCCACCACGGGGCTTCGTCCCGCGATTTCCAATAGACCGTCTCGACGCGCGTAATTTTCAGTCCGGGTGAAACACCCGCCGCCCACGAACGGGCCGCGGGCAGCGCTCCCGCAAGCGCAGTCAACATTTTCCGGCGGTTCATGATTCCGTCCTCCGTAGAACGTCGCGAAACTGCCGGATATGCTCCGGCGTGCTGCCGCAACAGGCTCCAATCACGCGCGCGCCGGCTTCGATGAGGGCCGGGATTCCGGCGGCCATTTCGTCCGGCGACTCCTTATACACTATCCTGCCGTCCTCGATCACGGGCGATCCGGCATTGGGCTGCGCCATCAGCGGCAGGGCGCAGACGGCGCGATACCGCGCGAGGATTCGAGCGGCCCAGGACATGTTGACGCCGGCTCCGCAGTTCAGCGCGGCCACATGCACGCCGGCGGATTGGAGAAACAGGGCCGCCTGTTCCGGGTCCACTCCCATCATGGTACGCGCATTCTTCCCGCCGCGCGTCACATCGAAGGAGAGTGAGCCGATGATGCAGGCCGCGCCGGCGGCCCGCGCCGCCTCGATGGCCAATCCAAGTTCGTCGAGCGAGGTCTGGGTTTCAATGATAATGCCGTCGACTCCCTCCTCCACAAGGATGGCGGCCTGCTCATGGAAGGCTTCCTTCACTTCCGCGGAGGACGTATCTCCGAGCGGTTCCATCAATCCTCCGAAAGGGCCAATGTCGCCGAGCACATAGCCGGGGCTCTCGCCGAATGCCTGGCGGGAGATCCGCGCGGCGGCGCGGTTGATGGCGGCAGCGTGCGCGGCGAGTCCGTGGCGGGCGAGCGCGATTCGCGATCCGCCGAAGGTGTTGGTCAGCAGGATGTCCGAGCCCGCATCGGCGTATCTTCTTTGGATGTCGAGCACGCGGCCGGGATAGTCGAGGTTCCAGCGTTCGCCGCAGCCGCCCGGTTCGAGTCCGGCGGCCTGCAGTTCGGTTCCCATGGCTCCATCGCCCAGCAGGGGACGCCGGGCAAGAGCTTGAAGGATTGATTCCATTTGGCTGTTTGGCGTTTAGCATTCCGGGGGCCATCCCGCGGGGGGCTAAAGGCGCAGAAGCAGAAGTGGATGACCGGCCGGACTGAGGCAAAACGCCCAGGCATGGGTGATGTGGCGCACCTGGACCGTATGGCCACGGCAAGTTCAGGCGGCCGGAATGGAATGCCAGCAAATCAAACGCCACGCGCGGGGTCCGGCGGGGAGTGGCAATGCGCGCAAGGCCGGGTTGAATCCATGGAGGGGGCGAACGGATTGGCGGGAGCGCTGGCATCGGAATTGCTGGGCTCGGGAAAGTAACCAGTGCGGCCACGAGAGGAGACGAAATGGCTGATCTCGCTCAACTACGCGACGCCATCATCAACGGGAATGCCAAGGCCGCGGCAGCGGTGGTGGACGCAGCCATCGCGGAAGGCGCCGAGCCGATGGCGCTGATTCACGGCTACATGATCCCGGCGATGGATGAGGTTGGGAGGCGCTTCGAGTGCGAGGAGTATTTCGTTCCGGAACTGCTGCTGTCGGCCCGCGCCATGAAGGCGGCACTGGCTCCGCTCCGTCCGCTGCTCACCTCGAGCGGGGTGCCGCCGGCAGGGAAGGTTCTGATCGGAACGGTGAAAGGCGATCTGCACGATATCGGCAAGAACCTGGTTTCCTCGCTGCTCGAGGGCGGCGGTTTCGAGGTGGTCGATCTCGGCTCGGATGTATCGCCGCGGAAGTTTGTCGAAGCGGCGCAATCGACCGGCGCGGATATTATCGCGCTCTCCGCGCTGTTAACCGTCACCATGCCTTCCATGAAGTACACCATCGAGGCGTTGAAAGAGGTGGGGCTTCGCGACAAGGTGAAGGTGATCATCGGCGGGGCTCCGGTGACGCAGCAATACGCCGATCAGATCGGGGCGGACGGCTACAGTGAGAACGCAACGCTCGCCGTGGCGCTCGCCCGCAGGCTGATGTCCGGGGCCCGGCAGGCCACGGCCTAGGCGATGCGTTTCAAGCTTCTCAGTTGCGAGGTGTTCTACCGGGAGATGTGCGCGAGCATTGCGCGTTCGCCTCACCAGGTGGATGTCGAATTTGTAAGCAAGGGTTTGCACGATCTTGGCGGTAGAGCCATGAGGAAAGCGCTGCAGGAGAAGATTGACGGCGTTTCCGGCTCTTATGACGCCATACTGCTGGGCTACGCGCTTTGCGGCAACGGGCTGGGCGGGATCGAGGCGCGCGGGCTGCCCCTGGTGATCGCACGCGCTCACGATTGCATCGGGCTGCTGATGGGCAGCAGGGAGCGCTACGCGGAGTTCTTCGAAGCCAATCCGGGCACCTACTTTCGCTCGACGGGATGGCTCGAGCGGGGGAAGACCGTTCACCAGTTGCCGGCGGGCACGAATGCGGGCAACGCTTCCCTGGACGATCTGATCGAGCGCTATGGCGAGGAAAACGGCCGCTACCTGTTTGAAGAGTTCACGCGCTATCAGCAGCAGTACCGCCATCTGACATATATCGAATCGGGGCTCGAGGCGGATTCGAGTTTCGAGCAGGAAGCGCGGAGCGAAGCGTCGGCTCGCGGTTGGGAGTTCAGCAAGATTCGCGGCAGTCTGACTCTTTTTCAACAACTCGTGAACGGTGAATGGCCGGAGAAGGACTTCCTCGTCATTCCGCCCGGAGGGCGTATCGCCGCGAGCCATGACGGCCATATCGTACGGCTGGAGCCGCTCGAAAGAAGGGGAGATTGACGGGAAGGGAGCGCATCGAGGCGAGGATTCAGGGGCGGCCCGTGGACAGCCTGCCGCTGATGCCCATCACCATGATGTTCGCGGCGGATAGTATCGGCGTGCCGTATCGCGAATACGCGACGGACCACCGGGCGCTGGCCGCGGCCCAACTCGAGACAGCCGCGAAGTTCGACTTCGATTACGTGTCCGTCATCTCCGATCCCGCCCGCGAAGCCTCGGACTTGGGCGCGAAGATTCAGTGGTTTGACAACCAGCCTCCGGCAATCGTTGAAAGCGAAGCTTTGTTGAGCGATAAGTCGTCCCTGGCGAGGCTTCGCCTGCCGGACATGGGCGGCGGACGGATGCTCGACCGCATCGAGGGCGTGCGGTTACTGGCCAGGCAGACCGGCGCGAGCAGGATTGTCGAAGGGTGGGTTGAGGGGCCATGCGCAATGGCCGCGGATCTGCGTGGTCTCAACACGCTCATGCTCGATCTTTACGACGACGAAGGTTTCATCATCGATCTGTTCGAATTCGCGATGGCCATGGAGATCGAGTTTGCCAGAGCGCAGGCGCGCGCCGGAGCGACGCTGATCGGCATCGGCGACGCCGCCGCGTCCCTGATCGGCCCGAGGTTCTACGAGAGGTTCGCGCAGCCCTACGAACAGAAGATGATCCGGGCGATCCGTGGGATGGGCGTACCGGTGCGGCTCCATATTTGCGGCAATACGCGAAAGATCCTCGCGGGTATGGGGAAGACGGGCGCGGACATCATCGATCTCGATTTTCTGGCGCCGCTCGGGGAGGGACGAGCGGCAATGGGGGAGTCACAGATCCTGTTGGGAAACATGGATCCGGTGCGCGCGCTTCGTGACGGGACGCCGGAGTCGGTCTTCCAGCGGCTCGAAGAGTGTTACACCGAGGCTGGTCCACGGTATATCGCGGGAGCGGGTTGCGAAGTTCCGCGCGGCACGCCGCACGAAAATGTGATGGCGATGACGCGCTTTGCCCGCGGCCGGAATTGAGTGTAGCGTGGCCGAATACGTACTGCTGCATCCCGAGCCCGGCAAGATCCTTTCCGATCAGCTCTTCGCCCTTGGAATCGAGTTTCCCTGCGGCGGTTGTTCGGCGTGCGGCGGATGCCGCGTCCGTCTCATGTCGGGAACCATTCCCATCACCGAGGGCATGCGTGAGGCGCTCAGCGAAGAGGAGCTAGGCGAGGGGTGGCGGCTTGCCTGCCAGGCGGAGACGGACGGCCCCGTTTCCCTGGATATCGAGCAGTGGTCCGCCAGCATTCTCACGGATGAATCCCGCGTGGCGGTGGAGCCGTCGGAAGGCTACGGCGCGGTGATCGACCTGGGCACAACCACGCTTGTTGTGGAACTGGTGGATCTGGCGACGGGCAGCGTAGCCGGCGTCCTTCCCGGCCTCAATCCCCAGGGCCGCCATGGCAGCGACGTGATGAGCCGCATCGAGTTCGACCTGCGCGAACCCGGGGTTTTGACGAGTCTGATCCGGCGGACCCTCGGAGCGATGCTCGCCGAGCTGGTCCGCGGGCGCAAGCCGCGTGAAGTGCTGATCTGCGGCAACACCGTCATGCATCACCTGTTCTGCGGGGAGAGCGTCGAGCCGCTCTCGCACGTTCCTTTCCGGCCTTCAGCGCCCGGCGAGCGGCGTTTCCTGGCGGAAGAACTCGGATGGCCGGAAGAAACACATGGAGCGGCCGTGACATTCCTGCCGTGCGCGGGCGGGTTCGTGGGCAGCGACCTGCTGGCCGGTCTGATCGCGTGCGGCATGCACCAATCGGAAACGCCCATGGCTTTGATGGATCTCGGGACGAATGGGGAGATCGCGCTCGGCGGACGGAACGGAATTCTCTGCGCTTCGACAGCAGCGGGGCCGGCGTTCGAGGGTGGACGCATTCGCATGGGCATGCGCGCCGGAGACGGCGCCATCGACCGGGTGGAGCACGATGGGAGTGGCCTCGTCTGCCACGTCATCGGGGGCTCCGCTCCACGCGGCATCTGCGGCAGCGGCCTCGTCGACGCTGCCGCGGTGTCTCTGGAGACGGGGGCGATAGGGGCGAGCGGGCGGTTATCGAATGGGGCGAAATCTCTTTCGCTTGCCGGCGCGGTATCTCTTTCGCAGGCCGACATCCGCGAGTTGCAACTCGCCAAAGGGGCGGTTGCAGCGGGCATGGAGGTGCTCCGCCAGGAGGCCGGCACCGAAGCGCCGCGTGTTTCCTCGCTGCATCTTGCCGGCGCGTTCGGAAACTATGTACGCACCGGAAGCGCGCGCCGTATCGGACTGCTCCCCCGGTGGGAAGCGCCTGTCAATCCGATCGGCAACAGCGCCGTGCGCGGTTCGCGCACGCTGTTGCTCAGCCCCTCGCGGCGGCAGTCGTTGCTCGATGATCTGCTCCGGATCACGCGGCATGTGGAGTTGGGAGCAAACCCAGAGTTTCAGGAGGCGTTCGTCGAGAACATGATCTTTCCCTGATGTTTTGGGGCAGGGGAGATGCCGGGCCGGCGCCGGATGCGCGGTCAGTGACCACAATGGCAACAGCGCCGTGCGCGGTTCGCGCACGCCTGCCCGGCATCGCGCGGCGTGTTGGACCGGGAGCGAACCCGGAGTTTCCTGAAGCCTTCATGGATCTTTCCCTGATATGTTGAAGTAGGGTGGCAGCTGATGGGCGGCGGATGCGCTCGGTCAGTGACCTCAACAGGGAGGAGCAAGAGGTGAAGACCAAGAAGGTGCTGGTGACTGGGGCAACGGGCAAGCAAGGGGGCGCGGTGGCGCGACGGCTTCTCGAACGGGGCCATGCGGTGCGCGCCCTGACCCGCAATCCGGGCTCGGCGGCGGCCAGTTCACTCCGGCAATCGGGTGTTGAACTTGTGACGGGGAGTCTTGATGACGGCGAGGCGCTCGCGGGCGCGCTGGCCGGGGTTGACACGGTATTCGCCATGACCACGCCGTTCGAAGCAGGCATGGAAGCCGAAACGCGCCAGGGCATAACCGTGGCGGACGCGGCGAAAGCGGCGGGAGTGGAACTCGTCTATACGTCGGTGGGATCGGCCGACCGGAAGACGGGAATTCCGCATTTCGAGAGCAAGTACCTCGTGGAGCAGCACATCAGGAAGATCGGCGTTCCGGCGGCCATCATCGCTCCGGTGTACTTCATGGATAATGCGACGGCGTACACGCGCGATCAATTGAAAGCGGGAGTATACGCGACACCCCTGCCGCCGGACCTGAAGCTCGCGCAGATCGCGGTCGCCGACATCGCATCCTTCGCTGTCGTCGCGATCGAGAACCCCGAGCGGTTCCGGGGGAAGCGATTCGACATCGCGGGCGACGAAGTGAGCGGTCTCGACGCCGTTGAGATTCTCTCGAGGGTCAGCGGCAGGAAGTTCTCCTACTTCCAAGTTCCCATGGAGACGGTGCGCGAGCGGATGGGTGAGGATACGGCCCTCATGTACGAATGGTTCGTGCGCGCAGGCTACCAAGTGGATACGGCCGGGCTGCGCCGCGAGTTTCCCGAGGTGGGCTGGCACACGTTCGAGGATTGGGGGCGGGCGCAGGACTGGAGGGGAATCTTCGGCGCGTAAACAGACGGGCGCGAATACGGCCCTTCGAGCGGTCAGTCCTGGCGGAGGCGGACACCGCGGATGATCAAACCAGCGGCGGTCAGATAGAGCCCGCCGGTCAGCAGGAAGGGTAGATCATATCCAAAGCGGTCAACGAGGGGACCCACCACCGATTGCATCGCCACGCCGCCCAGCGTTCCCGCGGCTCCGGTGATACCGTACAACACGGCCACATGCCGGGGCGGAGCCACTTCCGTGATCGCGGTGTGCAGATTCGACGACCAGGAGGTGTGCGCAAACAACGCCACACTCACCAACCCGAGGGCGGCGGCGAAACCGGGAACCACGCACGTCGCCGCTCCGGCGGCGCTCACCGCCGCGGAAGCAACCAGGACGCTTCTGCGGCCGCGGTCTAATCCCCAACCGCGGGCGATCAGTTCACTGCTCAACCACGCGCCGAAGAGGGCTCCGAGGCCGGCGGCGAGGAAGGGAATCCACAGCCATTGCCCGATGGCGGCCAATCCGAGGCCGCGCACGTCCTGAAAATAGCCGGGCATCCAGAAGAGGTAGAAATACCAGGCCGAATCGGAACAGGCGCGCGCGAGCAGCAGGCACACATACGAGCGCGACCGCAACGCCGTTTGAAGCGCCGGCCCGCCACTGTCCTGGTCCCCGGAGGTGGGGACGGCAATCGCCGGCGCGGGATCCGCGCTCCCCAATTCGCGGCGTATACGGTTATGGAGCGCCAACCACGGCGGGATCAGCAGCAATCCGAAGGCGCCGGTCGCGAGAAAAGCGATGCGCCATCCATAGGCGAGCGCCAGCCAGGCCGACACCGGAGGAGTGAGGAGGCTGCCCACGCTCAATGCCGACAACACGAGCCCGATCGCCTTGGCGCGCTGAGCGGGAGGAAACCATTCGGCAGCGCCGCGGATGGCCGCCGGATAGTAGCCGCCTTCGCCAATCCCGAGCAGGGCGCGGCATGCGGCCAGACTCCAGATGCCCCGCGCGGCGGCATGGAGGGTAGCGGCGGCGGACCACACCAGCAGCGTCAGGCTGAACGTCCGGCGGCAGCCGAGCAGATCCGCCACGCGTCCGCCGGCGATATAGGACAGCGTGTAGGTGACCAGAAAGGCATTTACGGCCATCGCATAGCCGGTGTTTGTCAGGCCGAGATCGTGACGGATGGACGGCATCAACACGCCGAGCACGGCGCGGTCGAGGTAGTTCACCACCGAGCCGAGAAACAGCAGAGCCATCACGGACCACGCGAGATTTCGGACTTTGGCCTCCGTGGAGGGCGCCGTTATTTTTTCGTGTACCACGATGGTCCCCGCGATGACGGTCAGGGTTATACTACACCTAAACGGTTTTGCAAGCCATGACTGACCGCCAACGCGTGCTCGCGACAATTCGTGGGGAAGCTCCGGACCGGATTCCATGGATTCCGCGGATGGATTTCTGGCACAGGGCCCGGCTGCACCAGAAGACGCTTCCGGGGGAGTTGCAACCGCTCACTCTTCCACAGATCGCCGATCGCCTCGGGTTCGGCTGTTACTCGACGATCCCTGACTTCACCGACTGCGCCGATGAAGACGACATGATCGACCGCGGCCTCGGAATCTTTCGCTTGAAGGTTCTGCCATACCGCGTTCATCTGCGCAACGTGGAACGCCGCGTGACGCGCTCGGGGCGGGAGACCGTGGTCGAGTACCACACTCCGAAAGGCTCTCTGCGGACGGCGTTTCTCTTCACGGAGGAGATGCTCGAGGGCGGCGCTTCGATGTCCTGGCAAACGGAACTCGCGATACGCAAACCGGAGGACTTCGAAGCGGCCGGCTATCTTTTCGAGAATCTCGAGGTCGAACCGCAATGGGAAGGTTATCTCGCGCGGCGCGACGAGGTGGGCGAGCGGGGAGTGGTAGTCGGGTGGCTGGCAGGCACTTCCTGCCCCATTCACCACATCCTCAAGGAACTGATGACGGTGGAGACTTTCTATTACGCCCTGGCGGACTATCCCGAGAAGATCTTCCGGCTGTGCGACCAGATGCAGCACCTGTACACGAAGATTCAGGAGATCGGAGCGGACGGGCCGGCCGAGATTCTGCACCTTGGCGCGAACTACGACGACGCGATCACCTATCCGCAATTCTTCCGCCAGCACATTCTGCCGGTGTTGAGGGACTATGCCGCGGTCCTACACGGCAAGGGCAAGTACCTGATGACCCATACCGACGGCGAGAACCGCCGCCTGATTCCGCTCTACCTCGAGGCGGGCTTCGACATCGCCGATTCGGTGTGTCCGCATCCCATGACGAGGTTGAGCCTGGATCAATACCTGGACGCTTTCGACGGACGCATCACCGTTTGGGGCGGCATTCCCTCCACGCTGCTGTGCCCGGACAGCACGCCGGAAGATGATTTCCGGCGCAGCATCGACACGCTGATCGAGCGGCACGGGCACAGGCCGCGGTTTGTCCTGGGCGTAAGCGACATGGTGACCGCGGATGCGGCGCTGGACCGGTTGGAGTACATTACCAGCCGCGTGTCGCGGATTCAGTGACAGCAGCGAGGCGGTGGGTGGCTGGTCCGCGGCTCCGCGGTGTGAGTGGAGGTTATCGTGAACTCGAAATCGCTCTTGATTTGGATCATACTGCTCGCGGGCGCGCTGCAGGCGGAGGAACGGCGCATCGCGATCGAATGGCGCGGCGGAAAGCCGGAGGGCGAGGTGAGCGTAACGGGCGGTTCCCTGGGGGGGCTGAGCGTCGCGCGGGGACGCGGGTCCGTGGCGGGCGGGAACCGGTTCAGCGCGGCTTCGGACGGCCCGTTCCGGCTGGAAGTGCGGCTCAACGGATCGGAAGCGGCCTACGGTCCCACCGCCGCCATTGTGACGGTGAACACCACGCGCAATCCGCTGAGCTTCTTCCTGCGCGATGCGCGCACGGAATATCCCATCTACATCCCCGAATACGGCGTAGTGGCGACTGACGCATCCGATGGACGTACGTATGAGCAGATCGAGGAGGCGATTCGCGGGCGCGGCCTGCAAACCAAGCTCGAGAGGGTGGCCACGGAGCCCGAAGCCGATTTCGCGACGGCGGCCGCGAACACGCGCGAGTTGAAGTGCCAGACATGGCTGGGGCTGGCGAGGGACATCCGCATCTTCGCCATCAGCGAACGGCTGGACTGGATACAACCGCGTTTTCACGGTTATGAAGTTCCGCTGCCCGAAACCGGGAACAAGCCCACGCGCTACAACTTCCTGATGGGACGCGGGTGGGGCGCGGCCGATAAGATTACGCGCCGGTTGGAAGGCGGAGCGCTGCCCATCCTGCGCGGGACGCTGATCGATGATGACATCACTTATAACCTGACGGCTTTCGTGGCCCTCGAATCCCGGCCGCTCACGCGCGAGAATGTGCGCGGCACTCATTTTCTGGTGGCGGATAACTACGGCCACGGCCACATGTTCACCCGGGAGCAGCAGGCTGAATACGACTCTCTGGCCGCCACCGAGATGAACCAACCCGAGGAGACGGTGCTGTTTGCGCGGGTGAGCGCGGTGAACACCTCCGCCGTGCCGCGTTATGCGTTCTTCAAGAACCCCACTCCGAGCGTGAGGCAGGCGTACAGTTTCGACGGGGCGGAGGGCCTTGCCGCCTATCCCTCCGGAAGGGTTTTCGCGGTTTCGCTATTGAACGGCAAGCCGCTGCGGGATGAGGAAGCAGCGGTCGAGTTGAAGCCGGGAGAAGCCGCCGAGATTGAATTCCGCCTGCCCAACCGGCCCATCCCGCGCGAGCGCGCCATCAGGCTGCGCTCGGCATCGTTCGAGGAGAGGCACGAGGAGTGCCGCCGCTACTGGCGGCAGAAGCTGGATGCGGCCGCACGGGTCCATCTTCCCGAGCGGCGCATCACCGAAATGGTGCGCGCCGGGTTGCTGCACCTGGACCTGGTGACCTACGGGCTCGAGCCGAAGGGCACGCTGACCTCGACGATCGGAGTCTACAGCGCCATCGGGTCGGAGAGTTCGCCCATCATCCAGTTCATGGATTCGATGGGTCTTCATGAGACGGCGCGGCGGGCCTTGATGTACTTCCTCGATAAGCAACACGACGACGGCTTCATCCAGAACTTCGGCGGGTACATGCTCGAAACCGGGGCCGCGTTGTGGTCGATGGGAGAGCACTACCGCTACACGCGCGACGACGCATGGGTGCGGCAGATTGCTCCGAAGCTGATCAAGGCGTGCGAGTATCTGCGAAAGTGGCGGGCGCGCAACGAGCGCGAGGAGTTGCGGGGCAAGGGCTACGGCATGCTGGAGGGCAAGACGGCGGATCCGGAAGATCCCTATCATTCCTTCATGCTCAACGGCTACGCCTATATCGGGATGGCGCGAGTGGCGGAGATGCTCGCGAAGACGGATCCGGCGCAGTCGGAGAAGTGGGGCAGGGAAGCCGCCGCGCTGAAGAAAGATATTCGCGCGGCTCTCTTCGGGGTGATGGGGCGCTCGCCGGTTATCCCGCTGGCCAGCGGCGCCTGGAGCCCGACGGCGCCTCCCTGGGTGGAATACCGGGGTCCGCTGGCGCTGTACGCGGATGGGGGCAAGTGGTTCACGCACGGCTCGATGGTGAGCCGGGACTCCCTGCTGGGGCCGATCTATCTTATCTTCCAGGAAGTGCTGGAACCGGACGAGAACGCTTCGACATTCCTGCTCAACTTTCACAACGACCTGATGACCACGCGGAACGTCGCCTTCAGCCAGCCCTACTACAGCCGGCATCCCATCTCGCATTTGCGGCGCGGCGAGGTGAAGGCGTTTCTGAAGTCGTACTACAACACGATGTCCGGCCTCGCCGACCGTGAGACGTACACGTTCTGGGAGCACTACTTCGGCGCCAGTCCGCACAAGACGCACGAGGAGGGCTGGTTTCTGATGGACACCCGGTGGATGCTGTACATGGAGCGCGGCGCGGGAATTGACCTGCTGCCGGGCATTCCGCGGGCGTACCTGGAAAACGGCAAGAAGATCGAACTCGAGAAGGTGGCAACTTACTTCGGGCCTCTTTCGCTGCGCGTGGATTCGATGCTCGACCAGGGCCGCGTCCGGGCGGCGGTGGATTGTCCGGGGGACCGGAGGCCGGCTTTTGTGGAGGTGCGCCTGCCTCATCCGCAGGGCAGAAAGGCTGTGCGCGTCAAGGGCGGCAAGTACAACCCGGAAACTGAGCGGGTGCGCGTGGAGCCGTTCAGCGGGCGGGCCGAGATCACCTTGGACTTCGAATAGCCGGGGGTGAGCGGAGGCTATTCCCTGTCAAAGAGGGACGCGCGATCCACTTGTTCTCCCTTGAAGAAAACGGCGGAAATCCGCTCCGTGGCGCCGATGTCCTCGAGCGGATTGCCGTCCACCAGCAGCAGGCTGGCTTCGAAGCCGGGCCGGATTCCGCCGGCGCGTTCGCCGAGGCCGAGCAGGCGGGCCGTGTTTGCGGTGGCCGCCTGAAGCGCGATTGCGGGGGGAATGCCCGCCTTCACCCAAAGCTGGAGTTCGCGATGAATGGCGGGGCCGTGAACCAGCAGGATATTGCCGGCATCGGAACCGGCAACGAGAGTGACGCCGGCTTTCCAGGCGCGGCGCAGGTTGCCGGCGGCGATGTCCATGTCGAGCGTGAGCGGGCTGGAAGGGGGGCTCTTGAGGAGAGCCCTGGTCGCTTTGATGAGGCCTTCGGGCGCTACCTGCTGGACCAGCGTCCGTTCGAGCGGCGTGGAACGCCCGTTGCGCAGATCAAGCGCCGCTTCGATCGAGGAAAGCATGGGGTCATAGGCGATGCCCTGCCTGGCCATGGCGGCGAACACCTCGTCAGGGATGGCGTCGCGCGCCGAGCCATGTTCGATGACGGCGGCTCCGGCGGCCACGGCGGCGGCCACATCCGGCGCGGCGCCGGTCTGAATCGCCACCGGAAGATGATCTTCGCGCGCCTGATCGCAAATGGCTTTGACAATGCCAAGGTCGAGGCGGTTGAAGAGGGCTCCGGACTGGCCGGTTTCGAGGAGAATCCTTGCTCCGCCGAGGCCGGCCCGCCTGATTTCGGCCACCTGGCGGCGAGCCTCTTCCGGTGTGTGGGGCAGGTTCAGGGTCTGCTGCTCGACCATGGCTCGCGAAGCTTCGGGAATGCTTTTCAAATATTCCGTTCCGTAGCCGCCGGCGGTGGTGAACGTCTTTCCGGAGATGAAGATTCCGGCTCCCAGCTTTTCTCCCCTGGCGACGAGGGATGCGGGCACTTCGAGAAGGGAGGGCGGATCTCCCGCGCTGCCGACGGCAATTACGCCGCTATAGAGGTAAGCGGCGAGTTCCCGCTCGACGGACTCCCGCGGCTTGAAGTCCTTGTAGGAAGGCAGCACGCCGCCTTGCAGCATGAGATGGACATGAGCGTCCATCAAGCCGGGCAGCAAGGTTTTGCCGGCGGCCTCGATCACGTCCGCCTTGAGATCCTTTTCGACCGGCGGGGTTTCAAAGACGCGTTCGATCCTGCCGTTCCGGAGCAGGACCGCGCCGTTCGGGATTTCCCGGCCGTTGCCGGCGACAATGCGTGGGCCGCGAATGAGGAGAGAGCGGTTGCGGCGCATCTCGCGATAAAGGATCTTGGCCTTGGCGACGTTCTCGCGGCTGTAGGTCTGATAGCCCCCCATCAGGAGGAACGGCAGCATTACGGCCACGACCCAGAGTTTGGCCGATCCGGGCATCTTTTCATCTTTTTCCCAGCGGAAGAGCTTCACTCCAAGGAAAGTGGAGACGATCATGGTCACCAGCATGGCGACGATGGCGGCGCGGTTTTGCATCAGGGTGTCGTTGCGCACGAGGATGCCCTGAAGGCCGGTGTAGAGGTAGGAAGCGGGAAGAAACTGGGCCACCACCTGGAGCCAGGATGGCATCACGTTGATGGGGAATGTGGCTCCGCTCAGGAACAGCATCGGCAGATAGAGAATCTGGATGATGATCTGGCTTTCCTGCATCGAGTTCACGACGGCTCCGATGATGAGGCCGATGGAGCGGAAGGCGGCGAGCCCGAGCGAGAGCAGGACCGTCAGCGCGACCCAATGCCCGGGCCAGGGCATGCCATAGAAGATGGAGGCGATGGCGAGGATGACAAAGACGCCGGGTATGTAGCTGAGCAGACCGGTTACGAGGCTGGCGGTGAGAATCGGGAGGGGGGTGATGGGCGCCACCTTGAACCGCCGCAGGATATTCAGTTCCCGCTCCTGGACAGCGCGCATTCCGGCTCCGAAGAAGCCGCTGCCGAGCACGCCGAAGATGAGAACCATGGTAATCACCTGGCTGATGGCTCCTTCCCGGGCGGCTCCGAGGCTCTGGGCAAAGACGATGAAGAAAGCGATGGGAAGAAAATAGTTGAAGAAGAGCACGACGCGGTCGCGCATGACGAGTTTCATCGTCGTTCGGATGTAGGCGGTATAGGATCTCATGTCAATCACGAAGGCGTTTTCCGGTGAGTTCGATGAAAACGTCCTCGAGGGTGGGATGTTTGAGGTGAATGTCCTCGAGTTCGATGCCCATCTGGTCGATCCACTTCACGATCTCGACAAGCGTCCGCGCCGGGCGCGCGGAGTGCGAGTGGAGGCGGGTCCGGTTTTCGGAGAGAACGGTTTTTTCCGCGCCGGCGAATGAGGGGACCTCGGACGGGAGTGGGGCGAGCGTGCGCAGTTCGATGAGCGAATGGCCAAGCGCGCGCTGCTGGATCTCGCGAGGCGTGCCGATTTCGATGATCCGCCCCTGATCCACAATGGCCACGCGATCGCAAAGCCGTTCGGCCTCCTCGATGTAGTGGGTGGTGAGGAGGATGGTGCGGCGCGCGTCGCGCAGTTCCTGGATGAGGGAGTGGATTTCGAGGCGCACCTGCGGATCGAGTCCGGTGGTGGGTTCGTCGAGAAATACGAGTTGCGGGTCATTCACCATGGCCAGGGCGAGCGCGAGACGCTGCTTCTGTCCTCCGGACAGGGTGGAGTAATAGGCTCCGCGCTTTTCCCAAAGCTGAAGCCGCTTCAGCAACTGGTGGGGATGGGTATTGCGCGTATAGAAGGCGGCGAAGAGTTCGATGGCCTCGAGGACGGTGATTTTCTCCGGGAGATTGGTCGACTGGAGAGAGACGCCGATCCGGTCCTTGATCTCCATGGACTGGCTGGCAGGGTCGAGGCCGAGGACGCGCACCTGGCCATGGGTGCGGGGCCGGAGCCCCTCGAGAATTTCGACCGTGGTTGTCTTGCCGGCGCCGTTCGGGCCGAGCAGCCCGAACACCTCGCCGGAGTGGACTTCGAAATCGATGCCGCGGACTGCTTCGAGATCACCATAGGATTTTCGAAGCCCGCGGACTTCAATGACCGGTGAATGGTTGTTCGACACTGGTTAGACGGGGACCGGAGCGTGTTGGAGAACTTCGATGCAGGCGCGCAGGAACGCGGGGAGATCGCCGGGTTTGCGGGAGGTGACGAGATTGCCGTCGACGACCACCTCGGAATCCACCCAAATCGCGCCGGCATTGGCGACGTCGTCGCGAATGGCGAAGAAACTGGTGGCGCGGCGGCCCTTCAACAGGCCCGGCACCGAGCACAGCACCCATGACGCATGGCAGATGGCCGCAATCAGCTTGCCCTGATCATTGACCTGCTTTACGATCTCGAGCGCCCTGGGGTAGCGGCGGATGTGGTCGGGGGCATAGCCGCCGGGGATGATGACGCCGTCGAGATCCGCCGCGGAGACTTCCTCGTAGGATTTTTGAGCCGTGACCGGGTAGCCCAGTTTGCTCGTGTAGGTTTCTCCGGCCCGCGCGGCGACGGTGATGACTTCGGCGCCTGCTTCCTGGAGGCGGTAGAGCGGGTACCAGAGTTCCATTTCCTGGTAGAGGTTGTCCACAAGAATAGCGATGCGTTTTCCGTGAAGTTCCATACGTTCATTGTACGGCGACTGGGAGCGCGGGCAGCCTGATTCTGTCATCAGACTTTGCGGACGGGCAGGTTATGGCTGGCGAAATCCTCGTCGACGGAGGCGACGAAGAATTGATCGAGGTCGTCGAGCAAGGTGGTCAGGAAGACTTTGAGGGCTTCGGCTGAATAGTCGCCGTAGAGAAGCCAGACATTGTCGATGAGGGGGATGGCGCCCAGGCGACGCAATTGCGCATCGCGCAAAGGGCGGTAAAGGGGGTTGTAGAGTTGAATGCCAACCAGGTAGGGCCACATGGTATCCTTGCACGCCTAAGACAAGGCGGGTACCAGATAGTGGGCGAGGCGGCTGATTCCTCTCACGAATTCTTGTTGAAAAATTGAGCGCGGTCTAAAGGGAGGCGAGGCCGCGGAGGTTCCAGCCGCAGATCCAACTGGCCTCGTACTTATTGTCCTGAGGGCCTGGCCAGTGAGTCTCGAGGCTGACGTAGCCTTTGTAGCCATCGGCGTGGAGTGCGGCTAACTGCCCCTTCCAGTCGATGTCGCGAGTGCCCACAGGCCCCCACACGGGTTTATGGCCATCGAGGCTGCAGTCCTTGATGTGGACATGGGCGATGCGTTCGGCGGGGAGGATGCGGTAGCCGTGAGGGAAAGGATTTTCGCCGGAGACATAGCAGTTGGCAGGGTCCCACACCACCTGGAGGTTGGTGTGGGGCAGGGCATCGAGCACGCGGCGGGTTTCCGAAGCCGTGGCGATATTACAGGCGTGCTCATTTTCGAGACCGATGACCAACCCCGAGGGCGCCATCGAACAGAGCATGTCGAGGGCTTTCAGCACGCCGTCAAAACATTTTTCGGGCTCGACGCTGCGCCAGTAGGAAAAGACGCGAATAATCTTCGCCCCGAAGAAGGAGGCGATGCGGAACGCCTGTTCGGCGAGACGCGGTTGATCGCCGTAGGTATGTTTGGAAGCGAAAACATCGTGCTGGAAGCGCGTGTCGACGGGTGGAGCCCCGGGCAGCACGCACTTGAGAATAGGGGAGGCGATGGAAACGACCTCGAGGTTGCGCTCGCGAAGGAGATCGCGGGCACGCGACAACTCCCCGGCGTCGAGATCCATGATATTCTTGCCCCATAACATGCGCAACTCGGCGCCGGTCATGCCGATTTTGACCATGGCGTCGAGCGCGGCGGCGAGATCGGCCGAGAATTCGTCCGTGATGGAGGCGATGGGAATCCGTGGCTGCATTCGTTTAATTATCGCAGCCACGGCGGCGTGAGGCCAAGCGTTTGGATCATTGTCAAGGGGAACATCTCGCTTTTCCTGAGGCTATTACGGATTCGTTGACATTAGCTTCGATGCTTTGCTAACGTGCCGGTGATTTGAGCAACGTGCCTTCCCGTTCACAAGACCAACTTCCCAGAACAGTACGAATTCTGATGGTGGATGATAATTGCCACGGTCTTTCGGCGCGAAAGTGCATACTCGAGGAGTTGGGTTACGAGGTCGTGGTGAGCACCGACCCGGTCCAGGCGCTGGGGGAGTTTTCCAAAGCCGTTTTCGATCTGATTATCACAGACTATAAGATGCCGGCCATGGACGGTCTGGAGTTGATCCGCAAAGTCCGCGAGGCGAATGCGGAGGTGCCCGTGATCCTGATTTCAGGATTCGTGGAGGCGCTCGGGCTGACCGAGGAAAACACCGGTTCAAACGCGGTGGTGCAGAAGAGCGCAAACGAAGTGCAGCATCTGGTGAGGGCGGTGACCCGCCTGCTTCGGAAGAAGACTCCGAGGAAGCCGGTATCGAGCGTCCGGCCTTCCGGTTCCCTTAAGGGCAGATCGAGAGGCGTATCCTAGAAGCATCGATGTTTGTTTTGCGGCTTGGATGCGCTCTCATAGGCTTTTCGCTGCTGCTGTTCCCACAGACACGCGCCAGGGAAGCCTCACCCAGGAAGACCACGGCCGGCAAGGGGACCGCGAGCGAACCGGCGCAGGTAAGCCGCTGGATGCAGTCCCTGAGCCTGCATGACCGCATCGCGCAACTGATCGTGATTCCGTTTTATGGGGACAACCCGAGCGCGCGTTCAAAGGCTTATCGGAGATTCGCGGCCGAAGTGCGGCAGACGCGCGTCGGCGGCATGATTCTAGTGAACCGGTCGGAGAACGGGCTGGTGAAATACGCCGAGCCGACGGCGGCGGCCGCGTTCCTCAACCGAATGCAGAAACTGGCGCGAATTCCGCTGATTGTTGGGGGGGATTTTGAGCGGGGGGTATCGATGCGGGTCGCCTCAGCGACGAAGTTTCCGCATAGCATGGCTTTCGCAGCGGCTTCGGATGTCGAGGCGGTGAGGCAATTGGGCGCGGTGACGGCCCGGGAATCGCGGGCCATCGGGGTTCAATGGGTGTTCGCTCCCGTCGCCGATGTCAACAACAATCCGGACAATCCGATCATCAATATCCGCGCATTCAGCGAGAATCCGGACGAGGTGGCGAAGTATGTCACCGCGTTTATCGACGGAGCGCGAAGCGATCCGCGGTATAAGGTTCTGGTGACGGCGAAACACTTTCCGGGGCACGGCGACACCAACGTGGACACGCATGCCGGGTTGGGCAAGGTGGACGCCAGCCGGGAGCGTCTCGAGAAACTGGAACTGGTTCCGTTTCGCGCCGCGATCGCGGATGGCGTTGATTCCATCATGACGGCTCACTTGTGGGCGCCGGCTATCGAGAGCAGGAAGATTCCAGCCACCGTCTCGGCCGCGGTGCTCACGGGGCTACTGCGAAAAGAGTTGAAGTTCCATGGGATCATCACCACCGATGCGATGGACATGGAGGGTTTGCGGAAACAGTTCACGAGTGGAGAAGCGGCGGTGCGGGCGATCGAGGCGGGAGCGGATGTGCTCCTGATGCCGCCATATCCGGAGGCGGCGGTGAAGGCGGTTGTGGCGGCGGTGCGGAGCGGACGGATTACGCGGAAACGCATTGATGAGAGCGTGGAGAAGATACTCCGGGCGAAGGTGCGGTTGGGGCTCGATCGCCGGCGGGTGGTGGATCTGGAGGCGATCGGCGACGAACTGGGGACGGAGGAAGACAACAAACTGGCGCGGCGCGTGGCGAGCGAAGCGGTGACGCTGGTGAGGAACGAGGGAGGGCTGGCGCCGCTGGCCTCGCCCGCAAGGACCTGCTGGTATGCCCTCAGCGAGAGCCGTTATGGACAACAGGGACGGACGTTGATGTCCGCGTTGCAGGAGCGGCTGCCCGGCGCGAAGCGGGCGCTTCTCGATCCGATGATGCCGATGGCGGAGCTCGAAGAGGCGGCGAAACTGGCGGAGTCGTGCGACGTATCCGTGGTAGCGGCGTTCGCGGGGTTCAGGGGGAGCGGAGAGTTGTCTGAGAACTTCATGAATTTCGTGAAACTGCTCGAAGCGCGAAAGCCGTTGATTCTCGTGGGGATGGGAAATCCGTATCTGCTGCGCGCGTTTCCGGAGGTGAAAGCCTATCTGGCGACGTTCAGTACGGTGCCCGATTCCGAGTTGGCGATGATGGATGCCCTGATGGGGGACGCGGCGATTCAGGGCCGCCTTCCGGTGACGATTCCGGGCATCGCGAAGTATGGGGACGGCTTGAAAGTCGCTCAAAAGTCAAGAGGAAGTTTGACAGAAGGCTCAACGCTCCGCTAGACTGAAGGTTTTGTAGGGACCTAACGGAGATCGTCTGTCTGTATGAAAACGCAGTTTCCTTCCAAGCTGGAAATCGAGAGAGAGTGGTTTGTGCTGGATGCGGAAGACGCGGTGCTCGGCCGGCTGGCGAGCAAGGCGGCAAAGATTCTCATCGGAAAACACAAGCCGAGATACACCCCGTTCCTGGACGCCGGCGATCACGTGATTGTGATCAACGCGGAAAAAGTCCGGCTTACCGGATCCAAGGAAGAGCAGAAATATTACCGCAGCCACTCGGGCTATCCGGGTGGATTGAAGGAAGCGCAGGCGCGGAAAGTGCGCGCCGAGCGGCCCACGAAGATGGTGGAAGAGGCAATCCGGGGAATGCTGCCGAAGACAAAACTCGGGAAGCAGCTTTTCCGCAAGCTGAAAGTTTACGCAGGCGGCAAGCATCCACACGAGGCGCAGAAGCCCGTGCTGATGAACGCCTAGGCCGCATGGCGACCATCCACACCACCGGAATGCCCGCGATCCGGTTCAAGGAAGAAACATTCAACCCGCGCCGCCGGCGCGGTTCCAACAGCGAGGTTGTGTTTTGGCAGGTACGTTGATTCAACATTTGGGGACCGGGCGGCGGAAGAGTTCCGTGGCGCGCGTGTTCCTGCGTCCCGGCAAGGGACAGATCACGGTAAACGGCCGTGAGATGGAGGAGTTCTTCACGACTCCGTCTTCGCGAGCGGCTGTGCGGCAACCGCTGCTCGCCACCGAGACGGCGGACAAGTTCGACGTGTTGATACTCACCACCGGGGGAGGAGTGGCGGGGCAGGCAGGCGCGGTACGTTTGGGCATTGCGCGCGCCCTGGTGGAGTTCAACGCGGAACTGCGGGGCAAACTGAAAGGTCTGGGCTTCCTGACGCGTGATCCACGCGCGCACGAACGGAAGAAGTATGGCCAGAAGGGCGCCCGCCGCCGGTTCCAGTTCTCCAAGCGTTAGCTTGGGAGGCGGTTACCGCTTTTTGCTGATATTCGGCGCGCCGGAAGGCGACGCGCCGCGGTAGGAAACCAACAGGCGCCTTGGCGGAGTTGACCGGTTCGCGCAAATCTCGCTTTGGACCGCGCGGACTCTCACCGCCGTAAAGGCTCATCAAGGAGGCATTTTGCCGTCGATTACGATGAAAGAATTGCTCGAAGCGGGCGTTCACTTCGGGCACCAGACCAAGCGCTGGAACCCAAAGATGAAGGAGTACATCTTTGGAGAACGCAACGGGATCTACATCATAGACCTGCAAAAGACGTTGAAGCTGTTCAAGGATGCGATGCGGTTTGTCGAGGAGATGGCGGGGAACGGCAAGACGGTTCTTTTCGTGGGAACCAAGAGACAGGCGCAGGAAGCGATAGCGGAAGAGGCCACGCGCTGCAGCCAGTACTACGTCAACCAGCGGTGGCTGGGTGGACTGTTGACGAACTTCGTGACGGTGCGGAAGTCGATCAACCGGTTGAAGGAACTCGATGAGATCGCCGAGAACGGATGGATTGGACGTTCGAAGAAGGAAGTGATCCGGCTCGAGCGGGAGCGGAAGCATCTCATGTCGAATCTCGCGGGCATCAAGGATATGCCCGGACTGCCGGACATGCTGTTTGTAGTGGATTCGAACAAGGAATCGATAGCTGTGGCCGAGGCAAAGAAACTCGGCATCCTTGTCGTCGCCGTGGTGGACACGAATTGCGATCCGCACATGGTGGATTACGTGATTCCCGGCAACGATGACGCGCTGCGCGCGATCCGGTTGTTCACGAACAAGATCGCGGACGCGGTGATTGAAGGCCGGCAGAGGGTGTCCGAAGCCGACTTTGCTCCCGCGGCTGCCGCTGAAGCCGCCGACGAGGGGACGGGCGAACCGGCGGACATCACCCAGTACCTGGATCCGCAGTACTCGCAGCAGTTGATGGCGGAAAGCCTTGTCGAAGACGATCTGGCCACTCTGCCGATCAAAGGCCGCCGGCGGGCGGAAGCGGAGGACGAACTCGGATTCCGCGGCTAGCGCCGGAGATCCGCGAACGCTGTCTCGAAATGATGATTGGGGAAACCGAAGGAATCAGAACCATGCCCGAAATAACCGCCCAGATGGTGAAGGAACTCCGCGACCGGACCGGCGCGGGGATGATGGAATGCAAGACCGCGCTAAAGGAGGCCAACGGAGATTTGGCGGAGGCGGAGGTGGTGCTGCGCAAGCGCGGAATCGCTTCGGCTTCGAAGAAATCGGCACGGACCACGAGGCAGGGCGTGATCGGCAGCTACATTCACCCCGGTTCGCAGTTGGGCGTACTGGTGGAGGTGAACTGTGAATCGGACTTCGTGGCGCGAACCGATGATTTCGCCGAACTGGTGAAGGACATCGCGATGCAGATTGCGGCCGCCGATCCGCAATTCATCCGCCGCGAAGACGTGGCGGCGGCGGTGCTCGAGAAGGAGAAGGACATTCAGCGGGCGCGCGCGCTCGCTGAAGGGAAGCCCGAGAAGATCATCGACAAGATCATCGAGGGCCGGATTTCGAAGTTCTACGAGGAGATCTGCCTTCTCGAACAGCCGTTTGTGAAGGAGAACACGATGAAGGTGGAAGACCTCATCAAGAGCAAGATCGCCAAGCTGGGAGAAAACATCTCGATCGCGCGCTTTGTGCGGTTCAAGGTGGGTGACACGCAGGCCGCCGAGTAGAGGGCTCCACCGTGGCTCGCTACCAACGAATTCTCCTGAAGTTGAGCGGCGAGGTTCTGGCCGGCGCCAGCCGGTTCGGTATTGATCCGGATCGCATGGGGTCGCTGGCGTCGGAGCTTGCCGGGCTGGCCCGAACGGGGATTCAGGTCGGCCTGGTGGTGGGGGGCGGCAATTTTTTTCGCGGAGTTTCGGCGGCGGCGCAGAACATGGACCGCGTGGCGGCGGACCACATGGGCATGCTGGCGACGGTGATCAACGGCATTGCGCTGCAGGACGCGCTCGAGAAGAAGGGGGTCCCGACGCGTGTAATGACAGCCATACACATGAACCAGATTGCGGAGCCTTACATCCGCAGACGGGCTGTCCGCCACCTGGAGAAGGGAAGGATGGTCATTTTCGCGGCCGGGACTTCGAACCCGTACTTTTCGACGGATACGGCGGCGACGTTGCGGGCGCTCGAGATAGGGGCGGAGGTGGTTGCCAAGGCCACGCGGGTGGATGGGGTGTACGACAAGGATCCGATGCAGTCGGCCGACGCCGTGCTCTATCGCGAGGTGAGCTACCAGGAGGTGCTTTCCAAGGGTTTGCGGGTGATGGACGCATCGGCGGTGGCGATGTGCCGGGAAAACACGCTTCCGATTCTGGTTTTCAATTTGACCACTCCCGGCAATATAATGCGAATGGCGATGGGCGAACCGGTGGGAACGCTCATACGCTCGTGAATACGACGAGAACAGAATATGAAACAAGGACATTCCGCATCCGGCCCAAGCACCAATTCAGCGGGCGTGAAGGAGATCGAAGCGAATGCGAAGACGCGCATGGAGAAGGTCCTGTCGGACCTGATCCACGCCATGTCCTCGATTCGCACGGGACGAGCTTCCGTCAGCCTGCTGGACAACATCAAGCTCGACTATTACGGAACGCTGACGCCGCTGAACCAACTGGCGACGCTGCACGTTCCCGAACCGAGCATGATCACCCTGCAGCCCTGGGATTCCTCGCAGATCGGGAGCATTGAGAAGGCGATCCGCTCCTCCGATCTGGGATTGAACCCGATGAATGACGGGAAACTGATCCGCGTTCCGATTCCTCCGCTCACGCAGGACCGGCGCAAGGAGTTGGCCAAGCACCTGCACACGGTGACCGAGGATCACCGCGTGGCGATTCGCAACATCCGCCGGGACGCCAACGAGGCGGTGAAGAAACTGGTGAAGGAAAAACAGATCGGCGAGGACGAAGAGCGCCGCGCTCTTGATGAAATACAGCGGCTGACCGACGCGGAAATGAAGAAGATGGACGAGGCGGCGAAGGCCAAGGAGAAGGAGATTACCGAATTGAAGTAGGCGGCTGAACGGCCGGCCTGTGATGGTTCGCGTACACTGAGGGTATGGCACTGGCGCCTGCCCTCTTTTTGCTTTTCTGGTGGCAACAAACAGACCACGTGGCGGAAGGCCGCAAGGCCCTCGAAGCGAACAACTACAGTGTCGCGGCGGGAGAGTTCGCCAAGGCGATCGAGGCGGATCCGAAGGATTGGACATCCCGTTTTCATCTCGCCCTGTCGTTGAGCATGCTGAATCGGGACGAGGAAGCGATTGCGGCCTATCGCAAGGTGCTCGAGGATCAACCGGGGCTCTACCAGGCGCAGTTGAACCTCGGCATGCTGCTGCTTGGGCGGAAGCAGGCGGTGGAAGCGGTGAAACCGCTCGAAGCGGCGGCGCAACAGAAGCCCAAGGAGTACCGGCCCGCGTTCTATCTGGCGGAAGCTCTTTCGGCAACGGGTGAATTCGCCAGGGCGGAGCCGTATTACCGCGCGGCGATCGAGGCCCAGCCGAAGTCGGCGGAGGCGGCGGCCGGTTTGGGGCGCGCGCTGGCGAAGTTGAACCGTCTGGGAGAGGCGGAGGCCTACTACCGGCAGGCGGCCGCTGTTCCCGAATTCAAGCGCGCGCTGCTCGAACTGGCGGGTCTTTATGAACAGGCGAAACAGCCGGAAAAGGCCATCCCGCTTTATCGTGAATTTCCAGAAGACGCGGCGGCTCGCGAGCGGCTGGGGGAGTTGCTGCTCGAGGGCGGCAAGGCGGTGGACGCGATTCCGGAACTGGAACGCGCTTATCAGCAATCTCCGACCAACGCCAACCGGCTGGCGCTCGCCACCGCTTATCTGCGCGCCAAACAGCCGGACAAGGCGTTGCCGCTGCTCGAGCAAGCCGTGGCAGCGGAGCCGGACCAGTTGGACCTGCGCCTGTACTATGGGAGGGCTCTGCGCGACCAGCGGAGTTTTCAGGCCGCGGCGCGGGAGTTTTATAAAGCCACGCAGCTCAAGAGCGATTCCCGGGAGGCGTGGAACGAGCTGGCGGGAATGTTGATTCTGCTCGAAAACTATCAACAGGCGCTGGCGGCGCTCGATCGCGCGCAGGCATTGGGAGGAGAAGAGAACCCCGCCTACTGGTACTTCCGCGCGATTATTCTCGACCGCAATCACCAGTACAAGCTGGCGCTGCCCAACTATGAGAAGTTCCTTTCGCTCAGCCAGAACAAACATCCCGATGAGGAGTTCAAAGCCAGGCAGCGCCTGAAGGTGATCCACAAGATACTGAACAAGCGATGAAGGTACTTACGCTCTTACTTGCCGTATTCGCGCTTTGGGGCGGGCAGCCGCCGGCGGGGCTGGATGCGGTGCGGGCGGAGCCCCGCGCGGACAAGCGATATGAGAAGGCGCTCGATTTCGCATCGGAACAGATCACCGTGGCGAGGAAAGACTACCGGGATGGAAGGATCGAGCAGTTCCGCCAATGTGTGGAGAACGTTGGCGAGGCGGTCAAAGTGTGCGACCAGACGCTGCGGGGAACGGGCAAGAACCCGAGCAAGAGCCCGAAGCACTTCAAGCGGGCGGAGATGCGGATGCGGGAGATCATCCGCCGGCTGACCGGTCTCGAGGGGGACGTGAGCGTCGAGGATCGCGGCGTGATCGCAAAAGTGAAAACGAGCGTGCAGGAGATTCACGACAACCTGCTGTTCGATATCATGGGCCGGCGAAAATAGATTAGCCCGCTTCTCCGTCGTGGCGGATAACCAGCCGCCTGGCGGAGACCGCCCGCCCGGTGTCCGGCTCCACGTTGATTACGACGGCATGGAGTTGGGCGTTGCCGCGCGCCGCTTCGAAGCGGACGGGAAGGGAAGTGAGAAACTTCCGCAAGACGGGTTCCTTTTCCACTCCGATGACGCTGTCGTAGGGGCCGGTCATCCCGGCATCGGTCTGATAGGCAGTCCCGCGGGGAAGGATGCGCGTGTCGGCCGTGGGGACGTGGGTGTGCGTTCCCACCATGGCGGAGACGCGCCCGTCCAGATGCCAGCCCATGGCCATTTTTTCGCTTGTCAGTTCGGCGTGGAAATCGACAAAACGCACGGTTACGGACGGGTCAAGCGAGGCCAGCAGTTCGTCGGCCTTGCGAAAGGGGCAATCGGTGGCCGGCATGTAGGTCCTGCCCTGGAGGTTCAGGACGGCGCAGGAAACGCCGTTGCGGGCCTGAACCACCGCCAGGCCCGAGCCGGGGAGTTCGGACGGATAGTTCGCGGGGCGCAGTAAGCGCGGCTGCTTCGAGAGGTAGTCGTAGATCTCGCGCTTGTCCCAGATGTGATTGCCGCTGGTGAGCACATCGATGCCCAGATCGAGCAGTTCGCCGGCCAGCGGAGGCGTGAGGCCGAAGCCGCCCGCCGCGTTTTCCGCGTTGGCAATGGCGAGGTCGATCCCTTCGCTTTCGAGGATGTAGGAAAAATGATCGGCAACCAGTTTCCGGCCGGCGGAGGCGAAGATGTCGCCGATGAAGAGAATGCGCATGCTATGGGTGGAATGGGGATTCAGGAGCGCACCGCCGGGCCGTATCCATCCCCGTCATTGACCCCTGGATACCAAAAGGGGGGAACCCTCCGGACGCCTTCAGGCTTCTCTGTCGCGGGTGTTTCACCGCCGAGCTTGCTCACCGGCGTATCTAAACGAGCCGGGCTCCATGACGAATTGTATCGGATCAATTTTTAAGGGACAAATTACAAACGCGGCAGTGACGCTCCTGACTCAGGATAGCAGAGGGTTAAGTTTTCGCCTAGAGAGGGGATCGCCTGAGTCCGCCTGTTAGACTGAGATGGAATGCAGGAGGTACGCCTTACCGCTTACGCGAAGGCCGCTGGTTGAGCGTCTAAGCTGAGTCCAAAGGTTTTGGACCAGGTGTTGCGCCGCCTGCCGAAGGCGGCCAACGAGAACGTTCTGGTGGACTTTGCAACGTCCGACGATGCCGGTGTTTACCGGCTGAGCCCGGAGTGCGCCCTCATCCAGACAGTGGATTTTCTCACTCCGATCGTGGACGATCCCTATTGTTTCGGCGCGATTGCGGCGGCCAATGCCCTCAGCGACGTCTACGCCATGGGAGGACGTCCCGTTACGGCGTTGTCCATCGTCGCGTACCCGGGAAAGGGCGATCCCGGCGTCCTGGGCCAAATCCTCGAAGGGGGGGCGGCGAAGATGGCCGAGGCAGGTTGCGCGGTGGTGGGCGGCCACAGCATCAGCGACGAGGGAGTGAAGTTCGGCTATGCCGTTACCGGCGTGGCGCATCCCGATCGCATCTGGAGGAATTCGGGAGCGCAACCGGGAGACTCGCTCTGGTTTACCAAGCGCATCGGGACGGGGATCATCAGCACGGCGTTGAAGCGCGGAATGGCCGAGTTGAGCTATGTGGCCGATTGCGTGGACTCGATGCTGACTTTGAACCGGCAGGCGGCCGAAGCGCTGGAGGGCTTATGCGTTCATGGTTGTACCGATATCACGGGCTTCGGCATGCTCGGACATGCGCGGGAGATGGCGCTGGGGAGCGAGGCAACCATCGAAATCGAAGCTCATCGCGTGCCGCTGCTGCCGGGAGCCTTAGCCTACGCCCGGGCGGGCGCGAAGCCGGGGGGATTGGAGAATAATCGCGAGTTCGCCTCCGGTGATGTGGCGTTCGGCGAAGCGATCGCGAATGAGTTGGAAATGCTGCTCTACGATCCGCAGACGTCGGGGGGACTGCTGATCGCGCTGCCCGAGGGAGATGGAAGGGCGTTTGAGAAGCGCTTTCCCCGGGCGGTGAGAGTGGGGCGAGTGGTGGAGCGAGGGGAGAAAGCCGTCCAGGTGATTTAGGGTGACATGAACCCCCGCATCCGGCTGATAGTGCTGGCAACCACAGCGGTCCTGACGGGGCCGGAAGCGTGGTTGCGGGCGCAATCCGCGCCCACAACCGCACCGCCCATGTTCAGCCCCTGGTATGCGGAGTCATTGCGCGGCGTTCTCAAACTGGAGGAGAGCGACGTAGCGGATCTCGAGCGGCAACTCGCCGCGAATCCGGACGACTTTCCGGCCCGGTTAAAGCTGATGGCCTACCATCAGCGGGGAGACCGGGCGGGGCGTCCGGAAGACCGCCGGAAGCGTGTTCAGCATGCGCTCTGGCTCATCGAGCATCATCCTGATTCCGAACTGTTACACTCGCCGGTTTCACGGTTCGAGCCGGGTGAATTACCGGAGGCGGATTATCGCCGCGCGGCTGCTCTGTGGAGTGCGGCAACGAATGCGCGGCCGGGCGACGCGGCTGTGCAGTGGAACGCGGCGTCGTTCTTTGAGAGCCTGAATCGAGATCTCCATGCGCGGTACCTGGAAGCCACTGTCGCGGCCGATCCGAACCACCCGTTTGCCGCGCGATCATTGGCGCGCCTATATGCACTGTCGATTCTGGAGGGTGGCGCCCGTGCCGCGCAGGCAAGGGCCGCGCTCGAGGCTTCGAGGAACGTATGGGTGTTGGGGAACGCCGCCTACACGCTCCAGAGCGAGCACAACAGGTTGCTGCTGATGGGAACGCCCAATCCGCGAGCGGCTGGACTGGCCGAGCGCTACTTCGAGCGCGCCAGGGCGCTTGATCCGCATCTCGATCGAAAGGCGATCCTGCCGCTGTTGGATGTTCAGGCGATCGCGCAGGCAGGGCAGGCCCGGGCGCAAGCCGCGCGGGACTGGCAGGCGCGGGCGAGGGAAGCAGCCGGCGGTATCCGGCGTCTTTCGATCGATGCCTTTCCCGAACTTCCGCCGGCGGTGGCCGGAGTTCTGAAGGCGCGGAGATGCACGATACCGCAGCCTTCGGGCGCGGCACGCAACGTGATCCGCGGAGAGTTTTTCGAAAAGGGCAAGACCGGATGGGCGGTTCTCTGCTCCGTCAACGGCTCGACGGCGCTGCTTGTCTTCCGCAACGATGGGGACGCGAATCCGGAAACCCTCATCACGAGCGAAGACCGCGGCTACCTGCAGGAGATCGGGAACGGCAGGATCGAATATTCGCGCGGGATTACCGCCGTCGATCGCGGCTTCATCATGGATCACTACCGCGCTTACGGGGGGAGGGAGCCTCCGCCGGTTGATCACCAGGGAATCGACGATGCGTTCCTGGGAAAGGCTTCCGTTACGTGGTATCACCACAAGGGCAAGTGGCTGCGGCTGCAAGGCGCCGATTGAGAGAACGCCGGTTTCCACGGCGCACGCGCCTACCCAACATTGACTTGCATTGTGTGGGAAGCTCTTTCATAGGAAATGAAACGCAGAGATCTCTGGAAACCAATTCTCGCGGCTCCAGCCATGAACGCCGCGGCCCAGCAACAGGAGCAGCGCGCCACGCGCGGCCTGCCTCCTCTCACGATTACCGGCTTCAAGGTCATTGCCACCAGCGGCGGCGGCAACTACCACTGGATCTTCCTGAAACTGCTCACCAGCGAGCCTGGCCTGTACGGCATCGGGAGCGCGGGCAATCACTTTCAGCCCTTCGCCGTCATAGCCGCGCTCGAGAAGCATCTCGGGCCATGGCTTATCGGCAAGCAGGTGGACCGCATCGAGGATCTTTGGCAAAGCGCCCAATACCGCACCTACTGGCGCAATGGTCCCATCAACAACAACGTTCTGAGCGGCATGGACATGGCGCTGTGGGATATCAAGGGCAAGCGGGCCGGCATGCCGGTCTATGAGATGCTCGGGGGGAAGGTGCGCGACGCGGTCCCCTGCTACGACCACGTTGGAGGCCAGGACAAGGAATCCGCGCTTGCGGCCGTACAGAAGTCGATGGCCGCCGGGTGGCGCTACATCCGCGTGCAGTACGGCGCCGGGGGATATGGCGGCGGCGGGTTCATCCCGGCCGGACAGGGAACCCGGCCCGAGGGCGGCTACCAAGGCGCGGCTTTCGATGAAGAACTCTACGTGGACACCATTCCCGGCGTGTTCGAGTACGTGCGGTCGAAGGCCGGTTTCACTCCCAAGCTGCTCCACGACGTGCATTCACACCTCAGCGGGATGAATGCGGTGGAACTGTCCCGCCGCCTTCAGCCGTATCAGCTCTTCTTTCTGGAAGATGTTCTCGCGCCGGAACTCATTCAGTATTACCGCCAGATCCGGCAGGTCTGCACCACTCCGCAAGCGGTGGGCGAGGTCTTCAGCCATCCCTACGAGTACGTGCCCCTGGTGACGGAGCGCCTCATCGACTACGTGCGCTGCCGCGTGTCGGCCACGGGCGGCATCACTCCGATTAAGAAACTCGCCACGCTTTGCGAGTACTTCGGGGTGAAGACCGCCTTCCAGGAAGGGGGCGACAATGATCCGGTGAACCTTCTCGCCGCGTATCACGTCGACATCTCGAGCACCGCGTTCGGCATTCAGGAGGAGAACCATTTTCCGCCCATTGTCCACGAAATGCTGCCCGGGACTCCGGAAATCCGCAAGGGCTATCTCTATGGGAACGGCAAACCGGGGCTCGGCATCGATCTCAATGAACAACTGGCGGCGAAACATCCGTTGAAGGAAGCTCCGCGAGGGGGCGCCTATCCGACGGACCGCACACTTGATGGCGCAGTCGTGAGGCCCTGAGACGGGGAAGGGATCCTAGCGCCGCCGCGGTCCTCTCCGCCGGCCTTCGCTCGCGATTCCGTCCCAACTCGGGTCGCCCTGCCCCATGTAGTCAGCGGGCAGACTGCGCCAGTCTTCGCGCGCCAGTCCGTTCAGGTCCCAGACCACTTTTCCATCCCGAACAGTCATCTCCGCCACCAGCTTGCGGGAACCGTCCATCCGCGCTCCATAGACATCGACGAAACCGAACTTTCCGTTCTCGACCCGCAATACGGTGATGTCGGCGCCGGAACCGACGGACAGGTTTCCAAGTTCCTGGCGCTTGATCTCCCTGGCCGGGTTCCATGTCGACCGCAGAATGACATCGTCCAGATTCATGCCCATGTTGAGGAACTTCGACATGACGTTGAGCATGTCCTTCATGCCTCCGTTCATGCTGGTGTAGTGGAGGTCGGTGGAGATGGAGTCGGGAACAAAGCCCTGCTGCATGGCCGGCGCCGCCTGCCGGAACACGAAGCTTCCGCCGCCGTGGCCCACATCGAAGATGACTCCGCGCTTGCGCGCTTCAAACAGGTAGGGGCGCACTTTCTTTTCCGCGTCGAGCATCGGCACGGCGGCGAGATACGTGTGGGTGTAGATATCGCCGGGGCGCAGACGCTTCGTCACCAGGTCTTCAAAGGGCCGCTCGGGCCGGAAGGCTCCGAAATCGACCATGATCGGCCGGTCCGTCATCTTCCCCGCCTCGATCGCGTTATCGACGGCGATCCACTCCGGTCCGGCAAAGTGCGCGGTTTTGAATCCGACGATTATGCCGGGATGCTGTTTGGCCATGTCCGCCGCGGCTTTGGGGTCCATGTCCTCCTTATTCTGTTCCACGGCTCCGCCCATGCCGGCGCCGACGATATTCAGGAGGGCGAGGACACGGGTGCGTGCGCGGTCAATGACTCGCGCTTTGAACTCGGGGAAGTTGCGCCAGCCGGAAGTGCCCGCATCCACCACCGTGGTCACGCCGGAGCGGAAGGTAAATCCATCCGGATAGACGCTCAGACGGCCCGAGGCGTAGGAGTTTCCCATGCCGCCGGCAAAGACATGGACGTGGATGTCCAACAGGCCGGGCGTGACATATAAGCCGGCCACGTTGACCACTTTCCTCGCTCGCGAGGCGGGGATGTTTTCTTCGACGGCCGCGACCTTTCCGGCTTCCACGGCTACGTCGCGGACGGCGTCGATGTGGTTTTTCGGATCGATGACATGGCCGCCTTTGAGCAGCAGGTCGTACTGGGCCTGGGCAAAGCCGAGCGGAGTGAGGAGAAGTAGAAGGGCGAATCGCATGCGATTTATTGTATGCGATCCGGGAGGCGAGTCATCGTGAAGCGATAAGATAGGGAGTTGAGACGACGCAACTTTCTCACCCTTCCCGCCACCGCCGCGCTCGCCGGAACGGGAGAATCCACCGCGCTGTGCCTGAATGAAGACAACAGCCACTGGTTCTATACGCGCGCGGGGAAGGCGCTGTCGCCTGAGTTCGTCTCCTCGTTTGTGGACCAATACGCCGGAACTCAGGTGCGGGAGATCCTGTTTTGCGGCAGCTCGCAAAGAACCAGTTTTGCGAGCAAGGTGTGGGATCCGGTGTGGAAGGGATACGACCCGGAGGGGCCGGATGACCAGCCATTGTTCCGGTCGACGCCGGCCGAAGCACGGGCCGGAGCCCGGAAGTGGATCCACACGGCATGGGAGTTGTGGCATAAGGGCATCGATCCTTACCAACTCTGGATCGCGCGCGCCAGGCAAAGAGGACTCTCTCCCTGGATGTCGATGCGGATGAACGATCTGCACAACGTGGATGATCCGGAGAGCTACATGCACAGCAGTTTCTGGAGGCAGCATCCGGAATTCCGCAGGCTCCCCTGGCGCGCCGTGGACTGGCGCGACCGCGCCTTCGACTATGGCAGGGCCGAGGTGCGGGAGTATCATTTCCGGCTGGTCGAGGAGTACTTCGAGCGGTACGATTTCGACGGGTTGGAGCTCGACTGGATGCGGTTCGGTTTTCATTTCCGGCCGGGGAGGGAGATCGAAGGCATAGGTTTGTTGACGGAGTTCATGCGGAGAACGCGGCGGCTGGCGGATTCCTGGTCGCGCAAGCGAGGCCACCGGATTCGCGTGGGGGCGCGCGTACCGACGCGGCCGGAAACCGCGCGCGAGCTGGGCCTCGATGGGGCGCGGTGGGCTAGGGAAGGACTGGTGGATATGCTGGTGGTGACTCCGTTCTGGGCGAGCATTGAGACGGACATGCCGGTCGAGTTGTGGCGGCGGCTGGCGGGGGACCAGGTGACTCTGGCCGCGGGTCTCGAATTGCTGCTGCGGCCGTATGCGGCGTACCGGCCGCTGCAGTTCAACTCCATCGAGACGGTGCGCGGAGCGGCGGCTTCCCTACTCGATCGCGGCGCGGACCGGGTCTATCTGTTCAACTACATGGATTCGCAGACCGAGATGCCGGACAGGGAGAATTACCCGGCGCTGCTGCGCGAGGGCGGGCAACTTGCCACGCTCGCGGGGAAGCCACGGCGGCACGTGGTGACCTATGCCGATACGTATGCTCCGGGAGAGGCCCAGGCGGCGCAGTTGCCGAAGAAACTCGAGGCGGGACAATGGGCGGCGTTCCGGGTGCATGTGGGTCCGCGGATGAAACGGGCGCGCGCACGGTTGGGAGTGGAGGGGGAAATTTCCGAGTTGCGTGTGAACGGGGACCTCTGCAAGCCGGCGGGAAGAGAGGAAGGGAAGCCGGGCCCGGCAGCGGGGTTTGCCTGCTGGGACGCTCCTTGGGGTCTGAGTGGGTTCGCGGTGCTGGACGTTCGTGCGGCGAGCGCGTGCAGCATTCATTGGGTGGAAGTGGCGGGCGCGTGACCGGGGCCCCTGTGGCGGGTGGGGAGGAGTAACCGGTTTTTGATCCCTGCGTGCCGGATGACATACAATCCCAACATCATGCATGGATTCGTATTCTTACTCCTGGCGGGTTCCGCCGCCGCGCAAGTGAAGTTTCCCGCTCCGTATCCTCCCACCAATGACGTACATCTGGAGAATCTGGTCGCCATTCCCATGCGGGATGGTGTGAACCTGTACGCGGATGTTTACCGCCCGTTAGGGCAGGGGCGTTATCCGGTGATAGTCTCCCGAACGCCTTACAGCACGGAGCGGTATCCGAGCGCCTATACCGCCGCCGTGTTCTTTTCGCAGCGCGGGTATGCGTTCGTTTACCAGGACGTGAGGGGGCGGCACGAATCGGACGGGAAGTGGGAGCCGTTCCGCAACGATATCGAGGACGGCTACGATACAGTGGAGTGGGCCGCGAAACAGCCGTGGTCGAACGGGAAGGTGTGCATGGAGGGAGGCTCCTATCTCGGACACGTGCAGTGGAGGGCGGCGATGGCGAAACCGCCGCACCTGGTCTGCATCGTGCCGCAGGTGGCATCGACGAGCCTTTATCACAACTGGATCACGCTCAATGGCGCCTGGCGCCTCTCGTTCAATTTCGGATGGGGGCCGGTGCGGCAGGAATCGCGCATCATGCAGAACACGGGCCCGCACACCATGGCGGGAGGGCCGCCGAACCTCAGCTACGATCACCTGCTGTGGCATCTTCCGCTGAACAACATGCAGGAACTCGCCGGGCGGCACGCGAAGTTCTACGACGACTGGATCCGTCATCCCGACTATGACGACTACTGGAAGAAGATCAACGCCGAGGAGGTTTTCGACCAGATCAATGTGCCGGTATACACGATGGGGGGATGGTTCGATATCTTCAGCCAGGGGACGCTGCACGGCTACGTGGGGATGGCCACGCGGGGAAAGACGGAACAGGCGCGCAAGGGGAGCCGCATGCTGATCGGCCCGTGGGGGCACGGGAGTTCGCAGAAGTACGGGGACCTTGATTTCGGCGTGGGGGCGCACGTGGATGAATCCGCGGCGGCGCTGCGTTTCTTCGATTACTGGCTCAAGGGCAAGGATGACGGAATCGGCTCCGAGCCGCCAGTGACGCTGTACGTCATGGGGAAGAACATCTGGCGGCGTGAGAACGAATATCCGCTGGCGCGGACACAGTATCGCAAGCTGTATTTCCACAGCGGCGGGGCGGCGAACACGGGCAATGGCGACGGCCGCCTTTCATGGAACGCGCCGGCGGGAGAGAGCAAGCCGGACACCTACCGCTATGATCCGATGAATCCGGTGCCCAGCACGGGCGGCAACAACTGCTGCGGAACGCCGACGGCGGCGGGGCCGATTGATCAACGGCGGATCGAAGGGCGCGGGGATATTCTGGTGTACACCTCCGAATATCTTGACCGGGATATCGAAGTGACGGGTCCGGTGAAGGTGGTGTTGTACGCCAGTTCGGATTGCGTGGATACGGATTTCGTGGCGAAGCTGATCGATGTCTATCCGGACGGGCGCTCGCTGCCGATGGCGGAGGGAATCGTGCGGGCGCGCTATCGTGAATCTCCGGCGGCTCCGAAACTGCTCGAACCGGGCAAGACCTACGAGTTCCAGATTGACATGGTGGGCACCAGCAACGCGTTTTTGAAGGGACATCGCATTCGGGTAGACATTACGAGCAGCCATTTTCCGCAGTTCGACCGGAATCCGAATACGGGCGAGCCATTCGGAACCACCTCCAATACCAAGGTGGCCACGCAGAAGATCCACCACACGGCGGCGCATCCTTCGCACATTGTGTTGCCCGTGATTCCGTAGGGGGGCATTCAGCGGCGGTCGAAGCGCCAGCCGAAATAGAACAACGAGGCGGCCCAGACGGCCGCAAACGGCAACAGGAGGAGAGCGTGGAACCGGGAAACGGCGGTTCCCGCTCCGAACATGAGCACGGTTTGGACGACGCCGTGTGTGATGGAAGCGCCGGCGACGAAGCGCCAGCGCGGCTGGGGAACGGGGGACATGACGCTCGGCTCATGACCGACGGCGAGCACGGCAAGTCCGGCGGCGAGGCCGGGGAGCGGGTCGAGGGGCGCCACCAGAATCGCCAGCACGATCAGGAACGCGATGTCCTTGGCGAGGAGGATCCGCCAGCCGCGCAGTGGCATGAGCAGGTAGCGTGTGAATCCGCGGGCGGCGTCGAGAGCGAACAGGCGTTGGGCATAGGTGCTGAGCGCGAGCACCACCAGCATGGTGACGCCGAACAACGCATCGGGCCGTGGATCGGGATGAAAAAAGCGGTAGTAGACTCCGGCCGCCGACAACACGAGGCCGGCGTAGACATCGAGCACATGGAGCATTTCGCGAAGATTTTTCCGGATGAGCCCGCCGAGCGCGCCCGGAAGTTCGGGGATATCGCGCAGCAGGCTGAGCCGGGGAGCGGCTCCGAGCAGCCTCTCGCCGAGGATGGTGACTCCGTTGGCGAGCACGGCGAGAACCAGCAGTTCGTAGGAAAGCCCGCGAAAGCGATCTCCGCCCCAAAGCAGGACGCCCAGGATGAGCCAGATGACGGGACTGAGGAAGACGCTGGCAATGCGCACCACGATGAGTTCGCCCGTGGTGAGCGGAAGGAGATGCAGGCGGACGGAGGGAATCTTGCGCATTGGGTCGGCGCTCAGGGGGAAGAACAGAAGCAGGCCGAATACGACGTATAGGAACACAGCGCTTGCCGGCTGGAGCGAGAGCAGCAAACAGAACAGGAAAAAGTTGTTCGCCGTAATCGCGTTGAGATCGTGGAGTTCGCGCCACGTGGCCGTGGCGAGGGCCTTCAGGAGCGGTTCCATCCGAGCCACGGAATGTCCTCTGATTTCGGTTCCTCCACCAGGTCGAAGTACATCCGTTCGAGGGAGGAGGGCAGTTCCCCGGCCGTGGAGTTCCACACGATGCGTCCCTGGCGGATGAGGATGTAGTGGGTGGCGATGCGCTCGACGATGGCGAGACTGTGGGAGGTGAAGAAAACCGTCACGCCGCGGCCGGAGAGAGTCAGCAGCAGGTCATGTATGGTTTTCGAGGTGACGGGATCAATGCCTTCGAACGGCTCATCGAGAAAGAGCACCATCGGATTGTGGATCAGCGCCATGGCGAGCGCGGTCTTCTTGCGCATGCCGTGGGAACAGTGGTCCGCGTAGGTATCGCGGCCATGTTCGAGAACCAGGGCGCGCAGAAGTTGGGAAGCGCGGGCGTGTGTTTCGCTCCTTGACAAGCCGTAGATGGGACCGGCCATGTGAAGGTGTTCTTCGACAGTGAGGTGGTCAAAGAGGCCGAGTTGCTCGGGCAGCACGCCGATCCTTCGCTTCAATTCCACGGTCTGTTCGCTGACGGCGAGGCCGGCGACCGTAGCGGCGCCGGAAGTGGGCCGCAGGAGCCCGGTGAGCATTTTCACCGTGGTCGACTTTCCGGCTCCGTTCGGGCCGAGGAAGGCGCAGAGGCTTCCCTGTGGAAGTTGGAACGAGATGGAGTCCACCACGGTGGAGGGCCCGTATTGGCGGGTGAGGTTCTGGCAGATGATCATGCGGGCGAAATTTCAGGGTCGCAGCACGGACGATATAATTGCAAATGTGCCCCTTGGAGGGAGGGCAGCGCCGAGGGTCCGGCGCGCGCCCTCGAGAAGCCCGGATCAGGTGGAAGCGTGCGGAGACTGATTACGGTGATGGCGGTTCTCGTTGTTTTCCTCGCGCCGGCATGCAGGAAACCCCGGCGAGTCCGCGCGACAGCCGTGGATGAGGACAGCGGGATGCGTTCGATGGTGAGCGTCGCCGATCCGCGGGCAGCGTCGCAGTTAGTGCGCGGCTTCCATTCCCTTGAATCGAATTCATGGCGCTGGACCAAGGGTAATTTCACGGTCACACTGCGCCCGCCGTTGAACGCGGGCAGGGACGGGGCATGGCTGCTGCTGAAGTTCTCGATTCCGGAAGCTGTTCTGAGCAAAGTGGGGCCGGTCCGGCTGACGGCGAATGTCAACGGGAGGCCGGTCGAGGGCGAGACCTATTCGAAGAGCGGAGATTATACTTTTCGCAGGGAGGCTCCGGCGGCGGCGTTTCACGGTGATGATCCTGTAACGATCGAATTCGCGTTGGATAAGTTTCTGGCGGCGGGCGTAGTGGAGCAGCGCGAGTTGGGGATCATCGTTTCGATGATCGGTTTGGAGGCGAAGTAGGGGCCTTGTCCTCCGGATTCGGTTGGAAACGGAAGATCTCGTAGAACGGGCGGCCGCGGTAGTCGTAGACTGTCTCGAGGAGACGGCGCTCGTAGCCAAGGCGGGCGGCGAGTTTCGAAATCCTCTGATTGACCTCCGGGAAAACCTGCTTGTCGTTTGTATTGCCGGCGAAGATAGCTTTGGGGTCTTCGAGCATGAATTTCACAAAGCGCATTCCCGCTGGAGTGGGTTCGGGATGCATGAGAGGTTCGCTGCCAAGCAGCAGCGGAAGGCTCCCGGACGTCAGAAACCGCGTGTTGTCGAGCATCCCCCAATCGATCAGATAGATCTTCGAGGCGCCAAACTTCGGCAAATCGGCGGCGAGGGTGAAGTTTGCATCGGACCAGCCGGGCGCGCCGCCGTCGCGGATGGCATGGCGCAGATAGTTGTTATTGACCAGGAGGGCGGAACCGCAGAGGACCGCCGCCAGCCCTACCTGAAACGCCGTTTGATAGGGGCCGAGTTTCGACGCGGCCCAGGAGGCGGCAATTCCGATCAGGAGCAGCGGATATGGCCACAACAGGATGGAATGATGGACTCCGCCGCCAGCTCCTTTGGTAGCAAGCATCTGCGCCCAGCCGACGGCCATCATAAGGAGCAGAAACAGGACCGGGCGCCGCCAGGAGGTTGCCAGCAGAACGGGGGTCAGCAGGAGGGAGGCGGCGAAGGTGTACCAGTAGAGATTCTCCCTTCTCTCACCGCTGAGACGCGCGAGTTGAAGGGAGGCCTTCGCGACAGCCGTCCGCGGTTCGCCGGGCGTCTTCACGACCCAATCCTCGTCAACCAGATAACCGAACAGGGCGGAGCCGTTCATTGTGTAGGGCAGCAGGTGGATCTTCTGGGACAGATCGTCACTGGCGAAGGAGGCATTGCCTCGAAAGGTTTCCAAAGGCCGGCGTATGTTGTAGATGACGAGAGGCAAGGCTCCGAGGAGGAAGAAAAAACCGGCCGTGATGATCCTTCGCGCCGTCAGAAAACGCTTTACTTCGGTGAGGAAGACGATGAGGCAGGCCAGGCCGGCGCCGGAGAGCATCCACAGGAAGAGAGCCTTGTCCCAGAGGCCGAGCCCGAGCGCGAAGCAGCCGCCCGCCAGGGGGAGCAAACGGTTTGTTTGATAGGACTTAAGAATTAGAAGGAGCCCTGTGACGTGGCACAGATGTTGAATGGCGACGGGCCCCCAGTCCATGGCGGTGGTCAGCAGATAACTGGTGTCGGTGGAAAGCAGGGCGGCGGAAAAGAGAGCGGTGGCGGGGGTAGTGGCGCGGAGCGCGAAGAAATAGAAGGCGAGGATAGTCAGGACGCCCAGGACTAGGGGGGGGATTCGCAACAGGTATACGGATGGCGCAAAGATATGCAACAGCAGCCAGTAGAGGCCCGTCTTAACCGTCCCCAGATAGGTCATCACCATGAATGGAACTTTCTTTTTGAAGATGGAGATTTCGAACCATCCGGAGCCGCCGGGGAACAGTGGGCCTGAAAAGATGGCTTCGTCGGTCTGGATGCCGAGGTGAGGAATGATAGCCAACCCGTTGAGAAAGAACAGGATGATCATGCAGGCGAGGGTGGCGTGGGCGATTCGGCGGGAGTTGGGGGGAGACAACCATTAGAGTATACCTCCCGGCGGGCGCGACCGCCCACGGAGCGCGGGTGAGGGGTGCGGTGGGGATGGGGTGGTAGGTTTGGATAGGCCGGAAGTTGGAGCGAATTGGATGTGGGGAAGAAGAGAACTTGAAACTTTGGTGAAGAATCTTCGTCAATAAAGATTTGCGCAGGCGTAATCAAAACGGCTGGCGGGGACGATAAGAGATGCAATTCCCGCCGGGAAAAAAGGGTGAGAAAAGCGGCGGGTGATGGCAACTGAATTGCTTAAGGATGTGATACACTATGGGGATTCCAGAGCGGTTAGGAGGTTTTGGTTGGATGGGGGGAGTTGTGCAGTTTCATGATTAAGAATCTTTAGCGCAATCCGCTAAGATTTGTGAAACCTTTGAGGCGGGAACATCGTCTACAAGGTTTCAAAGGGAAAGAAGAAGGAAAACAAGAACAAGAAGAATCGATCCGAGAGGAGAGAGGAGCGAAAGCAAAATGACAAAGAGCGAACTGAGCAAGTTTAAATCAATCCTGGAGACGAAGCAGGCTGAACTCGAGACGGTGCTACGCAACCGCGACGCAATCGCCATCGAAAAGAGTCCCGATGCGCTGGACGAGGTCCAGCATGCTGCCGAGCGGGAGTTGGCCATCCGCAACCTCGACCGTGAATCCAACCTGCTGCGCAACGTACGAGCCGCGCTGCGCCGCATCGAGGATGAAACCTTCGGCACCTGCGTGCATTGCGAAGAAGAGATCAGCCCGAAGCGACTGGCTGCCGTGCCATGGTCGCCTTACTGTATCCGCTGCCAGGAGATGGCAGACCGCCATCGCGAGAAGTTCGACGATTCGGACCTCTTCGAAGAAATGATGACGGCCGCCTAACCCGTCGAGAGTCTATGAACGAAAGGCGCGGGCAAAGACCGCGCCTTTCGTGTTCCTGAGTGAGTCCGGGCGTTATCAGAGGATACCCACCATGGACTCCATCCTGCCCGCGTCAGCCTGATCCCGGCGAAAGGAATGAAAATCTTCCGAAGCGCATTTCGTGCACGCCTGTGCGCAAAATATGTGTTCCGCCGGTATCTCCGCCTCCAATAACTGCTTCCGGTTCACGCCGGCCAAGTCGAGAAAGGGACGGCGTAGCGATGACGCGTCAAGCCACGGTTGGAAGCGTTCCAATACGTCCGTGCCGACTTCATAGCAGCAGCCGCCGATGGCAGGGCCTATTGCCGCAATGAGGTCAACTGGCGCACAGTCAAATTCCTCACGAAGGCGCCGGACGGTCTTGATGGCAATGGAACTGGCGGTTCCCCGCCAGCCTGCATGAATGGCGGCGACGGCCCGCCGGCGGGAGTCAGCGATCAGGATGGGGACACAATCGGCAGTTCTTACCGTGAGGAAAATCCCACGGCGACTGGTAATCAATGCGTCGCCTTGCGCGAGCGCATCTTCGACACCCGAAACCGCGATCACCACGTCGGAATGAATCTGCTTGAGGGTCACCACCGGCAAAGGGGGTGGCGCGGACTGGCGAGTGCCGAAACCATGATCGAGCCAAGGGTAGGCAAGGAGGCGGGAACACTGGATGAGCTGGCGTGAGTCTCTTTGAAAAAGAGGAGAAATCCGCTGCACCGCACTCATCTTAGCATGGGAGGGGATGGGCCGGCCGAATCCGGTTGAGATCATTCTTCCACCTGGTGGTGGTGCCATGAGAACCGGTTGGGGAAGGCACACCAAAAAAATTCCTGTCGCGGGGGCATTTGGCGGCGTTTGTCCCGCCCCCCTCCGGTTGACTTCCCCACCCTACTCCGCTATATTTCTGAAGTACTGATCTTTCAACGGCTTGTCGGTATCAGGGGTTTGCATTGCGACGCTCGCTACGGTCCGCGTGCCGATTTCTGTAGCTGGAACCGCAGCCGTTTGCTCGGAGATATGGCGATGGCCGATCAACCAGAGGATCGCACCCCAGAGGCGCCGCTTCCGCCCGCCGGCGATGAGTACGAGCAACTGCTCGATGACTATTCTCACTTTGCCGCGCCGGCGGAAGGCGAGATTCTGGCCGGCCACATACTAAAGGTTACCGACAAGGAAGTTATTGTCGATTTCGGATACAAGTCCGAAGGCATTGTACCCATCGCCGAATTCCAACTTCCCGATGGCTCTGTAACGGTACGGCCCGGAGACTCGATCGATGTCATGGTCGACAGGCATGCTCCGCACGTCGAAGGCTATATCACGCTTTCGCACGAGAAAGCGGTCCGGCTGCGGAGTTGGGACACGCTCGAGAAGGCTTTTCAGGAGAGCCTTCCCATTCTCGGGCGCGTGATTGGACGCATCAAGGGCGGCCTTCTGGTGGATGTCGGCGCGAAGGCATTCATGCCGGGTTCGCAAGTCGATGTGCGGCCCGTGCATAACCTCGATTCACTCATCGGAACGGACATTCCGGTGCGCATCGTGAAGTTGAACCGGCGCCGCGGCAATGTGGTGGTATCACGCAAACTGGCCGTCGAAGAGGATCTCGCCCAGCGCAAGGAAGCAGCGCTCGATGTGCTTACCGAGGGCGCGGTGGTCACGGGGGTTGTGAAGAACCTCACCGACTACGGCGCATTTATCGACCTTGGCGGAATTGACGGGCTGCTGCATGTGAGCGACATGTCTTACGGGCGGGTTGGCCATCCCGCCGAGTTGCTGCATGTGGGCGATCAGATCACGGTGCGGGTGCTCAAGTTCGATAAGGACAAAGAGCGCATTTCGCTTGGGTTGAAGCAGCTTCATTCCGATCCGTGGGATTCGGTGGTCGAGCGTTATCCCATCGGGCTGCGCGTGATCGGCCGCGTCGTATCCATCACCGATTACGGGGCCTTCGTGGAACTGGAACCCGGAGTGGAAGGTCTGATTCACATCACCGAGATGACCTGGTCGCGGCGATTGAAACATCCTTCGAAGGTGGTGAAGGCGGGCGACAGCGTCGAGGTTGTCGTGCTGGATGTCAAGCCGGAGGAGAAGCGCGTCTCGCTTGGGATCAAGCAACTCGAAGCGGATCCCTGGACCACGGTGGAAGAGCGTTACAGCATCGGTTCGGTGGTCGAGGGGCGCGTGCGCAAGCTCACGGATTTCGGCGCGTTCATCGAGATAGAGGAAGGCATCGACGGGCTGGTCCACATCTCCGATCTCTCATGGACGAAGCGCATCAAGCACCCATCGGAGATGCTGAAGAAGGGACAGATGGTGCAGGCCGTCATCCTCAACATCGACGCGCACAACCGGCGGCTGTCGCTTGGCATCAAGCAGTTGCAACCCGACGCCTGGGAGACTTTTTTCCGTTCGCACCAGGTGGGCGACATCCTGCGCGGGAAGGTCTGCCGCGCGTCGAATTTTGGTGTTTTCGTGGAGCTGGCGCCGGGAGTGGAAGGATTGTGCCACAACTCCGAGATTCCGGGTTCCGCCGCCAAGCGCGACGAACCCGCGCTGCCGGTGGGCGAGGAGTTCGATTTCAAGATCATCAAGCTCAATGAAGCGGAGAAGAAGATCGGCCTGAGCGTGCGCGCCGTCAGTGAAGAAGAAGAGCGGACCCGCCTGGAGGACTATCAGCGCCAGGCCGCCGCGGCCACCATGACCATAGAAGAGGTGATTCACCTGAAGGGACAGGGGGAGGGCCGGTAGGTTGCCATCGCGCTCCGGCAAGAAATGGGAGAAAACACAAGAAATGACTAAAGCGGATCTAATTGAAGAAGTGTCCCGTGTCGTGGAGATGACCCGCAAGGATTCCGAGGTCATCGTGGAGGCTATTTTCGACAGCATCGTCAAGTCCCTTCGCACGGGCGACAAGATAGAAATACGCGGATTCGGAAGTTTTCGCACCAGACAGCGCCAGGCAAGGGTCGGCCGCAACCCGAAGACGGGCACGCGTGTCGAGGTGCCTTCGAAACGCATTCCCTATTTCAAACCCAGCAAGGAACTGAAGGATCTGGTCAACCACACGCAGGCGATTCCGAGCGCGCAGGGAGAATCCGTGCCGTCCGCCTGACGGCCGCCGCATGGATCATCTCTGGAGCCCGTGGCGCTTCCGCTATGTCAGCAAGGCTGACGCCGGCGGCGAGTGCGTATTCTGCAAGAAAGCCTCCGAAAACCGCGACCGCGAGAATCTGATTGTTCACCGCGGCCAGGGTTGCTTTGTCGTCCTGAACCTGTTCCCTTACACGACGGGTCACATGATGGTGGTCACCTATGAGCACGTCGCGACGCTCGAGGAGGCCGGGGAGGACACCGTGCGGGAACTGATGCTGCTCACCCGCGAAGCCTCGCGGCATCTTCGTTCCGTGTACAACCCGAAGGGCCTGAACATCGGAATGAACATTGGGGAATGCGCCGGGGCCGGCGTTGCGGGGCATTTGCACATGCATATCCTTCCGCGGTGGCCGGGCGATGTGAATTTCATGACCACGGTCGGAGAGACCCGCGTGCTCCCCGAAGATCTTGAGGTTACGTTCGAGAAACTGCGCCGCGCCTTCAGCGGAGGTTGAGCGGAATGTCCTCCGCCAGGGCGCAGCGGTTCACCTTCGATCAGCCCGTTTCCGTGCTCCTCCCCGTGTGCGACGAAGCCGAGGGAATCATGAGCGTGCTCGCGGAACTGGTGGAGGTGGTGTTTCGCCATCTGCCCGAAGGTTCGGAGTTTCTCATCGAGGAGAGCGGCAGCCAGGATGGCACGGCGGAACTCCTGCGGGAGTTGCAGGAGCGGTGGCCGTTTCTCGATGTCGTCTACAACAGGAAGCGGGAAGGGTTCGGGCCGGCCGCGCGCGCCCTTTACCACCGCGCGCGCTGCCCCTGGGTCTTCTTCAGCGACTCCGATGGGCAGTGCGTGGCCAGCGAATTCTGGCGGCTTGCCGGGCATGCCGGCCAACATGATTTTCTGCTGGGGGTGAAGCGTGTCCGCTACGATCCGCTCATACGGCGCGTCACCTCGCGCGTGTTCAACGGCATGGCGAAGGCGATGTTTTCCGTGCCTTGCTCGGATATAAACTTCGGGTTCCGCCTGGCCCGCCGTGAGGCGCTGCTCGACTGTCTGGCGCACTGCGGCGATCTGCCCACGTTTCTCAATGCCGAGATCTCCATTTACGCTCATGCGCTCGGTTACCGGATCCAACCGGTGGAGGTCCATCATCGTCCCCGCATCTTCGGATTGAGCAGGGGGTTGACTCCCGGTTCGCTTCCCATCAACTCATGGAAGGCCTTTGTGGGCTTGTGGCGCGTCCGTGACAAGGTGCGCCGTCTGCGCCATGGTTGAGGCAGCCGGGAAGTTAGCCGCCACCGCGGCTTCGCTGGTTTGGGAGTTGGGCGCGTTCCTCGTGCTGGGAGAGGCGCTCTGCCGTTCGATCGCGGGTTTCTCTCCGCACAGGTCGAGATTGCCTGAAGTGGCGTTTCTTTTTGGCTTCTCCGGATATGCGCTGCTTGGATACGCCGCCCTTCCGTTCATGCTCTCCGCGCGCGGCATCCCGGTCGCGGCGGCGCTCGGATGGCTGTGCATCTGGTTGCTGAAGGCGAGGGAGGTGAACGGAGCCGCGCCTGGCTTTCTCGAACCCTACCTTCGGTTTCGCCGCACGCGCGCGTTTCTCTACGCGGTGGGACTGCTGGGGGCGGTGTGCCTGGCGGTGTGCGCCTCGCGCATCCCCTGGATGCTCGGAATGGCGTATGGCGGAGATGTGCTGGCCGGAGGGGGCATCTTCGATGACGTGCGCACGTTGGGGTTTCCCATCTCTCTGGCCGCGCATGGTTTCCCGCTGCGCAGTCCCCTCGCCGTGGGGATGCAGCTTTCCTACCCCCTGGGAGCGTTTCTTTTCACGGCCGGGCAGATTGCCTGGCTTCCTCACTTTGCGCTCCCGATCCTGGTTGCCGATTCGTTCCTTGCGGCGGCGTTTTATTCCGTGGTCATCCTGCTGGTGGCCGGATCCCTGCTGTCTTCCTCCGGCGGCAGAATGCTGCTGGCGGCGGCGGCCTCGGTTTCGGTGAGCTTCAATCTCTGGAACCTGGGATTGTCAACCCGCGCGGATTGGGTGAATTACTTCTTTGGGTTTTTCCATTCCAGCGGCATCTACACCACAATCGGTTTCACGCCATTCACGGGGATGCTCTATATTCCGAACCATGCTTTGGGATTCGCGTCGGCGCTTGTCGCGGTGCTGTGGTATTCGAAGTCCGGAGGAAGAAAAGGCCCTTCGCTCTTGTGGGGCTCCTTCACGGCCGCGGTCAGCATGGACATCACGGTCATGGCGGGTTTGGTCTGCCTGGTTCTGCTCACGCCCGGGCTGATGCGAAGTCTTGCCGGGCGGCGCCGCCTGGAGGCGGAGACCCGCAACGCCCTGCTGGTTGGGGTGGCTTGCTTTCTGGTGTTTCTCGCCGTGAACCTGCCGGCGTTGGCGGGGAAGGTGGATGCGCCTTTCGACCCGCTGTTTCCGGTGAACCGGCAACTTCCCTACAACATCGGAATGTTGGCGTCGGCGGACGGGCCCTACCTCGTTCTGATGGCAATGGGATTCGTGCTGGCGGGCGGGTGGAGGCAATTTGCGCGGCGATACGGCGGGTGGATGATCACAGTAGCCGCCGGGCTCGGCTTCTGCGTTCTGCTTGCGTACCACTCGATCTGGTTCTGGCGGTTTTCCTTTGCCGCCCATGGTCTGTTTGGGCTCTTATGCGCCTTTCAGTTCGAGCAACTGCGCATGCGGAAACGGTTGGCCTACGCCTGTTTCAGCTGCGCCGCTTTCGCGCCCGGATTCCTCCAATTCGGCGCCGATATCCGCGACCGGTGGCGCTTTGCGCCGCACGCTTCGCCGGGCATGCAGCAGGCGGTGCGCTGGATTTGGGACCACACGCCGATCGAGGCGCGTGTCGCCGAGTACCGTTCCGGCGAGGCAAGCCTGGCGACGGCGGTCGAGTTTCTTCGCACCGGCAACCGTGCGGGCTTCCGGATCTACGATCGCAGCCACCCACTGATCGGCTACCGCCATTATGAGAGCGCCATGCATTCTTTCGAGGCCGGCATCGACTCGAACGATTACATTCTTGTTCCCGGGGAGTCACGGCGATTTGCTGGTTTGCTGCGGGCCTGCGGAGCTCCGGCCGCGTTTGAAGACCGGGAAGCTCTGGTGTTCGCTTCCACATCCAAGTGCAGGGAAGAGTTCCGCCGTCCTGAGTTGCGGCGCCGCCTGCTCGACTTTCAAGAGCAAGCCTTCGCCGGACAGGCTTCGAGGAAGGTAAGAGACCCTGGAGAGCTTCCGGAGCAGTTGCTGGTGGACTACGTGAACCAGCATCCGAAGAAGATCGGATACCTGCGGCGGCGCCTCGACACGCTCTGGGAAAGGGGCATGTTCGAGCAGGCGCGGCGAATGATCGAGCCCGTGGTGAAGGCGCATCCCGAGTCGGCGGAAGCCAACTACAGTTACGCCTTCACGCTGCACGCGGGCAATCTCGATGTGGAAAAATCCATAGGCTACTATGATGCGGCCGGGCGGGCCGGCTACGCCGGCTATTGGGTTTATTACAACCGCGCCGCTGCGTACTTAAGGCTGGGGCGATATGCGGAGGCGCGCGAGGATGCGGAGCGAGCGATCGCGCTCGATCCCTCACGGACGGACGCCAGGGAGTTGCTCGAGAGCATTCGGCGGGCAGGTTCGGCGTCCGGGGCGGCAAAGTGAC
>JABAQT010000083.1:0-23590 GCA_019187195.1 Bryobacteraceae bacterium
TTGCCGATTGTGCGGTACGAATTGGAGGCGAGATCGGTGCGGGCGCAGTTGCGGCAGGCGCGGTGGAAGCCGTAGGCGAGGTGGCGCGGCAACGGGGCGCGGTTGCGCGGGGGTTCGGGCTTGCCGACTGTGCGGTACGAATTGGAGGCGGGATCGGTGCGGGCGCAGTTGCGGCGGGCGCGGTGGAAGCCGTAGGCGGGGTGGCGCGGCAACGGGGCGCGGTTGCGCGGGGATTCGGGCTTGCTGACTGGGCGGTACGAATTGGAGGCGGGATCGGTGCGGGCGCAGTTGCGGCGGGCGCGGTGGAAGCCGTAGGCGCGGTTGCGCGGGGGTTCGGGCTTGCCGACTGTGTGGCACGAATTGGAGGCTGTAAAGAAGAGGGGGGTTGCAGCCGGCGGCGAGGTCGAGTACATTCGGGAGCGTGCCCCGGCGAGTGTTTTTTCTTATCGCGAGCGGGTTGCTGGTGGTGGCGGCGATTTATGGCCAGCGCCGGTACCGGGGATACGGCGGATTCGAGGAAGACAATCCGGCTCCGATGCCGGCGGACGCGGGAGAGAAGACGGAGTGGGCTTTCGCGCGGCTGCGGTATCCGAATTTCAGGGGCGGTTACCGCTGGCGCCGGTCGAGTTGGGCGACGGACTATCCGAAGGCGGACCGGCAGTTTGTGCAGGGCGTGCGGAGGCTGACGAGGCTGCATACGCGTTCCGTCGAGCAGGTGGTGAACATCGAGGGGGATGAGATCTACGACTGGCCCTGGATTTACGCGGTGGAGGTGGGGCATTGGGGTCTCGATGAGGAGCAGGCGAGGAAACTGCGGGACTATCTGGACCGCGGAGGGTTTCTGATGGTGGATGACTTCCACGGGACTTACGAGTGGGAGGTATTCATGGAGAGCCTGAGGCGGGTGTTTCCGGACCGGCCGGTGGTGGACCTGGAGAGCAGTGAAGCGATTTTTCACGTGATTCACGATCTCGATCAGCGGGTCCAAGTGCCGGGAATCCAGTATTTGCGCTCGGGGAGGACGTACGAGCAGGACGGAATCGAGCCGAAGTGGCGGGGCGTATTCGATGAGAAGGGGCGGCTGGTGGTGGCTATCTGCCACAACATGGACCTGGGGGACGCCTGGGAGTGGGCGGACTATCCGGCGTATCCGGAGAAGTATGCCTCGCTCGCCTACCGGATCGGCGTGAACTACATCGTGTACGCGATGACGCATTGATTTGCCATGATCGCCGGTGTGAGAAGAGACACTCCGGGCGAGAGATCCAGAAAAAAAGCCTGATTAGCGGAACCGCGACTATTTCCTGAACTGGTTGAGCATCTGCTCGAGGCTCGAAGAAAGGCTTTTCGACTCCTCGCGGGCCTGTTTGACCGCGGTGGAGAGTTCGTTGCGGAGGTTGGCCTGGGTTCGGGCGGAAAAACGCTCCTTGTTGGCTAATGGCGGGGTTTCGGGAGGGAGGAGATGGGAGAACTGCTCCTGGTAGAGGCGGTTGTTCTGGAGGGATTTCAGTTGGTTCAGGGCGCGCGAGTAGGCGCGTTCGGCGGTGGTGCGATAGCGGTGGAGGAGGGCGGCGCGTTTTTCGATTTCGGGGTCTTCCGAGAGGAGGGGGTCGCCGGACGCCTTTTCGTAGAGTTGGGCATCGGCGAGGGCGAGATTGCGGAGACGCCAGGCGGCGTGGATGAGCTGGTGGAAGATATCGAGTTCGATGGGGCCATTGGGCTTGAGGTGAGCGGTGTAGTCGCGGACGAGCGCGTCGTAATCGGCTTGTTCCTCGGGGGACTTGAAGACGATGCGGGAGGCGGTGAAGCCGTGGGTGCGTCCGTTCTGGGAGGAACGGGCTTTGCCTTCGGGGGAAATGGGGCCGTGGGACCTGGCTCCGTTGATACGAGCGGCGTCGCTATGAGCTTGACTGATGGTGGGCATAGGGTTGTACTCTGGCATGGTTGTAGCACGGCGGGGTTTCGGGACTTGCGGGGCGGGATTGTAAGTGGTTGTGGAGAAAGGGTGAAATATTTCCGGACGGATGGGGATTCGCGGTGTGGGATGCGGGCGGAGCGCCGGGGCCGCGGGCTTGCGCCGGCCTGCTCCGGTTATACATGATGAATCGAGGGCCCGCGGGCGGTTGAGAAGGGATGGAGCGTCCGGAGAGACGAGAGAGAATCTGGCTACATGAATTTGGAACATGCGGATGTTGTGGTGGTGGGAAGTGGGATTGTGGGTCTGGCGCATGCTTATGCCGCCGCCCGCAAGGGATTGGACGTGGTGGTGCTGGAGCGTTCCCATGGGGCGCGGGGAGCATCGATCCGGAATTTCGGGTTGATCTGGCCGATCGGGCAGCCGCCGGGGCCGGCGCTCGAGATGGCGCTGCGGAGCCGGGAGATCTGGCTGGAGGTGCTGGAGCAGACAGCGCTGCCGCACTGGCGCACGGGATCGTTGCACCTGGCGTACCGGGCGGATGAAGAAGCGGTAGGGCGGGAGTTCGCGGACCTGGGGCCGAAGCTGGGATATGCGTGCCAGTGGATGGAAGCGCCGGGGGTCACCTCATTGAGCGACGCGGCGAATCCCGAGGGACTGCGTGGGGCGCTGTACAGCACGACGGAGATGACCGTGGACCCGCGGGTGGCGATGGCGAAACTACCGGCCTTTCTGACGGAGCGGTATGGGGTGGATTTCCGGTTCTCGACACCGGCGCTGGCTGTGGGAGCGGGGAAGGTGGAGACGCCACGGGGCAGTTGGAGCGCCGGCCACATCATTGTCTGTAGCGGAGACGACCTGGAAAGCCTGTACCCGGAGGCGCTGGAACAGGCGGGATTGCAACGGTGCAAACTCCAGATGATGCGGACGTTTCAGCAGCCGGATGGATGGCTGCTGGGGCCGGCGCTGGCGGGGGGGTTGACGATGCGCTACTACCCGTCGTTCGAGATCTGCAGCAACCTGGAGGCGCTGCGGCAGCGGATAACGGCCCAGATGAGGGGTTATGAGCGGTGGGGCATCCACGTGATGGTGTCGCAGACGATGCAGGGGGAGGTGACGATTGGGGACTCGCACGAATACGGACCGGTGGATGTGTTCGACAAGCCGGAGATCGATGAGTTGATTCTGGACTATCTGCACGCGATGGCGCGGTTTCCGATTCTGGAGATCGCGCAGCGCTGGCATGGGGTGTACGCGAGACATCCAGAAGATCCATACGTGCGGTTGCGGCCGGAGGCGGGAGTGGAGATCGTGACCGGGCTGGGAGGTGCGGGGATGACGCTGTGCTTCGGCCTGGCGGAGGAAACGGTCGAGGGGATGGGATGAGTTGGGGGAAGCGGGATTGAAGTTGCGGTCCGAGGGAGAAGGCACTCGAATCATGTCGAACATTGACGCAAGAGAACGTTTGATTGCGGCGTTGGATCTGCCCGGGGTGGGGGAGGCACGGCGGAAGGTGGAGGAGCTCGAGGGCGTGGTGAGCTTTTTCAAGATCGGGCTGACGCTGCAACTGGCTCCGGGAGTGGAGCGGTTGATTCAGGACCTGATTCGCGGCGGGAAGCGGGTGTTTCTGGACTACAAGTATTACGACATTCCGGAGACGGTGAAGACGGCGGTGTCGCGGGCGGTGGATTTGGGGGTGTCGTTTCTGACGGTACACGGGTCGACTCCGGTGATCGAGGGGGCGGTGAAGGGACGCGGGTCGAGCGATTTGAAGCTGTTCGCGGTGACGGTGTTGACCAGCATGGACAAGGGCGATCTGGCGGAGTTGGGATACAGGGATCTATCGGTCGAGGAACTGGTGTTGTTCCGTGCGCGGAAGGCGTTGGAGGCGGGCTGCGACGGGGTGATCGCGTCGGGGCGGGAGGCGCGGCAGGTGAAGGAACTGGCGATGGGGGAAGGGGGTAGCCGGCTGCTGGTGGTGACGCCGGGGATCCGGCCGGATGGATACGCGGAAGACGATCAGAAGAGGAGGACGACTCCGGCGGGGGCGATTGTGGCGGGGGCGGACTACCTGGTGATCGGGCGGCCGATTGTGGGAGCGGCTGATTCGCGGGAGGCGGCGGAGCGGATACTGGCGGAGATGAAGGAAGCGTTCGGCAAGAAACCACGTGCCATGGTAGCCGAGGATTGAGGGATGCGGCGAGATGGCCGCATCCCTCGAGGCAAAAAAGCAGCGGCGCTTGTCCGTCAGAAATTGTATTTCAGGCCGAACTGGATATTGCGGGGCGATGTTACCTGAGAGGTGATCTGACCGAACGTGCCGACGGAGGTGATGTCGCGTCCGGGAGGCCCGAAGCTGACGTGGTTGGCGATATTGAAGAACTCGACGCGGAAGTCAAGGCGCTGGCGTTCGGTAATATTGAAGACCTTGCCGATGGAGGCATCGAGGTTGAAGTAGCTGGGAGCTCGAAGGGTGCCGACACCCCCCGTACCAAAGGTACCGAGGGCAGGCACGCCGTAGGAACAGGTACCGTTGTCGACGCCCGCCGCGCAGAACGTGCCGGCGTCCACCGGTCCAAAGAAGCGGTCGACGGTCTGGGTGGTGATGGTCATGGGGCGGTAGTAGTTGGCGCGCACGTTACCGCGAACCGACTGGCCGGTGTTGGTTTGGGCGGCGGCGGCATTGACGGTGACGGGGAAGCCGGAATGGGCGGTAAGGAAGTAGTTCACGTTCCAGCCGCCGAGCAGAAGATCGGCCGCCCTGGCCATTGACGTACCGAAGCGTTTACCCTTTCCGAGGGGGAGGGCGTAGAGGCCGCCGACGCTGAAATTGTGCGTGGCGTCGAAGCAGGCGGGGCCGAAGTTGGCATGGCGGTCGTAGGCGTTCTGCCAGTAGGCTCCATCGGAATTGACCGCCGCGCAGCCATAGTAGCCGAGGTTGTCGGTGAGCGTCTTCGAGAAGGTGTAGGAGGAGATGAGTTCGATGCCTCCGCTCATGCGGTGGCGGGCAGTCATCTGAAGCGAGTTGTAGCGGCTGGTGCCGCTCGATTCGGTGAGGGCGATGTTGCCCACGTTGGGAAGAACCTTGGCGAGCGGGCGGCGGTCGTTGAGGTTGATCCAGGTGCTGAAGGGGCCGGTTCCGGGCAGCGGCTGATTGGCTTCATGGGGAACGATGAGGTGAGTGGCGTGGTTGCCGACGTAGGCGGCGGAGACGGATGTAGCTTTGCCGAACTGGTATTCGAGGGCGAAGTTGTACTGATTGGTGAACTGGGGGCGAAGATCGAGATCCCAGGCGCGGGCCTGGTAGAAGGGGGCGGAACCAGTGCGGGGGCTGGTGAGGTCGCCCGCTCCGATGACGTCGGAAAAACCGGTGCGGATGTCGCCGGGGGAGATGGCGTCGTAGTTGACATTCGATTCGATGAAGAAGGGCGGGTTGAGCGGAAGGCGGAGATTGGCTCCGGTGCCTTCGAGGAAGCTCGAGAAGCGGTATCCGGCGCGGACGACGAGTTTATTCTGGAACATGTCGGGGGTCCAGGCGATGCCGACGGTGGGCATGAACTGCTTGCGGTAAGGCTTGTAGAGGCCGCGGCCGTAGGGTGACTTGCCGGGGTAGATGAGTTCGCCGGTATAGGTGTTGATGTTCACCTGGCGGTCAGCCACCTCGATGAGAGGCGAGATGTATTCCCAGCGCATGCCGAGGTTGAGGGTAAGGTTGCGGCGCGCTTTCCAATCGTCCTGGAAATAGACGGCGTTGCGCCAGTGGCGCTGTCCCCACTTGCCGGTGACGGCTCCGCGGCCCTTGGCGGAGAGGGTGTTGAGGAGGAAATCGCCGTAGTCGAGGCCGGAGTAGCCGCCGGAGTAGGTGAAGGTGCCGAGGGCTCCGTTGTTGCCGGCGTAGTAGTGGTTTTGCTGGGCGCGGAACAACTGGCCGCCGAACTTGAGCAGGTGGGCGGCGGCCTGATAGGTGAAATGGGTCTGAGCCTGGTAGTTGTTCTGCTTGGAATCGGCGATGGAGGCGCCGGCTCCGATGCCGGTGAGGCCGCCGCCGACGGTGATGCCGCTGAGGCCGGGGATGGGCTGGCCGCCGCCGATGCCGAATTTTGCATTGCCGTCGCTGCCGAGCAGGCCGGACCAGTCGAGGGTATTGTCGGCGACGCCGGTGCGGCTGTAGGAGATGCGGGACTCGTTGACCAGACGGGGGGTGTAGGTGCGCGTCCAGGAGAGGACGGCGCTGGTGGTGGGTCCGTTGGTGCCGGAGGTCATCTGTTCGGGCAGGGGGTTGCGGGAGCCGAGGGACTCATAGCGCCCGATGGACCAGCGGCCGGAGAGGGAATCCTTATCAGTGAGGCGGATATCGACCTTGGCGTCGGCCTGGTGGTTGCGCAGCCTGCTGGCGGTACTGGCGAGGTAGTTGTTGGTGACGCGCAATGGTCCCGTGCCGGCGTTGTTGGGGAGGGGATAGAGGTCGGGACTGGTGAAGAGTTTCTGGGCGACAGGGTTGGTGATGCGGGCGGTGGGAATGATGTTGCCGGCAAAGGGGGCGCGGGTGGCGGCACTCGAACCGGTGAGAGGATCGCGAACGATGGTGTTCTGGGCGAGGAATTGGGACAGATCGCCGGCGCGCCAAGGGGCGGGGGCGACGCTGGCGGCAGCGGGTCCGGAGGTGCGCTGCTCGGTGCCTTCGTAGTCGAGGAAGAAGAAGGCTTTGTTGCGCTTGATGGGGCCGCCGAAGGTGCCTCCGAAGATATTGCGGCGGAAGGCATTGCGCCTGGCTCCCGAGCGGTTGGCGAAGAAACCGTTGGAATCGAGTTTGTCGTTGCGGAGAAATTCGAAGACGTTACCGTGGAACTCGTTGGTACCGCTCTTGAGGGTCATGACGACGCTTGCGCCGCCGACGTTGCCGTATTCGCCGCCGCCGTTGCCGGTGATGACTTTGACCTCTTCGAGGGCGTCGACGTTGGGCTGATAGCCGATGCGGTTGCCGACGGTTTCTCCGGTTTCGACGCCGTCGAGCAGGAAGTTGTTCGTCTGTTCGCGATTACCGTTCACCTGGGGCCGGCTGCCGCTGCTTTGGAAGCGCGCGGAGGTGCTCATGACGGTGGGGGAGGTGCTGATGGCTCCGGGGATGAGCAGGGTAAGGTTGGCGAAATTGCGGCCGTTGAGGGGGATGGAGGTGAGCTTACTGGAGTTGATGGCGTCGCCGGTGGCGGTGGATTCGGTCTGGAGGATGGGAGCGGCTCCGCTGACCTCGACGGTCTGGGTGAGTTCGCCGACCTCCATTTTGAAGTCGACGCGGGCGATCTGGTTGACTTCGAGGGTGAAGGGGCCGACGGTTGACTTTTTGAAGCCGCTGCTTTCGGCGGCGATGTTGTAGTTGCCGACGGGGAGGAAGGGGAGGTTATAGACTCCGGCTCCGTTGGATTGGGCGGTGTAGGTGAGGGCGGTGGCGGCGTTGGTGGCGACGACTTTGGCGTTAGGGATGGCGGCTCCGGAGGCGTCGGAGACCGTGCCGGTGATGGAAGCAGTGATGGTTTGGGAGGATGCCGGGGACACAAGCAGACCCACTGGAAGCAGGAGCAGGAATGGTAAGGACCTCATAGGTATCCCCTAACTATAAGGAAGGAGGGTTCAATCTACAATCGATTTTCGTGTAACTTTTGGAAGTTTCGTTCTTGGCGTATGGGGAGCCGCGATTGGGGGAACGGGTTGGAGCCGGCCGCTACTTCTTGCGGAAGATGGCGATGTATTGGACTTTGGGCTGGTGATCCTGCTTGTGGACGAGCTCGAAGCCGTTTGCCTCGACTTCGCGGATGACGCCGTCCTGATCGAGACGGATATGGGCGGGATCACGGAAGCCGGCCTTGTAGAAATCGATGATGGCCAAGCGGCCGCCGGGGTGGAGGGATCTGGCGATGACGGCGAGCATTTTGGCGGGGTAGTCGAAGTGATGGTAGGAGTCGAGGGCCATGACAAGATCGGCGGAGTTGGCGGGGAGGCGGGGGTCCCTGTCAGTGCCTTTGATGAATACGACGTTGGTCAGTGAGTGTTTGGCGGCGTTCTGTTTGGCCTGGGTGAGGAAGTCGTCGAAGATGTCCTCGGCGAGGACTTTCCCCTTTGGACCGACGGCTTCACTGAGGTAGGGGAGCATATAGCCGACACCGGTGCCGAGATCCACGACCGTGTCGCCGGGCTTGATCCCGAGGACTTCGATGAGTTCCTTAGGCCGCTGTTTGCTTTCACGGTCGCCGGCGTTCAGGCTCTGAGCGACGCGTTCGCGTCCTTCGTGGGTTTTGTAGCCGCTGTTGGCGGTGGCCGCGGCCTGGGGGAAGGCGGGGGCGGCGAACACGGCAAGAGAGAGGGCGAGCGGTAGAAATCTCATAAGGGCCTTTCCATGGGCAGGGCGAGCGGGGGTTCCACCATGAAATCGAGAGCCGCCATGCGAGCCACGGCTTCCTGGGCAGCCTGTTCGAGGCATGGTTCGATGGTAATCACAAACGGGAGATCGTGTTTGGTCTCGGAGGGCAACTGGAGGACAGCGTCGAGGCTGATCTGCTTTTCGGCGAGGATGCCGGCGAGGGCGGCAATGATGCCAGGACGGTCCTGAACCTTGAAGCGCAGGTAGAAGGCGCATTTTTGCCGGCTGATGGGGAGAGGGCGATTCTCACCGAGGCGTTCGTGGGCGAAGGGGGAGACGCGCTCGGGGCTTCCGGCGCGGATTTCGCGGGCGACGCGCATGAGGTCGCTGACGACGGCGACTCCGGTGGGGTTGGGGCCGGCTCCGCGGCCGTAATAGAAGGTATCCTCGCCGTAGCGGCCGCGCACCCAGATGGCGTTGTAGGCTCCATGGACGCTGGCGAGGATGGTGGATTGGGGAATGAGAGTGGGGCGAACGGAGAGGAAGACTCCGTCGTGGGTGCGGCGGGCCGAGCAGAGCAGTTTGATGGTGTGGCCGAGCCTGTGGGCGTATTGGAAATCGATGGGGCTGATGCGGCGGATGCCTTCGGTGTGGATATCGGAGGGAACGATGCGCTCACCAAAGGCGAGGGCGGCGAGGATGGCGAGTTTGGAGCGGGCGTCGAAACCGTCGATGTCGGCGGTGGGGTCGGCTTCGGCATAGCCAAGGCGCTGCGCTTCGGCGAGGACCTCGCGGAAGGGGGAGCCGTAGCGTTCGATTTCAGTGAGGATGTAGTTGCTGGTGCCGTTCAGGATGCCCTGGAGGGCGGTGACGTGATCGCCGGAGATGCCTTCGCGCAGGACGGTATGGATGGGGATGCCGCCGGCGACGCTGGCTTCCATGGCGACGTTGATTCCGGCCCTGATGGCGCGGTCCCAAATGCCCGCGCCATCGAGGGCCATGAGTTCCTTGTTGGCGGTGACGATGGATTTTTTGGCGGCGATGGAGGCTTCGACGATTTCGCGGGCGACGGTGACGCCGCCGACGAGTTCGGCGATGATGTGGATATCGGGGTCGGCCAGCAACTCGCGCCAGTTGGCGGTTTTATGGACGGGGCCGAGGGAATGGGGGAGTGATTTTTCGTGGACGGAACGGCTGCAAACGGATTTCACCTGTAAACGGAATCCGAGTTTACGGGTGATTTCAGCGGCGTTTTCGGCGAGGATGTTGAGGGTACCGGAGCCTACGTTGCCAAGGCCCACGATCCCGACATTTACGTGCTGCATGCAAAGGATATGATAACAATGCGAGGCGTCATGAAACTTCGGCGTACATACGGGATAGCGATGATGCTGGCGATGGCGGGCGTATTGGGGGGCGCGCAGCAGCGGGAGGATGAGCCGCGGCGGCTGCCGGACGGGCGGTCGCAAACGGAAGCGATTCTGAAGGCGGACCACAAGAAGATGCTCGAGGATGCCGCCGAATTGTTGCGCCTGGCCGAGGATCTGAAGATGGAGTTGGAGAAGAACGACCGGCATGTGGTCTCGGTGGGGATGCTGAAAAAGACGGAGGAGATCGAGAAGCTGGCGAAGCGGATCCGGGGCCGGCTGACGCGGCCTTGACCAGATGGCGGATGGGGAAGGCGGTTTGAGCCGCTCCGGGTGTAGCACGGAGTGGGTGGGGTATCCTTTCATGTAATGTCGCGTAGTACCTGGAAGGAAGTAGTAACAGTACAGCTAGGATGTGAGCGGAACCGGAATGTATTGCTGGCGCTGTATTTCGGCTGGTTTCTGGCGCCGTTGTTTCTTGCGTCAATGGCGCGAGGATTCGGGTGGTGGGATTACTTTACGCTCGATATAACGCTGCACTACGGGCGTCCGGTGACGTGGGGGAACCTGTTAGCGAACTACCTGCAGGGGTTGTTTTCCGGGGGCTACGTGGTGCGTCCGACGTGGGCGTTGCTGAGCGACCTGCAGACGCTGCTGTTTGGCGGGGAGTTCTGGCAGTGGTACGTCCTGAAGTGGGCGGGGGAAGCGGCGGCGATCGCGCTGGCGGCGGGGATTCTGAAGAGGCTGGGGTGCGGGTGGGCGAGCCGGGCGGCGGTGGTGGCGCTGCTGGCGTTTCATCACGCGAGCTTCACGTTGATGCTGCATGATCCGGATGGATGGCTGGCGCTGGGGATGCTGTTGCAGGTCCGGATGGTGCTCGAGGTGGAGGGGGACGCGGCGAAGTTCGGGCGGGCGTCCTATATTTTGTTTCTGGCGCTGATGCCGGCGACGCTGGGGTTGAAGGAGACGGGGTTCGCATTCAACGGCGCGCTGGCGGGGTTCCTGCTGTTGTGGAATCCGAAGGCATGGCGGCGATTGATTCCGATGGCGGGGTTGCTGGTGTTTTGGACGTGGCGGCTCGGGAGCGCGCTTGACCGGACGGCGGGGTTTTCCCTTGGGGAGTGGATGGGGAGGTTTGGGCGGCAGGTGAATCTTCTTGTGCCCCGGTCACCGCTGCATGTGCTGGATGGAGCGGCGATCCTGCTGGTGGCGGGGTGGGTGATTCTGGCCTGGCGGTGGAGGGGGGAGTTCCGCGGGCGGCTGATGGTGTTCAGCGTGGTTACGTCACTCGGGATGCTGTTGTTTACGACTGTGCCGAACCTGGTGGCGCTGCGGTATGGGATTCCGGTGGTGTACCTGCTGAGCATTCCAGCGGGGCTGGCGGTGGAGGCGCTGGGGCGCCGCAGAGAGTGGGTGGCGGGGGCGATCGTGGTGCTCTATCCGCTATTCACGGCGGGCAGCCTATATGCGCAGGAGCTTGCCTATCAGAAAGAGTTCAGCGAGTTTGTCACGTCGCTGAACGCGATGGAAGCGAAAGCGAAGTTGGATCATGAGCTGGCGATCACGGGGTATTCGGGGGATATATCGGGGGAGGTGCGGACGACTGTGACGCGATTTTTCAAATATTACGGCTACAAATGGTATGGATATGGAGGGCCGAGGGATGTGCGCGTGATCGCCGAGCGTGGTCTGCCGCAAAGGCGGTTCGCGCTGCTGAGTTTTCTGAAGCCGATTCTGCTGTTGCAGGAGCGGACAGGGAGGCTGAGGAACCGGCTGGAGCGGGTGGAGGCGTTCGCGCCCGGCGATATGGGGAGCTTGGGGCGGCTCGCGGAGAGCTATAAGAGTCTGGACAGGCTGTTGATGAGGAGAGGGGAGCAGTATTGGTACGACTATGGGGGGGCGATGCCCTCGACCGAGCCGCTGCTGTATGTGTACACCTTTCGGGAGGAGGGCGGGGTTCCGGGCCATTGGACGACGGAGTATATCCCGTGCGGACGGTTGCCGGGGGCTTTTTAGATGTAGCCGACGCTGCCGTCGGCGCGGTAGTCAAACCCGCGATGCCAGGATTTTGTCGGATACATGCGGAAGGCCTCTTCGTTCAGTTCCACGCCCAAGCCGGGTTTTGTGGGGACAGGAATGTAGCCATCCTTGACCATTAGCGGTTCCTTGAGCATGTCCTTGCGGGGGGATGCGTCGTCGGGGTGATATTCGAGGATGAAGAAGTTCTGGGTGGAGGCGGCGAAGTGGACATTGACGGCAGTGGCCACGGGTCCCATGGGGTTGTGGGGCGCGACCATGACGTAGTGGGCTTCGGCCATGGACGCGATTTTCTTCATTTCGAGCAATCCGCCGGTGAGGCAGATATCGGGTTGGATGATATCGAGCGCCTGGAGAGCGAGGATCTTGCGGAATTCGTGGCGCATGTAGTTGCACTCGCCGCTCGCCAAGGGGATGTTGACGTGTTGCGAGAGTTTCTGCATAACATTTTCGTTTTCGCAGCGGATGGGCTCTTCGAGCCACATGGGGTTGTAGGGTTCGATGGCGCGTGCGAGGCGGATGGCGCGTGAGACTTCGAAGAAGCGGGCGTGAATGTCGCAACCGATATCGACATCGGGGCCGAGGGCTTCGCGCACGGCCCGGACGCGCGCGGCGGCTCCGCGGGTGATGGCGTTGTAGGGGCGGGAGTTGTCATGGGACGGCTGGGGGCGCATTTTGATGGCGGTGTAGCCGTACTTTTCCACCAGGCGTTTGGCGCTTTCGGCGACGGCGGAGGGTTCCTCACCGCCGGCGCTCTGATAGACGCGGATTTTCTCGCGGCACTTGCCGCCAAGGAGCATGTAGACGGGAAGTCCGGCGGCTTTGCCGGCGATGTCCCAGAGGGCGTGCTCGATGCCGCTGATGGCGGCGTTGACGACGAGGCCGCCGGGGAAGCGGGTAAAGTTGTACATCATGTTGAACAGGTGTTCGATGTTGCGGGGGTCCTGTCCGATGAGCCAACTTTTGAAATCCTCGATGACGGCGGCGACGGCGAGGTCAGGGCCGCAGGAATAGGCTTCGCCGACGCCGTGAATGCCTTGATCGGTAAAGACCTGGACGAAGCAGAAGTTTCTTCCACCGGCTCCGAGGAAGTGTGTTTTGATGTCAGTGATCCGGATGGCGGGTTTCGTGCCGGTCTGGGCGGCGGCCTGCATCATCGGGGCTCCCGCGGCCATGCTTGCCTGGAAGAAATCGCGTCGCTTCATTCCCATGTCTGTTCTCCTCGGTTGAGTCAGTACGATGAGAGTATATCCCTTTCGCGGGAGTGGACGCCGTGTGTGGCGTTATAGGTTGGTCACCTGTCTGACGGCGGCGGGATGGTCCCAAATAGCGGGTTTGATTCGCATTCCGAAGCCGGGCAGCTCGGGAACGGCGACCGTTCCGTTGCTGGGAATAATTGGATTCTCGAGGATTGCGGGCCAGTCCGATTCGTAGAATCGTTGAACGCTTTCCTGAATCCAGAGGTTTGTCGCGGCGGTTGACAAGTGGGCCGAGGCATAGAAGAGGAGCGCGCCGGCGGCGGTGTGAGGGGCGACGGGAAGCTGGTAGGCTTCGGCCATGGCGCCGATCTTCCTGGCCTCGCTCAGGCCCCCGCACCAGCAGAGGTCGAACATGACGTACTTTGCGGCGCGGGATTCGAGCAGTTGGAGGAACTGCGGCCGGCCGGTCAGCCGTTCACCCAGACAGATCGGCAGGGAGGTTTCCCCGGCGAGCTGGCGGTACTGCTGGAAATTGCCGGACGGCATCATGTCCTCGAGCCACATGGGCTTGTAGGGTTCAAGGGCCTTGGCGATGCGGACGGCCGAAGGGAGATTCCACCCGCTGTGGAATTCCATGAGGATCTCGATGCCGCCGCCGAACTTTTCGCGGAGACGGCGGACGGGGCGAAGGCCTTCCTCCAAGTCCGCCGCGGTAATGAACTGGTAGTTGTTTCGCCTGGCGGCGCCGTCAAAGGGCCAGATCTTAATGGCCCTGACTCCGTAGCGATCGATCAGTTCGCGCATGATCTTTTCCGGTTCGGTGTTGAAGTCGTACTTGTAGGGGTAGGAAGTGTTGTAGACGCGGAACCGCGGGTTGGAGCGCCCTCCGATGAGGCGATAGACGGGAACGCCCAAGGCATTCCCAAGCAGGTCCCACAAAGCGAGGTCGAGAGCGCTCAGAACTCGGCTTTCGACCCCGCCGGTGATGTGGAAATCGAAGGCGCGGTAGAGATCCATCCAGATCCGGTCGATGTCGCGGGGGTCGCGGCCAATGAGCATGGGCGCGAGAATCGAGTGAACCATGGAGGCTTCGACCGCGTTGCGGGGAAAGGTTTCGCCGAGGCCCTGGTGGCCGGAGTCGGTGTGGAGGCGAAGCCAGATCCAGTTCGGGCGCCAGGGGGCGGCTTCGCGTGTCTTCCAGTAGAGCGTTTCGACGCGCGTGATCTTCATGGCGGGAGCGTGTTGAGCGGCGCGCAACCTGTGAGCCGCCAGAGGCCCGAGGAGGGGCAAGAGAAAGTTTCGTCTGGTGGGATGCGGGGTGTTCATAAAGGTCATCGGGCTCCTGAATGGGATAGGCGAAGTCCGCGGCGGGGCCTGGGGGAGGCCGGAAAAAAGAGAAAAAGAGCTTCAACTTGACGTTTAGCAAGAATCATGATAAAACCCACGGTAGCAGATTTCACTAATAAAATCGATGTTCACATTTCACGAACAGGAGAGAGCAAGCCGTGGCAACAAGTCATCTGATCTATTTCCTGTCCGTGGTGCTGGTTTCAGGGGCTATCGCCCAGGTAACGGGAAGCATCGCGGGCCAGATTCTTGACTCAACCGCAAGCGCAGTGCCGGGCGCGGAGGTGGTGGTGGCGAACGAGGCGACGGGGGCAAGTTTCAGAGCGGTTTCCGACGAGACGGGTTTTTACCGCGCGCCGCAACTGGAACCGGGCGTATACACGGTCACGGCGAGGGCGACCGGTTTTCGAACGGCTGTTCAGAAGGAGATCGTGATCAGGGTGAACGACCGGCTCCGGATCGATCTGAGTCTCGAGATCGGCCAGGTGACGGAACAACTGACGGTCACCGCGCCGCCGCCGCTGCTTCAAACCGAGGATGCGGTGGTGGGGCAGGTGGTGGACAACCGCAAGATTCTGGACTTGCCGTTGAACGCGAGGAACTGGCTGCAACTGGCAACGCTCGCCGCGGGCACGGTAACCTACCCTGGCGTCACGAATACGGAGGGCGGCAACCGCCAGAACACGCTGATGAACCTTGGGGGCAACCGCACGGCGAATACGAACTATCTGCTGAACGGCAGTGACAACAACACGTGGAACGTGCCGGGCGCGCTCAGCTATCCTCCCGTGGATTCGCTCCAGGAGTTCAAGGTGGAGACCAACAATTACACGGCTGACACGGGGAGGTTGGGGGGCGCGGTGGTGAGCGCGATCATCAAATCGGGCACGAACTCACTGCACGGCACGGCGTACGACTTTTTCCGCAATCGCGAGTTGAACGCGCGCAACTTTTTCGCGCCCACGGGCGAGAAGCCGCAGTTCACGCGTAACCAGTATGGAGCAAGCGCGGGCGGGCCGGTGATCCGCAACCAGGTCTTCTTCTTCGTGAATTACGAAGGCAACCGGGAGCGGCAAGCGAACGTGGCGAGCAGACAGGTTTTCACGGACGCGCAGAAGGCGGGCGACTTTTCCGCGTCGCTGGGGGGGCAGACGGGTGTGGATGGCGCGGGCCGGCCGGTGGCGGCGGGGCAGATCTTCGATCCGTTTTCCACCCGGCGGCTGGCCAACGGGCAGGCGATACGGGACGCGCTGCCGGGCAACCGGATACCGCTGAGCCGGATGAATCCAGCAGCGAAGACGCTGATCGATCTGATGCCTGGGCCGAACCGGGCGGGGTCGCCGAACTTCGTGCGGAGTCTGAGCGATCCTCTCAACATCGATACGCTGGTGGGACGCGCGGATTGGATGCGAGGGAAGGATTCGCTGTTTTATCACATCGTTTATTCGAATCAGAACAGCGACACAGCCCCGATATTCGGTCTGCCGCTCGATGGCGGCGGCATCAATGTGCAGGGATCGCGGCAGCGGCAGATGGCCGCTACGTGGACACGCGTGTTCAGCCCGACGAATCTGAATGAACTCCGAGTGGGTTACGGGCGCAACTATCGCCTTACAAGCCAGGTGCAGGAGGGAGAGGACCTCAACGGCAAGTTCGGGCTTCCGTTTCCGTTCGCGGGGGAAGGGCTGGGAGGGCTGACAAACATAGCGGTGACAGGTTTCGCGTCCATGGGGAGTTCCGCCGCGTCATTTTTTCAGTTCATGAACAAGTATGAGCTGGCGGATAATTTCACGGCTATTCGCGGCTCGCACACGATGAGGTTCGGTTTTCTCGGCATACTCAAGGTGTTTCAAAACCGCAACTCGTGCAACGCATGCCGCGGGCTGCTGACTTTCAACGGCGGATACACGCAGCAACCCGGCTTCAACAATACCGGCAATGCGGCCGCTGACTTTCTGCTCGGGACCATCAACAACGCGAGGTATGGGAACGTGTGGAACAGAACGAATACAGCGCGCGACGTGGATTTCTATGCGCAGGATAAGTGGCAGGCAACCAGGAGATTGACGGTTACGGCGGGATTGCGGGTTTCCCATCATCCGGCCGCCGCCATGAAGCAGGGTTTGATCAGCAGCGTGATCTTTGATTCCGGCTACACAAACGCTCGAGTGGTGACCGGACCCGAGATGCCTCAGGCCACATTCGACTTCATGAAGGACATCCTGCTTCCATATATTCCGGTACTGCGGGCCACGGAGGCGGGGCTCAATAACGCATTGGTCAAACACAACGCGATGGACTTCGGACCTCGTCTGGGACTGGCGTTTCAACTGAGCCGGAGGACGGTGATCCGGGGCGGATACGGAATCTTCTACGGATACCCGGACCAGGCGAGCGTAAATCTCGGAAGCAACCCACCAAATAATCTTTCCGTCAGCCAGACATCCAACAGCATCGATCCGACCATACTGCTCTCGCAGCCGATTTTCGCGGCCAACCCTTTTGACCGGACGTTGGTGAATCCGGCGTTCGGCGGGATTCGGGACGTGAATTTCAGCAATGATCTGACCCAGATGTATAACCTGATGGTGCAGCGGCAATTCGGCTCCGCGTGGGTGCTGGAGATCGGGTACATGGGGAACCGGGGGTCGCGGATTCTCGTCAATCCGAACATCAATGACGCGCGGCCGGCGGTTCCCACCGACACCTCTTCGCCGCAGAACCGCAGGATCGTGTCCACGAAGTTGGGCAACCTGCCGTTCATCTCGCCGCAAGGATTCTCGAACTACAACGCGCTGGTGGTCAGCGTGGAGAAGCGATTCTCCCAGGGGCTTCAACTGCTTGCGAACTACACCTGGTCGCGGGCCATGGGGGTGGCTCCTCCGCTTAACGCGGGCATCAATACGACGGTTCCTCGAAACCCTCTGAATCTAGGAATGGAATACGGCCCGCTGGAGTTCGACATCATGCACCGCTCCGTGTTCAGCTATGTGTACGACCTGCCGTTCGGGAAAGGCAGGAAGTATCTGAGCGAGGCTAACCGCGGCGTCGAATATCTGCTGGGGGGGTGGCAGGTTAGCGGAATCACTACGTTGCAGGGAGGGTTTCCGGCAACTCCGGCCTTAAGCGTCTCACTCGGCCGGACGTTTACCAACAGCCGTCCCAATGCGATCGGCGATCCGGCTCTCACGTCTCGCCAGCCGAACGACTGGATCAGCCGGAATGCGTTCGCCATTCCGACGGCCGCCGAGATCGCGGCGGGGAACTTTTTCGGCAACGCGGGCGCGTTCTCGATCCGGCAGCCGGGGCTGGTGAACTTCGATTTCGCGGCTCTTAAGAATATTCCAGTTACGGAAGGCGTGCGAATACAATTCAGGGCGGAATTTTTCAACCTCACGAACACGCCATTCTTTGGCCAGGCCGGGTCGCTGACCACGAACTTCAACTCGCCCGCATTCGGTACGATCGGCAGCGCGGGAGATCCGCGGGTGATGCAGTTGGGGTTGAAGGCGATCTTCTAGGCGGTTGTGGCAGGTATCGCGTTGCGTGAGGCACGCAAACGGAGGCCGGACCCCGCCGTCCGGGCAGTTGTAAGGTATGTGAAAACGGAGGATGACCATGGGATGGAAGCGGGATACTTGCCGGTTTGGGATATGGGCCGGCGTGGCGTTCCTATTCGCGAGCGCCGCTCTCCGCGGACAGGTTGGCGTGCCAGCGAGGGAGGGTAGCGGAAAGGTAATAACGGTGGACTTCGGGCGGCAGACGGGAGAGATTCGCCCTTTGCATGGGGTCAACGGCGGACCGGTGGACAGCGGTGAGGTCTTCGACGTGAGCGCTTATTGGAGGGAACTGGAGGTCCCCTTGGCGCGGCTCAACCCCTGGGCATTCCCTGATCCTTATGTCGTCGACATGCCGTTGATTTTTCCCCTGTTTCACCTGGATCCGGACAAGCCCGTGAACTATAGCTTTGCCAAGACGGATGAGTTCATCGCGGCGATTCTCAAGACGCGCGCGCAAATCGTTTACCGGCTCGGCACGACGATCGAGCATTCCAAGCGGAAATACTATATTCATCCGCCGGCGGACTATGACAAGTGGGCGCGTATCGCGGTGAACATCATCCGCCATTACAATGAGGGCTGGGCTGATGGTTTCCGGCACGGCATACGTTACTGGGAGATCTGGAACGAACCGAACATTCCACAGATGTGGACGGGCAGCGCCGAAGACTATTTCCGGCTTTACGAGACCGCCGTTCGCGCGATCAAGAAGTATGACGCCCGGTTGAAGGTCGGCGGGCCGGCGCTTGCCGGCTGGAACGATGCATACGCGGAGAAGTTCCTGTCGTTCTGCCGCGAGCGCTCGTTGCCGCTGGATTTTTTCAGCTGGCACATTTATGCGGTGCATCCGGTGGAGTTGCAGCAACAGGCGGTCAAGGTGCGGGAGGCGCTGGACCGGCACGGATTCACGTCCACCGAGAGTCATTTGAACGAGTGGAACCATCTTCCGAACCGGAATTTCTTTAAGAACAGGTTCAGTCCGACGTACATGAAGAGGGCCTTTGAGCGGATCAACGGCATCGAAGGCGCCGCGTTTGCCGCCTCATCATTGATCCTTTTTCAAGACAGTCCGATCGACGCCGCGAACTTCTACACGGGGGATACGCTGCGCTGGGGTCTGTTCGCGAATTTTGGCGTGCCCAACAAGTGCTACTTCGCGTTCAAGGCGTTCCGCGCCCTGCTGGACACGCCACGCCGGACGGCGTGCGAGGGAAGCGATGCAGCCTCCGGATTGGCGGCAGCGGCCGGCGTAGCGGCCGATGGAGGAAAAGCAACAGTTCTACTCAGCAACTTTGAGAACTCCGGGAGGAGGTTCACGATACGAATGCGAAACGTACCCTGGCAGGGACGGACGATCATCGAGACGTTCGCTCTCGATGCAGAACATGATCTGACGCGCATGAGCCGGGAGAGCGGGCCGGCGGGCGAGTTGGCGATCGAACTGGAATGTCCAAGCCCATCGGTACGCCTTCTCAAGCTCAGCCCAGCGGAGGAATGAAGGCGGCGGTGACGCCGCGGGCGGTCAATGAAGCTGCCGCGGGTGGCAGGAGCCGAAATAGATATGGCCGCGGGATAAGCTGCGAATTGCCTCCAATATTTCGTCATCGCCTGAATCCTTGAGGACGTAGCCCTTGGCTCCGGCTCCGATCGACTTCATGACGTAGCGGTCGTCCTTGTGCATGCTGCACATGAGGACAGCGGTATGAGGGGAGAGGTGGAGGATTCCCGGTATGGCCTGGATGCCGCTGAGGGGTTTCATGCACACGTCGAGGACGGCGATGTCGGGCTTGAGTTTGGCGGCCAAGGCGACGGCGTCGCGGCCGGAGGCGGCCTCGGCGATGACCTCGATTTCTGTTTGAGATTCGAGGAGAGATCGGAGACATTTCCGGAATTCCGAGTGATCATCGGCCAACAGGACACGAATCGGCATAAGGACTCCGAATATTCATCGTAAGCATTTTCGAGAAGGAAGAGGAATACGATGATTTCTGTATGGCGAGGGGGGTCACCCCACGAGTCCGCGGCGGACGGCGCTCAACACGAGTTCGGCGATGCCGTGGAGTTCGAGCTTTTCCATGACGCGCGTGCGGTGGGTTTCGACGGTGTGGACACTGATGCCGAGACGGGCGGCGATCTCCTTACTTCCGAGTCCTTCGGCGAGGAGGTGATAGATATGGCGCTCGCGTCCGGTGAGGGTTTCGTAAAGATCGTCGTATTCGAGGAGTTTTGGATCGCGCCTTTCGCGCTGACGGAGAATTCTCGCGACGGCGGGGCTGAAGTAAGGCTTGCCGTGATGGACGCTCTCGATGGCTTCGAGGAGCCCTTCCTCGACGGAATCCTTGAGAAGGTAGCCCTGGGCTCCGGCGCGAACGGCGCGGATGACGTACCGTTCATCGCTATGCATGCTGAGGACGAGGACGCCGGTTTGAGGGGACTGGCGCAGGATGCGCTCGATGGCTTCGATGCCGTTCAACTCCTTCATGCTGATATCAATCACCGCTACGTCGGGGAGATGCAGTTTGGCCTGTTCAACGGCCTCGCTGCCGGAGGAGGCTTCGGCGACCACCAGCAGATCGGGATTTTCCTCGAGAATGCGGCGCATTCCGGCGCGAAAGAGGCGATGATCATCGGCGAGAAGAATGCGGATGGGCATCAGGGGCGAGCCTCGGCGGGGTTCAGCAGGGCGCGCTCGGGGACGGGTTCGAAGGGAAGCACGAGACGGATTCTCGTGCCGCCGCCGGGGGAGGAGGCGACCTCGAGCGTTCCTTCCAACGCCGTAGCGCGTTCCCGCATTCCGGGGATGCCGTAGCAGTTCTTGCCCGGAGAGCGGCGCGCCGCATCGCCGGCAAATCCGACTCCGTTATCTTCGACGCTTACGGAAAGAGACGGCCCGGCCCGTGTCACATCGACATGGACGGCGGAGGCGTAGGCGTGCTTCTCGCAGTTATGCAGCGATTCCTGGACGACGCGATAGACGCAGGTTTTGACGGGATCGGGAAGATCCTCGCTCGATTCGGGGAGATGGAGGGTGCACGGGACGCCGGTGCGCTCGGTGAAGTCCTCGGCGAGCCATTCGAGAGCGGCTCCGAGGCCGAGGTCGTCGAGGAGGGAGGGGCGAAGCAGGGAGCACATGTTACGGACGGTCTGGACGGTTTTCTCGGCCAGGCTGCGAGCGCGTCCGAGGCGGGCCGCGACTTCCGGCAGGCGATCCCTGGCGGCGCTCTCCGCTCGCGAAATCTCCATGCGGAGAGTGGCGAGTGCCTGGCCGATTTCGTCGTGCAATTCGCGGGAGATGCGCGTGCGCTCCTCTTCCTGGATATCCATCAGCCGGGCGGCAAGCTGCTGGAGGCCGGCTCTCGCCCGGGCGACTTCGGCGTACTGCTTTTCGGTCTTGCGTTCGAGGCTTTCGGAATGGGCGAGACTGAAGGCGGCGACGGCAAAGGCGAGCACCAGGGAGAGGCCGAGAATGAACAGGAGATGAAGGGCGTTTTCGCGGCGTGAGGCGGAGAGCGCCTCCTCGTTTTCCCTGAAGACCTTGCGGGAAACCTCGGCGAACTCGTGGAGCACGTCGCCGAGCGTGCTGCGGCGGGCGGCGATTTCACGCTGGACGTAGTCGTAGCGTTGCTGATTCGTCATGGGTCCGGTGTCCTGGGGAACCCGGTCGAGGACGTCCCAATACTCGTGCAGCTTCGTCCGCAAACGCGGGGTCACTTCCGAGCCGTTGCCCAATTCATCCAACTGGCGGAGGAGCTTTCCGGACAGTTCGCGGGACAACCGCAGGTGTTTCCGATACTCGATTTCGCGGTCCGGGGCCGGATTCATGAGGAAGTCCCGCGAGGAATTCGCTCCGAGCCAAAGCTGGCGGCGCAGGCGGTAGATAGCATCATCCTGCGCGTTGTGGCGGTGGTAGATGAGGGCCGCTTCGTCGGAGAAGCCGCGTTGGATACGGTAGGCCTCGACGGTGGAGAACAGCAGGAGACCCAACACCAGGCCGAAGCCGGCGCGAATCACGATGTGCTTCCTGGCGAGGGCGGAAAGGAAGATAGAAACAGTTGATGACCTTTGACGGAGGAGAGTCCCCAAAAACCCCATCCGGCGGCACCCCTTTCGTTCTAGATATATGGGTGCATCTTACGTCTTTGCCTGGCGCGGCGCAACTGGGTAATGGCGGTACGGGTGGCGGGGCCGGTACTCATGTCCTGGCCAGAAACCGCAGGAGGACATTGCGGGTAATCCGGGAGACGGCGGGGTCTGGAAAGAGCGCCGAAACCCAGGTGATGGAACCAACGGAGAAGACAGCGCCGCCGCCTGGTGGCTGGTGATAGACGATCTCGGCTCCGCCGTCATCGGGGTTTGTTCCCTTGGCGAGGAGGAGGGTGTTGGGGGGCGAAGAGGCGCTGCGTTTATCCGTTTCATGACCGGAGGCTCCGCCGGGGACGCGTTCGTGGAGAGTTTCCGCTCCAAACAGGTCGCCGTTGTGGAGGCCCGTTCCCTCGAAGATCCAATGGGATTCATCGAGCACGCGGTAGGGGGCCGCGGTCATGATGCCGGTTTCCGAACAGACGACGCCGAGGAGGCTGGCCTCCGATTCGAGGGTACGGTGCATGCGGCTTTCGTACCGGATGGCTCCATCCTCGGAGTGGCCGCCGAGTTCCCCATGAAGGCTGAACAGGCTGCTGAGGCAGCGCATGGTCCCGCCGGGATTCAGGAGCACCTCGCAGTTGAGGCCGTTGCCCCCGAGGTACATCAGGCGGCCGCCCTTCGTGAATACCCATTCCTTGAGGCGCAGGTACATTTCGCGGGTCCAATACTCGGGATGCACGGCGAGGATCAGCACGCTGTAGGCATCGAGGGGGAGAACGCCGTCGTGGAGCTGGGCTTCGGCATAGAGGTCGTAGTCGAAACCTTCGCGCTCGAGCCAGCCATAGAGCCGCCACTCGCCGGGCGCCTGGCCGCATTGGACGCGGCCCTGAACGGGATCGGTGACTTCGCAGTCATCGAAGATGTGATTGTTCGGTTCGGGACGGTCGAAGGAGAGGGGTGAGAACTCGCTGTCACGGTGACGCCAGGAGCCGAAGGGCAGGTTGTCGAGATAGCGGGAGAGATCCTGGCGGGAATTGACCACCGGCTGATCGGGGAGGTGATCGGAGTTGACGTAATTACTGCGGCCGCCGTAGTTGTTGTAGGCGTTCCAGGTGTTGGTGGAAGCGAGAACGGCGATCCGGGCGCGCGGGGAAGCGGGAGCGACGACCCAGGGAAAGGAAAAGATGGCGCCGGAGGGGGTCTTGGCGCGGAGGTAGTACAGGCCGGAACGGTCCGGAGCGGGGATGACCGGGGGCGCGGGGTAGCCGTCGTTGTTCCAGCGGACGCCGGTTTGGGTGAAATCGCAGTCGGGGAGGATCTGGCGGTTTGCCTGGGGGCCGTGTTCATCCACCCAGCCGATCATCCGGACGTATTCTTTTTTCCAGCCATAGCGCCAGAGGGTGAGCTGGTACTGTTCGATGGAATGAATACGGTATTCGCACAGTTCACCGGAGCGCGCCCACTTGGGGTACATATAACCGATGAGGCCGCCCGAGAGGAGGCGGAACTGGACGGGGTGTTCGTGTTTGAGTTCGACAGTGGAGGTTTTGGCTCCATAGCCCGGTTTGGACAGGGCGACACGGTAGGGGCCCGGGCGGAGGGCACCGTAGAATGCGCCGCGAGGGGAGGAGCGCAGGAGAGTTATTTCGCCTGACTCGAGGGACTGAAACTCGGCTTCCACGCCCGCCAACGCCAGATACATTTCATCGCTCACATAAGCCCAGGGT
>JABAQT010000083.1:23690-57930 GCA_019187195.1 Bryobacteraceae bacterium
TGATCAAGACCGCACTGGAGGATAGCTATGCTACGCCGCCGTTTTCTCAGCGGGTCCGTGGCGGGACCACTGTGCTACCGGGTCGCGCTTGGGGGCTCCATCTATCCGAAGGAATGGTTCCAGGCGGGCATCATTCCCGCGCCGGCCGGTTCGGCGGCCTGGCCCGCGCACCGCGAAGCGCTTATCGCCTGGAGGCGGGATGCGCGGCGCCGGCTGAAGTATGACGGCAGCCTCTATGGCAAGCCCGAGTTCGCCTGGGTCCAGTCTTCGTTCGCATGCTGTTTCCTGATGATGTGCGACGAGATGTTCCACGACCATCGCGAGGGCCGGTACGAAGTGGACCGGTGGGTGGATGAAGGGATTCGGGAGTTTGGCGGCTACGATTCGGTGGTATTGTGGCACGCCTATCCGCGCATCGGCCTGGACCAGCGCAACCAGTTCGATTTCTACCGGGACATGCCGGGGGGACTGGCGGGGTTGCGAAAGGTGGCGGAGGCGTTCCAGGCGCGCGGGGTGCGAGTCTACATCGACTACAACCCGTGGGATACCGGCACGCGGCGCGAACCGCTGTCCGATATGGACACGATAGCGGCTGTGGTGGAGGCCATCGGGGCGGACGGCGTTTTCCTCGATACGATGAACCGGGGCGGCCCGGAGTTCCGCGCCAAGCTCGATGCCGTGAGGCGCGGGGTGGTGCTGGAGAGCGAAAACACGCTTCCGCTCGAGAATGTCCACGACCATCACATGTCCTGGGCGCAGGGATTCGAGGACAGCGGGGCGCCGGGCGTGCTGCGCAACAAATGGTTTGAACGGCGCCACATGCAGCACCAGATTCGGCGCTGGAACCACGATCACACGGGGGAGTTGCAGGCGGCGTGGATGAACGGCAGCGGGATGATGGTGTGGGAGAACGTGTTTGGAAGCTGGGTTGGCTGGTCTCCGCGCGACCGCTCGATACTGCGGTCGATGCTGCCCATCCAGCGGCGCTACAGCGCTTTGTTCGCGGGCGAGGGCTGGACTCCGCTGGTTCCCACAGGGATGCCCGACGTACACGCCGGATTGTGGGAGGGAGACGGTCTTCGACTGTGGACGCTGGTGAACCGCTCTCAGGAGCCGCGCGAGGGGATGGCGTTGCGCGTATCCGGAGGAGGGGGGATACGCTGTTTTGACCTGATCAGGGGGCGCGAGGTCGAGGCGGGCGCGTTAACCGCGTCCATACGGCCGCGCGGCATCGCGGCTTTTCTTGCCGCCTCCGGCACCCTGGGCGGCGATTTTGAACGATTTCTCTCGGAACAGGCGATGCTGGACGCACGTGCCGACTTCCGCGCGGAGAGTCCAACGCGCGAGGCGTTGTTGCGCGCGCCGGCGCCCGGGAGGTTCAGGGGAAGCGTTCCCGCGGAGATGGCGGAAGTTCGCGGCGCCACCTATGAGATGGTGGTCGAGTACCGCATTCGCGAGACGGGTTTCTATACGGGGCGGGAGTACATTCCGGACCACGGCTACCGTCTTCCATCCGGACGGGCCATGTCGCGGTTGGGCAGAGTGGCGCGCACCGTCACGCTGAAGCGGTACGCCATCGACCTGACGCCGGTTACAAACGCGCAGTTCAAGGATTTCCTCGCGCGGTCGGCGTACAGGCCGAAGCATCCGGAGAACTTTCTGAAGCACTGGAGGGAAGGGGCGGTTCCGCCCGGGATGGAGGAGCATCCCGTGGTCTGGGTGGACCTGGACGACGCCCGCGCCTACGCCGCCTGGGCGGGCAAGCGTCTACCCACCGAAGAGGAATGGCAGTATGCGGCGCAGGGGCCGGACGGGTTGCGGTATCCATGGGGGAACGAGATCAGGCCGGGAGTCATGAACAACGGCGAAACCGGAGGGTTGACGCCGGTGAAAGCTTTTCCGGCGGGGCGGTCGCCGTTCGGCTGTTACGACATGTGCGGCAACGCCTGGGAGTGGACGGAGAGCGAACGCAGCGACGGCCGCACGCGGTTCGCGATGATCCGCGGCGGATCGTACTTCCAGGCGAAGGGCTCGTCCTGGTACATGGACGGGGGTCCGCAACCGTGCAACTTCGCCGCGAAGTTCCTGTTGATGTGGCCGGGGCTGGACCGGTGTTCGACGATCGGGTTCCGTTGCGCGGCCGATCTCGAGGGGTGAGATCCGCCCGCGATGGAGTGAACGAGGGCCGAGGGACGGCTTATGGATCGAGAGCGAGTTTGTGATCGCGGGCGAATGGGACCAGGATGCCGTAGAGGACGACAAAAGCGGTGAGGGCATAGAGGACGGCGGCGAGAGTCATGAGCGAGCCCACGCCGACGGTCTGGCGGGCAAGACCTCCGAGGAAAGGGGCGAAGCCGGAGATGGTGGCTCCGAGCAGATTCAACACGCCGACGGTGGAGGCGCGGAGGGAAGGCGGGACGACATCGAAAGCGGCGGCGGCCTGGTTGGCGACGATGAATCCGGAGAAGAAGCCGAAGCCGAGGGAGGCAAAGCGTGTCGCTTCGAGAGTGGGGCTGTGTCCGATGAGGAAGATGCAGGGGGCGGCTCCGAGGCAGGCGGTGAGGATAACCCAGAACCGGGCGGCGTGGTTGCGCCCATAGAAGGCGTCGGCGGCCATTCCTCCAACGAGCAATCCGAGGGCGCTGCCGATTTGAGGGTAGACGCTTGCTTCCAAGCCGGCGTGGGCGAGATCGAGGGAGAACTTATCGTAGAGGAAGGTAGGCAGCCAGGTATAGACAAGATAGAGGCCGAAGGTGGCGATGGAGACGAAGAAGGTAACGACGCCAAGGGAGGGGATGCGGAAGAGGGAGAGGAATCCGCGGAACGCGGCGGAGGCTCCGGATACACCGGTTCCATGAAATGACGCGGGAATGGCGCGGAAGAACAAGGCGAGGGGGATGGCGAAGAGCACTCCGGTGATTCCGAGCAGCCAGAAGGAGACGCGCCAGTTGAACTGCTGGGCGACGTAGCCGCTGAGGGAGCCGCCGAGGGCCACGCCGAGGAGCTGGCTGGTGCCGAAGATGGCGATGGCCTTCGATCGCGATTCCGGGGGGTGGGCGTTGGCCATCAGGCCGTAGGCGGCGGGCATGAACACGGATTCGGAGACGCCCAGGAGAGCGCGGCACGTGAGCAGATAGAGGACGCCCGGAGTGAATCCGGTGAGGATGGTGAAGGCGCTCCAGATGACGAGGCTGCTCACCACCAGTTTTGTCTTGGGCCAGCGATCGCCGAGCGCGCCGGCGAGGGGCGAAACCAATCCGTAGACCCACAGGAACAGGGCTCCCGTCAATCCGAGAGCGGCATTCGAAAAGCCGAGGTCCTTCTGCAAGGCGGGGAAGAGCGTGTAGACGACCTGCCGGTCGGCGTGATTCAACATGTAACAGAACCAGAGGAATCCGACGAGGATCCATTCCGGTCCGAGTCTTCTAGACGGACGCGCTCCCATTGCCGGTCCTCCATCCACTATGCTGAATCAGATGCTTATTCTTGCCATGGCAGCCGAAGTACTTTTTCTCGCCACGCCGTTCACGGCTCCCCACAGCTTCACCGCTGAGATTGAAGGACCCGCGTGTGACCGGGCGGGCAATGTTTACGCGGTCAGCTTCGCGCGCAAGCCGACTATCGGGCGGGTGACGCCGGATGGGAAGGGCGAGGTCTTCGTGGAGATGCCGGAAGGCAGTCTCGGAAACGGAATCCGCTTCAACCGCGCGGGGATGATGTTCATTGCCGACCACACGGGCCACAACATCCTGAAGCTCGACCCGAAGACGCGGAAGATCAGCGTGTTCGCGCATGAAGGGTCGATGAACCAGCCAAACGACATTGCGATCAGCGGGGACGGGACGCTGTGGGCGTCGGACCCGAACTGGAAGGCTTCCACGGGCCAGGTCTGGCGAATCGACAGCAAGGGGCGGGTGAAACTGGTTGCGGGAGGGATGGGCACGACGAACGGGATCGAGGTGAGCCCCGATGAACGCACGCTTTACGTGAACGAAACCGTGCAGCGCAATGTGTGGGCGTTTGACATCCAGCCTGACGGCTCGCTTGGGAACAAGCGGCTGCTGATTCAATTTCCCGATTTCGGAATGGACGGCATGCGCTGCGACGTGGAGGGCAACCTTTACATCACGCGCCATGGGAAGGGAACGGTAGCGGTTGTCTCTCCGCAAGGGAAGGTGCTGAAGGAAGTAAACGTACTGGGGGCGAATCCGACGAACCTCTGCTTCGGAGGGCCGGACGGACGGACGTGTTATGTAACCGAGGTGGAACACGGAAGGCTGGTGCGCTTCCGGGCAGAGCATGCGGGGCGTGAGTGGAAGATGGCTCATTCCGGGCGGTAGGTAACCGGTTTGCAAGAGACGCTCACTTCAGAGCACCCCGTATTTCCGAAAGACGTCCCTCAGATAGGCTCCCTCGAAGAGCTCCCGGCGTGAGTTGTCCTCGCGGCGCACCTTTTCGGCGGCGAGCGCGAGAACTTCCTTTACCATCGCGGATGGAATGACCACCACGCCGTCGTAGTCGGCGAAGACGAAATCGCCGGGATGGACGATGACATCTCCGCACTCGACCGGGACGTTGTAGGCGGTGACGAGACCGCGGCCCATGGAATCGACGGGTTTGATGCCGGCGGCGAAAACGGGGAAGCCGAGTTCCTCGATTTTTTTCACGTCGCGCACGAGTCCGTCGACCACCGCTCCCCTGGCCTGGCGGGCCCTGGCGGCGGTGGACAGGAGTTCACCCCAGGGAGCATTGCGCAGGGATTTTTGCGTTCCGACGACGGCGACCTCACCGGGCAGGAGGCTGTCGACGGCTTCGATTTCGACGGAGTAGGGATCACTCGTGAAGTGGTAGACATCGGAGCAGGAGATGGTGCGCGCCCATCCGGCAAACTTGCAGTTGGCGTGAAGGGGGCGCAAGTACTCGCGCATGGCCTGGTGGCGGGCGCCGAGTTGATCGAGCGAATCGGACACTACCGCCGTGTACAGGTGCTGCTCGGCGAACCGGCAGGCTTCGATGTCCCAGCGCGGTATGCTGTCTCCACTCTCATCCGGCCTGGCGCCGCTCAAGGATTCCATTCCATTACCTCCCCAACGTTATAAGCTACTTTCGAGAATCGTAGCACTCATGGGCTTCCCGGAAACGGCATACGCTCCGCCGCGCGGGAAAGACCGATGGCCGCGGAGTATCCGCGAGGGCCAATCCAGGGTATGGTTGGCGCGAGGATAGGTCAAGACGAAGTTCAGGATTCTGGACGAAGTGATCGTTGGCGCGGGTAGATTTATGGTGGAGGATCGGGTATGTTCAGAATACCGGATGGAGGTATTTTAATGAAAGAAACGCCCCAGGCTTCCGCGGTGGGACGCGCGCTGTTGATTCTCGAGTGTCTGGACAACTCCCGCCGGGGACTGAACATTTCCGAGGTGAGCCGCAAGCTGGAAATTCCGAAGAGCTCGACCCATGTGATCATGGTCACGCTCGAGAGGATGGGTTATGTGCAGAGGAGGCCGGAATCCCTGAAGTACACGCTGGGGTTGCGGGCCTACGCGCTGGGGCAAGGGATGATGAAGAACCTGTCGGTGTCGGAAGTGGCGCTGCCTCATATGCGGGTGCTGGTGGACCAGCTCCACCTTCCGGCCCATCTGGCGGTGCCGGACGGGGACCAGGGGGTGTACATCCAGAAGGTAGAGGCTCCGGGCCTGCTGAAGATCGACACATATATCGGCCGGCGCATGGATCTGCATTGCACTGGCGTGGGGAAAGTGATTCTGGCGTTCGGGCCGCCGGAAATTCCGGAGCGGCTGCTGGCGAAGCAGGTGTACATCCGGTATACGCGTAACACCATTACGACGCCGAGGCAATTACGGCGCGAGATGGAGCGGGTGAGGAAGCAAGGCTACGCCTTGGATGACGAGGAGGAAGAGCTGGCGGTGCGGTGCGTGGCGGCTCCCGTGGTGCAGCCGGGGAAGGGATTCGTGGCGGCGCTTTCGGTGTCGGGAACGGTGACGCAGATCCCAATGGAGCAGGTGGAGCGGACGGCGGAGCGGCTGCGTGAGGCGGCGACGGCGATTTTTGGGGCGAGTGAGGCGAGGGGAGAGGAGTAAGGCCGAGCGGGAGCTAAGAGAGATTGCTTATCTCTGGACGGAAGCCTTGTAGGACGGCTAAGCGATTCCCCCGCTAAACTCTCCAAGCCTCTCTACCGATTCACCATCTGTGGCAACTTCCATAGGCTCATTCTGCCTCGACTGCCAGGGACGGTGACATGAAACGGTACTTGTGGATCTTTGCGGCTCCCATTCTGGCCGGAGCTCAGATCGCTTCGGTGGAACTATCGGCTCCCACGCTCGGCTACGTATTCGACGAGCAGGCGAAGTCGCTGCGGACAGTTGACGGGGTACCCGGCTCCGCGCTGTTGGGGGGCGCGGTCGAAATCGGCGTTCCTCTCGACTGGATCGCTCTTGCTCCGAACCGGAGGTACGGGTTGGGGGTGCGGGAAGGACAGATGCTGCTGGTGCGGCTGGACGGCGGGACGGGGATGGCTTCGCCCGCGGACCTGCCGTTAGGGAGCGTGTTCTTCAGTCCATCCGGCGGCACGGCGGCCATTTATACAGGCAGCCGGCTGGAGGTATACGGCGGGATGCCGGACAACCCGAACCATCTACATTCCTTCGCGGCCGAGTTGACGGGAGAGGGGAAGGAGTTTGCCATATCCGATGACGGCAACGCGGCGGCCGGGCTGGTGGGGGGGGAGTTGTGGCGTCTGAGTGAGGATGGGGCCGAGGCGCTGGGGACGGGATTCCGGGCGATGACGTTCCTGCGTCACAGCCAGGACCTGCTGGTTCTCGAGGGAGGCCGGTTGTTGCTGTTGCGCAAGGCGCAAGGGGAACCGGAAGAAGAGGCCGCCGAGGGAATTGTGAAGCCGCTCGCATTTGCGCTGTCCGCCGATGAGCGGACAGCGGCGATCCTGCTGGAGGACAACGCGCTGCTGTTTGTCGACCGGGAGAGTCATGCGACGGCGCGCCTGGATCTGACGGGCTCCGGCGCGGAGGGGGTGTGGCGCGCGGAGGGCAATGCCGTCTTCCAACTGAACCGTGACGCATCCGCCGGAATCTGGCTGGCGGACGGAGACGGGGCGGCTCCCCGTCTCACCGCCGTTCTCAAGGGGGACAACCAATGAGACTCCGCCACGTATTGCTCGCTCTATTGACGGCCGGACTGCCGCAACCGGCGGCGGCGCAGATCCGCACGAATCCGGGGTTTTACGAGAAATCGATTCCGCGCAACGATGACGGTTCGGCTCCGCTCGAATCGCTTGGCTGGACGCTGAACTTCTTCGGCAGATTGCGGACGGCCGTGTTTGTGAACAACAACGGGAACCTGACATTCGACGCTCCGCTGCCCACGTACACTCCTTTCGGGCTGAACGGAGTGAACCGCGAGATCATCGCGCCGTTTTTCGCCGATGTGGATACGCGGGGGCCGGGATCGAACCTGGTGACGTATGGCCGCGATACGATCAACAAGCAAAAGGCATTCGCCGCCAACTATGTGAATGTCGGCTATTACGCGAGCCACGATGACAAGCTGAACCGTTTCCAGGTGGTGCTGATCGAGCGGCCGGACACGGGAGACGGCAACTTCGATATCGAATTCAACTATGAACGCATATTATGGGAGACCGGAGACGCGAGCGGCGGCGTGAACGGGTTCGGCAACGTGTCGGCTTCGGCGGGCTGGTCGAATGGATCGGGACAGCCGGGCACTTCGTATCAGATTCCCGGCTCACTCGTGCCGGGGGCATTTCTGGACAACGGGCCGAACAGCCTGGCCTATGGCCACACACCCGGATCGTCCACCGCGGTGAGGAACGGCCGGTGGGTTTACCGCGCCCGCGGCGGGACGGTGATTCCGGCGCTGAGCATTACGACCGGATGCCCGATTCCGAACGCTTCGGCGGGGCGCGCCTACTCGTTCCAGTTCGCGGCGATCGGCAGCAAGCCGCCCTACCGCTGGTCGGTTACGGCCGATCCGGACGCGGCGCTGCCGAGTCTGACCATGAGCGGGGCGGGGAATTTGAGCGGCACTCCACCATCGCCGGGGCAGTACGCCTTTACGGTGAATGTGTCGGCCACGGATGAAGACGGAGATGTGACAGTTTCGCGCCGGTGTATGCTGACGGTGGACCCGCCGGCGATCTCGATCACGACGAATACGGCGCTGCCCTCGACGGGGGCAGGCATGCGGTATACGGCGAGGCTCGACGCGGAAGGTTCGACGAATCCGATCCGCTTCGATTTCCACCGGTCGTACGGTGTTCCGGGCCTGGCGCTGAATCCGAACGGAACGCTTTCGGGCATTCCGGGCATTCCGGGCAACTACCAGTTTCAGGTCATCGCGTCCAGTGAAGGGGCGGACCGCGCCATACCCGCCGTCAAGAGATTCCAGCTTACGGTGGTTCCTTCCGAACTCGGCGTGCGCGGGCTGTGTCCGCTGCCGCGAGGAACAGGGGGCGTGCCCTATGAGTACAAGTTTTCGGCGAGGGGCGGTTTTCCTCCCTACCGCTGGTCGGCCATAGGGGGTCTTCCGACCGGGCTGTCGCTGACGGAGGAGGGCCGTCTCAACGGGATTCCACAGGTTCCCAACTGGTGGCCGTTCACGGTGCAGGTTGACGACAGCCGGGGGAACACGGCGCAACTGGCGTGTGGCGTACCGATTGAGTTTCCGGAGATCTCGATCACCAACGCCTGTCCACTTCCAGCCGCGACGGCGGGACACAACTATTCGCAGAAACTGAGCGCGGAAGGGGGGAAAGGTCCTTACGCGTGGTCAGTGAGCGGGAGCCTGCCGGCCGGGCTGCGCCTGAGCCAGGACGGCACTCTGTCGGGCGTGGCGCTTGCCGGGGGAAACCGGCAGTTCCGGCTGAGGGTGAACGACCGTCAGGGTCATGCGGCGGCCATACCGTGCAGTCTGAGTGTGCTGCAGCCTGAACGAGGGATCACTTCCTGCCCATTGCCGAACGCTTACGCGGGCGAGCCCTACTCGCAGCGCATGTTTGCCAGCGGCGGGAACGAGCCGTATTACTGGAACACGACGTCTCCGCTTCCGGCGGGGCTTCGGCTGTCTCCGGACGGCTTTCTCAGCGGCACGCTCGACAAAGCGGGCAGCTATCGCGTTTCATTGCGAGCAACGGATGTGACGGGAGTCTATGTCACGCGGAGTTGTGAACTTTCCGTTGCGCCGCAGACACTGCGGCTGACTTCCGGTTGTCCGTTGCCGGCGGCGGCAATGGGCGTGGAGTATTCTTTCCGGCTCAGCGCGGCGGGAGGAGCGGAGCCGTACACGTTCTCGCTGCGGGGAGATCCGCCGCGGGGCATCCGGTTGCTGCCGAACGGCGTTTTCGCGGGCAAGCCGGGCGAGGCGGGAGTCTTTCCCGTGGAACTGACGGTTCGCGACCGGCGGGGGCAGACGAGTTCCCTCCTCTGCGCGCTGGTGGTGGACCTGCCGGATCTGCCGGAGATCAAGATCACGGGTCTGCCGGAGACGCTGCAGCCGGCGTCGGCGGGTCCGAGCTTCGCGATCGAACTGGGTTCCGCGTATCCGCTGGCGCTCAGCGGCGAAGCGACGCTGGCAGTGGCTCCCAATACGGAGAATGCGACGGCCGAGGTGAACCGTGCCGATCCGGCCGTACACTTCAGCAATGGCCAAATGACCATGCCGTTCACGATCGCGGCCGGGACGCGCTCGGTCCCACTGCAGTTGAGCGCAACGGGGACCGTGGCCAGCACGATTACGGTGAGCGCGTCGAGGTTCCAGGCGGCGGGCGTTGACTTCACGCGCCAGGCGGCGGCGGTGACCCGGGTGAACCGGTCGGTTCCGGTGCTTACGAACGTTTGCTACGCGCCCAATGAGGGTGGATTCGATCTCGATGTGTCGGGCTACTCGACGACGCGGGATCTCACGACGGGCGAGGTGACTTTCGGCTCGAACACTTACAAGGTGGATCTGAAGGGGAGTTCCAATGAATATTTCTCGAGCGACATCTCGGTGCGCACGGGAGGAACGTTCCGCATCAGGGCTCCTTACCGGCTGACACAGGGGAACGCGCAGAACCTCGGGCAGGGGACCGCGATTATTCGCAATTCGGCGGGTCCGAGCGCGAGCCGGTCAATTCAGAAGTGCCAATGAGGCCCGCTTCGATGTGAAGGCGACTAGGCGGAGTGGCGGGCGTGGGAGATGGCTCCGAGCGCCGCCACCAAAGCCGCGGCCACGAAGGCGAGCGCGCAGCGGAACGCGGCGGCTCCGTCGAAGCGGTAAGTGGAGAAGAACACCCAGTAGATGGCTAATCCAAGCACGGTTAGCGCGTACAGGACAAACAGGAAGCGCGCCTTTTTGCGCAACGCGAGGTAGATCGAGATCAATCCGGCGAGGCTCAGTCCGAAGATCCAGAAAGTCAGACTGGGACCGCTCCATGGCAAGGGCAGATTGAGATCATAAGCCCCTTCAAGCAACGCGAACGACCCCAGGCCGAGGAAGAACAGAGTCAGCGGCAGGTGGAACAGGAAGCTGAAAGCACGCAGAAGGAAGTTCACTCTTTAGGCTCCGATCTCGGATGGTTGCAACAAAACCTTTCATTCTATCAGCGATGAAAGCGGGCAGCGATGAAAGCGGGCCGAGCCCCCACCCGCGATACCATAGCTCCCATGGCCTCTGTCCGTCATTGGGTGTTGCTGTTCGCCGTTTTCGGCGCGTTCATCACCTACCTGGACCGGGTGTGCATCGCCGTCGCCGCGCCGCTGATGCAGGCGGATCTCAAACTGTCGCAGTACGAAATGGGCTGGGTGTTCACGGCCTTCTATGTCGCTTACGGCATCTTCGAGATGCCGTCGTCGTGGCTGGGGGACCGGTGGGGGCAGCGGCGCACGCTGACGCGCATCGTCGGGGGGTGGTCGGTATTCACGATTCTGACAGGCGCGGCGCGAGGGTACGGGAGCCTGCTGGCGGTGCGGTTTCTTTTTGGGGCGGCGGAATCGGGGGCATTCCCCACGCTTTCGAGGGCGCTGTCGCGGTGGTTTCCGGCCTACGAGCGGGGCTTCGCCAATGGGATGATGTGGACGGGAGCGCGGCTTGGCGGCGCGGTATCGCCCGCGCTGGCGGTGCTTGCGATCGGCTGGATGGGGTGGCGCGGCGCGTTTGTTCTTTTCGGAGCGATCGGTCTGATATGGGTGGCGGTGTGCGCGGTCTGGTACCGGGACGATCCCGGCGACCATCCTCGAGTCAGCAAGCGGGAACTGGAGGTGATTCGCGTGGGCGCGGCTCCGGCTCCGCTCAAGACGCAGGCTCTGCCGTGGAAGAAACTGCTGTTCAATCGCGATCTGCTGATTCTGTGCGCAACCTATCTTGCTTCGGGGTTTGGGTTTCAGTTTTTCGTCACCTGGCTGCCCACTTACCTGACGCGCGAACACGGGCTGACGCTGGCGCGGTCGGGCTTTTATACGGCGTTGCCGCTCCTGGCGGGCGCGGCGGGATGCGCGCTTGGCGGATTCGTATCGGACTCGATTACGCGCCGCACCGGCAGTCTGTTGTGGGGCAGGAGGATAGTGGGAGCGGGCGGGTTTCTGTTGGGGGCGGCGGGATTTTTCGCGGCCGTCCAGGCGCGCTCTCCCGAGTTGGCGGTGGCGTGCCTTGCCTTCGCTTCCGGGACCCATGACATGAGCCTTCCCGTTCTGTGGGCCACCTGCACGGACCTGGGCGGCAGGTTCGGGGGAACGGCCGGAGGCTGGCTGAACCTCGCCTCGAGCATTTCGGGCATGCTCGCGCCGGTGGTATCGGCGGGGTTGGCGGACGTTTTCGGCTCATTCAACGCGGTCTTCTGGGTGACTACGTCGCTGTACCTGGCCGGAGCGATGCTGTGGCTAATCATAGACCCGCGCAAGCCCGCGATCACGTAAAAGGAAGAATCATGGAAAAGACACCTTATCTCTACCAACATCACACCTGGGTTGAATTGAAGGAAGCGGCCAGGAGCGGGCCGGTTGTGGTTCTTCCCATCGGCTCGGTGGAAGACCACGGACCTCATCTGCCGCTCGATGTGGACAACTTTCTGATCTGGGAGATCTGCCTGGAGGCGGCCAAGCGCGCCAGCGGCGATATCCTGCTGATGCCGATCATCCCTTACGGATTTGAAACGCACCACATGGACTTTCCGGGGACGATCGACATTCACATGGAGCACCTGCTCCACTTCGTGCTCGATGTCACAAAGAGCGTGGCGCATCATGGATTCCGGCGCATCCTGATCGCCGACGGGCACGGCTCGAACATGCCGATTCTGGAGCTGGCCGCGCGGCGCACGATCCTCGAGACGGAAGCGCTGTGCGCGCCGTTTCTATGGCCTTCGCTCGCTCTCACGGAGATCCGCAAGGTGCGCGAATCCGGGCGCGGGGGCATGTCTCACGCGTGTGAACTGGAGACGTCGGTCTACCTCCACCTGGACGCGCGCCGCGTGCAGATGGACAAGGCGAGAAAGGAGCAGGGTGTGCCGCAATCAGAATTCATCTGGCAGGATCTGACCGATCCGGGTCCCATCAAGATGATGGACTACTGGACGCGGTTCTCGAAATCCGGCATCAACGGCGACCCGACGCTCGCCACGGCGGAGAAGGGCAAGATCATCTTCGAGGCGGTGGTGAACAATTTCGTACGCTTCGCGCGAGAGTTCAAGAACCGCCCCAGGGGAGAGCGCACGGACCACCATCTCTGAGATGTCGCGGGGGTCGGATCAGGATTTTTTCGGATGAGCGGATTCGCCATCCGCGGCGACACTCACCTGAAGCGTGGCGGCTATCGCTTTCATGAGGTCGCGATTCGCCACATCGTTGTTGATCTTGAAGCCGGACAGTTCGGCTCCCACGCGGTCGCGTCCCGGGACGAGGAACGGAGCGAGCGGCGCCAGCACTTTGGCATTGGAAACCGTCAATCCGTTGCCGATGTGGATGTGGCCCTTCTTGTTGTCGGCGACGATGCACAGCTTATCAACCGAGCCGGGGTTCAGATGCATGCGGTTGAGCTTTGTCACCAGAGCGCCGACGGCCTGTAACAGGCTGGTATTTTCGTTGATGGAGATGGCAGGGTCGTCCCCCGGGCTGGGGCCGCCCCGGTATTCGGAAGCGATGAGATATGCGTTGGGCATGGATCATCCTCTCGTGTTGCGATTCCGGGCTTCTGCCATGGTACTCGAAAATCGTGGTGGTTTGAGGGCGGCGCTGGGGCCGCCCTTTCAGGTTAAGGAGGAAGCTTACAGGGAGTTGAAGCGGTCCTCGACGGCCTTCCAATTGACCACGTTCCACCAGGCGGCGATGTAATCCGGGCGGCGGTTTTGATACTTCAGATAGTAGGCGTGCTCCCATACGTCGAGGCCCAATACGGCGGCCTTGCCTTCCATGAGAGGGGTGTCCTGGTTCGGGGTTGAAGTAATCGACAGCGAAGCGCCTTCCTTGATCACCCAGGCCCAACCGGAGCCGAAGCGGCTGGCTCCCGCGGCGGCAAATTTCTGTTTGAAGGCATCAAAACTTCCGAAGGAGCTGTTGACGGCGGCGGCAAAGTTCCCCAGCGGGGCGCCGCCTCCGGGGCCCATCAGCGTCCAGAAGAGCGAGTGGTTCCAATGGCCTCCGCCGTTGTTGCGGACGGCGGTGCGGATGGCTTCCGGAACGGCCGCCGCGTTGTTAGCGAGCAACTCATCAAGCGTCTTGCCGGCAAGTTGGGGAGCGGATTCGAGGGCTTTGTTGAGATTCGTGACGTAGGCGGCATGGTGTTTGCTGTGGTGGATCTCCATGGTCAACTTATCGATGTGAGGTTCCAGGGCGTCGAGGGCATAAGGCAGAGCAGGTAGCGTGAATGGCATGAAAGATATCTCCTTGATTTTAGAATCTCCAGAATGTGGATGCCCGGTGACCGGGTGAGGATGCAATCTTCATGGTAGCAGCAAGCATGGACGAGTTTGTCAGGTATGAGGGGGGGGCAAAATTCGAGGGGGGATCGTATTCCATCCAGGATTCTGAACGGGAGGTAGGAATCCGAACTCGACGGCGCCGGCGGGTGGAATGAAGCTAACACGTTGATTTGATGGATGGAGGGGTGGTAGAGGAGGCGAGAAGGAGGGGGTAAGGGAGTAGAGGGGGTGGGGTGAATTAACGTTATCGCTACATCATCGCCACTTGACTTTCGGATATCTTTAATCTAAAGTTCTTGAAATCCTGTTTTTCTAGAATTCTCAGCTCCATAGGGGTTAGACAGATGATCAATCGATTAAAGGTAAGCTCGCTGCTGCTGTTCTTGCTGTCAGCCGTCTGCCTATTTGGGCAGTCGACGACGCAGACAATCCAAGGCATTGTGACCGATACCACCGGCGCCAGCATCGCGGGCGCGAAAGTTACAGCAACCAACCAGGGTACGAACGTATCCCAGTCAACTACAACAAACGAGAGCGGAAACTACACTTTCCCGCTCGTCCCCGTCGGGGATTATACAGTCAAGTGCGAGGTTACGGGCTTCAAGACGGAGAGCGTCCGCAACATCCGCGTGGAGACCGCCGCGCAGGTCCGGCAGGACTTCAAGCTCACGGTGGGAAGCCTGTCCGAGTCCATTGAAGTGGTGGCCAGCGGCGTCGCCCTGCAGACGGAGAACGCCACCGTGGGCGCGGTGATCGAGAACCGGCGCATCGTGGAGTTGCCGCTGAACGGGCGCAACATGCAAGGGCTGGCGGTGCTGGTTCCGGGCGTGCAGTATGGAATCCGCACGGGAACCGGCGACGGGTCGGGTGGGTTTCCGATACCGGGTCAAGGATTCGCGGTGATTGCCAACGGGCAGCGGGAGACCAACCAGGTGGCATCGCTCGACGGCGTGGACGCGAAAGATCCGCGGGTGCACACGATGGACTTTGTTCCGTCGATCGAGGCGATAGAAGAGTTCAAGATACAAACCAACGCCTACAACGCGGAGAACGGATGGGGCGGGGGCGCGGTCGTTTCGGTGACGATGAAGTCGGGGACGAACGCGATCCACGGGGCGTTTTTCGACTTTCTGCGCAACGATAAGCTGGACGCGGAGAACTACTTTCTGAACTTCGAACTGGCTCCTGGGACGACGCGGCTGAAGAAGAACACGCTGCGGCAGAATCAGTTTGGTTTCGTGTTGAGCGGGCCGGTGCTGATACCGAAGCTGTACAACGGGAAGAACAAGACGTTCTGGGCGTTCAACTACGAGGCGCGGCGGACGAGGGAAGGGGTGGTATCGACGGTGAACTGGCCGATCGACCCGTTCCGGGAAGGCGACTTCAGCAGGCTGCAGAACGGGTACACGGCGAACGGGAGGTTCGTGGCTCCGACGCTGATTTGGGACCCGGACACGGGGCAGCCGTTTGCGAACAACGTGATTCCGAAGTCGCGGCTGTTTCCGGGGTCGTTGAATGTGTTGAACCTGTATGTGCCGAAGGCGCAGTTTGTGCAGGAGGATCCGCTTGACTTCACGGCGCGGGCGGCGGTGCCGCAGCCCACGAACGTGAACACCTACTTTGCGCGGGTGGATCACAACTTCAGCGAGCGCGACAGGGTGTTCGGGCGGCTGGCGTGGGATCGTTCAAACCTTACCAGCAATAACATCAACCCGAACCTGCCGGTGTTCCGGCACTCGTGGATCACGAACCTGGCGACGCAGTGGATACACACGTTCAGCGCGACGATGATCAACGAGGCGCGGTTCGGATTCAACATCACCAACGACCTGACGTCGAATCCGCGCACGGACAACACGAGCTTCGACATGGACTCGCTGGGTGTCGGACTGTTCCGGATTCCGTCGGACGGGAACCGGAAACTGACGGCGCGCGAGCATGGCATACCGCAGTTCACGGGACTGCCGTTCACGTTGCAGGAACTGACGAACGGGAACGGCTACGACAACATGAAGACGTACCAGTTCGGCGACCACTTTTCGATCTTCAAGGGGAAGCACAACCTGAAGATGGGAGCGGAGTATTACGGGCTGTGGATCGAGCGCGGGGCGGCGAACCTGGAAGAGGGGTTGTTAGGGTTCTCGGGGGCGCAGGCGGGCTACTCGCTGGCGTCGTTCCTGCTGGGGCGGCCGAACTCGACGCAGACGCCCGAGGGGATACCGCTGACGTTTCCGCACGCCAACCGGGCGGGAGCTTACATCAACGACGACTGGAAGGTGAGTTCCCGGCTGACGGTGAACCTGGGATTGCGGTATGACTACAACGGCTGGCCGATCGATTCGCACGGTCTGCAACGGACTTTCGACATTCCGGGGTTGGGGGCGGATATCGGACGCGGAGGCGGATACAAGACGCCTGACGGCGCGATTATCCCGTCGGTGTTTCCGGGCGCGCTGGGAGAGGCGGGGGCTTTGAAACTGGCGCGGCAGCAGCGTTTTCGCTTCCTGATGCCGCGCGTGGGAATCGCTTTCCGTCCGACGGACAAGTGGGTGATCCGCACGGGGGCGGGGTGGTTCGACAACCTGCAGCACCAGAACACGTACACGATTTTCAACCTGATGCCGCCGAAGGCGGGCAGCCAGGTGTATCTGACGTCGATGCGAGTGGCGCAGACGGTGCCCGTGCTTGGCTCGAACGGGCAGAACTTCAATGTTTCGACACAGACGTACGTGCCTGGTTCGAACGTGTTGACGCTGAGCGATCCATTTCTCACGCAGGGTGGAGGCAGCCGGGTGATCCGTCCGATCGACGTGGTCTACCTGCCGCCGGACTACAAGGACGGGCAGGTATGGAAGTGGAGCTTCGACGTACAGCGCGAACTGCCGTCCAACATGGTGCTCTCGGTGGGCTATGCCGGCAGCAAGGGCGCCAATGTGGGGAATAGCGTGATCAACTGGAACGATCCCGTACGCCCGGCGCAGACATTCCTGCAATCGAACCGGCCGTATCCGTCGTTCCATGACCCCGCCACCCCGAACCTGGGGATACAGGCGACGGGGCGCATCCGGTACATCGATTCGTTTGGCGAATCGTTCTATCACGGGCTGCAGACGACGCTGAACAAGAGGGCCTCGAAGGGGCTGACCTTCGGCGTGTCGTACACGTACAGCAAGTCGCATGGAGACGGTGAGAACGGCGGACAGGAAGGAGCATCGCTCCAGAATCCCCGCGACCGGCGCGGATCGAGGGGGGTGTTCTCGTTCGACCAGACGCACCGGCTGTCGGCGAACTGGGTGTACGAACTGCCGGGGCAGAACATCAGGAACGCATCGCGGTGGGTCATCGGCGGATGGCAGTTCAACGGTATTCTGAGCGTGGCCTCGGGTTTTCCGTTCACGATCACGCAGGGTGCGGGGGATTTGGCGCTACCCAACGGGGCGGTGCGTCCGGATGTGATCAGCGATCCGAAGCTGGACAATCCGACGCGGAAGTTGTGGTACAACCCACAGGCATTCCAGCGGGTGACGTGCCAGATCAACTCGCGGCCTGACCTGTGCCACCTGGGCAGCAACGGGGTGGGCAGTCTGCGCGGACCTGGCGAGCGGCGCATCGATTTCTCGATGTACAAGAACTTTGCGCTGTCGGAGAGGTTCAAGCTGCAGTTCCGGTGGGAGGCGTTCAACGCCACGAACACGCCGTGGTTCAACAACCCGGGCGGAATCAGCTTCTCGAACGCGAATCAGATTACGCCCAACGGGACCCGTGACGGCGAAATCCGCAGCATAAGGAATCCGATGCGGCGGATGCAGTTCGGTTTGAAACTGTTGTTCTGAAGCAGACAACAATCCGTGCAAAAAAGGCGGCGCTCCGGCGCCGCCTTTTTTTGTGTGTGCGTGGCTTGGCGCGCACCCCAGGCTCTTCGGTCCAACCGGGCCATGACGGCAGTTGAAGAGTGGACGAGACGGCAGCGGAAGCGGGGAGCGGGAAAGACCTTGCCGTGAAAACGGCAAGCTTCCGGCATTTGGCGATCGCCCTGGCCGATGCGATTCCGGTTTAGCGTGGCCGGGCACGGCTGGCGCATTCGGGAGACTTGGCGGCGACCGCCGATGCGACTAACCGGTTTGTGACAACATATATTACTCATAATCGTTACTCAATTTTACTCTCACATCACATGTCATTCCCCGCACCCTTCTTTCGGCGTCATATCTGACTAACTGGAAACAGCTTTAAACGCATATCATTAGCGGGTTATCGTTTTCGCGATTCATCTTGACATTTCACTGTCATTCTTCTAAAGTTCTTACAATCCTGTTTCTGAATCTAAGATCCTTGGGGTTAGAAATTGATGAATTATCGATCTTGTGTCACTCTGTCCGCTCTGTTGCTGTCAGCCGTCTGCCTATTTGGGCAGTCGACTACGCAGACAATCCAAGGTATTGTGACCGATACCACCGGCGCCAGCATCGCGGGCGCGAAAGTTACAGCAACCAACCAGGGTACGAACGTATCCCAGTCAACAACAACAAACGACAGCGGAAACTACACTTTCCCGCTCGTCCCCGTCGGGGATTATACGGTCAAGTGCGAGGTTACGGGCTTCAAGACGGAGAGCGTCCGCAACATCCGCGTGGAGACCGCCGCGCAGGTCCGGCAGGACTTCAAGCTCACGGTGGGAAGCCTGTCCGAGTCCATTGAAGTGGTGGCCAGCGGCGTCGCCCTGCAGACGGAGAACGCCACCGTGGGCGCGGTGATCGAGAACCGGCGCATCGTGGAGTTGCCGCTGAACGGGCGCAACATGCAAGGGCTGGCGGTGCTGGTTCCGGGCGTGCAGTATGGAATCCGCACGGGAACCGGCGACGGGTCGGGTGGGTTTCCGATACCGGGTCAAGGATTCGCGGTGATTGCCAACGGGCAGCGGGAGACCAACCAGGTGGCATCGCTCGACGGCGTGGACGCGAAAGATCCGCGGGTGCACACGATGGACTTTGTTCCGTCGATCGAGGCGATAGAAGAGTTCAAGATACAAACCAACGCCTACAACGCGGAGAACGGATGGGGCGGGGGCGCGGTCGTTTCGGTGACGATGAAGTCGGGGACGAACGCGATCCACGGGGCGTTTTTCGACTTTCTGCGCAACGATAAGCTGGACGCGGAGAACTACTTTCTGAACTTCGAACTGGCTCCTGGGACGACGCGGCTGAAGAAGAACACGCTGCGGCAGAATCAGTTTGGTTTCGTGTTGAGCGGGCCGGTGCTGATACCGAAGCTGTACAACGGGAAGAACAAGACGTTCTGGGCGTTCAACTACGAGGCGCGGCGGACGAGGGAAGGGGTGGTATCGACGGTGAACTGGCCGATCGACCCGTTCCGGGAAGGCGACTTCAGCAGGCTGCAGAACGGGTACACGGCGAACGGGAGGTTCGTGGCTCCGACGCTGATTTGGGACCCGGACACGGGGCAGCCGTTTGCGAACAACGTGATTCCGAAGTCGCGGCTGTTTCCGGGGTCGTTGAATGTGTTGAACCTGTATGTGCCGAAGGCGCAGTTTGTGCAGGAGGATCCGCTTGACTTCACGGCGCGGGCGGCGGTGCCGCAGCCCACGAACGTGAACACCTACTTTGCGCGGGTGGATCACAACTTCAGCGAGCGCGACAGGGTGTTCGGGCGGCTGGCGTGGGATCGTTCAAACCTTACCAGCAATAACATCAACCCGAACCTGCCGGTGTTCCGGCACTCGTGGATCACGAACCTGGCGACGCAGTGGATACACACGTTCAGCGCGACGATGATCAACGAGGCGCGGTTCGGATTCAACATCACCAACGACCTGACGTCGAATCCGCGCACGGACAACACGAGCTTCGACATGGACTCGCTGGGTGTCGGACTGTTCCGGATTCCGTCGGACGGGAACCGGAAACTGACGGCGCGCGAGCATGGCATACCGCAGTTCACGGGACTGCCGTTCACGTTGCAGGAACTGACGAACGGGAACGGCTACGACAACATGAAGACGTACCAGTTCGGCGACCACTTTTCGATCTTCAAGGGGAAGCACAACCTGAAGATGGGAGCGGAGTATTACGGGCTGTGGATCGAGCGCGGGGCGGCGAACCTGGAAGAGGGGTTGTTAGGGTTCTCGGGGGCGCAGGCGGGCTACTCGCTGGCGTCGTTCCTGCTGGGGCGGCCGAACTCGACGCAGACGCCCGAGGGGATACCGCTGACGTTTCCGCACGCCAACCGGGCGGGAGCTTACATCAACGACGACTGGAAGGTGAGTTCCCGGCTGACGGTGAACCTGGGATTGCGGTATGACTACAACGGCTGGCCGATCGATTCGCACGGTCTGCAACGGACTTTCGACATTCCGGGGTTGGGGGCGGATATCGGACGCGGAGGCGGATACAAGACGCCTGACGGCGCGATTATCCCGTCGGTGTTTCCGGGCGCGCTGGGAGAGGCGGGGGCTTTGAAACTGGCGCGGCAGCAGCGTTTTCGCTTCCTGATGCCGCGCGTGGGAATCGCTTTCCGTCCGACGGACAAGTGGGTGATCCGCACGGGGGCGGGGTGGTTCGACAACCTGCAGCACCAGAACACGTACACGATTTTCAACCTGATGCCGCCGAAGGCGGGCAGCCAGGTGTATCTGACGTCGATGCGAGTGGCGCAGACGGTGCCCGTGCTTGGCTCGAACGGGCAGAACTTCAATGTTTCGACACAGACGTACGTGCCTGGTTCGAACGTGTTGACGCTGAGCGATCCATTTCTCACGCAGGGTGGAGGCAGCCGGGTGATCCGTCCGATCGACGTGGTCTACCTGCCGCCGGACTACAAGGACGGGCAGGTATGGAAGTGGAGCTTCGACGTACAGCGCGAACTGCCGTCCAACATGGTGCTCTCGGTGGGCTATGCCGGCAGCAAGGGCGCCAATGTGGGGAATAGCGTGATCAACTGGAACGATCCCGTACGCCCGGCGCAGACATTCCTGCAATCGAACCGGCCGTATCCGTCGTTCCATGACCCCGCCACCCCGAACCTGGGGATACAGGCGACGGGGCGCATCCGGTACATCGATTCGTTTGGCGAATCGTTCTATCACGGGCTGCAGACGACGCTGAACAAGAGGGCCTCGAAGGGGCTGACCTTCGGCGTGTCGTACACGTACAGCAAGTCGCATGGAGACGGTGAGAACGGCGGACAGGAAGGAGCATCGCTCCAGAATCCCCGCGACCGGCGCGGATCGAGGGGGGTGTTCTCGTTCGACCAGACGCACCGGCTGTCGGCGAACTGGGTGTACGAACTGCCGGGGCAGAACATCAGGAACGCATCGCGGTGGGTCATCGGCGGATGGCAGTTCAACGGTATTCTGAGCGTGGCCTCGGGTTTTCCGTTCACGATCACGCAGGGTGCGGGGGATTTGGCGCTACCCAACGGGGCGGTGCGTCCGGATGTGATCAGCGATCCGAAGCTGGACAATCCGACGCGGAAGTTGTGGTACAACCCACAGGCATTCCAGCGGGTGACGTGCCAGATCAACTCGCGGCCTGACCTGTGCCACCTGGGCAGCAACGGGGTGGGCAGTCTGCGCGGACCTGGCGAGCGGCGCATCGATTTCTCGATGTACAAGAACTTTGCGCTGTCGGAGAGGTTCAAACTGCAGTTCCGGTGGGAGGCGTTCAACGCCACGAACACGCCGTGGTTCAACAACCCGGGCGGAATCAGCTTCTCGAACGCGAACCAGATTACGCCGGACGGACCGCGTAACGGCGAAATCCGCAGCATAAGGAATCCGATGCGGCGGATGCAGTTCGGTTTGAAACTGTTGTTCTGAAGCAGACAACAATCGGTGTGACGGAGGCGGCGCCGCGGCGCCGCCTCTCTTCATATGGAGACAGGGTCGAGAGGTTCCTTAAGCGCGAAGGCGATCACGGTCCGCCCCGGACTACCGCCCCGGCCGATGAATTCCGCGAAGACGGCCTCTCCGCTCTCCCTGGTATCAATATCCACGCGGAACTCTTCGATCTGCTCAGGGGTGGCGTCCGTGTAGTTGAGCGGGCAGTGTGGAAGTTCCGCGCCGTCGAGACGGACGGCGGGTCCATAGGTGCGGCAAGCCGAGGGGCGGTAAGCGTAAAGCTCGCAGCGCCCCGATTCGAGATCGAGCGCGGGGCAGGGCAGGGTTTGAAACCGCGGCTCGAAGAGGACCTCGTCCGCGAGGTTTTCCGTGAGCAGGCCGCTTGAAGCATCGCCGGGGTAGCCGAGTTGCCGAAGCAAGGCGGCAGATTCGATGGCGCGCCTTCGTATGGCCGTAGCCTTCGCGATGTCCAGGAGACGGAGTCCCTCGCGCAACCGCTCCGCGTCGAGCAGGGTGATCGGGAACGGGCCGATGCAGCATCCAAAGCATGCGGCCTGGCAGCGCAGGTGTTCCCGAGCGCGCCGCCGCGCCTCTTCGAGGGCGGAATCGAGGATCCGGAGGAACCGTTCGTCAGTTCTTACGGGTAAGCTCCCGGGCTCCTTCCTTAACGCCCTTCCCGACTGTCTTGGAACTCTTGACGACACGGTGCGCGCCCTCCCTGGTGGTACCGGCCACTTTGCCGGCGGTGTCGACGGTGGCATCGCTGGTCTTGCCGGCGGCATTGACGGCTCCGCTTTTCACTTTGACGGCCGCACCTTTGGCCGCGCCGCTGGTTTTGCCGGCGGCGCTGACGGTTCCTTCTTTTGTTTTGGCGGCAGCGTCCCTGGTCGCGTCACTGGTCTCGCCAGCGGCGTTCACCGTGCCGTCCTTGACTTTGGTGGCGGCGTGTTTGGCTCCTCCCGCGAGTTTACCGGCGACTCCGGTCACGCCTTCTTTCACGCCGGATCCGATGTCGGCGGCACCTTTCTTAATCTTGGTTCCGGAGTCAGTTGACTGGTTGCTGCGCGCGCCGAGGGAGGCGGCGAGAAATAAGGAGAGAGCGAGAAGGGAAAGTGGTTTCATTTGAATCATGTTCTGCCCCTTATCATAGTTTTCCACAAGAGAGGGGAGTCCTGAAGCGGCTACCTGCCGCGGCCGAGGGCTTCGACGCTGAGTTGAAGATGTTCCCGCGACAAGCGCCGGCATTCGGCGGCGGCGCGGCGAGCTTCCAAGGCTTTCCGGCGCTCTGTCCGCAACGCGCCCGTGGCCATACCCGGCCATTTCCGGACCATCGCTCCCGCCGACCTGGTGAGAGTTCTCACGTTGGCTTCATGAGTGGCGGCGGCGGCGTCCAATGCCTCCGCCCGAAGCCGGAACCGGCGGGAGACGGCCGCGTGCTGCTCCGGCGTGCGCGCGTTGAGGGCCAGCGCTTCGAGCTTCGGCGTTTCGAGTTGATCCCCCGCGACCGCCATGGAGGACCCCAACAGCAGCAGAGCCAGAACGGAGCCGGGAAGGAAGAAAGAGATAAGCTTTCGCGGGTTCATACGGAAACCAGCCCATGGCGGATCGCATACTGCACCAGTTCGGCGGAGGAATGCATTCCGAGATCGTCCATCATCTTGTACTTATGAAACTCGACGGTGCGGGGAGAGATATTGAGGATCGCGCCGATCTCCTTGGCGGAGCGGCCTTCGGCGAGCAACTGCAGCACCTCGATCTGGCGGTGGGTGAGTTGGAGAGTCTCCCGGGTCTGAGGTTTTTGGCGGGCAAGCAAATCGAAGGCGGCGGGTGTCCGCAGAGCGGGGGAAAGATAAGTTCTTCCGGCCATCGCTTCATGGATTGCCGCCACGAGTTCATCCGAAGCCGCGTGTTTGAGCACATAGCCTGACGCCCCCGCGTCGAGGGCGCGGGAGGCATAGCTCAAGTCAGGATGCATGGTAAGGAACACGATCTTACTCCTACATCCATCATCTCGCAGGAGCCGCGCGGCGTCGATGCCGTTGAGGAGCGGCATGGACACGTCGGCCACGACCACGTCGGGTTGGAGACGGCGGCAGGCGTCGATCATCTCGCGGCCGTTCGAGACTGCTCCCACGAGCTCGAATTCGGCCGACAGCAGGCCGCGGAGGCCTTCGAGCACGATCTTATGATCATCAGCGAGGAGAATTCGCGGTTTGTTCATCTGTTGAACCTAGGGGAAGGGTCACTTCGATAAGAGTTCCGCCGGCGGGTCTCGATCGCACTTCGAAGGAGCCCCCGAGCAAACGCGCCCGTTCTTCCATGCTCGCAAGCCCAATCCCGGGACGCCAGCCGGGGCCGCCGCGATCAAAGCCGGCTCCATTGTCGTGAATGCGAAGCGTTATTCCGGAGCGAGCGGTGGCGAGTTCGAGGCTCACTTCGGTTGCGCCGGAATGCCGTTGCACATTGCGCAGCGCCTCCTGGGCGATGCGATAGAGGGCCAGTCTTGCATTCCTGGACAAGGTGGGAGGAATCGCGCGGATGTCCGTATCGACCACGGGTCCGCCGCGCTCGACAAAGGCGCGGCACTCGGCCTCGATGGCGGCGGCGAGGCCGAGATCCTCGAGCAGGGCGGGATGCAAGCGCCGCGACAGGCTATGCGTTTCGGTGGCCAGCATTCCGATGTGCCGCTTCAAGGCTTCGAGCCCGGCGCGGTTCTCGCCGGATGAGAAACGTTCGAGGCGGCCCGCCTCGATGGCGAGGGCGGCCAGGCGCTGTGTCAGGTCATCGTGGAGTTCGCGAGCGATCCGGCTGCGTTCCTCCTCCTGGGCGGAGATAAGCCGTCCGGCCAGGACTTCGAGTTCCTTTTTTGAAACCGTCGTTTCCTGGAGATCCCTGCTCATGCGGTTGAAGGCGTCCGTCAGTTGTCCGACTTCATCCGCCGATCCTTCGGGCAGGCGGACTCCGCGTTCTCCGGCTCCGAGACGGCGGACGCAGGCCGCGAGATCGAGGACCGGCCTGGTGACGGCAGCCGCCATCAGGCCCGCCGCGGTGAAGAAGGCAACGGAGACGAGAATGGCGGCGGTCATGGTGCGGCGGCGGAGACTGGCAACGGGTTCGAGAGCTTCGGCGCTTTCGATCTCGGCGACGACAGTCCAGCGCAACTCGTTGAGATGCAGAGAAGACTCCGAACGCAACAGAGGAACGCCGCGCAGCGCCGGGACCATGGGGAGCGTGAGGACGGAGGTGCCGTTCGTCCGGACCCGTTCGATGATGGCGGGGGAGATCCGGGCCTCCGCGAGGCGCGAATAGAAGGCGGCCGGATTCTCGATCTGCTGGCGCAGATCGCTCCGCAGCAGCCCATCGGGACCGACGACATAGGCCTGGCCGGTCTCCCCGAGTCCTTCGGCGCGCCAATCGCGGCCGCCGGTCATCACTTTATTGACTTCATGGATACCGACTTCGATGGCGAGCACCCCGATGGCGGTTCCCGCGCGGCGTATGGGCGCGGCGGCAAACGCCGCCGGCAGGGGCCCGGAAGGGGCGTAAGGGGCGTAATCCTCGAGGACGGTTTGCGAGGAGTTATGCTCCAAAGCGCGGCGGTAGGCCCTGGCGAGCCCGGTGGTCCGCATGGGATCGATGGCGAGGCTGGTTCCGAGATCGATTTCCTTGCGGACGGTGTAGACGACGCGTCCTTCCGGGGCGAGGACGAGCAAAATATCGTGGAACCCGAACGCGCTCCGGTAACGCTGCAGAGTGGGGTGGAAGCGGCTGTGGACGGTTCCATAGCGCCCGGCTTTGACTTCGAGCAACAGGCCGCGCTCGCCGGCCGGATTGGGATTGGCGGCGAGGAAAATCGATTGAAGCATCAGGGCGCGCGGGTTGTCAGGATACCAGCCGAGAGCGAGAGGTTGAGGGAACTCGCGTTCGTAGAGCGCACGCAGGGCGGTCGCGTCCGGACTGGCGGGTTTGAGACCGGGGAGTTCCCTCCATGCCTCGCGGAAACCCTCGATGGCGCTGACGGTGGATTCGTCCGCCGAGAGCGCCGCCACATCCTCCTCGAGATCCTGAAAGTAGTGTTCGAGCTGGCTCGCGCGAGTCTGACGAATGCCGGCCAGGCGGTCGAGTGTAGCCTGCTCGAGCGCGGCGGAGGCCTTGGAGGAGGCCTGCCAGTTGGTGACCACAACGGCTACGATGCCGAGCGAGACGAAAGCCGTCTGCAGTTTTGCGCGAAAGGAGCGAAATCGGAAGGGGAGTTCCAAATGCCCGCCATTTTAGCGCGGATATTTGAGCACGCGGCGGCCCTCGATACGGTAGCGGCCCTCGAGGACGGTGGCGATGGCCTCGCTGTAGATGCGGTGTTCCTCGACGAGAATGCGCGCGGACAAGGTTTCGAGGGTGTCGCCGTCCTCGACGGGCACGACGGCCTGCTCGATGATGGGGCCCGAGTCGAGGTCCTCGTCGACAAAATGGACGGTGCAGCCGGTGAACCTGACGCCGTGAACGAGGGCCTGGTGCTGCGCGTCGAGGCCGGGAAAGGACGGGAGGAGGGAGGGGTGAATATTGAGGATGCGGAGCGGGTAGGCGCGGATGAAGGCGGCACTGAGCAGGCGCATGTATCCGGCGAGGCAGACCAGGCCGATGTCATGGGCGCGCAGTTGATCGAGGAGCAGGCGGTCATAGGATTCGCGGTCGAGGCCGCGCGAGGGAATCGAGAGGGCGGGGAGGCCGCGCTGGCGCGCAATGGCCAGGCCGGGGGCTTCGGGGCGATTCGAGATGACGCAGGCGATGGAGGCGTTCAAACGTCCGGCCAGGATGCGATCGGAAATCGCCTGAAAGTTCGAGCCGCGCCCGGAGAGGAGAATGCCGAGGCGGTTATTCATCGGTAGATCACCCGCCGGCGGGGGCCGGCGATGACGCGGCCGATGGGGAAATGGGGTTCCTTGAGGCGGCGCAGGATTCTTTCCGCTTCCGCGGAATGACGCGGGCTGATGACAAGGATCATCCCGATGCCGGTGTTAAAGGTGCGGCGGTAATCGTCATCGGGGATGTTGCCGAGGGATTTGAGCAGAGGGAAAACCGGGGGTTCGGGCCAGGAGCCCGGGTAGACCTCGGCGGCGAGGCCTCGAGGAAGGACGCGAGGGAGGTTGTCCGTAATGCCGCCGCCGGTGATGTGGGCGGCGGCGCGCAGCAATCCCTTGCGATGGAGGGCGAGGACCGGCTTGCGGTAGGAGCGGTGGATCTTGAGCAGCTCGGCGGCGACGGTGCAGCCGAGCTCGGCGACGCGCGAGTCCACGGTGTAGCCGGCGACTTCGAACAGGAGTTTGCGGGCGAGGGAGTAGCCGTTGGTGTGCAGTCCGGTGGAGGGAAGCCCCAACAACAGGTCGCCGGGCCTGGTGCCGGCTCCGGTGAGGAGGGCCTTGCGCTCGACGGCTCCGACGATGCATCCGGCCAGGTCGTACTCGCCTTCGGAATAGAGGCCCGGCATCTCGGCGGTTTCGCCGCCGATGAGGGCGCACTGGTTTTCCTCGCACGCCGCGGCCATGCCGCTGATGACTTCGCGGGCGACCTCGGCTTGCAGCCTGCCCACGCCGAAGTAGTCGAGAAAGAACAGGGGAGTGGCTCCCTGGACGGCGATGTCATTGACGCAGTGGTTCACCAGGCACTGGCCGACAGTGCCATGCCTGCCGGAGAGGAAGGCGACCTTGAGTTTCGTGCCGACGCCATCGATGGAGCTGACAAGGACGGGATTTTTCCATCCCTTGAGGTGAAAGCCGCCGCCAAAGCTGCCGATGGAGGTGAGCACGGACTTGTTGAACGTACGCCGGGCGAGGGTGCGGATGTAGCCAACGGCGCGGTCCGCTTCCTCGATACTGACTCCGGCATCCTGGTAGCGCACGACGTTCTTGGATGTGGCAGGCTTCCTGGTCTTCATTTGTAAGGTGGAATTTCCATGATAGCGGAGGGTGGGGGCAGGCTAACGGCCGGAGGAGCCGAAACCGCCGGTTCCGCGGAGCGAGGCTCCCGGTTCGCCCTCTTCCCATTCGACGCGCTCGTAGCGGGCGATCACCATTTGGGCGATGCGATCGCCGGCGCGGACGTGGTAGGGCTCGGAACCGAGGTTGAGCAGGATGACCTGGAGTTCGCCGCGATAGCCGGGGTCGATGGTGGCGGGAGCATTGGGCATGGTGATGAGATGTTTGAGGGCGAGGCCGCTGCGGGGGCGGATTTGCGCCTCGAAGCCTGGAGGGATCTCGAGGGCGAGCGCGGTGGGGACGAGCCGGGTTTCTCCGGGAGGGAGCAGCACATCGGCGGCGGCTTTCAGATCGAGGCCCGCGTCTTCGTCCGGGCCGTGCGCGTAGGCGGGGAGAGAAGCTTCGGGGCGCAGTTTCTTGATGCGGATACGCAATCTGCTATTGTAGCGGCTTGTCCAGAAAAAAACGCGTTGTCATGTTGGCTCCGATGCCGCCGGAGAAATCGGCTTACGCGCTTGCGCGCTACAGCCGTTCAGCCGATTCGATCGTGCAGTCGGTCGAGTGGGTGCGAACGCACGATTCGCGGAAATTTCTCGAGAGCTTCTATTTTCAGTACGGGCACGCCTCGATCGCCGATTTGGGGCATTTGGCGGTGTGTTTCGAGGGCGTGTCGGAGCTGGCGGCCACGGAGATCGAGGACGAGCAGTTGTGGGACGGACAGGCGAAATCGACGCGCTACCAGGATTTCTCGAAGGTTGGGTTCATTACGCCGGCCGAGTTCGACCAGGCGCAAGCGGAGGGCTACGAGGAAGCGGGAAAGCGATTGATCGAGGCCTACCAGAAGGTGCATGCGCTGGTATTCGAGCATCTCACCGGGCGGCTGCCGCGCCCGGCGGAGATGAAGCAGGAGGCTTACGAGCGCAATCTGGCGGCGCGGGCGTTCGACGTGGCGCGCTACCTTCTCTTTTTTGGAGTGCCGACGAACGCCGGGCAGGTGGTGAGCATCCGGACGCTCGAGAAACAGATCCGGCGCCTGAAGGCTTCCGAGTACGAGGAGGTGCGCTCGCTGGGCGATGAGGTGGCGGAGGCGTGCGCGCAGCCGGCGGAGTGCCAGTGGGAGGCGGGCGCAGCCGAAGCGATGGCTCCGACGCTGGCGCGGCACGTGGAAGCGGAGGAGCACCGCGCGCGGGCGCGGGCCGGCCTGGAGCGCTACGCGAAGGAGAACCTGCCGCCCCCGTCCGGGAGCGGAGGGCCGCGCGTCGACCTGGTGGCTCCGCGCGACAACATCACCGAGATCGCGGCGACGCTGCTCTATCCGGTGAGCGGGAGCCCGTACCGCGAGATACAGGAAGTGGTGGGCGGATGGCCGGTTTCGCGGAGGATGGAGGTGATCGGAGTGGCGCTCGGCTCGAGAACGCGGCGCGATGAACTGTTGCGCGAGTTTCGCACGGCTCCGTATGTGTTCGACATTGTAATGGACATTGGAGCGTACCGCGACCTGCACCGCCACCGGCGCTGCCAGCAGTTCCGGCAGGCCTATTCGGGGAGGCTCGGCTATGACACGCCGGCGGCCGTGAACGAGGCGGGGGCGGGGGCGGTTTATGAGGAGGCCATGCGGGCGGCTTTCGAGGCGATGGGTGGGCTGCCGGCGCCGGGGGCGCACTACCTGTTGCCGTTCGGAGCGCTCTCGAGATTCCTGTTCAAGATGGACTTCGCGGAGGTGGAGTACATCTCGCGGTTGAGAAGCGGCGTGAAAGGGCACTTCAGCTATCGGCAGGTGGCGTGGGAGATGAAGCAGCGGATGGACGAGGCGGAGCCGGAGCTGGGGCGACTGATCGAGGCGACGCCCCCGTGGATTGAGGAGCCGCTCAAGCGCTGAGGGAGGATTGGGGACAGTCCCGCGCGAGTTTGTAGAGGCTGCGCAGTTTGGCGGAGAGCGTGGTGCGTTTGAGGCGGAGGATTTCGGCGGCCTGGCTCTTGTTGCCGCCGGTGCGGCGCAGGGCCTGTTCGAGGATGTGCAGTTCGATGCGTCCGATGGTGGCCTCGAAATCGAGCCCTTCATCGGGGAGGGTGGGGTAGCGCGGGGACCAATCGTCCTGGGCGCGGGGGGAGAGGACCGGTGGGAAGTGGAAGTCGGAGGGTAAGAGGGTCATACGGTCGCCGCTGAGGGCGATGGCGTGTTCGAGGGCGTTTTCGAGTTGGCGGACGTTTCCGGGCCAAGAATAACCGCGAAGCAGATCGATGGTTTCGGGCGTGATATGGCGGGGAGGGATGCCTTCCTGGAGGCAGATCTTTTCCACGAAGTGCTGGGCGAGGAGGGGAATGTCCTCGAGGCGGTCGCGGAGCGGGGGCAGAGCCAGCGGCACCACGTTGAGGCGGTAGTACAGATCTTCGCGGAAGCGGCCGGCGGCGACGCGTTGCGGCAGGTTGGCGTTGGTGGCGGCGATCACGCGGACGTCGATGTGAATGGTTTCCGAGGAGCCGATGCGCTGGAACTCGCGCTCCTGGAGGACGCGCAGGAGCTTGGCCTGCGTATCCAGGGGCATGTCGCCGATTTCATCGAGGAAGAGCGTGCCGTGGTTGGCCTGTTCGAAACGGCCGGCGCGGGATTGAACGGCTCCAGTGAAGGCTCCGCGGACGTGCCCGAACAACTCGGCTTCGAGCAGGGATTCGGGCAGGGCGGTGCAATTGACGGCGACCATGGGGAGGTGGGCGCGAGGGCCGGCCAGGTGGATGGCGCGGGCGGCGGCCTCCTTTCCGGCTCCGGTTTCGCCGGTGATAAGGACGGTGGCGCGTTTAGGGCCGATGAGGCGGATTTTTTCGGCGAGGCGCTCGATGGCGGGGCTACGGCCGACGAGGGAGCGGCGCCAGGGTTCAGCGAAGGCAAGAACCGTTTGAGGGGCAGGCATAGCATAGTCTCCAGAGGAGAGATCGGAGGGGTAGGCGGGGAGGAGAATAGAGAGGTGTTCTTAGGGGAAGTAGAGGAAGGCAGGGGGGTGAGAGGGGGGAGGGGGGAAACCGTCTGATGTGTATGACATTACGGTTGCGTAAGGCATACGGTGAGGAAGGTTGAAGGATGGGCGGAGAGGGCGCGGCGGGGAGTCTGTAGGCGTTGCGGCGTACAGACGTCTTTTCCGGTGGACCTTAGTCGAAGAGCCGCCCGGCCAGCAGTCCCAGGAATGCGGCTACCGCGCAGACTCCCACCGATGCCAGCACATAGGCTCCTCCGCGCTGCCAGGCTCCCATCCGCAGGAGGTTCACCGTTTCGAGGCTGAACGAGGAGAATGTCGTAAAGCCGCCGCAGATGCCGACCATGACGAGCAGGCGGACCGTGCCGTGGCGAGACCAGGTGGAGGCAAAGCCGATGAGGAAGCTGCCGAGCACGTTGATGGTGAAGGTTCCCCAGGGGAAGGCGGTTCCGTAGCGGGCGGTGATCTCGCTGCCGAGCCAGAAACGCCCCATGCCTCCGAGGGCGCTTCCGAGGGCAATCCAGAGATAGGCTGACAGACGCACCTCCTGAAAGGATGACTCTGCTCAGGATAGCGCTTCGGTATAGGGCGGAAACAGAATCAGATCAATTTGTATTTTCCGGGCACGGGGATGGGAGTCATGGCGATTTTCACGTCGTAGCCGAACTCCTTCGGTTGCAGATCGAGCTGGGAGTTCATGATGCGGTCCCAGGTGACTTCCTCGCCCGAGTAGGCGGCTTCGCGGGCCATGATGCAGGTGAGGGTGCTTTCGGCGACGGTCATGGCGTGGTTGATGTAGGGTCCGTCGCCGCGAATGGAGTTGATGAGGGCGGTGTGCTCATGTTCGTAGGGATTGCCGCTGGGGAGGCGGGCTCCGCGAAAGGAGAGGCTGTCGAACCTGCCCCTGGTTCCGACAACGAGTTCGCTCACGTTGCCGTAGATGTTCTTCTCGCGGGGATACTGGCGGCAGTAGCTGGACATGCGGACGCCGTTGGGGTATTCGAAATCGGCGCTGAGGTGATCGTAGATGTTGCCGTAGAGTTCCTCGTTGGGACGCCAGGCGCGGCCACCGCTGGCCCAGACTTTGGCAGGGTGCGTGCCCATGACCCAGTTGCAGACGTCGATGTTGTGGAGGTGCTGCTCGACGACCTGATCGCCGCAGATCCAGACGTAGCTGTACCAGTTGCGGTGTTCCCAGGCCATGTCGCCCCACTTGGGGTCGCGCTCTTTCTGCTGGAGCACCGGTGTACCGACCCAGTAGGCATAGAGGGAGGTGACATCGCCGATGCCGCCGTTGTGGATGCGGTCGATATTGTCCACGTACTCCTTCTGGAAGCGGCGCTGGGCTCCGGAGACGACGGTGAGTTTCAGTTCTTCGGATTTTCTGGCGGCGGCCATGAAGCGGCGGACGCCGGCCGGGTCGGTGCCGAAGGGTTTTTCGCAGAAGACATGTTTCTTGGCTTCGATGGCGGCCTCGAAGTGGGCCGGGCGGTAGCCGGGAGGCGTGGCCAGCATGACGATGTCGATGCCGGAGTTGATCAGCTTCCTGTAGGCGTCGAATCCGATGAAGCGGTATTCGGGCGCGACATTGATGCGGCCGGCGAATTGCGGATGCTGTTCCTTCATCCAGCGCAGATTGCCTTCCAGTTTGTCCTCGAAGATATCGGCGAGGGCGACGAGATCGACATTCTCGGAGCCCTTCATCAGGTCAATGACGGCCTGGCGGCCGCGTCCTCCGCAGCCGATGAGACCGGCTTTGAGCTTCTCCTTGCCGGCTCCGCGGACGAGTTCGGGGCGGATGATCTGGAATGTGGCGGCTCCGGCAGTCGAGTTGCGAAGGAAGGACCTGCGGGACAGGTGATCTTTAGTAGGTTCCATGAGGGCTCCTTGACAATGAGTGTGGTTATATTTTACTCCGCGGCCAGCGCGAGGGTGGAGGCGAGAGCGGCCGGCGCAGTACCATTCGCGCCGCGCTGATAGTATCCTCAGGAAAGTTGTTCATGGAAGAGAGTTGGGTTGTTGAGCAACCGCCGCACGTTTTTTAGGGCGGGGAAGGAAAGGTTTATCGGCGATTTTGAAGCCGATAGGATGCTGACGCGCGGTTATCGCGCACTGTACATAGTTCCGGAGAGGGTATAAAGCATGGCAAGCAATCGACGTAACTTTCTGACGAAGGCCGCGGCGGGCACGGCGGCGGCGGCGGCCGCGCCGGCCGCGAAGGCGCAGGAGAAGCCCACGAGGAAGGTTCATTACATGAACGGCAGGAAGCCGGCTAAGACTCCGCTGTTCAGCGGCGCGGTCTCCTACGGCAATCTGCTGTTCATTTCCGGTATCGGGGCGCATTTTGAAGGCGACATCAAGTCGCACACCAAGCACGTACTGGATCAGATTGAGAAGCGGCTCAACGAGTGCGGGTCTTCGATGAACCAGGTTCTCAAGTGCAACGTGTACCTGAACGATCTCAAGGACTACGCGGGAATGAACGAGATGTTCCAGGGGCGGTTCGGCGAGGACCCGCCGGTGCGCACCACGATTGCGGCGGCGGGGGGGATTCCGGGCAATTCACTGGTCGAAATCGACGTCATCGCTTACATCTGAGGGGGGCGCTGGGCGCCGTCCACTCGTCGAGTGACGATGGCGGGATTCGATTGGGTATGAAGGTGACGCGGCGCGGTTATCTGGGCTCGCTTGCCTTGGCCGGGTGCCGGCGGAGGGACAAGAAGCTCATCGGCGTGATTCCCAAGGCGACTTCGCATCTGTTCTTCCTGTCCGTTCACGAGGGCGTGCGGAGGGCCGCGCGCGAGTTCGGCGTGGAGATCAGTTGGAACGGTCCGCGGGAAGAGACCGACTATGAGCGGCAGATGCAGATTGTGGACGCCATGGTTGCGCGCCGCGCCGACGCTATCGCGATCTCGGCGACCGAGCATAGGGCGCTGGTGGCGCCGGTGGAACGGGCCATCGCGGCGGGGATTCCCGTATCGGTGTTCGATTCCGGCCTGGACATCGATGACTACGTGACTTTCGTCGCCACGGGCAATTATGGGGCGGGAGTCACGGCGGCGCGAAGATTGGGAGCGCTGCTGAACGGCAAGGGGAAGGTGGCGCACCTCATGCATAAGCCGGGCGGGCAATCGACGGGCGACCGCGAACGCGGCTTCGAGGACACGATGGCGAAGGAGTTTCCCGCCATCCGGATCGTGGCGCGGCAATATGGCATGGCGGACCGCGCGCGTTCGCGCGCGGCGGCGGAGAACATTCTCACCGCGAACCCGGACCTCGATGGCTTCTTCGCCTCGGCCGAGGCGAACTCAATCGGGGCGGTGCAGGCGCTGCAATCGCGGGGCTTGGCCGGCAGGATCAAACTGGTGGCGTTTGATTTCAGCGAAATACACATCGCCGCACTGAAGGACGGGACCATCAGCGCGATGCTGGTCCAGGATCCGGTGCGCATCGGTTATGAAGCGGTCAAGAGCCTGGCGCTGAAGTTGAACGGACAGAC
>JABAQT010000084.1 GCA_019187195.1 Bryobacteraceae bacterium
GAGAAAGGGATGACAAGAAAGGGATGCTCCACTGCCTTATAGTTATCCTTGTACGTCAGCATTTGTAAGCGGCGTTCCACCGCCGGCTCCTGCGAAACCGTGAAGCCATTAACGCGAAGGTTACGCGACGGCATTGAGCAACTCGACCGCGCGAGGGCATTCCGGGCGAAGACGCCCGGCACGACAAGATTACGTTTATCCCCATTTAGTTAACCGCGGCCAAGCCGCCTCTCCTCCTCGCAATCCCCGCCCCTCCACGCGAAAACAGTCCCCGCAAATGGCGACCAACATGCTACACCCCCGCCATGAGACGACGGCACTTCCTCTCACTCTCCGGAGCCACGCTCACCGCCTCCGCATCCGCGCGCGCCGCCAAGGTCGGCCCCAATGACCGTATCCGCGCCGGTTTCATCGGTCTCGGCGGCCGCGCCCGCTGGCTCCTTGCCAACGAGCAGTTTCCCGGAGCCGAGATCGTCTCCGTCGCCGATTGCTTCCTCTCCCGCTGCGACGAAGCCGCCCGTACGCGCCCGGAAGGTGAAAAGTGGCGTAAGTATCATGACTACCGCGCCATGCTCGACGCCGAAAAGCTCGACGCGGTCTTCGTCGAAACCACCACTCATGCCCGCGCCCTCATCGCCATCCATGCCATGCAGGCCGGCGTTGACGTCTATGCCGAAAAGCCTCTTACCCTCACCGTCGCCGAAGGCCGCATCCTCGTCAAAGCCGCCCGCCGCCTGGGCCGCATCCTCACCACCGGAACGCAGCAGCGTTCCATCCCCGCCAATGTCTATGCGAGCAAACTGGTGCGCGAGGGAGCCATCGGCCGCATCCGTGAAGTCATGGTCTGCAATTTCGAGGCGGGAAAACGTTGGACCCCGCGCGATGCCGAACCGTTGCCACAAGGCCTCAATTGGGACCAGTGGTGTAACCAGACCGAACTCCGCCCCTACCATTCCGAGCTGCAAAAGCGCTGGAGCTGGTATACCGATTACGACGGCGGCGGCCAGTCCTGGGGCGTCACGGGTTGGGGAGCCCATTCGCTCGACCAGGTCCAGTGCGCCCTCGGCACCGACAACACCTGCCCCGTCGAGATCGAGCCGGAAGCCCCCGGCGAGACCGCGAAGGTCACCATGCGCTATGCCTCCGGCGCCGTCCTCAAGCTCTGGGGCGCGCGCCGCGACCACGCCGACCTCGGCGCCATCTTCACCGGGGACAAAGGAGTCATCGAAATCAAGCGCGGCTCGTTCACCGTCGAGCCGGCGGGACTCGGCGAAGCGCTCCTCAAGGATGCCCCCGAGTTCACCCCCGAAGGCCCGGGCGAGAACCGCTTCCACATCGCGAACTTTTTCGAGTCCGTCCGCTCCCGGCGCCTTCCCAATGCCGACGCGGAAATCGGCCATCGATCGTCCACCGTCTGTCACCTCGTCAATATCGCTCGCGATCTCGGGCGAAAGCTGAAGTATGATCCGGACACCGAATCGTTTCCCGGCGATGCGGAAGCCAACGCGAAACTCACCCGTCCGCGCCGGAAAGGCTACGAACTGCCACGGATCAGTTGAGTCATTTGCCCCATCCAGCGCGAAGTGACCCAGTATAGGAGATTTCCATGACAACATCCCGCCGCGCACTCCTCGGCATCGCGGCCGCCGCTCCCGCCGCCGCCCGCCGCCACTTCTCCCCTAACGACCGCATCGGCATAGGACTCATCGGAGGCGGCGGCCGCGGCCGCTATCACCTCTCCGACCTCTCGAAGCTCAAAGCCGAGAACATCGCGGTTACCGCGGTCTGCGACGTCCACCACCCGGCTTTGACCGCAATGGCTGAACGCGCCGGCGCCGCCTTCTCCACGGCGGTCCGCAAGACCACCGTCTATCGTGAACTGCTCGGCTGGAGCGAAGTCGACGCCGTCATCATCGCCTCCCCTGATTTCACCCACGCCGAAATCCTCGCCGAAGCCGTTCGCGCCGGCAAGGATGTCTACTGTGAAAAGCCGATGGCTACCAACTTCACCGACGCCAAACGCGCCTTCCACGCCGTCAGGCAAGCGCAACAGGTCGTCCAGATCGGCACCCAGCGCCGCAGCGAACCCGGCCTCATGGGAGCCGCGAAACTCATGCGGCAGGGCGTACTCGGCAGAGTCACCCGCGTCGATATGGAGGTGAACTTCCAGGAACCCCGCTGGCGCCGCGATTACTCGGCAATACGCGCCGAAGACGTCGATTGGCCCCGCTTTCTCTTCGGCCGCTCGGACCGGCCCTTCGAAGCGCGCCGCCTGCGCGAATGGCAACTCTTCCGCGATTACACCAACGGCCTCCCCGGCCTCTGGATGAGCCATTACATCGACCTCGTCCCATGGTTCCTCGGTACGCCCTACCCACGCTCCGCCGTGGCCAGTGGAGGCGTCTTCTTCTGGAAGGACGGCCGCGAAACCGAGGACGTCTTTCAGGCTCTGCTCGAATACCCCAACGATTGCCTGGTCCGCTGGGCCATGAGCCTTACCAACTCCGCTCCCGTTCGCAATGCCTGGTATGGGACGCGCGGTATACTCGATTGCGAAGCGTTGAAGATCACCGGCGCCGGCAGCAAGACCGCGGACCGCATTGCCAGTGACATCGCCATCGAGAAGGTGGAAACGGATACCCACATGGAAAACTTCCTGCGATGCGTTCGCTCCCGCAAGACGCCCCGTGCCGATATACAGGCCGGGTTCTCCCACGCCGTCGCCGGCATCATGTCGGCCGAAGCCCTGCGCACCGGACGCCGCGTTACCTTCGACGCCGAACGCCTCGAGATCGTATGACCCGCCGCGCGTTCGTTCCCCTCGCGGCATCGCCCTTGCTCCCCACCGGACCGCCCATTCGCAAAGTGGAAGTCTTCCCGGTCATCTATCCCGTTACCGGCCACTTCCGCTTCTTCTCGAAACCCCAGCGTCCCGCCGTATTCGTCAAGATCACTTGCGAGGACGGCTCTTTCGGTTGGGGCCAGAGCGTGCCCACCCACATCTGGAGCTACGAAACGCTCGAATCCGTCACCTCCTCGCTGCGCAACTACCTCGCCCCGGCCGTCATGGGCCGCGACCCGTTCGACATCGCCGGAGCCCACCAGGCGATGAACCGCGTCATCGCTCCCTCTTTCTCAACGGGCATGCCCATCGCCAAGGCGGGCATCGATCTCGCCCTTCACGACCTCTCCGGCAAACTCGCCAAACGTTCCATCCCCGCCCTCTGGGGATACGTTCCCCGCGAACGCATCACTCTTAGTTGGACCCTCAACCCGCGCACGCTCGATGAGACCGCCGCGCTCGTCGCCGAGGGCAGCAGGCGCGGCTACCGCCACTTCAATATCAAAGTCGCGCCCGATCCGCGCTTCGATGTCGAACTGGCCAGGCTCGTCCGCCGCCTCGCCCCCGATTGCTTCCTCTGGGCGGACGCCAACGGCGGCTACGATCCGGCCACCGCGCTCTCGGTCGCTCCCAAACTCGCCGCCGCCGGCGTCAACGTCCTCGAACAACCTGTCGCCGCCAACCGCCTCTCCGGCTTTCGCGATCTCAAGCGCCAGGGAGCCCTGCCCATCCTCATGGACGAAGGCGTCGTCTCTTCCACCGACCTCATCGAATTCATTAAACTCGGCCTGCTCGACGGCGTCGCCATGAAACCCGCCCGCACCGCCGGGCTCTGGGACGCCCGCCGCCAGGCTGAAATCCTTCGCGATGCCGGACTCCTCATGCTCGGCAGCGGCCTCACCGATCCGGACGTCTCTCTCGCCGCCTCCCTCCTCCTGTTCGGAGCTTTCGGCGTCGCCTACCCCGCTGCCTTGAACGGCCTGCAATTCCTCACCGCCGGTTTTCTCAGAAAACCGTTCCAGCTCGAGGACGGCGCGCTCCGCGTTCCCACCGCCCCGGGACTCGGCGTCGAAGTCGACGAAGATGCCGTTCGCCGGAGCGCTCCATGAAACCCCTCCTTCTGTTGCTCGCCGTCTCCGCGTGCGCCGGAGACTTCCGCTGGGCCGGGAGCAACTCTGCCGAACTCGAACTCACCGAGGGCGGCAAGACAGTATTCGTCTACAACCACGGCGAGGGCCGCAAATGCTGTTACCTCCACCCCGTCATGTCCCCGGCCGGCGTCACCCTCACCGATGACGGCCCCGCGGATCACCGCCATCACCGCGGCCTCTTCTGGGCCTGGCCCATTCTGGAAGCGGGTGGGCGCCGCTACGATCCATGGCTGCTCAACGGCATCGAGCACCGCGCCGACGGCGCTCCCGCTCACGTCATTCAATCCGGAAACGCTACCCTCCGCGCCTCCCACTCCTGGATCGCCGGCGGCAAGCCGCTGCTCCGCGACTCGATCGAAATCACCGTTCACCCCGCCCGGAATGGCGCGCGGGTCTTTGACATTTCCCTGACCCTTCAGGCCGCCGATCAGCCTATCCTCCTCGCCGGAGCGCCCGAGCAGAGCAAGGGATACGGCGGCCTCAGCATCCGCTTTGCTCCCCGCTCCCACACCGCGATTCGCTCGAGCGATGGCCCCGTGCCCAGGGACGAAGACCACGGCGCTCACCAGTGGGCCGAACTCGAAGGCACGTTCTCCCAGGGCCGCGCCGCACTCCGCCTCACCGCCGCCCCATCGAACCCTGGCTTCCCCAACCAATGGTGCCTCCGCCACTACGGCTTCCTCGGCGCGAACTTCCCCGGCGTCACGCCCCTCCGCCTGGATCCCGGCAAACCCGTCGCCCTCCGCTACCAGGTGCGCGTCTTCGATACCCCTGATCCGCTCGCCGCCGAGGCGCGCGAAAACGGCCGCCGCTTCGAGCGCTCGGCCGCCGCCATGCGCAAACTCATGCTCGCCTGGCTCGGCGAGGCCGATCCCCGCACCGGTCTTCTCCCCGAGCGCATCCCCGGTGGCCCGCGCGGCCTGAAACCGGGCCAGCCCCGCCGCTACACCGCCCAGAATTCCGCCGCCGACCTCTACCCCTACCTCATCCTTACGGCCGAACTCACCGATCCCGATCTCTACCGCGGCCGCCTCCTCGAAATGCTCCGCAACGAGGTGCGCTACTCGACGGTCCTCGATTCGCTTCCCGGCGACGTCGATCTCTCCACCGGACGCCCCGGTCCGCTCAACCTCTTCGGGGCCTCCGAGTACGCCAAGGACGGCCTGCTCGCCGTCACCGAACTCCTCGGCCGCACTCCATGGTTCTTCCGCATGACGGATCTCACCGCCGATATCATGAAGCATGCCCCAACCAGAACCCGCTGGGGCAACCTTCCCGGCCCCGGAGCCGAAATCAATGGCGACGTGCTTCAGGTGCTCGACCGCCTCATCCCCATGACCGCCGATCCGCGCTACCGGGATTGGGCCCACACCATCGCCCGCGCCTACATCGAAGAGGTGCTCCCCGGCTGTCACGACCTCCCTTGCATGAACTGGAACTTCGATACGCACACCGGCGATCAGCGCGTCCAACTGCGCGACCACGGCAACGAAGCCGTCGTCGGCCTCGCTCTTCTCTACGCCATCGAACGCACCCCCTCCTACCGCGAGCCCATCGCCCGCATGCTCGACCGTATCCTCGCCTCCGCCAACCCGGACGGTTTCCTTTATGACGTCATTGATCCGGTAACATTGAAGCCCCTCCGCGACCGCCTCTCCGATAACTGGGGCTATCTCTATGGAGCGATGTACACCTTCTACCAGGCCACCGGCGATACCCGCTATCGCGACGCCGTCCGCCGCGTGCTCGCGAATCTCCCCAAGTACCGCAATTACGATTGGGAGAACGGCTCGTTTGACGGCGTCGCGGACTCCATCGAAAGCGCCCTCTACCTCGTCAACCGCGAACCCTCCCCCGAGGCCTGGTCATGGATCGATCCCGAAATGGACGGCCTCCTCGCCCGCCAGCTTCCCTCCGGTTTCCTCGAATACTGGTACGGCGAAGGCAACTTCAACCGCACCGTCTACCTCTACGCCCTCGCCAAGTCCCAAGGCTGCCGCCCCCTCCACTGGACTCCGGGTCTCGAAGTGGGAGCCGTCCGCCGGGGTGACCGCCTCCTCCTCTCCCTGAACCGCGACGCCGTTATCCGCTTCGATTTCGCCCGCCACCGCCGCGTCCTCAACCTCGCCGCTAACTACGTCCGCCTCAACGAGTTCCCCGAGTGGTTCACCGTCGATGAGAACAAGCTCTACGAGATCACCGGACCCGGCCCCGCGCGGGTCCGCCTCGGCTCGGAACTGATGGAAGGCCTGCCCCTCACGGCAGGCATCTGGGAGATTGCGCCGCACGAAGGCAAGTAATCTGCACCACGCTGGTGCGCTCTGATATTCTTAAGCCATGGCAACGCGGCGGCAATCAACTCCTCGTTCGGTCCGGCAGAGCGTGACCATCCCGGCAACCCTGGCAAAGGAAGTCCGGCGTGTCGCCAGGGAGCGCCATGTCACGATGAGCCGCGCGCTGGTTGTTCTGGCCGAAAGGGGAGTGCGCGCGGAGACCGAGGCCAAAGAACAACTCGCCGCTTGCTATAACCGCTTTCTCTCCGAGCAGGATCCCGCCCGCAAGAACGCGGCCGGCAGGGACCTGATTCGTGTGATTTTCGGAAAAGACTCCATTGCCGAAGATCCAGTTCACTAACCTCCCGCGCGGCATTTGGCATCACCTTCTCCTGCGGGTCGAAGAGAGGCGAATCTCCGCCACTGACTTGGGCGCGCTTCAGAAATGGGTGAAGAGTGAGCCGTCCGCGCCGGATGGGGACTGGTATAAGGACTTCGGTTCATTCATCCTATGCGGCGTGGGCCGGTTCCCCAAGACGATTCTCGAGAAAGGCATGAAGCCTTTCGGTGACCCGATCGAATAATCGGAACCCTCGGAAGGTTGCCGTTGAAGGCGCGAGGCGGGCCTTCCCGCCCTACGCGCGCACCCCGAACACCCGTTCCGCCCACACCCGGCTCCGCCGCAAATTCTCCGTCAACCCCCGCGTGATCCGTGTCTCCCTCTCCCAGGCCAGTTCCACTACCAGCCAGCCCCGGTATCCCTTCCGCCGCAAGTGCGCCGCCACCTTCGAATAGTCCACGTCCCCGTCCGCCAACTCCTCCAGCCACACCCCGCCCCGCGAATTCCGCAAGTGCAGGTCCCCCACGCGATCTCCCGCCTCCTCGAGCAGCGCCATCGGCTCCAATCCGCCCCGCCGCACCCAATCGATATCCAGGCAGATCCCCACATCCCGCGCCTCGGTCCCGCGCAGCATATGACGCCATTCGCGCGCGTTCTCCGACAACTCCGGAGCGTGCTCATGCACCAGCAGCCGCAACCCCATCCCTCTCAGACGCCGTCCCAATTCTCCAATCGCCCGCGTCTGCGTCTCCAATTCCGCGTCCGTCTTCCGCTCCCCCTTCTTCGGATTCGCATTGAAACTCACCGCCGCAATCCGCGCCGGCTTCACCCTCTCCACCAGCGCCAGCGTATCCTCGATCGTCCGCGCCGCCGCACCGCCTTCGTGCATGTCCCCGCCGTTGTACACCACGTCCAGCTTCAACCCGTGCTTCTCAAGTAACTCGAGCATCCGCGGTGCGAGTTCCGGCGTGAAAAACGACGAAGTCAACTCCACCCGCCGGTATCCCGCCTCCGCGAGGCTTGCCGCCACGTCCCCCGCGCCCTCGGCAAGCGTCCGCTTCTCCCGCGCCAGCGCCTGCTGCCACACGTAGGCCTGCACCGCCAGCGTTGGCGCATAGCCGCCGGGCGCTCCCAGCGCCAATCCGCACAACCATTCCCGTCGAGTCATGCGAACCCGTTTGCAATCCGGCTGCCATGTTTCGAATGGCGCGCGGATTGCTAAGCAAGTTCCATGCCCAATTCCTCCCGCCGCACTTTTCTCGGCTCCTCGGCTGCCGCCGCCTTTACCGCCGCATCCGCTGCCCGCGCCTCGGGAGCCAATTCCCGTATCCGCCTCGGCATCATCGGGACCGGTGGCCGCGGCTCCCACCTCATCCGCATGGCCAAACTTGCCGGCGGCATCGAATGGGCCGCCGTTTGCGACGCCTGGGATCATCGCCGCTCCCAGGCCGCCGACCTCATCGGAGAGCCCGTGGACAAGATGGCGGACTACCGCGCCCTCCTCGACCGGAAAGACATTGACGCCGTCATAGTGGCCACCCTCGATCACTGGCACTCCCGCATGACCGTCGACGCCTGCCGCGCCGGCAAGGATGTCTTCGTCGAAAAGCCCATGACATCCCTGCCCGAACAGGGCCTCGACGTGGTCCGCGCGGCAAGGGAAACACGCCGCATCGTTCAGGTAGGCACGCAGCAGCGCAGCCTCGCCCACTTCGCCGAAGCCAAACAGCGTTTCTTCGACTCCGGGCTCATCGGGCAGGTCACCATGGTCCGCACTGTCTGGAATGCCAACAGCGGCTACCTCACTCCGGTCCCGGCGGGCATGGAGCGCAAGCCCGAGGGCCTTGATTGGGACGCCGTGCTCGGCTGGCTGCCCAAAATCCCCTGGGACCCCAAACGTTACTTCAACCGGTTCGCCTACTGGGACTTCTCGACCGGTGGCCAAACCGGCGGCCTCTTCGTCCACATGATCGATGTGGTTCACTGGTTCCTCGGCATCCGGCAACCCTCGAGCGCCGTCGCCCTCGGCGGCATCTACCAGTACAAGGACGGCCGTGACACGCCCGATAACGTAAACTTCGTCCTCGACTACGACGGCAAGCTGAACGTCACCTTCGAAGCCAACATCACCAACATGATCCCCAAGGAATCGGCCGACATCGTCTTCTTCGGCTCGGGCGGACGCCTCAACATCTTCCGCTATGGCTATCGCTTTCTCCCCGCCGGAGGCGGCCCCGAGATCACCGCCGGAGGTTCGTCCGAGTCCGCCCACATGGCGAACTTCCTCGACTGCGTGCGCACCCGCAAAGCTCCCAACTCGGGACCCGTCGACGGCCATTACTCCGCCATGGCCTGTCACATCGGCAACATCGCCTATCAGCGCCGCCAGCGCGCTGACTGGAAAAAGGAGTGGGACCTGTGAACACCGGCATCAACCTCGAATTCATCCGCTGCGAGGATAAGCCCTTCGCGGAAGGCGTCGCCCGCGCCGCCGCCATCGGATACCGCTACGTCGAACCGATGGTCCACAACGGCCGGGAACTGCTGAGCGAGGCCGGATATTTCCATTCCGTCTCGATGGACGAGGACCCGCTCGAGATCCGCGATATCCTCGAAGCGAACGGAGTCCGCGCCTCCGGTCTCAGCGCCCACTGTCCCCTCATGCGCCCCGAGATCTCCGTACCCTATCTCCAAAAGGCCATCCGCTTCGCCCACGCCCTCGGCGCGCCGGTGGTCAACACCGACGAAGGCATCCGCCCTCCTTGGGTTCCTCTCGAAGAAGCGTTCGGCATCATGAAGTACACCCTGGCCACCGTCCTCCGCACCGCCGAACGTTACGGGATTTTCATCGGCATCGAGCCGCATCAGAGCATCTCGAAAACCACCGCCGGGCTGCTCCGCATCGCCACTCTCGCCGATTCCCCGTATCTCCGTGTCAACTACGACACCGGCAACGCCTACCTCGGCGGCGAAGACCCCTACGCCGGGCTCGCGGCCGTCGCCCACCTTGTAGTCCACGTCCACGCCAAGGACATCAGCATCCGCATGTCCGAAGCCGAAAAGGGAAAAGTCACGGGAACGCCCGTGGGCTGCGCTTGCGGCGATGGGGTCATCGATTGGAGCCGTGTCATCGGCATCCTCAATGAGGCCGGCTACACCGGCGTGCTCTCCGTCGAATGCGGCACACCGGATCAGGCCGTCCGCAGCCGCGCCCATCTCGAAGCCCTCCTTGCGCAACCGGAGCCCCATGCGTATTCTTAGCCTCTTCGCTATCGCCGCCTTCGCCGCCGGACCATCCCATTTCTTCGCCCCCGGCAAGGTGCGCGTCCTCATCCTCTCCGGCCGCAACAACCACGACTGGCGCTCGACAACGCCATTCCTCGCGCGGATTCTCGAATCCACGGGCCGCTTCGATGTCCGCATTACGGAAGAGCCCACGGCCCTCAACGCGGCCGCCCTCGAGCCCTACCAGGTCCTCATCTCCGATTACAACGGTCCTCGCTGGAGTCCTTCCGCCGAGCAGGCCGTTGAAGCCTTCCTCCGTTCCGGCAAGGGCTTTGTAGCCACCCACGCCGCCACCTACGCCTTCGGAGACATGGAGGTCCTCGGGGATAAGCACGTCCGTACGGGCATTCATGAGCCCCCCTGGCCCGCCTACGCCCAAATCATCGGAGCCCGCTGGTCCGATAAGGAGCCAAAGAGCGGCCACGGCAAGCGGCATCTCTTCCGGGTCCGGATTACGGACCGAACCCACCCGATCACGCAAGGGCTCGATCCGGACTTTATCATCTCCGACGAACTCTACCATAACCTCCGCCTCGTCCCGGGAGTCCACGTCCACGCCACCGCCTACGACGCGCCAGAACAAGACGGCACCGGCAGGAACGAACCCATCGCCTGGACTACATCGTTCGGCGCCGGCCGTGTCTTCTACACCGCCCTCGGACACGATACGTCCGCGCTCTCGGCGCCGGGTTTCACCGCCATGTTCACACGCGCCGTCCTATGGGCCGCCGGAGCGGCGCCCGCCGCCGGAACGGCGCCCGAACCTCCCGTCCGCGTCACCCTCGTCACCGGAGGCCACAGCCACGATCCCGGCTTCTACTCCGTCTTCGACAACGGCCCCGCCATCCGTGTCACCGTCAATCCGCACCCGGTCGCCTATCGCGGCGATCTCCGCAAGAGCACCGACGTTCTTGTCCTCTATGACATGGTGCAGGAAGTCCCCGAGGACCAGCGCCGCAACCTCACCCAATTCCTCGAATCCGGCAAAGGACTCGTCGTCCTTCACCACGCCCTGATGGACTTCAACTCGTGGGAGTGGTGGTGGCGCGATGTGATGGCCGGCCGCTACCTCGAAAAGCCGGATCGCGGCCAACCCGCTTCCACCTTCCTGCACGATGTCGATATCGAAGCGCGGCCTACCGGCAACCACCCCATCCTGCGCGGCATCCCGCCCATGCTCATCCACGATGAAACCTACAAGCACATGTGGATCTCGAAAAATGTGCAAGTGCTGCTCGAAACCAACCACCCCACCAGCGATGGCCCGCTCGCCTGGATCAGCCCTTACGATAAGTCGAGAGTCGTCATCATCCAACTCGGCCACGGCCCTGAAGCCCATCGCCACCCCGGCTACCGCCAACTCGTTCACAACGCTATCCTATGGGCGGCGGGAAAGTGAGTAACCAATGAACCGCATCCTTTTTCTGTTGTCCCTTCTCCATGCTTCTCTCTGCGCCCAGGATGTCATTGTCCGCCCCAGGGAAACCGGCGATGTGCTCCTCAATCCCGGCATCGGCTTCATGACGTTTCAGCGCTTCAACGGCGACGAGCTGAACCAGGGCCTCAAGTGGACCGAGGGCTACCCAATCGTCTACCAGGACTACAAAGGCTCGCTCGAGAATAAGAACCACCCCGCCACCACGATCGCCTACTTCCGCGTCTATTGGAAATTCATCGAACCCGAGAAAGGCAAGTACCGTTGGGACCTGCTCGACACCGCGCTCAAGACCGCGCGCTCGCGCAAGCAGACCCTCATGCTGCGCATCGCCCCTTACGGAACCACCGCCGACAACGACGTGCCCAACTGGTATCGCGCCATGCTCGGGGACGAATCAAAGACGATGCCGGTCAAGAAGTGGCGCACCAATCCGGAGGACCCGCGCTATGCCGCCCATTTCGGCAAGATGATTCGCGAACTCGGCAGGCGCTACGACGGCAACCCGGATCTTGAGAGCGTCGACATGGCCATCGTCGGCGCCTGGGGCGAAGGAGCGGGCTCGGCGGACCTGACCGAACTCACGCGCGAAACGCTCGTCGATTGCTACCTCGACGCCTTCCACGAGACTCCCCTCGTGATGCTGCTCACCGATGAGAAGACCAACAAGTACGGCATCTCGAAGCGCCCCGTGGGCTGGCGGGTCGATTGTCTCGGCGACATGGGCGGGTTCAGCAACCCCCAGTGGTCCCACATGCAGGATTACTACCCGCAGGGCATTATCAACTTCGGCATGCGTGACGCCTGGAAGCAGGCGCCGGTGACCTTCGAGGTCTGCTGGGTCATGCAGCACTGGAAAGACAAAGGCTGGGATATCGACTACATCATCGACCAGTCGCTCAAATGGCACATCTCGTCCTTCAACGCCAAATCGTCAGCCGTGCCCGCCGAGTGGCGTCCACAGGTGGAGCGCTGGCTGAAGAAGATGGGCTATCGCTTCGTGCTGCGAAAGTTCACCTATCCCCCCACCGTCCGCCCCCAGGGCAAACTGGCATTCACGTCCTGGTGGGAAAACAAAGGCGTCGCGCCGTGTTACCGGCGGTTTCCATTGGCCCTCCGGCTGAAGGGAGCCGGACGCGAGACCGTGCTGCTCACCGATGCCGACATCAGGGGCTGGCTGCCCGGCGACAATCTCTATGACAATGCCGTGTTCGTGCCGGCGGACATGCCCGCCGGCGATTACGAACTCTCCCTCGGCATCGTGGATGAGGACACGCGCCGCCCGAAGGTCAAACTCGCCATCGAAGGCATGGACCCCGAAGGCTGGTATGTCATGGGCAGGATCCGCGTCGGAGAGTAGCCCCGGCAAATCGCCTACAATACCTCTATCGATGCGCCCCGCTATTGTCCTTCTCCTCTTTTCCCTCCACGTTTTCGCCCTCGAACGTCCCGGCGTGGTATTCAAGGTCTTCCAGTTTCCGCCGGACAGGATACCCCGCATCGACGCCGACCCTTCGGATTGGGACATCGTGCCGGATTCCTACTCCATCGGCATCGATCAATTGAAGGACACCGTCAACAATACGCCGCTCGACCGCAAGGATCTCGATGTCAAAGTGAAAGCCGGCTGGGTGAAAGGCGAGAACCGGCTCTACTTCCTCTACGAAGCCTACGACAACTACTGGGACTTCAAGAGCACCGGATTGCACAACGATATCTTCGAGCTTGTTGTTGACGGCGATCTCTCCGGCGGACCTTTCATCAAACAGATGCACCCCAACGCCGGTCTCCTCAAGGACCAGGCCCACTTCTCCTTCCACGGGGTCCACGCGCAGAACTACCACATCTTCACGCCCGCCGCCGGCAAGGACTGGACCATGGTCTGGGGTTGCCAGCCCTGGATTAAACATCTCCCCTACGCCAACGCCGCCTACAAATACAACTTCCGCCACGGCCAGGGCGGCAGGCTCATCCTCGAGTTCTTCATCACTCCCTTTGACTACGCCGCTTACGAAGGCCCACTTCGTTCGGTCGAATCACAACTCACCGAAAACAAAATCATCGGCATGAGTTGGTCGGTTCTCGACTACGATGACGAAAACGCCAAGACCTACCGCGGCTTCTGGAACCTCTCGCACAAGACCAGCATGTACGGCAACGCTTCGGATCTGGTGGCTTTCCGCCTCATGCCCATCGAAGCCGCTCTCCGGAAGCCCATCGATGCCGACTGGTCTTTCCAGGTCATCGACCTTGACCGCCGCCTCGTCGCCTTTCACGACCTCTCCGTTGGCGAAATCACATCCTGGCGCTGGGACTTCGGCGACGGCGCCCTCTCCACGGATCAGCATCCCATCCATCAATACGCCAGGAGCGGCGAATACATCGTGGTCCTCGATGTCGAAGGCCCCAAAGGCAAATCCCGCCGCGCCAAAGTCTGGGATGTCGTGCTGCGATAACTAATACCGCAACAACCGCTCCGCCTCCCGCGCCACATCTTCCACCTGCGGCAGAATCACCTCTTCGATCGAGGGATTGTACGCCACCCAGGTATCGAGCGCCGCCACCCGCCCCACCGGCGCATCCAACTCCGCGAACAGTTCATCGGCGATCCTCGCCGCGATCTCCGCGGCATAACCGAAGCTCAGCACGTCCTCGTGCGCGATCAACACCCTGTTCGTCCGCCGCACGCTGGCCGCGATCCCCTCCCAATCATAAGGAGCGAGCGTACGCAGATCCATCACCTCGACCGTCCACTCCGGATTCTTCTTCACCAGTTCCGCCGCCGCCAGCATCGACTTCTGCACCAGCGCTCCGTAAGTCACGATCGTCAGGTCCTTCCCCGGCCGTACGATCCGCGCCTTGCCGAAAGGAATGGTGTAATCCACCCCCGGATGCGGCCGCCGGTTATACGGCTCCCGGTACAGTTTCTTATGCTCGAGGAACAACACCGGATCATCCGCCCGCAGCGCCGTTCGCAGCAACCCGCAAGCGTCCATCGCGTTCGACGGCATCACCACCCGCAACCCCGGAATGTGCGTGAACGCCACTTCCCCGCTCTGGCTGTGATACATCGCCCCGCCGCCCAGGTAACCACCAATCGTCACGCGCACCACTGCCGGGCAACTGAAGGCGCCGTTCGACCGCCACCGCATCGTCGCCAGTTCATTCCGCAGTTGCATCATCGCCGGCCAGATGTAATCGAAGAACTGGATCTCGGCCACCGGCTTGAATCCCCTTACCGCCATCCCGATCGCGCGGCCCACAATCCCCGCCTCCGCGAGCGGAGTATTGAAGCAGCGCGCGCTTCCGAACTCCCGCTGCAACCCCTGCGTCGCCTTGAACACGCCGCCCTTGCCCTTCACCTCATCGAGGCTCCGCTCCCTGCCGCAATCGGCGACATCCTCCCCGAACACAACGATCCGCGGATTGCGCCGCATCTCTTCCGCCAGCGTCTGGTTGATCGCGTCCACCATCGTCCGCGGCTCTCCACGCGGTTCGGCCCTGGTTGCAAACTCCTCCGAGGACGGATCGACGCGCTCCGAATACAGATGCCGTAGAGCGCTGTCCTCACCCGGCCCGGGAGCCTTCAACGCCTGCTCGGCCGCCTGCTGAACCTCGAGTTCCACTTCGTGACCGGCCAGTTGAAGCCTCTGCCGGTCCGCGATGCCTTCCCGCATCAGATATTCCGGAAAACGGAAAACCGGATCGCGCTTCGCCTCGCCGGACCGTTCCTTTTCCGTCTTGTAGGCCCGCTCATCATCGGATAACGAGTGGCTGTAGGGGCGAATGACGTGCGCGTGCAGCAGCGCCGGCCCCTTCCGCGCGCGGCACCACGCCACCGCCTCTTCCGCCGCGTCATACGAGGCGAGAAAGTCCGTCCCGTCCACTTCCCCTATCCACAGATCCGGAAACCCCGCCGCCAGCCGCGAGATCTTCCCCCCCGCCGTCTGCTCCTCGATGGGCACCGAAATCGCATACCCGTTGTCTTCAATCAGGTACAACAGCGGCAGCCGGCCCAGGCAGGCCGCGTTCAACGACTCCCAAAACTCCCCTTCGCTCGTTGTCCCGTCGCCCGCGCACACCAGAGTCACATCGTCGCCGCCGGCGTCCAGCCACAACGATGCCTGCGCGCACCCCGCCGCCTGAAGGAATTGCGTCCCGGTCGGCGAGGAACTGCTCACGATGTTCCACTGCCTGTGCCCCCAGTGCGATGGCATCTGCCGCCCCCCGGAGGCGGGGTCCGCCGCCGCCCCAACGCTTTGCAACAGCATTTCCGCCGCTGTCACTCCCAGCGCCAGGCACAACGCCCGGTCGCGGTAGTAGGGATACACCCAATCCTTTCCCGCCCTCAGATGATAGGCCACCGCCACCTGCGCCGCTTCATGTCCCGCTCCGCTGATTTGAAAAAAGATCCTGTTCTGGCGCTTCAGCGCCACTTCACGGTCATCGAGACGCCGGGCCGTCAACATGATCTGATAGGCGCGCAGCAGTTCTTCTCTGCTCAGCCGCGTATGCGGCGCCGGAGTGTGGGAATCCACGGTTGCCATGCGAGCGGTCATTTTCCTCGCCAACCCCAGTATAAGCCCACAACTTTATGCCGGCTTGGGCCGTTCCCGGCCTGTCTCCTCTTCTCCCCGATAATGGAATCATGCATCAGTTCCGCGACGGTGTGCGCAACTTTCGCAATCATGTCTTCCCTACCAAACAGGCGCTATTTCGCCGCCTCTCGAGGAGCCAGGCCCCCAAAGCCCTCTTTCTCACCTGCGCCGATTCCCGCGTTGTCCCCAGTCTCATCACCTCCACCTCCCCGGGTGAACTCTTCGTGGAACGCAATCCCGGCAATATCGTTCCCCTCTACAGTGACGATCTTGTCGGCGTCTCGGCCAGCATCGAATACGCCGCCACCGTCCTCCAGGTGCCTGAGATCATTGTTTGCGGCCACTCTGATTGCGGCGCGGTCCGCGCTTTCCTCAACCCCGACAAGACCGGGAACATCCCCGCCGTCGCCCGCTGGCTTCTCTACGGCGATGAGGCGGTCTGCCGTTTGGGCCGGCTCTACCCTTCGCTCAGCGGCGAAGACGCCCTCCCCGTCCTCACCCAGCTCAACGTCGAGGTCCAGGTCGAAAATCTCCTCACGCACCCCTCGGTCCGCCGCAGAGTCGAACGCGGCGACCTCGACGTCTATGGCTGGGTCTACGACATCGCCTCGGGCGTCATCCTGGCCATGGACCCCCAGACCAAACGCTTCGAGAAATGGCCTGACTAGCCCTCTTACATTTGGAGAAGAATCATTACATGGATGGTGTGATTGTAGTCAACAAGCCCGAAGGCTGGACTTCGCACGATGTAGTCAACAGGATGCGGCGCATTGCCGGCACGCGCCGTGCCGGACATCTCGGCACTCTCGATCCCATGGCCACCGGAGTGCTGCCTCTCGTGCTCAACCGGGCCACCCGCCTCGCCCGGTTCTATGTCCGCTGCGACAAGAAGTACGAAGCCCTCATCCGCTTCGGCCATTCCACCGACAGCCATGACCGCGATGGCCAGCCTACTTCCGAACACGCCGCGGTCTCCCTTGACCCCGCGCAACTGGAAGCCGCCCTCGCGGAGTTCCGCGGACCCCAACTCCAGCGCCCTCCCGCCATCTCGGCCAAGAAAATCGCCGGAGTTCCCGCCTACAAACTCGCGCGCGGGAAAATCACCGTCGAATTGGAGCCCGTGGAGATCAACATCTATTCCCTCGACCTTATCGAATTCCGCCCGGATGAGATCCGCCTTGCCGTGCATTGCTCGGGTGGAACCTACGTCCGCGCCCTCGCCCACGACCTCGGACAGAAACTCGGCTGCGGAGCCTGGCTCGAACAGTTGTGCCGCACCATGAGCGGCGACTTCACTATCGCCGGCGCCCACACGCTCGCCGCACTCGAAGCGCTAGCCGCCGGGGGCAGGTTGAACGAGGCATTCATCCCTGCCTCCCAACTGCTGCCTCAATTCCCCGCCGAGTTCGTCGATGCGGTCACGGTCAACCAAATCCGTCAGGGCCGCGATTTCCGGGTCTCCCCGTTTCGCGTCCAGCGGGGCGCAAAGTACGTCAAGGCCATCAGCCCGCAAGGGGACCTCGTTGCTATCGGGGAGGTGAAACTCCCCAACCTCTACCACCCCATACTGGTGCTCTGAAGTTGACCCTGCTCTTACCCCTACGTGCGCGCCTGGTCGCGTGAAGTGATGATGCGGTCGATCATCCCGTAGTCTAGCGCCTGCTGCGGCTCCATGATGTAATCACGGTCCACGTCGCGCGCGATCCGGTCCACGGGTTGGCCGGTGGCGTCGGCCAGAATCTGGTTGAGGTTCTCTCTCATGCGCAGAATCTCCCGCGCGTAAATGTCGATGTCGGTCGCCTGTCCCGCCAGCCCGCTCATCGACGGCTGATGAATCAGAATGCGCGCATGCGGCAGGCTGAACCGCTTTCCCTTGGCGCCGCAGGCGAGCAGCACCGCCGCCATCGAAGCCGCCTGCCCGATGCAGTACGTCGTGATGTCCGGCTCGATCAGACGCATCGTGTCCAGAATAGCCAGCCCCGCCGTGATCGAACCGCCCGGCGAATTGATATACAGGGAAATATCCTTCTCCGGATCCTCGGCGGCCAGAAACAACATCTGGGCCATGATGAGGTTCGCCACCTGGTCGTCAATCGGGGTGCCCAGAAAGATGATGTTCTCTTTCAGCAGGCGCGAGTAAATGTCATAGGCTCGCTCGCCCCGGGAGGTCTGTTCCACCACCATGGGCACCAGCACGGAATTGTGCATTCGCTTCGTCGCTCCTTTAGTTCCTGGAGCCGTTCGACCTCGCTTTGTGAGCCTTGCGCTTCTTCCCGTTGGTGCTGCGCCGCGACACGTCCGCCAGCGAAGTGTGCTCCAAATAATCTACTATACGCGAACGCACCGACTTCCATCCATCATGCACCGGGCAGCCGGTATGCTCATTGCACTTTACATGGCCGATCGGGCATCGGTTGAATCCGTCAATGCCGTCCACCGCGTCGACAATGTCGTACAACGATATTTCGCGCGGCGTCATCCCCAGCGTGAAGCCGCCCGAGGGTCCCTTGTTCGACTTCACCAGACCCTTGCGCGCCAGTTGCTGCAACAGTTTGGCGAGAAAATGCGACGGCAGGCCCGCTTCATCAGCGATATGCCTGGCCATTACGAGTTTTCCGGGCTCCTGTCCGGCAAGGTACAGGAACGCCCGGATGGCGTATTCAGACGAACGTGAAAACATCATGTTTCGGTATCCTCTTTCGGCCGCAATACCCTGATTAAATCCCTCCTGCCGGGAAAAAGCAATAACCGGAATAAGGACCTTATTCTCCCTTCCATAGGGTATGGTATCCGTCCCCGGTGAGCGCAACAATGATGGAAATGCCTCCACTCCCACACTCCTGCTCCGGATATCGTGAACCAGTTGTTCCGTATCCTTTTATCGATTTTCTCCACCGCCCCCCTCGCCCCTCCTTCAGCCGTTGCTAGCCCCCGAAACAAAATAACTTGTGACTCGAGCCCGCCGGAGACGATAAGTCCTGCTGGGGAGAGAATATCCACATGTTTGTTATGAGTCCTTATTCAACTTCACGTACCGGATTCGGACCTCGAAACGTCCCTCAAGAACAGGGGGCACTGTTACGTGCCCCCCATGGATGCGCCGCATGACGACTACCGGCACTCCCACACTGGCGGTGGACTCCAGGACACGCTACACTAGCGACGAGACGTGTTTCGCCGGAACGTCAACTGGGCAGACCCCCGGCTCGGGGAAAGAGACCATGCGGATCTTAATCGCCGAAGACAGCGCGCCATCGCGGTTGGCCCTGGAGAGAGTCCTGGTCAAATGGGGCTACGAAGTTGTCCCCTGCCGCGACGGTTCCGCCGCTTGGGAACAACTGCAACTGCCTGACGCGCCGCGCCTCGCCATCCTCGATTGGATGATGCCCGGCTACAGCGGCCCCGAAATCTGCCGTATGCTTCGGGCCAAAGGCGGCGAGCCCTATACCTACCTCCTCCTGCTCACTTCCAAGACATTGAAGGAAGACCTGATCGCCGGCATGGAAGCCGGCGCCGACGACTACGTCACCAAACCCTTCGACCTCCACGAGTTGAATGTCCGCCTCCGCGCCGGGATGCGCATCCTCGACCTCCAGGCCGAGCTCCTCGAGGCGCGCGAGAAACTGCGCGAACAGGCCACCAAGGACTCTCTCACCGGCCTCTGGAACCGGCGCTCCATCATGGAAATCCTCGAGCGCGAACAGGCTCGCTCACAACGTGAAGGAGCCCCCATCGGGGTCCTCATGATCGACCTCGATCACTTCAAGCAGGTCAATGACTGCTTCGGCCACCTCGCCGGCGACGAGGTTCTCAGGGAAGCCGGGCGCCGCTTGCTTGCGAGCGTCCGCCCTTACGACGGTGTGGGCCGATACGGCGGCGAGGAGTTTCTGGTCGTCTTGCCGGGCTGTGATGAAGCCGGCCTCCGCGCCAGAGCCGAGAGTATGCGCGCGGCCATCGCCGCGCCTCCCCTCGAAAAAGTCTCCCAGGGCCTTACGGTCTCCGCCAGTTTCGGAGCCACCGTCTTCATGCCGCAATCGGCGGTGAGCGTCAGTGACCTCATTCGCATTGCCGACGAGGCGCTCTACGAGGCAAAACACACCGGACGCAACCGCGTCGTGTTGCGCTCTCCGCTCATCGGAACCTTGCGCTGACCGGACGCGCGCCGGCGTTAGCGCCCCGCCTTTCGCTGCGCCACTTCAAAGTGGCTCAGCGTCTGCGCGTAATCCTCCAACCCCTTGAACAAAGCCTCCGCCAGCTTCTGCCGGTACTCGCCTTTCTTCAATTGCGTCTCTTCCCGCGAATTGCTCACAAAACCGATCTCCGCCAGCACCGAAGGCATCGACGCCCCAATCAGCACCACAAACGGAGCCTTTTTCACCCCACGGTCGCGGTTCGCCTTCGAGCCTCCCGTCAATCGCGTCAGGCTCGCCTGCACCTTCGCCGCGAACTCCCGCGACTCATCCGCCTTGTCGCGCTGCGCGATCTTCTGCAACAGGTCCTTCAGATCGCTGATCGAACGCTCCGATAGCGCGTTCTCCCGCGCCGCCAGATCCATGGCCGCCCGTGAGGTGGTGAAGCTCAGATAATACGTCTCCACGCCCGAAACCGACTTGATCGGCGAAGAGTTGGCGTGAATCGACAGAAAGATATCCGCTTTCCTCGCATTCGCGAGCGCCGTCCGCTCCTCCAATGCGATGAAGCGGTCGTTCGAGCGGGTGTAGATCACCTCGCTCCCCATGTTCTCCTCGATCAATGCTCCTAACCGCTTCGCCACGTCCAACACCAGATCCTTCTCCGCCAAGCCTCCAGGACCGGTGCTGCCGTGATCGTGCCCTCCATGGCCAGGGTCCAGAACTACCCGCCGGATCTTCAGGCCGAGCGCACGCGTCAGGGACCGGTCGCCGTTGCTGTTGCGCTTCGCCGCCGCCGCGGGCGGAGCCACGGGTTCCAGATTCACCGGTAGCGGGGGCGCGTCGGGAAGCGCGGTCGCGGCCGAAAGCAAGGCGGCGAGCGATGGCTTTTCCGCCGGCTTTTCCGCATAGATCCTCGGAGCAGCCTTCACCGGCTCCGGCGGCGGTTTCAGGGCCGGCGTGGCCACGGGAATCGGAGCCGGCCTCGCCGGCCCGGGCTTTGCGTCAAGCACCGGTGGCTCATTCCCCTGCCGCGGTTCGGTTCTTTCGATCCGCCGCACCCCGCTGCTGCTCAGCGTTGGTTTCGACGGAGGATCCCCCTTGGCCCGAACCTCGATCACCAGGCGGTCCGGAACCGTCAACTGGGACGCCGAAATGTCGAATTGGCCATCTTCCAGGTCCAGAACCACCCGCGTCACCGCGGGTTGTGTCTCCGCCACCCGGATCTGTTTCACCCGCGCGTCATTGATCGGGATGGTATGGACCCCTTTTGAAGACAACTGCGGCCGCGCGTCCATCAGGTCGTAAAAAATCCGGTTCGGATCGTAGAGCTTGTCCGTCCGGTAACGGAATGACCCGTTGGTCTCCACCGCGATCCGCGTCACATCGCTTAGCGACCAGTAGCGGACGGCGGTAACGGCAAGATGGTCGCCCGCCCCCGCACAGACCTGCGGGCCAAGGAGAGCCGCCAACAGCAGCCTCCCCATCGGGCGTCCGGAACTACCTGCTCGTGCAGCCATAGTTGATGCCGCGCCCCTGCGCGCTCCTTTTAACGCATCGTGAGATGCAATCTTCCCTCGCTATCGACAAACTGCTCGATCGTCCGTGGCTCGTCCGCCTTCGGAACGGACGGTTTCTCCGCCGCCCGCCTCGCGGCGCCCCATCGCTTCCCTACCTGGTCAACGTAATTCCGCGTCTCGGCGTAGGGCGGAACGGATCCATACTTCGCAACCGCCGCCGGACCGGAGTTGTAGGCCGCCAGCGCCAGCCGGTCATCCTGGAACGTCGCCTGTAATTGCTTCAGATAGCGCACTCCCGCTTCGATGTTCTCCCGCGCGTCGAATGGGTTCTTCACCCCCAGCGTGCGCGCCGTCGAAGGAATCAGTTGCATCATTCCCAGCGCCCCCTTGGGCGAGACGGCGTACTTGTTATACGCGCTCTCCACCTGGATCATCGAATGAACCAGCAGCGGGTCCATGCTGTATTGCCTGGAAACGTTGTCAATGATCTCATTCACCGCCGCGTCCGGAGCCAACCGCACCTTTCCGCCGGCATCCGCCGCTTCGGTCATCTTCCGGGCGATCACCGTTGTCCGCCGCACCAGGCGCCCCGAGCCGGGATCCACCCGCACCGTCGCCAGTTTGCGCACCGTCTCGCTTCGAGGGCTGGTAACCTCCGCCCCCGCCAGCCAGCTACCGCCCAAGGCGGCCAGGCTCAGAACTTGACAACAAAATCGCATGATAATGTTTCAACCAGTATTACCACAAAAACACCCGGCGTTCCAGCGAGATAGCTCATTAGTAATGGTATCATTAGTCCGATGCGCCAGGCTGGATATGTCCTCACCGGCGGAGCCAGCTCGCGAATGGGCAGAGACAAGGCTCTGCTCCCCTTTCGCGGCGCCACTTTGGTCGAATGGGTGGCGCGCCAGGTCAAGACGGCCGCCGGCAGCGTCACCCTCGTCGGTCCCCCCTCCCGGTACAGTTTCCCCGGGCTTGCCGTGATCGAGGACCAGCACGCCGGCTGCGGCCCTCTCAGCGGCATCGAAGCCGCCCTCGGCCACTCCACGGCCGAGTGGAACCTCGTCGCAGCCTGCGATATGCCCAATCTCACCTCGTCCTTCCTTTCCTGGCTGATCGAGGAAGCCGTGGCCGCTCCCGAGGATATCGTCATGCCCCTCGGCCCCGCCGGCCGCGAACCACTGTGCGCCGTATACCGCCGCTCCTGCCTCCCCGCTGCCCGGGACGCCCTCGCCCGCGGACAGTACAAACTCTCCGATGCCTTTGGTTCTCTGCGCACCAAGCTTCTGCCCGTCGGCGACCCAACCGCCCTCGTCAATGCCAACACTCCCCTCGACTGGGAAGCGGCCCTGCGGCACGCCGGGGCCTGCCATGGTTGACCGCTACCCCCACTACATTGAATTCCGCCACGTGTATAAGACGTTCGACTACCCCGTTTTGGTCGACGCCTGTTTCCACGTCGACCCGGGAGAAACCGTCTCCATCATTGGCCGCAGCGGCGTCGGCAAATCCGTCAGTCTCGGTCACATCATGGGCTTTCTCAAGCCCGATCAGGGCAGGGTCATCGTCGCCCATACCGATATCACCGAAATGACCGAGGCCGAACTGCGCGCAATCCGCAAGAAGGTCACCATGGTTTTCCAGAACGGGGCGCTCTTCGACTCCCTCACCGTGGGCGAAAATATTCTGTTTTCGCTCGAACTTCGCGAGGATTATGACGAGCAGAACAAAGAGGATGTCGTCGACGGACTCCTCCGCATGGTCGAACTGCAGGAATACAAGGACGCCTACCCCACCGATCTCTCCGTCGGCCACAAACGCGCCGTGGCCATCGCCCGCGCCCTCGCCGCCCAACCCGAGTGCATCCTCTACGACGAGCCGACCACCATGGTGGACCCCATCATGTCGAGCCACCTCACCGAACTCATGCTGCGCCTGAAGCATCAATTGCACCTCACCTCCGTCGTCGTCACCCACGACCTGGAACTGATGCGCAGCGTCGCCGACAGGGTGGTGGTGCTCTTCGAAGGAAAAATCATCTACTTCGGTCCCGTCGACGAACTCGAACACAGCGATCACCCCCACATCCGGGAGTTCCTCGCCATGGACCGCGTCGAGTTCTAGCGTCGCTCCTTATCCGGCCGTCAGGATGTTCCCCGGTTTCGCGCCCGTCCGTGCCGGTGGCATGAGTATGCTATACACTCATGTTGGAATCATGCAACACGTTTCCGGACGCCATTTTATTGCGGCGGGGCAGAGCGCGAGTCTTGCCGTCTGATCCCACGCCCTCAGGAGAACCAACCATGCCTCAGCCAACAAACGGAAGAAGAGGATTCTTACAGCGCGCCGCTTCGGCTCTCGGGCTTGCCGCCGCGCCCGCCGCCGCCCAGCCCCAGCAACGCTCCGGCGGAGATTTTCATTACCTGCCGCTCTATGCCCGCGCCCAGAACTACAAGTCCCTCAAGCAGTCGAGCCATGACCGCACCGGAGGCAACCGCGATTTCTTTCACGTGCCCGCCGGAGCTACCCAGGAGTTGTTCCAGGCCAACGGACCCGGCGTCATTACCCACATCTGGTTCACCATCGCCGCCCGCGGACGGAACCATCTTAAGGAACTGGTCCTGCGGATCTGGTGGGATGGCAACGGCAAGCCGAGCGTCGAAACCCCTGTCGGCGATTTCTTCGGCCTCAACCTCGGCGAGTACTTCCTCTATCAATCCGAGTACCTCGCCTGTTCTCCCGGCAAGTCTCTCAATTGCTATTTCTCGATGCCCTTCCGCAAGTCGGCGCGCATCGCCGTCACAAACGAAGGCAAGGAAGACGTCAACGCGTTCTATTCGAACATCGACTATCTGACGTGCTCCTCGCTCCCCGCCGACGCCCTCTACTTCCACGCCCAATACCGCCAGGCTTCCCCCAACAAACCCGAGATCTATCCCGGCCCCCAGAAACTCAATCCAACCGGAAAGATGAACTATGTCTACGCCGAAACACACGGCCGCGGCCACCTGATGGGCGTCACCCTCGGCGTGCTCATCAACGCCGATGGCTGGATGGGGGAAGGCGACGACATGATCTTCGTCGACGACGAATCGAAGCCCCTCATCATCGGCACCGGCTCGGAGGATTACTTCCTCGGCAGTTGGAACTTCGGCGGGCGCGATGGAGCCGTCCCCTTCGGCCACATGATGTACGGAGCCCCCAGCATCATCATGCCCGAACGAACCGGGGGCCGCTATTGCTGTTACCGCTGGCATGGCGACAACCCCGTCACCTTCAACCGCTACCTCAAGCACACCATGGAGCATGGCCACGCCAACGACCGCGGCGACAATTTCTTCTCTGTCTGCTACTGGTATCAGACCGAACCCTTCACCGCCTTCCCCGCCCTGCCCCCGGTCACCGACAGGGTTCCGCACGTGAAACTCTAGAAGCCTATGAACTGGACCCGCCGTCAACTTCTCGAGGCCGCACCCTTCTCCGTTCTTCCCCTGCGCGCCTGGCAGAATGCCCCGGACAAGCCTCAACCAGGACAGATCGAGTTGACGGCGGGACCGGTGACGATGATCTTCGAACCCTCCCTCGCCTTCCTCCGCTCCCTCCGCCTGGGAGACATCGAAATCATTCGCGGCATCTACGCCGCCGTCCGCGACCGCAACTGGGACACCGTAACCCCCAACATCCGCAACCTTCAACTCGAGACATCCGCCGGCGGATTCCAACTCCGCTTCGACGTCGAATGCAAGCAGGATCCCATAGACTTCGCCTGGCGCGGCCTCATAACCGGCGATGCCTCGAGCCGTGTCCGGTTCCGCATGGAAGGCGAAGCCCGCTCCACCTTCCTCCGCAACCGCATCGGCTTCTGTGTCCTCCACCCCATCCAGGAATGCGCCGGCCACCCGTGCACCGTCATCCACGGAGATGGATCCCGTGAGGTTGGCCGGTTTCCACGCTTCATCTCGCCCAACCAGCCCTTCCTTGACATGGTTTCCATCTCCCATGAACCCGCGCCGGGAGTCACCGCCGAAGTCTCCCTCGAGGGCGAGACCTTCGAAATGGAAGATCAGCGCAACTGGACCGATGCTTCCTACAAGACTTACTGCACCGCCCTCGCCAAGCCGTTCCCCGTGGAAGTCAGAAAGGGTACGCGCGTCGCGCAGAGCGTCACCGTATCCCTGCGCGGAGCCTCGCCCGCCGCGAAAACGCGCCGCGCCGGACTCACCCTCGAAGTGGACACCGCCGGCGCCAAACCCCTACCCGCGATCGGCCTCGGCCTGGGAGCCCATCTCCTCGACGCGAAGTCCCTCCGCCGCCTTCGCGCCCTATCCCCTGCCCACCTTCGCGTCGATTGGAAGCCCGGCGCCGGGATTCCCCAACTCGGCATCCCCCTGGAAGTCGCCGTCCACCTCTCCGCCAACGCCGCACAGGATTGCCAAGCCGCCGCCGAGGCGGCGGGCACGGCGAAGGTCGCGCGCTGGATCATCTATCACCAGGCGGAAAAATCCACCTCCGCCAAGTGGGTGGATCTCGCCCGGCGGTACCTTAAACGCGCGCCCGTGGGCGGCGGCACGGACGCCTTCTTCGCCGAACTCAATCGCGCCCGCCCCGAAATGTCCCATCTCGACTTTCTCTGCTATTCCATCAACCCGCAGGTCCATGCCTTCGACGACTCGAGCCTCGTCGAAAACCTCGCCGGACAGGCCCAAACCGTCGAGTCCGCCCTTCAGTTCTCCGCGGGCAAGCCGGTCGCGGTCACTCCGGTCACCTTCAAACCGCGTTTCAATCCCAACGCCACCGGCGCGCTCCCCACAGTGGGCCCTGATGAGTTGCCTCCTCAAGTCGACACCCGCCAGTTGTCCCTCTTCGGCGCCGCCTGGACCCTCGGAAGCGTAAAGTACCTCGCCGAAAGCGGCGCCCGGAGTATCACTTTCTTCGAAGCCGCCGGCCCGCTCGGCGTCATGGAAAGCGCCTCGGGCTCCCGCTGGCCCAGGCTCTTCCCCTCCACTCCCGGCCAAGTCTACCCTCTCTATCACGTCCTTTGCGATGTCAACGAGTTTGCGGGAGGCGAAATTCTCCCGGTGCGCGCCAGCCACCCGCTGCTCGTGGAGGGTCTCATGCTGCGCAAGGGAAATCGCGCGCGGCTCATCGTGGTGAACTTTACGCCGCGGTCTCGAGTGGTTCGCTTCGCCTGGCCAACCCCGGCGAAACGGATCGCGCCGCGGCGTCTCGATGAATCGAGCGTCGGGAGCGCAACCGAAACGCCCGAAGCCTTCCGCGCGCGATCCGCCGGAGCGCTGTTGCCCATTAGAGGCGCCGTCGAACTCGCGCTCGCCCCCCACGCCACCGTCACCCTCGATTCCGGCGCATGAACGCATCCCTGCCGCCTCTGGCCACCGCCGGAAATCGCATTGTCCGCGCGGACACCGGACAACCCGTTCTGCTCCGCGGAGTCAACCGCTCCGGCCTCGAGTACGGCGTTCGCGCCACCCGTGAGGAGATCCGCCGGATAGTTGGGGAATGGAGAGCCAATATCATCCGCATTCCCTTCACCCAGCGATGGGCTCTCGATTCGGAGGACTACCGCCGCGCTCTGGACGACATTGTCCGCTGGACCGCGGAATCCGGAGCCTACGCCCTTCTCGATCTCCAATGGCTCCGTCCCGATGATGACTTCGGCGTCAATTCGAACGGCTCGGTTCAACGCATTGCCCCGCTCCCCGACGCCGATTCGGCGCGCTTGTGGCGCTCGCTCGCCGAACGCTACCGCCTCGAACCCGCCGTGCTGTTCGATATCTACAACGAGCCCCACGATGTGACCGCCGCGGATTGGCGGCATTGCGCGCGCCTTCTCGTCGGCGCCATCCGCGAAGTTCATCCCGCCTCCCTGATTTTTGTCTCCGGAACCAATTGGGGATACGATCTTCGCGGCGTTCCCTTCCCCGGCGAAAACCTCGTGTGGTCCACCCATGTCTACCCCTCGAAGCAGCCCGGATGGCACGCCGCCTTCGGGTGCGCCGCCATCGAGGCGCCCGTCTTCGCCGGCGAATGGGGAACGGATTACGATCTCGAGTGGGGCCGCTCCCTCGCCGCCTACCTCCGCTCGCTCGGAATGGGGTGGACGGCCTGGAGTTGGAACGATTGGCCGCACTTGCAGCGCGAAGGTCAGCCCACGCCCTTCGGAGAACTGGTGAAGGGCGAATTACAAGCCGCGCGGGACATCTTCGAGCGGGAGGCTCCGGGCATCTGAGCCCTCCCGAGACCCGAAAAAAGCGTCAGCGCTGCACCTCGTCCTCCGGTACGCTGTCCGTATAGGCTGCGTCCGGAGATTCCACCAACTGCCGTACCGTCTCCACATCGCTGTTCTGGCCGAGAACCAGCATCACATCCCCCGGTTGCAGGACCGTGCTCCCGCGCGGAACGATGAAATCCTCATTGCGCCCCAGCAGAACAATCAGTGCTGACTTCGGCAGCTTGAGGTCCACGATCTGCCGGCCCGCAACCGGTGAACCTTCGGGCACCGGCACGTCCACAAGATCGTTTCGTGACCTGCCGCGTGAGACGTACTCGAGCGGATAGGCGCGCTTCCTGGCCAGCGGAGCCCGCAGGTGCAGCCATCCGGCCACCAGTGGAATCGACGTGCCCTGCAGCAGCACCGACGTAATCACCACGAAGAAAACCACGTTGAAATACAGGTCGGGGTTCGGAACTCCCGCGACAAAAGGAAACGTCGCCAGCACAATCGGAACCGCGCCGCGCAACCCCACCCAGGAGATCAGGAGTTTGTGACGGAGTCCCATCTTGGCGAACAACAGACTCAGGAAAACTCCTGCCGGCCGCGCCACGAACATCAGGATGCCGGCAAAGAGAAATCCCATCCCCGCCACTGGTATAAGCCGGGAAGGATAGACCAACAATCCCAGAGTCACGAACATCATGATCTGCATCAGCCAGGACATCCCGTCGTGGAACCGGACCAGGCTTCGTTTGTGGATGAAATCGCTGTTTCCCATGACGATGCCCGCCAGGTAAACCGCGAGAAACCCGTTGCCCCCAAACGATGACGTGAGCCCGTACACCAGCAGCACTATGCCAAGCGTGAGAACCGGATACAGTCCGTCGGTCTCGAGTTTGATCCTGTTGATGACGAAAACCGATGCCTTCCCCAGCCCATAGCCGGCCGCCGCGCCGGCAATCATCTGCAGGATGAACATTCCCGCCAGGTCGGCAACTGAGCTATCAGGCTGGTTCACAATCCGGATCATCGCCATGGTCAGGAAGACGGCCATGGGATCGTTGCTGCCCGATTCCAGCTCGAGCAGCGGCTTGTTGGTGCCCTTGAGACTCGTCCCCCGCGACCGCAGCACGGCGAAAACAGCGGCCGCATCGGTGGATGACAGGATCGAACCCAGCAGCAGTCCTTCGCTCCACTTGAAATTGAACAGCAGCGTCGCCGCGCATCCAGCCACGGCGGCGGTCACCAACACGCCGATGGTGGACAGGCTGAGACCTCGCCAAAGGATGCCTGACACCTGCCCCCACTCGGTCTCGAGCCCGCCGGCGAAGAGAATGAACGACAGCGCGATAATGCCAAGCCCCTGCGTGAATCGGGCGTCGTCGAAAGGAATGCCCGCGATACCCTCGCTGCCCGCCAGCATTCCAATCAGAAGAAACAGAAGCAACGCCGGCACGCCAAGACGGTTCGACACTTTGCTCGTCAGGACGCCCGCCACAAGCAGCGTCGCGGCGGCGACCAGCATCTGGTCAAGAGAAATCATGCGCGTAACACCGGCCCGATCAATCTATCTGTTCTCCCCCGGCTACTCTATTTAGCCCGCCGCCTCTCCGCCCGGCAGCGCGTAAGCGCTTACGCGCTAAGAAACTTCTTCACGTTCCGCATCGCCTGCCGCGTCCGGTCGTGATTCTCGATCAGCGCAAAACGAACGTGCCCTTCCCCCAGCGGACCAAACCCGATCCCCGGCGATACCGCCGTCAGCGCTTTCTCAAGCAGCAGTTTCGAGAACTCGAGCGACCCCATCTCCCGGAATCGCTCCGGAATCGGAGCCCACACGAACATGCTCCCCTTCGGCGGCTCCACCGGCCACCCCGCCCGCCGCAACCCTTCGATCAGCACGTCCCGCCGCTTCTGGTAGATGTTGCGGATCTTCACCGTCTCCTCCTCGCAATCCCGCAGCGCGATGATCGCCGCGATTTGCAAAGGCTGGAAAATGCCATAGTCCAGATAGCTCTTGATGCGCGAGAGCGCTTTGATCATCCGCGGATTCCCCAGGCAGAATCCAACCCGCCAGCCCGCCATGTTGTAACTCTTCGACATGGAGAAAATCTCCACCGCGTGTTCCTTCGCGCCCTCCACCTGGAGGATGCTCGGCGCGATGTAGCCGTCAAAGCCGATGTCCGCATAAGCAAAATCATGCACCACCATCGAACCATGATGCGCGGCAAGGCGAATGATCTCCTTGTGGAAGTCCAGGTCCACGGTGTGCGTGGTGGGGTTGTGCGGAAAGCTGATCAGGATCATCCGCGGCTTGCGTGCCGAGGTGCGGTAGAGGTCCTCCAACCGGCTTAGAAACTCCGCCGGGTTCGGCATCGGAAGCATGCAGGCATGCCCCTCGGCCATGATCACCCCGTACTGGTGGATGGGATACGCCGGGTTGGGCGAGACCACCGCGTCACCCGGTCCGATCACCGCGAAAAGTAAGTGCGCCAAGGCGTCCTTGGCCCCGATCGTCGTGATGGCCTCCGTCTCCGGATCCAGTTTCACTCCATAGTTCCGCTCATACCGTTTGCAGATCTCGTTTCGCAGGTTCGGTAATCCGCGCGACATGGAATAACGGTGGTTCTTCGGATTCCGCGCTGCTTCCACCATCTTCTGAACAATCAGCCGGGGCGTGGCGCCATCCGGGTTCCCCATCCCGAAGTCCACAACGTCGTGCTGGGCGGCCCGCAATTTGGCCTTCATCTCGTTCACCACGGCGAAGACGTAAGGAGGCAGCTTCTGAATCCGGTAAAACTCTTCCGTGTCCAAGGGCATAAACAATTATTGTATTTCGCCCGAGGCCGCCGCGTGGTGTACAGAAAGCGGAAAAGCGAGGAGGAATGTAAACAAGTTGTTGACGCGCCCCACGCAAAAAAGGCCGGTGAGCACTCGGAGGAAGATGCTCACCGGCCCCGGCATCCCGTGTCCGCAGACGCGGGACACCTAACCTGTGGCTCTGCACGGATCAAATCCGTGCGCGAACTCATAGGTTGCGGTTATTGAACACATCATATAACAATTCGCAACCCATGCAGCCGCCAAAATTACAAATTCCTTACTGTTTGATTACGACCCAGTAATAGGCCATTAGCAGTACTATCATCCGGAAGCCGCCTCAGACAGACTCGCTGCGCCCATCCGTCATGCCGGACTGCCCCCGAACCAACTGAAACCTTAGATACAACGTCTCGAATTACTATCCACTGCTATCATAGACGCTCAATCCATACCACTAAGTTTCATTCTCGTTACAGCCGCCTTGGCGCCGCCCCATTCACCAGCAACATCCTTGGATTCAGTCCGCCCGGCTGGTGTAAACTGTGGCTCATGAATCCCGGCCGCTTGTTCTTCGCCAGTTGTCTGGCGATTGTCACCACCTCGATGGCGTTTTCCATTCGCGGGGACGTCCTCGACGCGCTCAGCGCGGACTTCCTTCTCAACAAGACCCAGACCGGTTTGATTCTCAGCCCCGCCTTCTGGGGTTTCACCGTCAGCATCCTCATCGGCGGCTCCCTCGTCGACTTTTTCGGAATGCGCCGCCTGCTGGCGATCTCCGGCTGGGGGTACATCTTCGCCATTCTCGCCATCGTTTTCGCCCCGCGTCCCCACACCCCCGCCGAGCCGTTCTATTCCGGCCCCGGATTCATCCTCCTCTACGCCGGCATGCTCGCCCTCGGCCTCGCCCAGGGCCTTGTCGAAGGCGTCGTCAATCCGCTCTGCACCACCCTCTTCCCCCATGACAAGACCCACAAACTGAACGTCCTCCACGCCTGGTGGCCCGGCGGTCTCATCATCGGCGGCCTCACCGCCTTCGGCCTCACGAAGTGGTTCGGTCTCGATGCGCAGGGAGTCAGCCACACCGTCGCTACCCTCGGCTGGCAAATCAAACTCGGCGTCATCCTCATCCCCGCCACCGGTTATCTCTTCCTCATTCGCGGACAGCATTTTCCACCCACTGAGCGGGTCACCGCCGGCGTTTCCAACTCCCGGATGCTCCGCGAAACCACCCGCCCCATGTTCCTTCTCCTCTGGCTTTGCATGTGGATGACCGCCGCCACCGAACTCGGCCCCGATCAGTGGGTCGGCTCCCTCATCACCCGTTCCACGGGCATGCAGGGCATCCTCATCCTCGTCTACACCGCCGGACTCATGTTCGTGCTTCGCTTCTTCGGAGGAGCCATGGCGCACCGCTTCTCCCCCTTCGGCGTCCTGACCATGTCCGGCGTCTTCTCCGCGGCCGGACTCTTCGCCCTGGGAGCCGTCCACACGCCCACCGAGGCTTTCCTCGCCGCCACCCTCTTCGGCATCGGCAAGACCTATTTCTGGCCCAACATGCTCGGCGTCACGTCCGAGCTCTTCCCGCGCGGGGGAGCGCTCCTGCTCGCCATCATGGGCGGCACCGGCAACCTCGCCGCCGCCTTCGTTCTCCCCATCATGGGCAACTGGTACGACACCGCGGGCCCCGCCGCCGCCTTCCGTTATGTCGGCGTGCTGCCCTGCATCTTCACCGTCATCTTCGCTGTCCTGAGCTGGCACTTCCGATCCCGCGGCGGCTACAAAGCCATCCGGCTCGATGAACCCGAGGCCGTCGCCGCCGATTGATACGGCCGGCCGCCCTGAATCCCGCTTATCCCGCCTGAAGCGCTGTCCGCGCCAGAATCCACAGCTTCGCCGCCACCGGCAGCGTCACCCGCTCCTTCAACACCTCGTAGCCCCGCCTCTCCATCCGCCGCAACAGCCCCGAGTAGATCTCGATGATCGCGCTCAGCATCCGCCGCCCCTCCGGCTCCACCATCCCGAGCAGCGGCATTGCCTCCCGGTACAACTCCCGCGCCCGCGCACCCTCGAACTCCAGCAGTTTCTTCAAATCAGGCGATACCCGCCCGGCCCCCAACTCCGCTTCCTTCACGCCGAACCGCCGCAGATCCTCCGCCGGTATGTAAACACGGCCGTTCTCAAAGTCCTCCCTCACGTCCCGCAGAATGTTCGTCAACTGAAACGCCACTCCGCACTTCTCCGCGAGCGGCTTTGCCTCGTCCCCGCGAAACCCCAGAATGTGTATCACCGTCAACCCCACCACCGACGCCACCCGGTAGCAGTACCCGTATAGCTGCTCGAACGTCTCCACGGGTTGGAAGTTCAGATCCGATTGCACGCCATCGATCATGTCGTGGAAGTATTCCCTCGGAATCCCGTAGCGCGCCGCCGTGTCATGAAACGCGGGCCACAGCGGATGGCCGTCGAACCGCCCCTCGAGCGCCGCTTCCATGCTCGCCCGCCAACCATGGAATGCCTCCTCCGTCTTCGGCCCCGGTTCGTCGCTCAGGTCATCACAAATCCGCATGAAAGCGTACACGGCGCACATCGCCGCCCGCCGCCGCGCGTCCAGAAGTAGAAACGAGTAGTAGAAATTTCGCGCCCGGCCGCGCGCCATCCGCGCGCACCACGCGTAGGAATCTTCCAAAGCGATGCTCATGCCGCCCGGGCAACCACCCTGAACAAGGTCTTCAGCAGCAGTCCCGCGCGTTCCGTCCTCGATATCACCGGCCGGTGCGCCAGCACATTGTAATCGAGTTCCTCGATCTTCTCGAGAACCTTCAACCCGCCCCTGCTGAATAACTCCACGTCCACCGCCAGCCGCCGGTCCACCAGTTTCGGCAGCGGCAGCCCGCGCATGAACAACTCCCGCGCCTTGGCCACCACTTCCACCATCACCTTCCGGAACTCCGGCGTATAGCGCCGGGCATAGAGTTCCGCCACCGTGTAATCGTGCCGGTGCATCACGTCGAGTGGTATGTACACGCGATCCTTATCGAGATCCACCGTCACATCCTGCCAGAAGTTCGCCAACTGCAGCGCCGTGCACGTCGCGTCCGACAACTTCTGCCGCTCCACGTCGCGATAGCCGCACAGATACAACACCAGCCGGCCGACCGGATTGGCCGAATAGCGGCAGTATTCAAACAGATCCTCCCACCTCTGATAGCGGTTCACGTTCTGATCCTGCACGAACGCCGTGATCAGGTCGGAAAACGGAACAATCGGCAACTCGTGCTCTTTCACCGTCGATGCCAGCGCCACGAAGACAGGATGCGCCGCCTTGCCCGCGTACATGTCCTCCAGCTCTTCCCGCCACCACTCGAGCAGCCGCAGGCTCTGCTCCGTGTCGCCCATCTCATCCCCAAGATCGTCCGCCCACCGGCAGAACGAATAAACATTGAAGAAGTCCTGGTGAAGCCGTTTGGGAAGCAGGAAGCTCACCACGTGGAAATTTTCGTAATGGCGCGTGGCCAGCCAGCGCGTGTACCGCGCCGCCTCTTCCGCGCTCCAGTTCCATGTGGCGGAATCGGGATGACTCACGAAGTCCTTCGGCGCGAGCCACCTCGACTGGCCGGCTGTCTCTCCGGGCATGGCTGTCAGGGAATAATGGCGGTCTTCATATGGCCGTTATGGCTCATGAGATGCCGCATCACCTCGAGCAGATTGCTGAGAGGCTCCTCGCGATTCACAAAATCGCGCGCCGTAATGTTCCCCTTGCTCACCGCGTCGAGCGCTCTCTTGATGTGCGACGGCGTGTGGTGGAAACTGGCCTTGCAGGTGATTTCCGAATAGTGCAGCAGGCTCGTGTCGAGCGTCACGGCGCTGTCGCTCGGACAGCCGCCGAAGAAATTCACCACGCCCCCGCGGCGCACCAGGCGGGCGGCAAGCTGCCAGGTTTCCGGAGTCCCTACCGCCTCGATGGCGACGTCCGCGCCACGGCCCGCCGTCAGGTCGCGCACCGCCGCCGGATGGTCCACCGCATCGGCCGTGCACAGCAGGTCCGTCGCCCCCATCCGCGCCGCGCGTTCGAGCTGCGCCACACGCCTCCCGATGGCGATCACCCGCGCCCCGAACACCTTGGCCAGCCGCACGAACATCAGACCGATAGGCCCCAGCCCGATTACCGCGATCGTCTCCCCGCCCCGAAGGCCGCACTCCTCGAGCCCCCGCATTACGCACGCGAGCGGCTCGATCAGCGCCGCATCCTGATACGTGACGTGGTCCGGAATCTCGTACAGGTTGCGGTCCACGATTCGTTTCGGAATCCGGATGAACTCCGCGTAGGCTCCGTTGTTAAACAGAAGATCCTCGCACAGGTTCTCCTTGTCGCGCAGGCAGTAGAAGCACTTGCCGCAGGGCGCGGAATTCGCCGAAACTACCCGCTGCCCCACCTGTACTCTGGTCACATTCTCCCCGGTGGCGACGACATCCCCCGCCAGTTCGTGCCCGAACAGCGCCGGCGGAATGATCATGCGGGCATGATACCCCCGGCGAAACACTTTGACGTCGGTGCCGCACGTAAGAGCCGCGCGTACCCGGACCAGAACATCGTCAGGGCCAATCCTTGGAACGGCGACCGGTTCTATCTGCAGGCTCTCTTTGCCGTACAGGACGGCCGCCATCATCTGTGTTTTCACTTTGTCGACCTCTGGGGCTGAACAATAATTTTCAACGATTTGCCATCCGGATGCAAAGCCCGGTCAATCCCGGCGGCAATCTCATCCAAGGGAAGCCGGTGCGAAATCAACTCCTCCACCGGCAGTTCACCGCTAAAAACCAGGCGCGCCGATTCTGCCTGTAAGTCAATATCGGCGCTGTAGGCGCCGAACAACATCCGCTCGCCGACGCAGATATCAGCTCCTGAAACTTCAATTCTTTCCTTGTGGGATGTCTGTGCAAACAATAGGATACGGCTTCCCGGCCGCGTCGCGCGAACAGCCTGCTCGATGACCCCCGGAGTCGACACGCACACGAACGCCGCGTCCGCGCCCCGCCCTCCGGTTGCCTCGGCCGCCTCCCTTGACAGATCCACCTGTTTCGGATGATAGGACGCCGAAGCCCCGAAACGGAGCGAAAGGGCGCGGCGGGTATCGATCGAGTCCGTAGTCAATATTTTCGCACCCTTACGGTGCGCCAGCATAGTGAAGATCAGCCCGATCGGTCCCTGTCCCAGCACCAGCGCCGTTTCCTCCGGCTTCAGCGCGGCCATCTCCACGGCCTTCAAACACGTATTCACCGGTTCGACGAAGCAGGCGCGGTCAAACGATACTCCATCCGGTATCTTCTCCACCCCGCGCCGGACAATCCAGTCCATCGCCCTCACGAATTGCGAGAAACCGCCCCCGGCCGGCTCGAACCCCGCCGTCACCCCCACTTTCTTGTAAACCGCGCATTGCGCATAGAGCCGCCGTTCGCAGTAAAAGCATGATCCACAAGGAATGTGATGAAAGACGGCAACACGGTCTCCGGGCGCAAACCGCGTCACTCCTTCTCCCACGGCGGCCACCACGCCCGCCGTTTCATGGCCGTAAACACGCGGCGGCGGCAACAGGTTCTGCTGCACTTTCTTCAGGTCCGTGTGGCAGATCCCGCAACTCTCCACCCGGATCAATAGCTCCCCCGGCCCGATCACGGGCGTGGGAATGGATCTCACGGTTACGACACTGTCACCCTCGTAGACCGCGGCCTGCATGGATGCCGGCACGCCCGAGCGCGCAGTCTCGCCCGGTCCCCCGCCGGGAGCGGGAACCCGCGAATCCGCTTCCTGCCCGCGCGACGTCGTGCTAGAAGATGCGGCAGTCACCAAAGAACTCCCCCAATCTCATGGAAGCAATCCTCGCCTGCCGCCGCAGGCGCAGCAAGCCGGGAATGCGGAACGGCTTCGCCAGGGCCGCGCGGGCAATCGCCCCGCGCTTGAACCGACCCTCGGCCGTACGATACAGATTGAAATCGAGCGGCATCGATTCCCCCGCGGCGTCGCTTACTACCCGGATGCAGTAAAACGGAATCCCGTGACATCGGGCGCGCTCGGCGACACCGGCGGCTTCCATCTCCACCGCCGCCGCTCCCGTCGCCCGCAGGGCCTTTTTTTCCTCCACGCTCACCGCCACGCGGTCCATGCTCAGAATCGAGCCCCGGGCCGGAGCGGAAGCCGTTTCTTGTGGCAAATAGGCAGGATAGCGCTTTCCGGATTCTCGTGCCTCGATCTCCGAGGCCGCAATCACCTGGCCCACCGCAAGCCCCGGGTCGAGCCCGCCGCAAAATCCCGTGCTGATCACCGCATCCACCTTCCATCCGCCGCATGCCGCGTCCACCGCCCGCCCCGCCAGTTGCGGCCCCGCACCGTTGGCCACCAGCGCCAGCCGGTGCTCCCTCAACTCTCCTTCCGCTGCGTAATCGACGGGCAGAGCCAGCGGCCGCAGCGCGGAAACGCGGCGCCTGATACCCTCGAACTCCTGTCTCTCGGCGGCCACCACCAGCAGGTTGCTCACGCTACGTACCCGTTGGCGCGAAACCATTGAATCGCCTGGCCCAGCGCCCCGTCAACAGGCCCCGGCGTGAATCCCAGTTCATTGCGCGCCTTCTCCCAGGTTACGAACATCTTCTTCCGCGCCATCCGCACCCCATCGAGCGGAGCCCGGGGTTCGGTTCCCGTCACCATCGCCCACGCCGTGCTGCACACTCCGGCCAGATAGGCCACACCGTATGGCACTTGAATCCGCGGCGCCGGTGCCCCCGCAAGGCGGGCGAGCCTCTCGAGAATCTCCTTCAGCGTGAGATTCTCACACCCGAGGATGTATCTTTCCCCGGGCTTCCCCTTTTCCGCCGCCAGCAGATGTCCCCTGGCCGTGTCCCTCGCGTCCACCAGGTTAAGCCCCGTATCGACATACGCGGGCATCTTCCCCCGCAGGAAATCCACGATGATCTTTCCCGTTGGTGTCGGCTTGCGGTCATGATCGCCCACGGGCGCCGTGGGATTGACAATCACCACCGGAAACCCTTCCTCGGCGAAGCTCAGCGCCGTCTGTTCCGCCAGGAACTTCGAGCGTTTATAGGCGCCGGCCATCGATTCGAGGGCTACAGGCACGGTCTCATCCCCGATTCCCCCCGAAGGTATCCCAATACACCCCACGGTGCTAGTGTAGACCACGCGCTCGACGCCCGCCTCCCTTGCGGCCCGCAGAATGTTCCTCGTCCCGTCAACGTTCGATTGGTAGAGTTCTTCTCCATGCCTTGCCCACAACCGGTAGTCAGCCGCCGCATGGTATACCATCGAGCATCCCCGCACGGCCCGCGCAAGGGAGTCCGCGTCCCGCAAATCGCCCGCCGCCGTCTCCGCTCCCTCGAGCTCCGCCACCCGTCCCGGATCGCGCGCCAATACGCGCACCCTCTCGCCCCGCTCCAGAAGTTGATGTGCGATATGCCACCCAAGGAATCCTGTCGCCCCCGTTACGAGAACCCACTTCACTCTGCCTGCCCTAGCGCAGCAGCCATGTCAGCATACGGAACGGGTCTCCGGGTTTGGAGTTGATTCCATATGCCGCCGACGGCTCGAAACCGCAGTGCGTCATGCAGTGTTCACAGCGCGGATCGCTTCCCGGACCATAGTTGTTCCACGGCGTCCCGGTCATGAACTCTTCAAACGTCTTGTAGTGGGCGTCGGTGATCAGGTAACAGGGCCCCTTCCACCCCTTCACGTTGTAGGTCGGATTCCCCCACGCCGTGCATGGCAGGTCGCGCTTGCCCTGCAGAAATTCGATGTATACCGGGGTCGATTGCAGCGGATACTTTCTGGCCAGCTTGTCAAAATCCCGAAATTTCTCGTGCACATCGTCCCGCGTCATGAAAATTTCGCGGTCATTCACCGCCGAATATCCGTAGGCAGGCGAAATCGTGTGTCCGTCCACGCCGAGCGTCTTCAGGAATTCGAAGAGTTCCTCGATCTCCTTCATGTCCGTTTCCTTGTACACGGTCGTGTTGGTCACTACTTTGAAATCCGCCGCCTTGGCGGCCTTGATCCCCGCGATGGCTTCCCGAAAAACACCGCTGCGCTCCACCGCCAGATCGTGGTTCTTTTCCATCCCGTCAAGGTGTACGTTGAAAAAGAACTTCCCGCCCGGCGTGAAATCCTTCAGCCGCTTCACCAGGAACATGCCGTTCGTGCATAAGTAGCAGCTCAGGCCCCGATCGAGGATCCCCGCCGCCAGCGGCCCGATCTCGGGATAGAGTAAAGGTTCGCCGCCGCAGATCGAAACCATTGGGGCGCCGCATTCATCCACCGCGTTCAGGCACTGCTCGAGCGTCAGCCTCTGCGCGATCGACGATTCATACTCCCGGATCCTTCCGCATCCCGTGCACGTCAGATTACAGGCATGCAGCGGCTCGAGCATCAGCACGATCGGAAACCGCTTCCTGATCATCGGATGCGGCTCTCTCGCCTCTCCCGTGGATGCCGTGTAGATGATCTTGAACGGGTTCGCGGAATCGTTCACCACCGCTTTGTCCACCTGCCATTCCGGCCGCGGACGCAGCTTATTCTTCACGATGTATCGGGCCATCCCGGCAGTCATCGACAAAGGAAATTTCATCTGTGTTGAGCCTCTTTCAAGCGCCTTTCCCGTTCAGAAACGCCGCCAGCGCGAGAGTTGGGAAAGAGTTCCGGTACAGGTGGTACATCAGGTAAAAAACGCGCGGAAAGCCCGTACCCGTCGACAGCTCCTCGTCCCAGGTGCCGTCCGCCTTCTGCGTCTCGATCAGATATTCAATCCCCTTCCGCACGCTTTGGCTGTTCACGTCCCCGCTGGCGATCAACCCCGTCACTGCCCATGCCGTCTGCGATGGCGTGCTCGGAGCCGGCGTGAACGTGTCGTTGTCGTAGCTTGCGCAGCTTTCTCCCCATCCTCCATCGGCGTTTTGAATCGAACGGAGCCACTCGCCGGCGCGCAGGATGTGCGCTTCCCGGTCGCTCTCTCCCGCCGCTCTCAGTCCGCGCAGCGCCAGGAACGTGCCGTAAATGTAATCCACGCCCCATCGCCCGTACCAGCTTCCATCGGCTTCCTGAGTGCGGCGCAGGTATTCCACTCCCCGGCGGATCGCCGCATCCGACCGCGGCACCCCGTGTTCAATCAATGCCTCGACCACCCTTCCCGTAATGTCCGGGCACGTCGGATCAAGCATCGCGTTGTGGTCCGCGAACGGAACGTCGGCCAGCACCCGCCAGTTGTTATCGGCATCGAAGGCCGCCCATCCGCCATCCTTCGACTGCATCGCCAACAGCCACTTCACCGCCCGGTCGATTACCGTCTGCTGCCGCGGAATGCTCGCACCCCGCGCGTGCTTCAGCGCCAGTAGCACCATCGCCGTGTCGTCTATGTCCGGGTAGAATTCGTTGGCGAACTCGAAATACCACCCCGAGGGCTCGACATTCGGCCGCTTTACGCACCAGTCGCCCGGAAGCCGCACTTCTTTATCGAGCAGCCAGTCCGCCGTTTTCTTCAAGCTATCCGCCGGAGCCATCTGCGTCTCGCCCACGGCGAATGCCGCAATCGCTGTATCCCACACCGGTGAAAAACAGGGCTGGAAGAAGAAGCCGCGCTCATCATCCACCATCAGGTTGTCAAACTGCCGTTGCGCTTCCAAATGGTCGGGATGATCCCGCGGAACCCCCAATACGTCGAGCGCCATGATCAGGTACATCATCGGCGGGTAGATCGCCGCCAGTCCGTGCGAGTGATGTGTCCGCTCCAGGGACCAGGCGATTGCCTTCTCCATGGCTTTTCGCCGCAACTTCTTCGATCCGTGCTTCTCCCACAGCTTGAGCAGCCTGTCCACGGCCAGAAACACGTTCTTCCCGCTCCACAATCGCGGCGGACGCGCAAAGGCGAAACTTACCCCGGGCGCATGGATCTCATCGAGGTGAAAACCTTCGGGCGCCGGCCGCATGGGATTCGCCGCGTGGACGATCGACAACGGGATCACGATGGCCCGCGTCCACGAACTCATCTCATAGACCAGGTTGCCAAGAAGCATGATCTCCGGCGGGATCGACGGAACATGCTCTCGCGGATACAAACCGAACAGCGACAGGTTGATCTTCACGTAGCTGTTCACCCGCTGCAATCCGCCGAGAGCCAGAATCCTTTCCCGCAACCGCTTCATCCGCGGATCATCAACCGGAACCCCCGCCACCTTCAAGGCGAAATACGCCTTCACGCTCGCGCTGATCTCCGACGGGCCGTGCGCGTAAATGTGGAAGCCCCCATCGGGCAACTGCCTCCGCAGAATGCTCTTCACGGCTTTGTCGATCAGCGGGCGGGTCGGAGGATTCCACTCCCTGCCCCGCGGAGGATACATCCACAGTTGCAATAGAATGTAATCCGACTCGAGCGTCGAATCCGCCGTCAGTTCCGCCCACCAGTAGCCATCGGCATGGCGCATTCCAAGCAATGCGCCCACCGCCCGTCTGGCGGATTGAGCGCTTTGCACCAGTAATTCGTCAGCGATTTGAAGGCTTGGAGTCATAGCGAAATGGTGGTCAGACGCCGCGCGTGGGGAACCAGATCACCGGGCAGGGAGAAGCGCACGTCTTCCTCCTTGATTTCCACCTCTTCCACTGGCCCGAACCCGTGATGCCGCTTCAGCGAATCAATGAGATCCCGAACCAGGTTCTCGGGCGCCGACGCCCCCGCCGTAACCGCGATCACGTTCACATCCTGCAACCACGACGGGGACACTTCGTCATAATCATCCACCAAATAGGCGGGAACCCCCGAATTGCGGCATACCTCCACCAGCCGCCGCGAGTTGGAGCTGTTTTGCGAACCGACCACCAGCAGCGCATCGCAACTCGGCGCGACCGCTTTCACTGCCATCTGCCGGTTTTCCGTCGCATAACAGATGTCCTGCGCCGGCGGCCCTTGAATTTGCGGATACCTGGTTTTCAATTTATGAATAATTCCCCGTGTTTCATCCAGACTGAGCGTTGTCTGCGTCAGATAGCAGACGTGCGAGGGGTCCTTGACCTCGATCCTGTCCACGTCCTCTTCCGTTTCCACAAGTATCGTGGATTCGGGAGCTTCCCCTAGAGTTCCAATCACCTCGTCGTGGTCCTTATGCCCGATAAGGATAATTGTGTAGCCCTTCTTTGCGAAGCGCCGCGCTTCGAGATGCACCTTCGTCACCAGGGGGCAGGTAGCGTCAATTACTTTAAGACTCCGTTCCTCGGCCTCCTTACGGACCGCCGGAGAGATGCCGTGCGCGCTGAAGATCACCCTTCGCCCTTCCGGAACCTCCGAGAGTTCCTCCACGAAGATCGCTCCGGCGCTCCGCAACTGATCAACCACGTGCCGGTTGTGCACAATCTCCTTCCGTACGTAGATCGGTGCGCCGTATACCTCCAGGGCGATCTTCACCACATCGATCGCCCGAACCACGCCCGCGCAAAACCCACGCGGTGTAAGTAGTAGGATTTTCTTACCGGTGCTAGCCTCACTGGCCCCGTTCAAAGAAGGCATATATCCGGTTATTATAGCAACCCGTCAGACGGAGCCGGCATACTGGCGGCAAGGGAATCCGCCGGACATGCGCACGGGTTGGGAATTCGCGTAAGCTGAAGTCGTTATGCCCGCAATCACCCGCCGCGCGCTCCTCGCTTCCCCTGCTTTATCGCTCGCCGATTCTCGAAAAATCCGCCTCGGCGGTCCCATCTTTCTTAAGACTACCGATCCCGCGCTGCTCGCGCGCGAACACCGCCGGCTGGGCTACAGCGCCGCCTATTGTCCTTCCGCCACTCCCGGCGACTCCACCCACCTGCGCGCAATCCGTGAAGCGTTCGCCAGGGAGAACGTCGTCATCGCCGAAGTCGGCGCATGGCGTAATATGCTCGATCCCGATCCCGTCAAGCGAAAGGAAAACCTCGCCTACGTCACCGAACGCCTCGCCCTCGCCGATGAGGCCGGCGCCCGCTGCTGCGTCGACATCGCCGGCTCCTACCACCCCACTGTCTGGTACGGTCCCCATCCCGGCAATCTATCCCGCGAATTCTTCGATGCCACCGTCGAGAATTGCCGCAAGGTCATCGACGCCATTCGCCCTACCCATACTGTCTTCACCATCGAGATGATGGGCTGGAGTCTCCCCGACGGTCCCGACTCCTATTTGCGCCTCATCCAGGCCGTCGACCGCAAGGCGTTCGGAGTTCACATGGACGTCTGTAATGGCGTCAACAGCCCCACCCGCTTCTACCGCAACGCGGACTTCATCCGCGAATGTTTCCAGAAACTCGGCCGGTGGATAGCCTCCTGCCACGCCAAGGACCTCGCCTGGATCCCCGAAATGAATGTCCACTTTGTCGAAGTCGTCCCCGGCCGCGGGCAGATCGATTACACCACCTACCTCCGTGAACTCGCAAGACTTCCCGTCGATGCTCCCCTCATGCTCGAGCATCTCAAAACGCCGGCGGAATACGACGAAGGCCGGGAGTACATCCGCGGGACCGGCGCGCAAGCCGGCATCCAGTTCGCCTGAACTCCTTGCCGCCGGGAGGTACAATCCTTGGATGTGACTCCTATCTCCCGCCGCCGTTTTCTCGAGACGCCCGCCGCCCTCGCGTTGGCTTCCCGGCTCTCCGCCCTCCCCCTCGGCAAGATCAAACTCGGCGTCACCACCGACGAAATCGACGAAGACCCCGCCACCGCCGCCGATTTCCTGCGCGAGTTTCACCTACAATGGGCCGAAGTCCGCAACCTCTGGAGCAAGTACAACACTGTCCAACCTCTCGACAGGATCCGCGAAGCGAAAGCTATCTTCGACGCCCGCCGGATACGGGTCTCTGTCCTCGGCACCGGTTTCTTCAAGATTCCCCTGCCTCCCGATACGCCCCAGGGCAGCGCGCTGCTCGACAACCAGTGGGCGCTGCTCGAAGCCGCCTTCGAGCGCGCCAGAGTCTTCGGGACGGACAGGATCCGCGTCTTCGCGTTCACATACAACAAGGGAGAAACGCCCGAAAAGGCACACTACGGCCGCATTTATGAACTTGTCCGCGAGGCAGCCTCGCGCGCCAAGGCGCGCGGCTTCCGGCTCGCCCTCGAGAACGTCGGCGGCAGCTACGTCTCCACCGGAGCCGAAGCCGCCCGACTTCTGAAAGCCGTCCCCAACGACAACCTCGGCCTTACCTGGGACCCCAACAACGCCGGACTTTCCGGGGAACACGCCTTTCCGGACGGCTACCGGAAACTCGATCCCGCGCGCATCTTTCATGTCCATCTCCGCGACTACCGCTTCGTCGACGGCAAAGGCGAATGGTGCGCCGTCGGCGACGGTGAGATGGACAATCTCGGCCAGATCCGGGCGCTGCTCAAAGCCGGCTACAGGGAGTCCTTCACCCTCGAAACCCATTACCGCAGCCCCAAGGGAAAAGCCTTCGCCAGCCGCACCTCCCTGAACGCCCTCCTGAAGGTGATCGACAAAGTATAACGAAGCCGCGTCCAGGCGAATTATGGCTGCCGGAAGCCAACGGCCGTCAGAATCATGCCCAGTTCCCGCTGGTCGCCGGGAACCCTTAGTAGACGGTCCACTTCGATCGCCACCGTCGCTGTCTCGCCGTTCCCCTTCACCGGGGGGGTCTCCATGCGCTGCTTTCCGGCGGCCGAAAATGTGCGCGACGCGAGCGTCACTCCATCCACCGCCACCGACAATGTGCGGCCCACGGCCTGATCAGGCACGTACAACTCCACCTGCAAGGGAAGCGCGGCGGGCGGGCTCTTCAAGAGCAGCACGGCGCGCTTGCCCATCCACCGATAGCTCCCCTGCTCGAGTTGGTTCACTCCGCTGACAATCTGTTGATCCGCTTGCGGAGCGTTCATGGGCAGGAAACTCAACTCGGGCTTTCGCTCGACCACCGTCTCGAGGCGCACGACATCGATGGGTTTGCTGCTCACATCGAAGGCCCGCAGTCCCATTGCCGCCGCGCTGTACCCCGACCGCGCGTTCAGTCCGATGAGCCGCAGCGGCAACCGTGAGGTCACCGGGACTTGCGCGATGGGAATCAGCGCGGCTCCGCCCGTCGTGAAGGGGATCGCCGTCAGTTGGCTGCTGAGCACCACATCTCCCGGCCTCAGCGCCTGCCCGCGCTCGAGGGGGATGGCTCCCGCTGATTCCGCGTAGTAGCGCAGTCCTAACTCCCCGTTCACCCATACCCGCTTGTCTTTCCAATCCCCCTCGTAACGTCGTACCACCTGGCGGTAGCCGTCCCAATGGTCGTAATTCACCGTGGCAAGCGCCAGTCCGACCACCAGTTGCGCGCCCAGACTCAACCACAGCCACAGGCGCCGCGCGGAAAACCGCCGCGCCGCCAGGAAAGCCACGGGCAGGGCGAGCGGCAGCAGGTAGCGCGCCGACCCGGCAAAGAACAGCGCCAGCGACCCCGCGAAGAACAGCAGCACCCATTGCGCGAGCCAGTCCCGCCACTCGCGCGCGCACATCGCGATCACCGCCAATCCGGCCACAAGCGGCACGGCCATCAGCGCTCCCCAGCCGAACAACACGCCACCGGCCGCCACCGCCGCCAGAAAGACCGCCGGGCCGAGCGCGAGCAGTGGAAACACCACCCACCCGAGATGCACCGTCAGCGCCACCGCGTTCCGTCCCTTGTTGGCCAGCGTCTGCAACCCGTACTTGGTGAAATACCCGGCCAGCACTTGTGCCGGCAGCGTATCCGAAGTCACCTTCTCGAACAGCTCCCAACCCGCCAGCGCCAGCGGAACCACCAGAACCGCAGCCCACGCCGCGCGCCAATCCCTGCCCCTCCGCCATAAGTACAGCCCAAGCAGTGGGGTGAGCAGCACCGATTGGAAGGCGGCCATCGCGGCGAAGGGCATCACCGCCACCGAGGCGGCGAGCCATCTGGCCGACCGCTCCTCCACGGCCTTTACAAACAGCGCGATCGCCGCCAGCCAGAAGGCCAGAAAGGGCAGGTCGCTCTCGAGGGAGTTTCCGTTCACGACAAACGCCGGCGAGGCGAGAAACAGCAGAGTAGCGAGCAGAGGCAACGGCGTGAAACGCCGCGCCAGCGAAAGCGCCGCCAGCCCCGCAATCAGCGAAAACAGGATATAGGCCGCGTGAAACGGAACTTCGCGGATGTCCTTGCCAGCCGCCAGCAGCGCGGCGAGAAACCAGGCGTTGAGAGGAGGGTGCGGGTGCCCCTGCATGGTCACCCTGGCGCCCTGGAAAACAAACCACACATGCTGCGGATGGAGCGGATTGATCTGCGCGTATTGCGCCGCGTTCAGATAGTTGACATCGTCGCCCTGAATCGCCTGGTCGAGGAACGGCACGCGCAGCAGCAGAACGAACAGGACCACCGCCAGCGCGTCGCGCACGGCTTCAATCCGCCGGGCCGGCATCCTCGCGCTTCCAGCGAAGAACCGGCTTGCGCGCCGCGGCCACTTCGTCCACGCGCGAAGTGCGCGTATCATAAGGAGCCTTTAACACGAACAGCGGATCGTTTTCCACTTCCTTCGCGATGTTCACCATGGCTTCGATGAACTGATCGAGTTCCTGCTTGCCCTCGGTCTCGGTGGGCTCGATCATCAGCGCGCCGCGCACGATGAGGGGAAACGCCACGGTGTAGGGATGGAACCCGTAGTCGATGAGGCGCTTGGCGATATCCATGGTGCGCACACCCCGCTTCGCCTGACGGTCGTCGCTGAAGACACACTCGTGCATGCTGGGGTTCTGATATGGCAGGTCGTAGTAGGGTTCGAGGCCCTTGCGGATGTAGTTGGCGTTCAACAACGCGTCGAGCGTCGCCTGGCGCAATCCCGGCCCGCCGTGCGCCATGATGTAGGCGAGCGCCCGCACCAGGACCCCGAAGTTTCCGTAGAATGCCCGCACTTTACCGATCGATTGGGGCCTGTTCCAGTTCCAGTTCCACCGGCCGTCGAGACGCGTCAAACGCGGCGCCGGCAGGAACGGTTCGAGGTGGCTTTTCACCGCCACCGCGCCCGCGCCCGGACCGCCTCCGCCGTGCGGCGTCGAGAAAGTCTTGTGAAGGTTGAGGTGCATCACGTCGACGCCGAAATCCCCGGGGCGGGTAATGCCCACGAGGGCGTTCATGTTGGCCCCGTCCATGTACACGAGCGCGCCGCGGGAGTGCATCAGCGCGGTCACTTTCGCGATCTCCTCCTCGAACACTCCGAGGGTGTTCGGATTGGTGACCATCAACGCCGCGATATCCTCGTCCACCATCCGCGACAGAGCCTCGAGGTCGATTACGCCCTTGTCATTCGACTTCAGGTTGGCCACGCCATAGCCCGCGATGGCGGCCGTCGCCGGGTTGGTTCCGTGAGCCGAATCAGGAATGATGATTTTCCTGCGCGGGTTGCCGCGCGATTCGAGCATGGCCCGAATCATCAGCACTCCCGTCAGTTCGCCGTGCGCGCCCGCCGCCGGTTCGAGCGTCACCGCATCCATTCCGGTGATTTCCGCCAGCGCGGCTTCGAGTTGCGCCATCACCTCCATGGCTCCCTGCGCCACTTCCGGAGGCTGATAAGGGTGCGCCCAGGCCAGGCCTTCGGTGCGCGCCACCAATTCGTTGACGCGCGGATTGTACTTCATGGTGCAGGAGCCGAGGGGAAACAAGCCGAGATCGATGCCGTAGTTCCAGGTGGACAGGCGCGAGAAGTGGCGAATCACTTCCACTTCGCTCACTTCGGGAAAATCCTCGATCTCCCGCCGCGTATTTTCCGCTCCCAGAGCGGCGGCGGGGTCCACCGCGGGCACGTCCAAATCCGGCAACTGGTAGCCCTTCTTGCCGGGCGAGCTCCTCTCAAACAGAAGAGACTCGTTTTGATTGATGTGGCTTCGTACTTTTCCGGGCATGTTCAGGCAATTGCTTTCTTCACGGCGTCCATCGCCGGGCGTTTGCTCATCTCGGTGGCGCACAACAACAGGCAGCCGCTCAATTCGGGATAAAACCGGCCGAGCGGCAATCCGCCGATAATCTTCTGTTTCAGCAGTTCCGCGTTCACCTCCTCAGGACTCCGGCTGTTTGCGCGCACCGCGAACTCATTGAAGAACGGCGCCGTGAACCGCGGCTTCAAGCCATCCGCGAGATAGTGGGCCTTGCTCAGGTTTTGACCGGCCAACTCGCGCAGCCCCTGTTTCCCATAGACGGACAGGAACACGGTCGCCATCAAGGCGATCAGAGCCTGGTTGGTGCAGATGTTCGAAGTGGCTTTCTCGCGGCGGATATGCTGTTCACGCGTCGACAGAGTCAGACAAAACGCGCGGTTTCCGTTCGAGTCCCTGGTTTCGCCGGCAAGCCTGCCTGGAAGCTGGCGGATGAATTTCTCCCTGGTCGCCATGATGCCGGCAAAAGGCCCGCCATAGCTCGGCGGATGAGCGAAGCTTTGCAGTTCCCCGACGACGATATCGGCGTCGCGCGGAGGCTCGAGCAGGCCGAGCGACACGGCTTCCGTGAACACGTATACGAGCAGGGCTCCCTCCGCGTGAGCGAGCGCGGCCGCCCGGCGCCAATCCTCGATGCAACCGAAGAAATTCGGCGACTGAATGATTACCGCCGCCGTCTCGCCGTCCAGCTTCCCTTCGAGGGCGGCAAAATCGAGCGTTCCCGATTCGGAATCGTAGCCGATTTCCGCAACCGGCGCGCCTTCGTAGCGCGAATAGGTATCGAGCACCATGCGGTATTCGGGGTGCACCGTCCGAGCCACCAGAACTTTGTCGCGGCCGGTGACGCGCCTGGCCATCATCGCCGCCTCGGGCACGGCCGTCGAGCCGTCGTACATCGACGCGTTCGCCACGTCCATACCCGTCAACTGGCAGATCATCGTCTGGAATTCGAAGATGGTCATCAGCGTGCCCTGCGCCATTTCAGCCTGATAGGGGGTATAGGAGGTGAGAAATTCACCTCGAGAGACGACCACATCCACCATCACGGGGCGGTAGTGGTGATAGACGCCGGCTCCCAGGAAACTCGCATACCCGACGGCGTTCTCGTCGCCGCGGGCGCGAAAATAGTCGACAATCTCATACTCGGACTTACCCGCCGGGAGGTTGAGCGGGCGCTTGAGAAGCAAATCCGGTGGCAGATGCGAATACAGTTGCTCGATCGAATCCAGTCCCAGCGTGTCGAGCATCTGTCCGCGCTCGGTGTCGGACTTCGGAAGGTAACGCAAGTGGGGATCCTACTCTCCTATGTAACTCAAATAATCCGCGGCGCTCAGAAGGCTGTCGATCTCTTCGGGAGCGCCGAGCCGGATCTTCACGAGCCATGCCTCGCCGTGCGGATCTTCATTCAGCTTCTCGGGCGCCGTGGCGAGAGTTTCATTGATCGCCGTCACTTCGCCGGATACGGGCGAGTAGATATCGGAGACGGCTTTCACGGACTCCACCGAGCCGATGGTCTTGCCTTGCTCGACCGCCGTTCCGGTCTTGGGCAGGTCGACATACACGATGTCGCCCAACTCTTTCTGGGCGTGGAGGGTAATCCCCATGGTGGCGGTGTCTCCATCGACACGCACCCATTCATGCTCTTTTGTGTAACGGAAGTTTTCCGGATACATGGTTTAATTGGCTCGCTTATAGAATGGCATCGGCCGGGTGACCGCTTCCACCGGTTGATTTCGAATCATTACCTGAATGTTTTCTCCGGGCCGCGTGTGGGCAACCGGGAGATAGCACATTCCGATGTTCCTGCCCAGAGTGGGGGAGGGCCCGCCGCTGGTCACCCATCCAGCAGGCGCTCCGCCGATCATGATCTCATAGCCGTCGCGGCCGATGCCGCGTCCGGTCATCTCGAAGCCCGTGAGCAGGCGATGCACGCCGCGCTCGTGCTGTTCAAGCAGCGCCTTCCGTCCCAGGAAGTTGCCTTTCTCGAACTTCACGATGCGCTCCAAGCCCGCTTCGAGGGGGGTAAGGGACGCCGTGATCTCATGTCCGTAGAGCGCCATGGCCGCCTCGAGGCGTAATGTGTTGCGCGCGCCCAATCCAGCGGGCTTGATGCCGAACTCCGCGCCCGCATCGAGCACGGCGTTCCAGACGCGCACGGCTTCCTCGGCGGCTACGTATAGCTCGAAGCCGAGTTCGCCGGTATACCCGGTACGGGCAATCCGCGCCGGGACTCCGCCGACTGATCCGTCGACGAAATGGTAGTACCTGACGGGCGTGAGATCGACATCGGCCAACTTCCGGACGACGGATGGGGCATGCGGTCCCTGGACCGCGAGCAGGGCGTACCTGGCGCTCGCAAACTCGACTTCCGCCTGAAACGTATTGTGTTCGCGGATGTGGGCGTAGTCCTTATCCTGATTGGAGGCGTTTACGCAGAGGAAATAGTGGTGGGCGGACACCTTATGCACGAGGATGTCGTCGACGAAACCGCCGTGCTCATAAAGCAGCGCTGAATACTGCGCCTGCCCGTCCTTTAGCTTCGAGGCCGCGTTCGGGGTCAGGAAATCGATGAGGGCGAGGGCTTCGGGTCCGCGGATCTCGATCTCGCCCATGTGGCTGACATCGAAGATCCCGACGGCGTTGCGGACGGTATTGTGCTCGTCGATGATGCCCGAGTAGTGCACGGGCATGTCCCATCCGCCGAAGTCGACCATCTTCGCTCCGAGGGCGCGGTGGATGGCGTTGAGCGGCGTCTGTTTCAGCGGTTCTCCGGCTATTTCGCTCATGAATTCTTCAATCTAGCACGGAACGTCATCAATCCGGCGCGCATTGTACCCTCCGTCGTTGATAGCATAATTTCGATATATGAAACTCGCCTCACTCCTTCTACTGGTCCTGTCATCGCTGCCGCTCGCCGCCGAGAGGAAGGCCATCTTTCCGCCGGGCTCGAAGCCTATCGGGCCGTACAGTCCGGGGATTTTCGCCGGAGATTTTCTCTATGTGTCCGGGCAAGGCTCGCGCAACGCATCGGGGAGCATGGGAAGCACCCCCGAGCAGAGCGTACGCCAGTGTTTTGAGAACGTGAAGACGATTGTGACGGCAGCGGGGCTGACGATGGAACATCTCGTTTACCTCCAGATCTATCTCACACCCACGGTGGACTACGATGTGTTCAACAAAGTATGGGGCGAATACTTCACAAAGAATCCGCCGGCGCGCGCCACTCTGGGCGTATACCAGATTCCCGGCGGCACGCCGGTGGAGATGAATGCGGTGGCGATCCGCGATGTCCGGATGAAGAAGCCGATCGTTCCGGCCAGCTATCCGAAGTCGATGAACCTCTCTCCCGCGGTGGAAGCGGGGGGCCGCATTTACATCAGCGGGTTTCTCGGCCGCGACGTGGTGACGGGGAAGATCCCCGACAGCCCGGCGGCGCAGGTAAATCTCTCCTTCAACCGCATCAAGGAAGTTCTTGACACGGCCGGCCTCGATTTCCGGCATCTCGTTTTCGTCAACCCCTACCTCACCAAGAACATGCCGGCGCGGGTGATGAATGAGGAGTACGCCAAGCGGTTCGAGTTCGGCAACACGCCGGCACGGGCGACGATCGAAGTCAATTTTCTGCCTCATGGGGCGAACATCGAATTCACGGGGGTCGCGGTACGCGATCTTTCCCAGCGCCGCGCCGTCCGCCCGAAGAACATGAAGCCGAGCCCGACGGCCAGTCCCTGTGTGTTCGCCGGGGACACGTTTTACTGTTCGGCGAAATCCGGCTTCATTCCCGGACCGCATGGCGGCATCTACGCGGATACGGTGGAAGACCAGGTGCGGCAGACGATGCGCAACCTCCTCGATGGGCTGGAGGAAGCGGGGCTTGATTTCTCGAATGTCGTGGCGAGCAACGTCTACCTGGACAATCTCGAGGAGTTCGCGAAGATGAACGCCGTTTACGGGCAGTACTTCCCGGCCAACGCGCCTCCGACACGAACCACGGTTTCACCGCTTGCTCCGGTGGAACGGAAGCGCTCGGCAAACGGGCAGTACCCCAAGCTCGAGGAGATCTCGATTGTGGCGGTGCGCTAGGTTCGAGACGGAGCGGAAAACCAGACGATATGGGGCGCTTCGAGGGGCACCGAAGCCTCGGGGTGATGGGCGATGACGCGCGCCGTGTAGTAGGCGGCGGGGCGTGAATTGGGAACCTCGGCGGTGAAGCAGAATCCGCCGGTGACGCCGGGCAGTTCGTGGCACAGATCCATGAGGCGGCGGAACGGCTCGTCTCCGGGTTTGACGGGATCGGCGTAGAGTTCCACTCGAACGGATGCGGCGGGAATGCCGGGGATGAGGATGTGGAGGCGGAAGCGGTGGGAGGTTCCGTTCGATTCCACTTCCATTCTGGCGAGGCGGATCTCCTCCCAATGGAGATCGAGGTTCCGGCGCCAGTTGAGGATTTCCCGTCCGAGGGCTGCGTTATCGGAGGAGCGTTTGCGGTAGGCCGCGGCGGCTTTGAGGTAATAGGTTTCCGTGTACTCGCGGACGCTGCGATTGGAGGAGAAGCGGGGGGTCAGTTGGGCCATGCTCTGGCGAATTCTGGCAATCCAGTTGGAGGGTATGCCGTCGCGGCCGCGCTCATAGAACAAGGGGACAACTTCCCGTTCGAGGATGGTGTAGAGGCTGGAGGCTTCGGCGGCATCCCAGGCGGGGTCTTCGCCGTGCTCGGCTCCGTCTCCGAGCGCCCACCCCACCTCGGGAGTATAGGCTTCGGCCCACCAGCCGTCGAGTTCGGAGAGATTCAATCCGCCATTGACGAGAATTTTCATGCCGCTGGTGCCGCAGGCTTCCCAGGGACGGCGCGGAGTATTGATCCAGACATCCACGCCCTGGACGAGGTGCTGGGCGAGGTCGAGGTCGTAGTCTTCGAGGAAGACGGCGCGGCCCTGGATATCGGGACGGGCCATGAAATGGATCCACTCGCGCAGCAAGGCCTGGCCGGTGAGGTCGCTCGGATGGGCTTTACCGGCGACGACGAGTTGCACGGGGCGGTTGGGGTTGGAGAGGATGCGCGCGAGGCGCGCGGGATCGTGGAGGAGCAGAGTGGGGCGTTTGTAGGTGGCGAACCGGCGGGCAAAGCCGAGAGTCAGAACGTTGGGATCGAGGAGGGGGTGAGAGGGCGCGTTGGCGGCACCGTATTGATGGCGGCGGCGCACTTCGAGAACGAGAGCGGCGCGCGAGGCTCCACGCATGCGCCAGATCTGTTCGTCGGTGGAGGCGCGGAAGTTTTCGGTGAGATTTTCCAGTTTGCCGCGCCACCGGCCGCGGCCGCAGATGGTGGTCCACAGTTCGTCGGCCCAGCGCGAATCCCATGTCGGAACATGGACGCCGTTGGTGACGTGCTGGACGGGGACCTCATCCTTGGGCCAACGCGGGAACAGGGGCTGGAACAGCATACGGCTGACGGCTCCGTGAAGGCGGCTGACGCCGTTGACGGCTCCGCTGCCGCGGATGGCGAGGTAGGCCATGTTGAAATCCGGGCTGCCGTTTCGCCCAAGGCGCAGCATCTCATCGAAGGGGATGCCGAGGGTTTCCTCCGCGTAGCGGGAGAAGTAGCAGCGCATCAAATCGGGAGGGAAGATATCGAATCCGGCGGGGACGGGGGTATGGGTGGTGAACAGGTTGCCGGCGCGGGTGACGGCGAGGGAGACATCGAACGGCTGTCCGGTAGCGGCGCGGAAGGCGGCCGCTCGTTGCAGGACGGCGAAAGCGGCATGTCCTTCATTGAGGTGGCAGACTTCGGGCTGAAGGCCGATGGCTTGCAGGAGGCGCCAGCCGCCGATGCCGAGAGCGATCTCCTGCTGCAGCCGGAGTTCAAGACCGGCTCCATAGAGTTCACTGGTGATGCCGCGGGCGGCGGGGGTGTTGGCGGGATCATTGCTATCGAGCAGGTAGAGGCGGACGCGCCCCACCCGCACCTGCCAGGCGCGGAGAATGAGCGTGAAGGAGGGAAACTTCACCGTGACGCGGACCCATTCGCCGGACTCGTTTCTCACGGGGCTGACGGGCAGTTGAGTCGGATCGTTGTAGGGGTAAAGCGCGCGTTGATTGCCGCCGGAGTCGATTGCCTGGCGGAAATAGCCGCGCTGGTACAAGAGTCCGATGGCGACGACGGGCACGCCCATGTCGCTGGCGGACTTGAGTTGATCTCCGGCCACGTTGCCGAGTCCGCCGGAGTAGATGGGGAGTGCTTCGCTGAGCGCGTACTCCATGGAGAAATAGGCGACGGAGGTGAGCGGGGAGTTGGGATGGGTGTCAGCGAACCAGGTGGAGGAACCGTAGATGTTCCGCCGCTGCTGAAGGGTGGTTCGCAGGCGTTCCTGAAAGACGGGATCGGCGGAGATGGCCTGGAGGCGGGTACGCGATTCGGTTTGCAAGACGAACCAGGGGTTATGGGTGGCCTCCCATAGTTGGGGATCAATGAGGCCCCAGATTTCATCCGAGGAGTGGTTCCAGGCCCATTGCAGATCGAGGGCCAGATCCACGAGGGGGTCATCGCTTTCGCCGAGGACACCGTAGGAATGAACAGGAGATGGCATGATGACGAGATTCTTTCCGAGCAGGCCGGCCGCTTGAGAACATCATTCGTCTAGCCTGATTATAAGAAGATTCGGCGTATTTTTCGAGTTATGGATTGGACGGGCTCGCTTGCGAGCGCCGTCAACTGATGACGGTGGCGGCGACCTGGTAACGCGCGAGACGGGCGTCATCCACCCTGTAACCGAGCCCCGGGGCGGAGGGGAGCGAGATCATTCCGTTGCCCACCTCGATCCACGGTTCGATGATATCGTCGCGGAACCAGCGTTCGCTCGCTTCCACGTCGGTGGGGTAATCGCAGCCTTCGAGCGAGGCGAGCGCGGCTCCCTGCGCGCAGCCGATGCCGAGTTCCGGCATGGTGCCGACCCAGATGGAGAGTCCGAACTTGCGGCAGAGTTCGTACACGCGCAGCGCGTTGCGGAATCCGCCCACTCTCTGAATCTTGATGTTGGCGATGCGGAAAGATCCGAGGGAGGCGGCGCGTTCGACGTCAGCCATGGTTTCGAGGCTCTCATCGAGGCAGACAGGAGTGTGAACGGCTTTCTGGAGCTTCGCGCTATCCTCGAGCGCGGGTCCGGCGAGGGGCTGTTCGTACATGAGCAGCCCGAATTCATCGAGTTTGCGAAAGATGTCGAGGTGGCCGATGGTATAGGACGCGTTGGCATCGGTCATGAGGGGGATGGCTCCGAATTCGGCGCGCACGGCGCTCACGAGATCGACGTCGTGGCCGGGCGCGATCTTGATCTTGATGCGGCGGTAGCCGGCGGGAGTATAGCGTTGAATCGTATGCAGCAGTTGGGGAATCGTGTCGTACAAGCCCACGGCGAGGCCGGAGGCCACGGCGTCGCGCGAGCCTCCGAGCAGCTTGTGGAGAGGAATGCCCTGGCGTTGGGCTTCGAGGTCCCACATTGCGGTTTCGAGCCCGACTTTGGCGAAGTTGCTTCCGGGCTGGCGGCCGATCCATTCGCAGGCGCTGTCCAGTGAAGAGAAAGTCTGTTGGAGAATCGCGGGCGCGAGATGCTCCGTCAACTGGCGCCAGCAGCTTTCCGGAGTGTCGGAGGAATAGAAACTACCGGCCATGGGGGATGATTCGCCATAGCCGGTGAGCCCATCGCTGGATACGGCAACGACAATGCCGTCCTTTTCCGAGACCTCGCCATTGCTGATGCGGAAGGGTTCGTGCAAGGGGAGACGAACGTGAGTGAGAGTGATCTGCTCGATGCGCATGAGTGAAGAAGAAATCGTACCATGAGGCGGGCCGAGGCCTTCACGCGCGGATGCGGGTCACACCGGGTGAGGGCATGAGGGGTGTAAGAGGTCCGGGGGCGGCGGCCGGGACGGCGCGACAGGAAAAGAGGCCCGCATTCGTTACCGGCGTGGAGGGTGGATGGGGAAGATGGGGGAACGGGGTAACCGGCAGTGTTTCCTTGACGGCGGATGGGGCGGCCGGGGAGTTCGGATGAGAGGAGAGTTCGCGGGCGGCGGGAGGATGAAGGGAATGGTTTACGGCGAGGGAGAGGAGCAGGGAGAGGAGGAGAGTGGGGAGGAAGCGGTTCCAGAAAGAAGGGGAGGATGGCTTGTTGGGTTCGTTTCCCGGCGGGAGGGGGCGTTGGGAGCGGGT
>JABAQT010000012.1:0-17019 GCA_019187195.1 Bryobacteraceae bacterium
GCTCTAAAGAGCTAGTAAGCGGACAACCACAACATGCCTGAGTACGCCGGTGCGAAAGCCGGGGGGCGCGCTAAACTTCTAGCCATGAAGAGCAGCCTGTTGTTGTTGGCGTTGTGCGGCGCAATGGCGGCGGAACCGCTGCGAGTGAGTGTGTATGCGACGGCGGGAGATACCGGGCGGTACTTGAGTTCTGAGGATGGCCGGGTGAAAGCGGCGGCGGCGATGAAGAGGCTTGGAGTTTCGCGGGTGATATTGGAAGGGCGGAGGGGGGATGAGTCTGTCGATCCGGCCGCCATGCGGGTGGTGCGGGATTGGATGACCAGGCACGGATTCGCCGTGGCGGGCGGGATAGCGACGGTTCCGGGGAAGAGTTTCGGAGTGCGGCAGAACGGGAGTCTCGGATGGCTGAACTGGCAGGCGGCGAAGACTCAGGAAGATGTAGCGGGCTTTTTCCGGGAGAACGCGCCGCTGTTTGATGAGTTGATTATTGATGACTTCTATTGCACGGCGGACACCTCGGCTGAGTCGGAGAGCGCGCGAGGCGGCCGGAGTTGGGGAGAGTACCGCGGAGACCTGTTGACGGGCCTGATCGAACCGATGATGATCCGTCCGGCGAAGAAGGCGAATCCGAAAGTCCGGCTCACGCTCAAGTATCCGCAGTGGTACGACCGGTTCGAACTATTCGGGTACGATCCGGCGCGGATGTCGCCGAAGTTCGACCGGATCTGGGTGGGCACGGAGGTGCGGAATCCGGAAACACGGCGGATGGGATTCGCGCAGCCGTCCATGGGGTACATGAACTTCCGGTGGCTGCGGAGCGTGGCGGGCGATAAGGTGGAGGGCGCCTGGTTCGACCACATCGAGTGCACGGCGCGAAACTTCGTGGATCAGGCGTATGAGAGCGTGCTGGCGGGGGCGCGGGAGTTGACGCTGTTCCACCTGGGGGATGTCGTCGAAGGGCATCCGGGCGATGAGTTGTTCCGGCAGTCGCTGCCGGAGTTGAAGGGACTGGCGGAGAAGGTCCGGGGGAGGCAGGCGCGGGGCGTGGCGTACTATAAGCCGGCGGGCAGCAACGCGGACGGCAACCTGTACCTGATGGACTATCTCGGCATGCTGGGAATTCCGGTAGTGCCGGCGGCCGAATATCCGTTCGATAGCCGTGTGGTGATTCTGGGCGTGCAGGCGGCGGCGGATTCACGCATTGCGGAAAAGGCGGCCCGGCACCGGAAGCAGGGCGCAAAGATCTTTGTCACGCCGGCGTTCGAGCAGAAGGTCCCCGGACGCTGGACCATTCTCGACGCGCGGACTTTCACCGAACAGGACTTCAAGGATACCGGGGAGTGGCTGCTGCCTCCGAAGAAGTTAGGGTGGATGGAGAAGACCCGGGAGGAGGCGGACGCGTTTCGCAAGCCGCTGCTGGATGGGCTTGGATTGCGGTTTTCGGCTCCGGCGCGGGTGGCCCTGATTGATTTCGGAGGTGAATATTGCCTGTCGAACTTCCGTGACGAGGCGGTGGAGGTAGTGCTGAACGGGCGGAAACTCACCCTGCCCGCGCACGCCGTGCATTGGGTGGGCCGGTAGAGCGCCGCGCGCCGGGCGGGCTTCGGATCAACTCCGGCGATCGGCGTTGCTGATCTGAACGAGATCTTCTTTTCTGGAAGCAGGTTTGGGGGGCGCGAGGAGGCGGGCGGGGAGTTTGCGGAGGTAGGTGAGACGTTCGATGAGGGGTAGAAGCTTACGGACGGTTTCGCCGTGCAGGAGCAGGCTGCCGGCCACGAGGATGGGATGGGGTATGGTGGTGCAGCAGCGGGCGCAGATATCGATTTCGCCGGCGCGTCCGGCGGCGTGGAGTTCACGCATGCGCCGCATTTCCGGGCCGTTGAAGATGGCGGGTAAGTCCTGATCCGCGATGTTTCCGACGGGTTTGCCATCGAGCATATAGCTTTGGCAGCAGGGGTAGACATCGCCGTTGTGCTTGACATACATGGGCCCGCGCCAGAGGTAGTGGCAGGGATGCCGCCAGTCGGAGGCGTCATGGCCGGCGGTGGGACGCATGAGGTTGGTTTCATCTTCCTTGATGCGGACCTGGTCGACACCCGGGACAGCGCTCCAGAAGCGGATGAAATCTCCGGCTTCAGAAGCATTGCGTTCCATGCGCACCATTTGCGCGACGATCTGAACAGGGGCGCGGCGTTCATGCTTGAGTCTGGCGAAGCGAACAAAGTTGTCGCGGACCTTCTCAAAGCGCGCGCCTTTGCGGTAGAACTCGTAACTCTCCTTCGTAGCCCCGTCGAAACTCATGGTGACGTGTTTGATGGGAGTGTCGAGGAGGCGGCGGGCGTTGGTTTCATCGAGCAGGGTGCCGTTGGTGGAGAGGAGGGTGGAGATGCCGTGCGTCTCGCAGTAGTGGATGCGATCGAAGATCCTGGGATCGAGGAGTGGTTCGCCAAGTCCGATGAGCATCATGTGCTCCGCGGTTTCTCCGGATTCGCGAACGAGACGCTCGAAGACACCTTCGGACATGTCCTCCTTGGGTTGCTTATGGGTTTCGCGGGGGCACATGGGGCAGTAGAGATTACACTTGGCGGTTGTCTCGACGATGTACTCAACCGGCAGGGCGCGCACATCGGCGCGACGGGTGAGATAGGCCCACAGCAGTTTGGCTCGGTTCCACGCCCGCATGGAGAAACTAACATTGTAGCGGGCGGAGAGCGAATCCCGAGCCGGACGGGATCGATCTGATTTCGCATACAATGTTGACGCAACTCATGCGGCTACTACTGACGGGAGCAAGCGGATTTCTTGGGAGCGCGGTGGGGAAACGGCTGGCGGAGTCCGGGCATGAGTTACGGGTGTTAGGGCGCCGTGTTCCTCCCTGGCTGCCGGCCGGGAGTGGCTTTCACAGGTGGGACGCGATGACCGGCGCGGCGCCCGTCGAAGCATTGGACGGCGTGGACGCGGTGCTTCACCTCGCGGGGGAACCGGTGGCGCAGAGGTGGACCAAGACGGTGAAGCGGCGAATTCAACGTAGCCGCGTGGAAGGGACCCGTGCGCTGGTGGAGGCGATTTCGCGGCTGGAAGCGCGGCCTAAGATGATGGTGGCGGCATCGGCCATCGGCTATTACGGGGACCGGGGCGATGAGGATCTGACGGAGGAGTCGGGCGCCGGCGCCGGGTTTCTGGCGGAGGTTTGCGCCGCGTGGGAACAGGAGACTTTGAAGGCTGCCGAACTGGGGCTGAGGGTGAGCCGTGTACGATTCGGGGTGGTGTTGGGAAGGAAAGGCGGGGCTCTGGCAAAGATGCTGCCGGCATTTCGGGCGGGGCTGGGAGGGCCAATCGGAAAAGGGCGCCAGTGGATGAGTTGGATTCACGTAGCGGATGCGGTGGGGATGCTGAAGTTCATCCTGGAGACTCCGGGAGTAGGGGGGGCCTGGAACGCGACTGCCCCGATGGCGGTCCGGAACGCGGAGTTCAGCCGCGCGCTGGGCAGGGCGGTGCGGCGTCCGGCGGTGGTTCCCGTGCCTCGATTCGCGTTGCGGATGATGTTTGGGGAGATGGCAACGATGCTCACGGGAGGACAGCGTGTGAGGCCGGCGGCGGCGCTCGAAGCGGGCTACCGGTTCAAGTTTCCGGAACTTGAAGCGGCGTTGAAAGACCTGCTCATAACACGTTGATGGCTCCGCGGCACTTAGGGGAGCCGCAACTGCAGATGTCGAGCAGGGAGCCGCGTTTGAACTTGTAGTCGACGGTAAGCTCTTCGCCTGGCCGGATGACGCGGCGGCTCATGTAGAGGATGTGGCCTTTGTGGATCCAGGCGCGTAGGTTCGGGTCGCAGGAGTGGTTGATGAATTCGGCTCCGCTGCCGCCCACCGCGCCATCGATGGTCCAGTAGGCATCGAGGGTGAAGAGATAGTGCATGGGACGCGCGTAGCGTTTTCTGGTTTCCGCGCGGCTGATGCGCTCTCCGGTGTATTCGATGACTTTGCGGCCTCGAGGGATGGACTCTTCGGCGAAGATCCCGTAGCGGTGGATGGGAGAAGGAGCGGCGCGGAGGCGGAAGCAGACATGACGGGGGTCGAGACGCGGAGGGGTGAGATCGAAGCGGCCCACATGGTAGGAGACAACAGTCCACGTAGTTTCGCGCGTTCGTGCCAATGGACTAGCGTAGCGCAGATTCGCCGTGCCGCGAATGCCGGTGGCCGGGGCTAAGAAAGTCGAGTGGCGAGGGCAAGTGACGCGAGCAGTGAGGGATGCAATAATACGGAGGAATTGCGGGTCTTTCGAAAAACAGGCGGGAAGGGGCGTCAGTTCCGCGTACTGGGCGGGTTGTTGATCCTTGCGTCTCTGAGCGCGTTGACCTGGGCTCTCCTGCACCGGCGGCACACTGCCGCGTTGCGGGTAGGGTATTCGAACTATCCCCCATATATGCGGAGGCTGGCCGGTGGGAAGGCGTCCGGGTTCGCGGTGGAGATCCTTTCCGAGGCGGCGCGGCGGAGCCACATTCCCATCCAGTGGATTGCGGTCGATTGGCCGGCCGACGAGGCGCTGGCAGCCGGCAAGATCGACGTATTTCCCTTCCTGGCCATCAGCGATGAGCGGCGGAGCAAACTCGCGCTGAGCCGCAGTTGGTGGGAGAGCAATCTCGGGCTGGTGGCTCTGAAAAGCCGGGCGCTGCCGGTGAAGGGAGGGGAGGGGGTACGGATTGCGGCCCATTTTCCGTCACGCGCGGCATCCGTGGCGCAGCGGGGATTTCCGGGGTCCTCGATTACAGCGGTTCCGGACCATGAATCCGTCGTGGCGGCGGTCTGTCATGGGAAGGCGGATGCCGGAGTGGCGACCCACTCCTTACTTTCGGAGTTGCTGTCGGCAGGAGTGGCGCCATGCCGCGGGATACCACTAAAAGTGCAGTGGTATCCGCAGTTGACAGTGCAATACGCGGTGGGGGCGCGGCGGGAATTTTCAGGCGAGGTGGAGGATCTGCAAAAGGAGATCGTCAGGCAGGCCATCGACGGCTCGATGAGGACGGCGGCGCTGAGCTATGGACTGCACCCCACCAATCAGATGAGCCTGTTTCGGGACCTTGTGGGCATAAGGGACTACAACGCCATTCTGGGCATGGCCGTGCTGCTTCTGAGTGTGATTGTAGCGACGATCTTCTGGCAGAACCGGCGGGTGAGACAGGCGCGCCTGGCCGCGGAGCGGGCACGGTTGCAGGCGGAGCAGGCGCTGGCGGCGCGAACGCAGTTCATCGCCAACGTCAGCCACGAAATCCGGACGCCGCTCAACGGAATCCTGGGGATGACCGAACTGCTGCTGGCGAGCCCGCTCGGGGAGACGCAGCGGGAATATACGGAGGCGGTGAGCAGTTCGGGGCAGGCTCTGCTGGAGATGATCAACCAGCTTCTGGATTTCTCGAAAATAGACGCGGGGAAGATGGACCTGGAGCGCAAGGAGTTCTCGCCGCTGCACGTAGTGGAAGAGATCGCGACGCTATTTTCGGCCAAGGCGGCGGAGAAGAACCTGGAGATCGTGAGCGTAACGTATCCGATGATGCCGCGGACGGTGATAGGGGACGCGGGGCGATTGCGGCAGGTGTTGTCGAACCTGACTTCGAACGCGATCAAGTTTACCGAGTCGGGGTCCGTGCTGATCGAGGCATCGCTCGTCGAGCGCAGCGCCTCGATGGTGACACTGCGGTTCGTGGTCGAGGATACGGGAGTCGGGATACCGGCGGCATTTCATGAGAGGATTTTCGAGCCGTTCTCGCAGTCGGACACTTCCTCGACGCGGCGGTTCGGGGGAACGGGACTGGGATTGTCGATTTGCAAGGAACTGACGCACCTGATGGGCGGCGCGATCGGATTCGATGCGGAGCGCAAGGATGGGGCGTCGCTCTGGATCACGGTGCCGTTCGGGTTGTCGCGCGCCTCGACGGACACGATGATGCGGCTGACGAAAAGTGGTCTGCGGGTGTTGTGCGTGGATCCGAACCGGCATGTGCGGCGCGCCTTGAGAATACACCTGGAATCGTGGGGAACGTTCGTGGCCGACGCTCCCAGCCTGTCGGAGGCGGTAGGTCTGGCGGACAAGCCGTTCCATCTGGCGCTCCTCGGAGGGGACCAGCCGCTCGATGAGTTTCGCAAGCGCTTCGAGGGGTGTACACCCATCGTGCTGGCATCACCGGGAGCGGGAGGAATCGCGGTTCGAGCGGAGGCAGGGACGCACATTCTGCATAAACCCGTCCGGCAACTGCCGTTGTGGAACTGTGTTTTTCAGGCGGCCGGCAATCTTCCCGCAAGGAACGAACCGCGGAGTCCCGGTTATCCGGGAAACGGGGCGCGGGTTCTGGTGGTGGAGGACAATAGGCTCAACCAGAAAGTGATTGTGCATTTCCTGCAACGGCTGGGCTGTGTGGCGACGGTGGCGTGCAACGGGCAGGAGGCGGTGGAGATTGCGGAATGCAAAGTGTTCGACTTGATTCTGATGGACTATCAGATGCCGGTATTGGATGGTGTCGCGGCGGCTCGGACGATCCGGTCGCGAGAGAAGCCGGGGAGGCGGACTCCGATCATTGCATTGACTGCCGCGTCAATGCCGCAGGACCGGGAGTTGTGCGAGGAGGCGGGGATGGACGGATTCCTCGGCAAGCCGGTGTCGTTTGACAGCCTGCGGGCGGTGATCGAGGGCCTGCCGGCGGGTTCGGCGGACCACGCGTAAGCGCGGGGAGAACCGGCATGCCAGAGCGAATATTCATCGGTGCGGACGGCAAAGCGCGCTGCTCCTGGTGCAAGGGGACGGCGGACTACATGCGTTATCACGATACGGAGTGGGGATTTCCGGTGATCGAAGACCGCCGGTTGTTTGAGAAGATCTCGCTCGAGGGATTCCAGTCCGGGTTGAGTTGGCTGACGATTCTGAACAAGCGGGAGTCGTTCCGGGAGGCATTCGCGGGATTCGATTACCACATCGTGGCACGGTTCGGGTCACGGGAAGCGGAAAGGCTGCTTGGTGACGCTCGGATTGTGCGTCATCGGGGGAAGATCGAAGCGGTGATCGGGAACGCGAGGCGCGCATGCGAGTTGGAATCGGAGTTTGGTTCCCTGCGGGCGTATTTTTGGGGATTTCAGCCGCGGGGGGCGAAGGAGTTGGCGAAAGACTTGAAGCGCCGGGAGTGGCGGTTTGTGGGACCAACGACAGTGTATGCCTTCATGCAGGCGATGGGGCTGGTGAATGACCACGCGGAAGGCTGCTTTGCGCGGGAGAAGGTGGAGAAGGCGCGGCGCGCCCTGGAAGAGCCGCCGCGCCGGGTGGGTTAGACGATAGCCGCCGGATTGGACAATTCGCCGATGCCCTCGATGGAGATCGAACAGATGTCGTCCGGCCGCAAGGCGGCGTCTTCCTTGACAATGATTCCCGTGCCCGTGCACAGCACGGAGCCGGATGGGACGGGATTGGCGCGGTAGAGATATTCGACGAGGGTTTCGAGTTTGCGGTGAAGCTGCGAGGTGTTCGCGGTCCCGTCGAAAATGACCGTGCCGCCTCGAGTGATGGCGCACCGCACCTGCTTGGCGTAGGGGTTGCCGAATTCATCGGGGGTCACGATGTAGGGCCCGAGCGCGCAGCAGGCGGTGTAGACCTTGGATTGGGGGAGATAGAGCGGATTCTCGCGTTCGATATCCCAGGCGGAGACGTCGTTGGCGGCGGTAAAGCCGAGGATGGTTCCCTTGGCTCCAAGGACGACGGCAAGTTCCGGTTCGGGCGCGGTGAACCCGGAATCGGGACGGATGCCGATGGGTTTGTTCGGACCCACGCAAACACGAGCCGTGCCCTTGAAAAAAATCTCCGGGCGCGGTTCGCGGTAGACGTGGGCGTAAAATCCCTCGCGCGAGCCATGTTCGGCATCGCGGAAGCTGGCGCTCATCTCATAGGTGCAGCCGCAGGCCCAGACTTCGCGGGGATGGATGGGGATAATGGGCGGCGCATGTTCGAAGTGGGAAGCGGCGCGGCGGGCGGCGAGCAGGCCGAGGTCGATTCCCTCCTTTTCGGAACGTTCGATGAGACCCTGCATGGTGTAACCCGGAATGGGCCTCGCGCCGTTTTCGTCGAAGACGGCGGCGGTGATCTCTTTGTTCCAGCGTATTTGTCCGAGTTTCATCCGGTTTGTCTCATCAGTACTTGAGGTACACGGTCTTGTAGTCGCTATAGAAGTCGAAAGCAGCCGGGCCTTGTTCCTTGGGACCGAAGCTCGAATCCTTGGTTCCGCCGAAAGGCAACTGATATTCGACACCGGCGCTCGGAAGGTTCACGGTGAGCAGGCCGGCATCCATGCGGTAGATATATTCGTAGACGCGCGAAAGATGGGTGGTCTGGATGGAGGCCGAGAGGCCGAAGGGGATGTTGTTGGCGATGCGCATGGCGTCCTCGAAGTCCTTCGCCCGCATGACGGCAAGCACGGGGCCGAAGATCTCCTCCTGGGCGATGGTCATGTTCTCGGTGACATTGGCGAAGATCGTGGGCTCGATGAAATAGCCCTTGTCGTAGGCTCCTCCGGTGAGGCGCCTGCCGCCGGTGAGGGGTTCGCCCGCTTCCTTGCGGCCGATTTCGATGTAGCGGAGATCGGTTTCCAACTGGCCCGCGTCGACGGCGGGGCCGATGTCGATTCCCGGCTCCATGCCGTTGCCCACCTTGAGTTTCCTGGTCCGCTCGGTGATGGCGGCGACGAACTTATCGTAGATGGAGTCCTCGACGATGGCGCGGCTGGTGGCGGTGCACTTCTGTCCGGTCGAGAAGAAAGCGGCGTTGACGACGTTCTCGACGGCCGATTGGAAATCGGCATCGCCGAGGACGATGGTGGGGTTCTTGCCGCCCATTTCGAGTTGGATGCGAAGGCGGCGTTTCGAGGCCTCGGCGTGGAGCCAGTTGCCCACCTGGCAGGAACCGGTGAAGGAAACAGCTTTCAGGGGAGGGGCATCGACCAGGGCCTGGCCGAGCGTGCCGCCCGAGCCGGCGACGAAATTGACGACCCCCTTGGGGATGCCCGCTTCATGGCATGCCTCGACGATGCGCCATGCGCTCAACGGGGCGGCGGAGGCCGGCTTGAGGACGATGGTGTTGCCGCAGATGAGCGCGGGAGCCATCTTCCAGGCGGGAATGGCGATGGGGAAGTTCCAGGGGGTGACAAGCCCCACGACGCCTATCGGTTTGCGGATGGCGAACATATGGACGCGCTCGCGCTCGGAGGGCACAAGGAAACCGGGCATGCGCGAGCCTTCGCCGCCGAAGTAGCGGAAGATGTTGATGGCGCGGCGAACCTCGCCCTTGGCTTCGGGAAGTGTCTTGCCTTCCTCGCGGGTCATCTCCTCGCCGAGTTGCTGGAAACGGCTTTCAAGAATGTCGGCGACTTTGAACAGAAGGGCTCCGCGGGCCGGGCCGTTCATGGCGGACCATGAAGGGAGGGCGGCCTGGGCGGCGGCGGCGGCGTCATGCACGTCCCGCGCGGTCCCCTTCGCAAACAGGCCCACCACTTCATCGGTGTTGGCGGGATTGCGGTTTTCGAACGTGGCGGCGGGGGCGCGCCATTCACCATTGATGTAATTGGGAAATGTAGTTGGCATCTTTTATCAGTTCAGAATCAGAATTTCACATTCGGCACGGCTCTCGAGCCGGGCTCGGTCTTGAAGTAGGCGTCGTTGCGAGTGAAGTGGAACAGGGACGCCGCAATGTTGTTCGGAAACAACTCAATGCTGGTATTGTATCGCTGAACGGTTTCATTATACTTGCGGCGCTCCTGGGCGATGCGGTTCTCCGTTCCGGCGAGTTCGCGCTGGAGGTTGAGGAAGTTCTGATCGGACTTGAGCGTGGGGTAGTTTTCAACGACGACGAGGAGCCTGCCGATGGCTCCATCAAGGGCCTGGTTGGCGTCGATTTTCTCCATCGGGGTGCGGGCGGACATGAGCGCGGCGCGGGCCTTGGTGACGGAGTCGATGACGCTCTGCTCGTGTTTGGCGAAACCCTTTACGGTCTCGACGAGGTTGGGGATGAGGTCCGCGCGGCGCTGGAGAGCGACGTCCACCTGCGCCCAGGATGCCTTGATGGCTTCATTCTGAATGACGAGATCGTTGCGGATTCCGGCGAGCTTCATGCCGAAGCCGAGGACGATCAGAACGATGACGATGACGGTGATGAGGGCCGCTTTCATGTTTCCTCTTGTCTCCTCTCGATGGTTACTTCTCCAGACTGTCGATGCAGCCGATGACCCTGGAAATCTGGGCGATATAACGGCCGAGCAGCGCGGGCGGGTCAACGTCCCGGGGCCGGATTCTTTTCTGGCGCAAGGCGAGCACGGTCAACATGGGCTGCGACTCGGCGGCGAACCTTCGCTCCACTTCGTCAATGACGGCGCTACGGCTGGAAGGAGCGGAAAAGCCCCCCAGGTACAAAGCGTGGCGGAAGAGCAGAATGAAGGTGGGGAAGGACTCGATGAGCAGCCGGGAGAGCAGCTCCTTGTCGTCCATGACGCCCGCCGCCTTCTGGCGCAGGCGGAGCAGTTTGGCGCGGAGCTGGTATTCGACCTGCGCGCGGTAGAAGGAATCGTCGATTTCGAGCGGCTCGATGACATCGAGCCCCGCCAGCACCTTGCGGCGTTCCTTCATGTCATGGAATTCGATGGGAAAACAGTCGGTGGAGGCGCGAAGTTCTTCCTGGCTGAGAAGGAGAGGAGCGGGGTTCCCCTGTTTGCGCCACCAGTGGAAGATGGGTTCGGAATCACGCAATTCGCTAACGGTGACGCGGGAAAGCACACAGAGGATATTGAGATCCGAGAAGGTTCCGTTGTATTCATCGGAGGCCCCGGAGCCGTAGAGGATGAGGGAGACAAGGCGCTCGCCGAAGATTTTCGCCACTCGCCGGGTGAGTTGTTCGAGCAGTTGTTGCATTTCGCGTCACCAATCGCTGTTGGCGCCTCCGCCTCCCGAGTCTCCGCCGCCGAAACCGCCGAAGCTATCACTAGAATCATAGCCTCCGAAGCCCCCGCCGGAGCCGCTGCTCCAGCCGCCTCCCGGAAAAAACCAAGGCCCCGGGGAGGCGAAGCCGCCGCGTCTTCTACTCATCCAAATTAACAGGAGCAGAAAGAGGATCGGGATGAAGAGAGGGAACCAGGCTTCCGGTTCGGGAGGGACTTCACGGCGGCTGGGGAGCGTGACGTCTATAGTGACGTTTTTCGATTTGGCGATGATGCTGCCCAACTGATGGGTGGCTTCGAGGAGCGCGGGACCATACTCGCCCCGCCGGAGGAGGGGCCGCATGTTATCGAGCAGTTCGCCCGCGAGTCCGTCGGGGAGGATGGGTTCAAGGCCGTAGCCGACTTCGAGGCGCATGCGGCGGTCGTGGACCGCAAGCAGGAGGAGAACGCCTTCGTTCTTGCCTTTCTTGCCGACGCCCCATTTGCGGTAAAGGCTATTGGCCGCGTCCTCGATGGGCTCGCCGTCGAGAGAGGGGATGGTGACGATGGCGATCTCAGCGGAAGTGAGTTGCTGGACACGGGCGCAGTAGCGTTCAATTTCCGCGCGGTGGGCCGGGTTGACAACCTGTGCGAAGTCGCTGAGGTAGCCCTGGGGCTGAAGGTTCAAATCGGCGGCCGGGAGAGAGAGGAGAAGGGCGCAAAGCAGGAAGGGAAGGCGAACGAGGGCAGTGCGCTGCGTGTGCAAACTCACAGTTTACCGGAAGCGGTGAAAGGCGCAGGCGAGACGTTGAAAAAGAATGGATGTAAGCCCTGGGTTCGTCCGGTCAGGAGGAACCTTCGCGCCGGGAGGGGAGGTGGCGCGCGGGAAGGAAGACGGCGATGGAGACCAGAGCCAAATCCATCAGGACGCGGAAGAGGAAGAGATGGCGGGTGGTCTCCTGGCAATCGGCAAGGGCGCCCAGGAAAAACTCGATTGCCGCCATCGCCGCCACCAATAACATGGCGGACGCGGCGGGGCTTGGGCGGGCGTACCAGCATGCGGCGGCGGCCACGGTAACGAGATAAGCCGCATAGAGCCAGGGGCGGTTCGCGAATGCCGACGAGCGCAGATCGCTGACCACGGCAAAGGCGCGGCTTCGGGACTGAGGCGGGAGGCCGGTTTCCCGCGCGAAGTTGCCTCGTGACGGCGGCCGCTCCCTGGCGGACTCCGCAAGAGCGGTCTTCATCATGAAGACCGCGGCATCGGGATGACGCAGGTAGTAGACGAGCAGGCGGGTGTGGGTGACCGAGCGATGAATCCGTTCAAGGTAGAGGGGGTCGTTCAGGCCCGATTGCGCTGCGAAGGCGCTCTGCCCGGACAGTTTTTCCAACTCGGGGGGGAGACCGAATTCCGCGAGCACCTGTGTGGGGTGGGGCGAATGGGGGAGCAGTGCGGTGAAGAGGACATTGTAGGCGGCGTAAGTGGAGTAGCTTCGCGGAACGTGCAGGAACATGCCTGCGACCGGCAGCAGGTACAGCGCGGCGATTCCCGCCAGCGAGCGCCGTGAAAACCGGCTCCGCAGGCGCGTGTCGAGAACGAACAGCGCGAGGATGGCGGGAAGGAGGACGGCATGCTGAACCTTCGAGGTGAGGAAGAGAAAGAGAGCCGCCACCAGTCCCCACGCATTCCGCCGGCTGTTTCCTTCTCCGCGGATGAGCCGCGCATGGAATGCCGCCGACAGGAAGAGGAACAGCACGGACGCGGCATCCATATAGAAAGAGTTGTAGACGGAGAAACAGGCTACGTCACAGAACAGGGCGAGGATGGCCGCCCAAACAGCAAACGGGCGCCATCCGGGCAGACGGGCAACGAGGGGCGCCGCCAGCCACACCGCCCAAAGAAACAGAAGCATGTGGGTGAGGCCGGCCCAGCGAAGATCGTACCAGCCGCCCGCGAACAGGCGGGACAAGGCATAACCGGGGGCAATGAGAAGCCATTCCGAGGTGATCAGGCGCACGGTGGGCGGGGTGGATGGCTGGTAGCGCCATTGGGGGACGATGTAGTCGAAGTAGAGGTTCCTGCCGTCCGCGGGCTCGAGTTGAAAGGGGCGCGTGACATTGACGAAGTCTCCGTTATCGGCCAGCCCCACAACGGGCTTGACGAGGAGTTGCGAAGCAAGGATGACGGCGGCAATCAGGACCGGCAGAAGCGTGGCGGCGCGGTTCCGCGCGGGGGCAGGCGGCATCGAAGTCCACGATAGCATTTCAAAGGGCGGTATCCCGCCTGAGACGCCACCCGATACCGCGCTGTATTAACATGAAGACTCACAGATTTGACTGGGAGGTCGTAACACCATGATCCGTCTTGATGCCGGCCGTTCGGTGGAGTTTTGCGACGGGTTCCGGCGCCGCGATTTCCTGCACGCCGGCTCGTTGACAGCTCTCGGGCTCGGATTGACGCAGTTTGCCGGCTTGAAGGCTCACGGGGCCGTTGAGCGGAGCAATGAGGCGAACTGCATCCTTCTGATGCTGGTGGGCGGTCCCTCGCAACTCGATACCTGGGACATGAAGAGGAACGCCCCGGCGGAGATTCGCGGCCCGTACAAGGCGATCAGGACCAACGTGCCGGGCATCGAGATTTCGGAAATCTTTCCGCGCATGGCCAGGCACGCCGATAAGTACGCGATTCTTCGCGCCATGCATCACACGGCGGCCGCGGTGCACGACACCGGGCACCAGATGATGCAGACGGGGCGGCTGTTTCAGGGCGGAGTCGAGTATCCGCACGCGGGCTGCGTGGTGTCGAAACTGAGAGGGCCCAGGGACGGCGCGCCGCCCCATGTGCTGTTGCCGCGGCCGATCGGGAACACGGGCGGGAATCTGCCGCATGGGCAGAGCGCGGGGTTCCTCGGAAAGACGTTCGACCCGTTCGTGCCGGACGCCGCCTCCGGCTACCTTGCGCCGTTGCGGGCGGGCGGAGGGAGGAACTGGCGCGAGATGGTGGAACGCTCGGTTAGCGAGTTCGAGGCTTCGCGCGACGCGCGGTTATCCGGCGCGGCGTTCCAGCAGGCGTATACGCTGATCTCCTCGGAAAGAGCACGGGCGGCGTTTGACCTGGGCCGGGAGCCGGAAAAAGTCAGGGAAAGATATGGGATGAACCGCTTCGGACAAAGCTGCCTGCTGGCGCGGCGGCTGATTGAAGCCGGAGTACGGTTTGTGACGGTGAACATGTTCGAGACGGTGTTCGAGGAGATAACGTGGGACATCCACGGCTCGGAGCCGTTCAGCCCGATGTCGTGTTATCGCGACGTGGTGGGGCCGATGTTCGACATGGCGTACACGAGCCTGCTCGAGGAACTCAGCGAGCGCGGCTTGTTGGAGAGCACGATGGTGGCTGCGTTGGGCGAATTCGGGCGCACGCCGAGAGTGAACCCCGCCGGAGGGCGGGACCACTGGCCGCAATGCTGGTCCGTCCTGATGGCGGGCGGCGGAGTGAGGGGAGGCCAGGTGGTGGGCGCATCCGATGAAACCGGCTCGGCGCCCAAGGACCGTCCCACGTCGCCGGCTGAAGTGGCGGCGACGATCTACCATTCCCTGGGGATCGATCTCGAGGCCGAACTTCCGGGCCCGCTGGGGAAACCCGTGCCGGTGGTGGAGCGCGGGGTCCAGCCCATCAGGGAGCTGTTCTCACTGCCAAGCTGATTCAGTGTCCCATGCCCCACAGGTTCGCCCGCACATGGCGGAACGTGAACCGCGCAGGGTTGACGGCGGTTGCGCCGGGAGAATCGACGGCAATGATTTTCGCGCTGACCGGTTCGTAGGCGGCGCGCGGGGCGATGGTACCCTTGGCGACGAGGATGTGCTGGCGCTGGGGGTAGATGCCGAGGCTGATGATCTGGTGCAGGCTGTTCGGACTGGCGCGGCGGGTGGTGAGAACGAGGAGGTTCTTTAGATCGCGCGTCGAACCTTCGGCCTCGATGACCGCTGTCAGCCCTTCATTGAAGTAGCGGCCGCCGCCGTGGCGAACCTCGGTTTCGATGTAGCTGCCGTCGTGCAGCGACTTGACGCGCCCGCGGACGCGCACGGGCTTTCCATGCATGTTGTCGGTCTTGCCGCCCACCTCCATGTCAAACGCGCCGCCGATGCCCGCCTTAACCGCCGCCTGCACGGCACCGGGATCAGCGATCGTAATCACCCAGCCGGTGGCCTGTTGCTTGAGAAACTCCGCGAGAAGGAAGGTGCTGTCGCCCGCTGAACCTCCGCCGATGTTGTCTCCGGTGTCCATGAGGGCGACGGGGAATTTCGTCGCGGCCATGGCTTCGCGCACAGCCCCGGCGGGATCGGGAATGCGCAGCACGATGCGGTCGCGCGTAGCCCAGAGCATATCGGAGAGGCGCTGGGCCTCTTTTTGCGCCAGCGCGGGGTCATTGTCGGTGGCGACGACAACGCTCGGTCCCATGTAGGGCACGTCGCCATACTGGTATCCGCCGGAGACGCTGACGGCGAGGATCTTCGGATTCTTCTCGAGCGCGATGCTCTCGCGCGTAATGGGGAGGAGCGGCTCGGCGTACGTGTTCTGGAAGATGATGTTGTAGACCATCGGCGGTTTGACGACGGTCTGCACCGGCTTCACCTGGCCGCGGAGGATCCGCCCCATGATGCGCGCGGCCTGCATGCCTCGGTCCTTGGTGTCGAGATGCGGGTTCTGTTTGTAGGTGATGAGTACGGTGGAAAGCTTGACGATTTCCGGCGACACGTTGGCGTGGAAGTCGTGGGTGACGATGATGGGGAAGCCCGGCCCGTAGAGCTTGCGCAGGCGGCGCACGGTTTCCTCATCACCGTGCGGATAGCCCTCCACCACCATCGCGCCATGCAGAGCCAGCAGCAGGCCGTCGATCCTGCCGAGGCTCTTGAGCTTGTTCTCGAGGCGGGAGTAGATGGCGTTATAGGTGTCGGTGGTGAGGGGGCCCTTCGGCGTGGCGTTGGCGTGCAGGGTGGGCAGAACATCGAAGCCCGCCTCGCGCGCGCCCGCGATAAAGCCGCTCACTTCACTGCTCGACTTGGACCACAGGGCGAGCAGATCCTCTCCGCCGCCGGCTTCCTGAATGGTGTAATCGGAAAGCGTGGTATGGGCGGGGTTGAACGAATTCGATTCGTGCATGAACCCGCCAATCGCCACCCGGAATCTCTTTGTTTGGGGGAACGCGGGAAGAGCCGCGATCAGGAACAGTGTCAGCCAACGGAACATGGACTTAATTTACACCGTTGGGGCACTGGCCAGGGCGTCCCTCACCACTCGCTTACCGATACAGCTTGTAGATGTTGATCAGCCCGCGCGAGGTGACCAGGTAGAGATCGTCGCCGTTGAGGCCGATGAATCGCGGAGCGCCGCATTGAGGGTCGAAAGCAGGGTAGGCGCAACGCATCGAGGCGGTCACGGCTCCGTTCGAGTTCACGCGAATGACGCGCGCTCCCTCCGCCGGAGCAAAGGGGCCGGCAAGAAGGAACATGTCGCCTGACCGGTGCGTGGCTCCAGCCAGAATGAGGGATGGATTGGGTGGTTCTCCACCCGCGTCGCGAATATTCTTCTGGTAATTCGCGTACATCGTCCTGCCGCGGCTGATGTCGCCGCCGTCCAATACGGTTGTCAGGGCTACTTTGGAATTGTGCAAATCCAATATCTTCATGCTCGCCGAGGAGCGCCCAATCACCGCCAGGCGCCCACCGGGTAATGGGCAAACCGTGTACGTTCCCCTGCCGGCGAACTTCGCGGGATCGCACTGCGCGCACCTCTCGGGAACATCGAGCGCGGCCGCCAGAAGGACTCGCGGCGGGGCAATTCCACCGCTGTCAAGATCGTGAACCGCCAGGTCCCCATTCGCCAAAAGCCGTATGAGATGCGAACCGTCTCCCACGGTGACCGCCGTCACCCCGGCGAGGTCCGTCGATTGAACGGCGCCGCCAACGGATTGCAGGACGCGGAGTCCTCCGCGGACGGGTGCGAGAGCCGCGACGAAGCTTCCGGCCGCGACCAGGTCATCCGCCGGAACCTTCAGATCGGTCCACTCGCGGTTAGCGCC
>JABAQT010000012.1:17119-55215 GCA_019187195.1 Bryobacteraceae bacterium
CTGATCAGCAAGCGGGACGAGTACACCATCTCCGATCTGAAGTCGCTCCAGACGCTGGCGAAACTGCGCGGCGCGGGGCTTGGGCCGAAGCGCATCGGCGAGGTTTTCCGCGAGATCCAGCGCAAGCTGGAAGGCGTTACGGATCCGCTGACGCAGGTGACCGTGCTGCTCGAGCGCAAGAGCGTTCACGTGCTGGTGGACGGACAGCGCATGGAGGCGAGTTCCGGCCAGTTTCTGTTCAACTTCGACCAGCAGGAGATCAGCCGGCTGCTGTCGTTTCCCGCGCACAAGCAGCAGGAACAAGAGCAGGCGCGGGAGCGGAAGAAGATCGAGGAGGCGGCGAAGTGGTTTCAACGCGCGCTCGAACTGGAGCAATCGGGCGTGGCGATGGGCGAGGCCACGGCGGCCTACGAGAAGGCGATCGAACTGGACCCGCGATGCATCGGAGCGCTGGTGAACCTGGGCACCATCCACTTTCATGAGCGGCAGTGGAAGCGGGCGGAAAGCTATTACAAGAGAGCGCTCGAGATTCAGCCCGATTACGCCCTGGGGCATTTCAACCTGGCGAACCTGTACGACGAGCGGGGCGACCTGTCGAACAGCTATCTGCACTACACGGCGGCGCTGCGGATTGTGCCGAACTATGCCGATGCACACTACAATCTGGCGTTGCTGTGCCAGCGCACGGGGCAGGTGATGAAGGCGGTGCGGCACTGGCGCGCGTATCTGAAGCTCGATGGGTCGGGCAGTTGGGCGGACGTGGCGCGGCGGGAACTCGAGAAGCTCCGGGATGTCACTGTGGTCAAAGGGGATAGCGGCGCGGGCCGGGAGCATTCGCCGCGCGTTGTATCCTAAATAGGGTGACGCCAGGTCCGGCGTGTCACAAGCGTACGTCCTGATCATCCAAAGAGGTTTCATTTGAGCCGAATTTCTCTCGCGTTCCGGAGTCTGTTCAGTATTCTGTTTAGCGGCGAATTGCCGGCCGGTGTGGCATCGGCATTCGGCTACGTCAAGCAGGTGAAGGAAAAACCCGCGCCGCCGCCGCCACCCCCCGCCAAGCCGAGCGACGGGGCGCTTCAACTGTTGGGCATATTGCAGCGCGACGCCCGCCTGGTGGACTTCCTGATGGAAGACATTTCGGGCTTTGACGATGAGCAGGTGGGCGCGGCGGTGCGGTCGCTGCACGAGCAATCGAAGGCGGCGATGCTGCGCTACATCACGCTTGTTCCGGTGATAGACGGAGTGGAGGGGACGTTCACCAACGCGTCGGCGGCGGGAAGCGCGCAGGCGGTGAAGTTCGTGGGCAACGTGCCCGCCGGGCCTCCGCCCAAGGGCGGCACGCTGCGGCATCGCGGCTGGAAGGCGCGGGCGGCCGACCTGCCGGCGATTCCCGCGAAACAGGACGTGACGATTGTCGCCCCCGCGGAAATCGAGATCGAGTAGCCAGCTCAGCCTTACGTTCATGCCCAATCGTTATGTGATCGGAATCGACCTCGGCACCACGAACTGCGGCGCCGCCTGGGCGGACACGGCGAAGATGGACGACCCGCTGCATCTTCCCGAAGTACAGCTTTTCCCCATCCCGCAACTGACGAACCCCGGGGAGGTGCGCGAGGAGCCGCTGTTGCCGAGCGCGCTCTATCTGCCGGAGGCGAAGGATTTTCCCGAAGGCTCGCTCGAACTGCCCTGGGAGCAGGAACCGGGGATGCTGGTGGGAGCGCTGGCGCACAAGCGCGGCGTGGAACGGTCGAACCGGCTGGTGTCGTCCGCCAAGTCGTGGCTTTCCCACAGCGCCGTGGACCGGACGGCGGCGATCCTGCCGCTGAACGCTCCCGAGGGGACACGAAAAGTCTCGCCGGTGGAAGCTTCGCGGCGGTATCTCGAGCATATTCGCAAGGCGTGGGATCACGCGCATCCGGAAGCGCCGTTCACGGCGCAGCAGGTGTTGGTGACGGTGCCCGCATCGTTCGACGCGGTGGCGCGCGAGTTGACGCAGCGCGCGGCCGAGGAAGCGGGCTACGCCCCGGTGACTCTGCTCGAGGAGCCGCAGGCGGCATTCTACGCGTGGCTCGAGCGGCATCCGGACTGGCGCGAGCGGGTGAAGGTGGGCGACCTGATTCTGGTGATCGACATCGGAGGCGGGACGACGGACTTCACGCTGATCGCCGTTACCGAGCGCGGCGGGGAGTTGAACCTCGAGCGCGTGGCGGTGGGTGACCACCTCCTGCTTGGCGGCGACAACGTCGATCTGGCGCTGGCGCGCGTGGTCGAGCAGCAGCTTGCGGCGAAGAACACGAAACTCGACATGATGCAGTTCCATGCCTTGTGGCAGCAGTGCCGGGTGGGCAAGGAAAAGCTGCTCGAGGAAGGCAACAAAGCCCCCGATTGCGCGGTGACGATTCTGGGGCGCGGGACGGGACTGGTGGGCGGGACCATCAAGGCGAAACTCGCGCGGGAGGATGTCGAGCGCACGCTGCTCGAGGGATTCCTGCCGCTGGCGGGCAGCCATGACATGCCCCAGCGGCAGCGCCGCGTCGCGCTGCAGGAGATCGGGTTGCCGTATGCCTCCGACGCGGCGGTCACGCGGCAGATGGCGCGTTTCCTGCGGCAGCAGGCGGCGGCGGGCGAGCAGGGTTCGGTGCGGCGAACGGCGAGCGGGATGGCGGCTCCGACCCACATTCTGTTCAACGGCGGCGTGTTGCGGGCGAAGATGATCCGCGAGCGGTTGCTCGAGGTGTTGAACGGATGGCTTGGGGAAGAGGGCATGGCGGCGGCGGTTCCGCTGCTCGGCGAGGATCTGATGCACGCTGTCTCGCGAGGCGCGGCCTACTACGGGCTGGCGCGGCGCGGACGGGGGGTGCGGATCCGGGGCGGTGTGCCGCGGACCTACTATGTCGGCATCGAGACCGCCATGCCGGCGATTCCGGGCATGCCGCCGCCGATGAAGGCGTTGACGGTGGCTCCCTTCGGGATGGAGGAGGGCACGTCGCACGAGTATCCGGACCGCGAGTTCGGCCTGCTGGTGGGCGAACCCGCCGAGTTTCGCTTTTTCTGTTCGGCCGCGCGAAAAAACGATGAAGCGGGCACGATGCTCGATGAGTGGAAGCCGGACGAACTCGAGGAACTGGCTCCGGTGGAGGTGACGCTGCCGGGCAGTTCGGGGGAAGTGGCGCGTGTGTCGCTCGAGGCGGCGGTGACGGAGACGGGAGTGTTGCAACTGTTTTGCGTGGCGAAGGACGGGCGGCGGTGGAAGCTCGAGTTCAATGTAAGGGAGCGGGTGGCGTAGGTGAACATCGGACTCGATCTCGGAACGACGAACTCGGCGCTCGCCTACATTGATCCGCGGGAGGCAGGGGAAGCGGATTTTCCGCCCATCAAGGTGCTCGAAATACCGCAATTGGTGGCCGAGGGGCGGACGGAGGCGCGGCGGACGCTGCCGTCGTTCCTGTTTCTGGCGGACTCGAAGCAGGTGATCGGCGAGTGGGCGCGCGAGCAGGGCGCGCTGGTTCCGACGCGGTCCGTGCATTCGGCGAAAAGCTGGCTGTCGAACGCGGAAGCGGACCGGACGGCGAAAATACTGCCCTGGGATGCGCAGGAGAGCGGGCGCGTGATGTCGCCGGTCGAGATATCGGCGAAGATTCTGGCGCAACTCGGGGGAGCGTGGAACGAGGCGCATCCGGACCTGCCGATCGCGGAGCAGGACGTGGTGCTCACCGTGCCGGCGTCGTTCGACGAAGAGGCGCGCGAGTTGACGGTGATGGCGGCGCGCGAGGCGGGCATCGGGAACCTGACGCTGCTCGAGGAGCCGGCGGCGGCGTTTTATTCGTGGATTGCCAATCATCTGTCGCAATCGCAAAAGTCGCTGTTTGACGGACAGACCGTGCTGGTGTGCGACGTGGGGGGCGGCACCAGCGACTTCACGGTGATCCGCGTGGGGAGAGAGGGCGACCGCGTGAACTTCACGCGGACAGCGGTGGGCAAGCACCTGCTGCTTGGCGGCGACAACCTGGACCTGACGCTCGCCTGGCTGGTGGAGGCGAAGCTCGGCAAACCGCTGTCGATACGGCAGCGGAGCGCGCTCCGGCGGCAGTGCGCGGCGGCGAAAGAGAAGCTGCTGATGGACGCCAATCGAAAGAGCGTGGAGATTACGGTGCTTGGCGGGGGATCGTCGCTCATCGGCGGGACGATGCGCGCGGAGATCCAGCGGGAAGAGGCGCTCGAACTGACGCTCGAGGGGTTTCTGCCGTTCTGCAACCTGGGCGATCAGCCGAAGGAGGAAAAGAAGAGCCTGTTCCGCGAGCTGGGCCTGCCCTACGTGAGTGATCCGGCCGTGACGCGGCACCTGGCGGCGTTCCTTGGCGGCGCCGGGGTGGAAAAGATCGACGCCATCCTGTTCAACGGCGGATTCTTCATTCCGCGGATCTGCCGGGATCGCGTGACGGACGTGGTGGAGAAGTGGTATGGGGCGCGCCCGGCGGTGTTCGAAAACCAGGATCTGGATTTGGCGGTGGCGGTGGGCGCGGCGTACTACTCGTATGTACGCCACGGTGGCAGCGGGGTCCTGGTGCGCGGCGGACTGCCGCGGGCGTATTTCATCGGCATCGGCGGGGAGGGCGGGAAGGTGCGCGCGGTTTGCCTTGCTCCGCGCGGGACCGAGGAGGGCAGCACGCTCGATCTGGACCTGGAAGGGCTGCAACTGGTGGCCAACCGCCCGGTGTCCTTCCGGCTGTACAGTTCGCTGACCCGCACGGAAGACAAGCTGGGCGACGTGGTGGAGTTCACGCCCGAGGAGGTGGAGAGCGGGCTCCATGCGCACGCGCCGCTGAACGCGGTGATACGGTTCGGAAAAAAGATTGAAGAGCGCATGATCCCCGTGAAACTTGGCGCGCGGCTGACCGAGGTGGGGACGCTCGACATCTGGGCGGAATCGAAGGTGAGCGAGCAGCGCTGGCGGCTGCAGTTCGAGCTTAGAAAGCGGGCCGAGACCACGGTGAGGAAGGCTGCCGCCGTGGTGACCGAGGAGGCGCTGGCGGCGGCCGAGCAGCTTGTGGTGAACACGTTCGCTCCGGAAGGGCGCGGAGAACCGCGCGAGTTGCCCTCGCAACTCGAACAGACGCTTGCGTTGGGGAGAAATTCGTGGCCCTCGAGCACCATCCGGCGGCTGGCGGACCGGCTGCTCGAGCTTGCCGGCGGACGCAAGCGCGGGGCGGCGTATGAGGCGCGCTGGTTGAACCTGACGGGCTTCTGCCTGCGGCCGGGTTTCGGTTTTCCCGGCGATGATCTGCGCATCGAGCAGGCGCGGCGGGTATACGCGGGTGGGCTGCAGTTTGGAAACCAGGTGCAGTGCGAGATTGAATGGTGGATCTTCTGGGGGCGCGTGGCCGGGGGTCTGAACCGCAACCAGCAGGCGGACATCTACCAGCGTATCGCGCAATATCTGCTGCCGCGGGGACAGAAGAAGCCGCCGCGGGTGAACTCGAGCCTGCTGCGGGAGATGTGGCGCACGGCGGCGAGTCTCGAACTGCTGCCGATGCACACGAAGACCGAACTCGGGGAAGCTCTGGTGAAGCGGGTGAAGGCGGGCGATTTCGGGGGGAGCGACGTGTGGTGTTTGTCGCGGCTGGGGGCGCGGCGGTTGTTCTACGGGCCGATTAACCAGGTGTTGCCGGCGGCCACGGTTTCGCGGTGGGTGGAGACGCTGGCGAAGGCGAAGAACACGGGAGACGCGATTGCGGCGCTGGCGGCGCGCACCGGCGACGCGGCGCGCGATCTTTCCGAAGGCACGCTGGCGCTGGCGCGGAAAGCGATCGGGGAGGATGAGCGGGCGCTGGCGGCGCTCGAGGGCGACGGCGAGCGCGACATGGCGGCGCTTGGCAGGATCTTCGGGGAAGAATTGCCGCCGGGTCTGGTGGTGGCGGACGAATGAAGAGCGAACTGGCGCTTGTGGAACGTATCCGCCGCCGTGCGGGGCGCCCGCGCCGGTTGAGCCTGGCCATTGGCGATGATTGCGCAATTTACACGCCGGCGGCGGGAGAAGAACTGCTGTTCACCACGGACATGCTGATCGAGGACGCGCACTTCCGGCGCGGGACGCACAAGGCGGCGGACGTGGGCTACAAGACGCTGGCGCGGGGGCTGAGCGATATAGCGGCAATGGGCGGCGCGCCGCGGTTCTGCCTGGTATCGCTGGCGCTGGCGGAATGGACGGATGAGCGCTGGGTGGATGGCTTCTACACGGGGCTGCTCGAGTTGGCGCGGGCGACAGGGACGGAACTGGCGGGCGGGGACCTGGCGCGGGCGGACAAGGTGATGGCGGACATCGTGGTGTGCGGTTCGGCTCCGGCGGGGACGGCATTGCGGCGCGGCGGGGCCAAACCGGGAGACGGCATTTATGTTACGGGCGCGCTCGGTGGATCGGCGTTGGGGTTGGAGTCGCGCCGCGGCATGGCGTGGAGGAAACACCTGCGCCCGGAGCCGCGGCTGAAAGCCGGCGCGGCGCTTCGGGAAAAGTGGGGCGCCACGGCGTGCATGGACCTGAGCGACGGCCTTTCGATCGACCTGCACCGGCTCTGCGCCGAATCGCGAGTGAGCGCGGAGTTGGATGGCGACCTTCCGGTGTATCCCGGGGCGACCGTGGCGCAGGCGCTGCACGGCGGCGAGGATTACGAACTGCTGTTCACCTTGCCGGCCGGAGTGAAGGCTCCGCGATCGATCGGCGGGGCGCTGCTGACGCGCATTGGATCCATCCGGCGGGGAAACGCCGGCCGGATCAGGATTGAAGGCTTCGAGTTACAGCCGCTCGGCTACGATCATTTTCGAAAACCATGACAGACACGAATGTTGTTGTTGATCTCATTGAAGCGTTCCGCCGTTCGAAGTGCATGTTCACCGCGGCGTCGCTCGGCGTGTTCGAACGGACGCCATGCACGCTCGGGGGATTGGCGGCGGATTTGTCCGCGGATCCGGATTCCCTGGAGCGGCTGCTCGATGGCTGCGCGAGCCTCGGGCTGCTGTGGAGGGAGGGCGATACGTTTTCAAACACCGAAGTGGCGGAGACGTATCTGACGCGCTCGAGCCCCGCGACGCTGTTGGGCTACGTCCTCTATTCCGACCGTGTGCTTTACCATCTTTGGGGCAACCTCGATGACGCGGTGAAGGAAGGGACGCACCGCTGGAAACAGACGTTCGGAATGGACGGACCCATCTTTTCGCATTTCTTCGAGACGCCCGAAGCGAAGGAGGATTTCCTGCTGGGGATGCACGGCTTCGGAATGCTGAGCTCGCCGGTGATTGTGGAGGCATTCGATCTGAGCGATTTCCGCGCGCTGGTGGATTTGGGGGGAGCGACAGGGCACCTGGCGGCGGCGGCGGCGGCGAAGTATCCGCTGCTGAGCGCCGCCGTGTTCGACTTGCCGCCCGTGATCGAGACGGCGCGCCGGTTCGCGGGCGATCGGGTGGAACTGATTGCCGGTGATTTCTTCACCGATCCGCTTCCGCCGGCGGACCTGTACGCGCTGGGACGCATCCTTCACGACTGGAGCGAACCGAAGATACGGGCGCTGCTTGGCAGGATTCACGCGGCCCTTCCGGACGGCGGCGGGCTGCTGATCGCGGAGAAGCTGTTATGGCATGACCGTTCGGGGCCGGTTTCGACCGCGATGCAGTCCTTGAACATGCTCTGCTGCACCGAGGGCAAGGAACGCACGCTGCACGAATATGAAGCGCTGTTGCGCGATGCCGGATTCAGCGCGGTGAAGGGCAAGTTCACGGATGCGCACCTGGACGCGATCCTGGCGAGGAAGTAGCGAGGGCGCCTCCATCCCGCGGCGGGCATCGAGCCGCCCGCGCAGGCTCCGCGATATGATGCGAAGCGATGCATAAGTTGCTTGTGCTGTTGCTCGTCCCGGCGCTAGCCATCGCCGCGGTGAAGATCGAGAAGGTGGCTTGGAAGGGCTGGCCCAATTGCTACCGTATCACCAACGGCGAGGTGGAACTGATTGTCACCAGCGACATCGGTCCGCGGATCATGCGCTACGCCTTCGTGGGAGGCCCGAACCTGTTTGCCGAGTTCGCCGCGCAATTGGGCGGGAGCGGAGAGAAGGAATGGATGCCGCGCGGAGGGAGCCGGCTGTGGATGAGCCCCGAGGATAGGGTGAAGAGTTATGCGCTCGATAACAGTCCGGTTCAGGTGAAGGTAGTGGGGGCGGCGCTCGAGGCGACGCAACCCGTCGAGAAGGAGACGGGGCTCCAGAAGCAGATCATCGTGAAACTGGCCGCGGCCGGCTCGAAGGTCGAGGTGATCCACCGCCTGCGCAACGCGAGCGGGCGCACGCTCGAGTATGCGCCGTGGGTGCTGACGATGATGGCGCTCAATGGCACGGGCATCACCGGATTTCCACCGCGCGGACGCCACCCCATCGATCTTGCGCCGTCCAATCCGCTGGTAATGTGGCCCTACACCGACCTGTCGGACAAGCGGTGGATCTTCACCAGGAAGTACCTGGCGCTGAGACAGGATCCAAAGAACGCCCAGGCGGAGAAGATCGGCATGTTCAATCCCAACACCTGGGGGGCCTATCTGCTGGGAGACCAGCTTTTTGTGAAGCGCTACCAGGCGGACGCGAAGAAGACCTATCCGGATTTCGGTTGTTCCTATGAGACGTTCACCAACGCGGAGTTTCTGGAGATCGAGACCGTGGGGCCGCTCGAGAAGGTGGCTACGGGGGCGGCGGCCGAGCACGTCGAGTATTGGAGCCTGCACAGGGGGATCCGGTTGAAGGGTTGGACGGATGCGGAGTTGGACAGAGTGCTGTTGCCGTTGTTGAAATGAGGCGGCGATAATCGTTGCGGTAAAAACGCCAGCGCCCGCGTGGCGGCGAGTAAAAATTACCGGAGCCGTTTTGCGACGGGAGCGGGCAATACGGGCCAGGGACTGAGGCGAAAGGACGCAGCGCGGGATTGACGGAAACGGCTAAGTCGTTTCCCTGTGAGTGTTAGGGAGTTGGCCTTTTACTTGCTCGCGCGTTAAGGGTATCCTTGGAGTTTGGTTTACCCGCGCATCCGGCACTCCAGTGCGTCATGACCACATGCGAGCCGCTTACCACACCGCGTCCCATCCTGTTGCGCAGAATCTTTCCCGGAGGAGAGTCCATTGAAAGTCAAGAATGCGATCCGTTCGTTGAGCATGTTTGCTCCGTTGATGCTGATGCTGGCCGCGCCCGCGTTCGCACAGCTAACGTCCTCGAAGGCGTCTCTTTCCTTTCCTGATTCGGGCAACACGGAGAATCCGTTTGGGCCGCAATTCGTTCTCATTTCAACCACCGATAGCACTGGTGTCACTATCGCGGCATCGGTCTCGACGGCATCCGGAGGAGCATGGCTGACGGCCGCTCCAGTGACGAATACCACGGCGGCTTTCGTTCAGGTTGCAGTGAACACCTCGGGGCTGGCAGCCGGATTCTATCAGGGGACTGTCACCATCACGGCGCCGGGCACTTCGCTCGCGGCGTTGAATATTCCGGTTCAACTCACGGTTGGCAGCGGATCGAGCGGCGGCGCGTTGACCATCAGCCCGGGGACAGTAAACTTCAGCGTCTCGACCGGATCGACGCTACCCACCAGCCAGAGCCTGACCGTATCCTCGGCGGCTCCGGTGACCGTGAGCGCGAGCGCGGTGTCTTTCACGGGCGGCGCCTGGTTGTCGGTGAGCCCGATGGGCGCCATCGGACCGTCGACATCGTTCACCTATTCGGTGACGGCGAATCCCTTGGGGCTCGCGTCGGGCACATATACGGGGCAGCTTTCGTTCGCGGTGAGCGGAGGCTCCACGCAAACCGTGGCGGCGACACTGACCGTAGGGTCGGGAGGCGGTGGAGGGGCCCTGACCATCAATCCCAACGCGGTCTCCTTGAATGCGGCAGTGGGGTCGACAAGTCCTGTTTCACAAGTGCTGTCGGTGAGTTCTTCGTCGCCGGTGACGCTGAGCGCAACGGCATCATCGAATACCGGTGGCAGTTGGCTGTCGGTGAATCCGGCGGGGCCGGTCGGGCCGTCGACAACATTCTCCTATGTGGTGTACGCGAACCCGGGCGGACTGGCGGCGGGCACGTACACGGGACAGGTGCTGTTCGCCATCAGCGGTGGGACGACGCAGACTTTGAGCGTAACGCTAACGGTAGGCGCCGGCGGGGGCGGTGGATCCCTGACGATCAATCCGGGAACGGTTTCGCTCAGTTCGCCGGTGGGATCGACAATTCAGGCCTCGCAGTTGGTGACTGTCAGTTCGCAGGCGGCGGTGACGTTAAGCACGGCGGTGACGACAAACTCGGGAGGAAGCTGGCTGTCGGTGAGTCCCTCGGGGACGCTGGGTCCGTCCACGTCGTTCAGTTACGTCGTGTTTGCGAATCCCACCGGGCTGGGGAACGGAACATACACCGGACAGGTCGCCTTCACAATCAGCGGCGGAGCGACGCAGACACTGGGAGTGACGCTTACGATGGGGACGGGCGGCGGTGGAGGGACGCTGACGATCAACCCGGGCGCGGTGTCGTTGAGCGCGGCGGCGGGGTCGGTGACTCCCGTTTCGCAGACCATCGGTGTGACGTCGCCATCGGCGGTGACGTTGAGCACGACGGCGACGACGACCTCGGGAGGGAGCTGGCTGTCGGTGAGCCCGGCGGGTTCGGTGGGACCCGCCACTTCCTTCGGGTATGTGGTGTACGCCAACCCCGCGGGGCTGACAGCCGCCACCTACACCGGGCAAGTGCTGTTCAACATCAGCGGCGGAGGCGTGCAGGCGCTGGGAGTTACGCTTACGGTGGGCTCGGGCGGCGGCGGTGGAACACTGACGATCAACCCCGGGTCGTTGACCTTCACCGCGGCGGCGGGATCGACGACGATCGTCACGCAGGATGTGTCGGTGACGGCGGCGGCGCCCGTGTCGGTGACCGCGACGGCGACGACGAACGCGGGCAGCGGGTGGTTGTCGGTGACCCCGGGCGGTTTGCTTGGGCCTTCGACGGCTTTCTCCTATATTGTGTACGCGAATCCGGCGGGGCTTGCCGCCGGCACGTATACGGGACAGGTTTCCTTCGCCGTGAGCGGCGGGAGCACGCAGACGCTGGGAGTGACATTCACGGTGGGGACTGGCGGAGGCGGAAGCCTGACGATCAGCCCGAGCACGGTGGCGCTGACCTCGCCGGCAGGTTCGACCAATCTGGTGTCACAACTGATTACGGTGACATCGCCCACGGCTGTGACACTGAACACGAGCGCGAGCACGACTTCCGGAAGTAGCTGGCTTTCGGTGGCTCCGGCGGGAGCGGTCGGGCCCGCTACGTCCTTCGGCTACCTCGTGTATGCCAATCCCGCTGGCTTATCCAATGGGACGTACACCGGCCAGGTGCAGTTTGCGATCAGCGGCGGAACGACGCAGACCTTGAACGTTACGCTGACGGTGGGGACTGGCGGCGGAGGCGGAGCCCTTACAATCAGCCCGTCCACGCTGCCCTTCAGCGCGGCCGCCGGATCAACCTCGATTCTTTCTCAAGCGCTGACGGTCAGCGCTCCCAGCGCGGTGACGGTAACCGCGTCGGCGGTGACGAATTCCGGCGGAGCATGGCTGACGGTAAGCCCGGCCGGCACGGCGGGACCGTCGACTTCGTTCTCCTACACGGCCTATGCCAGTCCGTCCGGGCTGGCGGCGGGCGTCTATACGGGGCAGATCAACTTCGCCGTGAGCGGCGGAGCCACGCAGACAGTAGCGGTGACGCTTACCATCGGTTCCGGCGGCGGAGGCGGGGGATACTCGGTGAACCCGAACACGCTCACGTTCAACGTGGGGCAGAACGGCGCCGTGCAATCACAGGTCGTGACGTTCACCACGCCGTCCGCGACGCCTTTCACGGTGACCACGGAGAGCCCGGGCAACTGGCTGGGCACGGACACGCCTTTCGGGACGACGGCTCCGACGGCTCCGATTACGATTACGGCCAATCCACAGGGATTGAATCAGGGGACCTATACCGGCACCGTGCGGATCAAGGTGCAGAACCAGCCCGACACCACCGTGGCGGTGACGATGGTGGTGGGAAGCGGTGGGGGAGGCGGTACGGGTGGCGTGAGCCTGAACCCTTCGTCGCTGACGTTCAGCTACCAGCCCGGAGGCGTGACTCCGGCGGACCAGACGATTACCGTGACCACGCCGGCGGCGACCACATTTTCAGCTTTCGCGAACGTGACTTCGGGCGGCTCATGGCTGAGTCTGCTGACGGTGAACGGATCGACGGTGGTGACCGGCACGGGCCAGCACCAGGCGAACATCGCCGTTCGCGCCAATCCGGTCGGGCTGCCGGTGGGGATCTATAACGGAAACATCACCATCACGCTGACGGGCTACCTGACGCAAACCGTGCCGGTAACGCTGACGGTGGGCAACGTGGCGACGGCGGCCATCGAGCCGGGCCAGCTTTTCTATACATATCAATCCGGAGGATCGAATCCGCCGGTAAGGCTATTGAAACTGAACACGCTGAACGGGAATCCTTCGTCGTTCACGGCCACCGCCACCACCAACGGCGGAGGCAACTGGCTTACGGTGACTCCGGTGACCGGCGCGGCGCCTGGGGTGGTTGCGGTGAGCGTGAACCCGTCGGGGCTCGCTCCGTCCACGTATACCGGCCAGGTGAGCGTGACGTTCAGCGGGTCGTCCGTGCCGGTTTCCGTGCCGGTGACGCTGGCGGTTTCCTCGACGCCGCTGCTGCGGCTGAACCTGGCCAGCGCGAACTTCAACTACCAGATTCTCGGGTCGGTGCCGGCAAGCCAGGGTCAGAATATCGACGTCTCGAGCACGGGATCGGCCCTGACGTATGGAGTAACGACGCAGGTGCTGTCTCCTCCAGGCGGCCAGTGGCTGGGTGTGTCATCGGCTTCGGGCACGACCCCTGCGCAGACGCAGGTGACCATTAACGCCAACGGGCTTTCGACCGGCACTTACACCGGCACGGTGTTTTTCGCCGCGCCGGGCCAGGCGCCGGTGGCGCTGCCGGTGACGCTGACCGTCAGTTCGTCTCCGCTGATCAACACGGCGCCCCCGTCGATGACGTTCACCTCGGCGGCCGGGACGGCGCCGCCGGCATCGCAGAATCTGCAGGTCAGCGTAACCGGTTCGACGCTTTCCGTCACGCCCACGGCGGTGGTGATGAGCGGCGGCAACTGGCTATCGGTTTCGCCCGCTGGCGCGAGCACCATCGGGACCACGGCTTCAACGCTGCAAGTGAGTGTGAATCCGTCCGGGTTGAGCGAGGGCACGTACCACGGAGCGATCTTGCTGTCGTCAAGCGGCGCCGGAAACAATCCGGTGCTGGTTCCGGTGACCTACACGGTGGGCAGCGCGAACGCGACAGTGACCGTGACCCCGCAGCAGCTTTCGTTCACTCAGGTGCAGGGCGGGCCGGCTCCGCCGCCGCAGACGCTGAACATCGCCAGTTCGGGCGGCCCTGTCAGCTTCAGTCTGGCCGCGGCCACGTCGACGGGCGTGGGGTGGCTGAGCGTGGCATCGACTTCGGGGGTCACGCCGGGATCGACGCAGGTGTCGGTGAACGCCTCCTCGCTGGCCCTGGGCACGTATCAGGGGTTCATCATCGTCACGGCGACGGGGGCGGCCAACCCGCAGCAGACTATCCCCGTGCAGGTGACCGTGGTAACGGCTCCCTCGATTACCGCCTCCCCCACCACGCTGACGTTCAACGCTTCGACGGCGGGCGCGCAGGTGGCTCCGCAGACCATTACATTGAGTTCGAGCGGTACGAACCTCAACTACAGCGCCGCGGCGACGGTGAATAATTTCCCGTCGCAGTGGCTGACGGTGACTCCGACCACCGGAGTCACACCGGCGACGCTCTCGGTATCCGTGAACCTGGCGGGTTTGCAGCCCGGGACATATACGGGGAATATTCAAGTGAACGTCGGGCTTACAAACCCGATTGTGATTCCCGTGACGCTCAACTACCGGACGGTGGTTCCGGCGGCCATTACGGCCATTACAAACGCCGCAAGCTTCCTGCCCACGGCGGTGTCTCCGGGCATGATTGTGGCGATCTTCGGAAACAACCTGGGTCCGCAGAACATCGTGACGGCGCAACTGACGCCGGCCGGCACGCTGGCGACGGCGCTGTCGAACGTCAGGGTGCTGTTCGACGGCATTCCATCGCCGCTGGTGTTTGTGAGGTCCGACGTGGTGGCGGCGGTTGTGCCGTACGCCGTGGCGGGGCGGGCGAGCGTGAAGGCGGTGGTGGAATACCAGGGGGTGCAGAGCCCGAGCGTGGATGTGCGGGTGGTGGATACGGCGCCGGCCGTCTTCACGACGAACCAGCAGGGGACCGGGCAGGCGGCGCTATACAACAACACGGATCCGGTTCCGAACAGCGCCAACAATCCGGTTTCGCGCGGCGGCAACAACTACGCGACGCTGTTCATCACGGGTGAGGGTCAGACCTCGCCGGCGGGGATCGACGGTGTGATTGCGTCGGCCAACCTGCTGCGGAGACCCCTCAGCAACGTTAGAGTGCTGGTGGGAGGCGTGGAGGCGACGGTGATCTACGCCGGATCGGTGCCGACGGTGGTGCTGGGCGAGGCGCAGGTGTCGTTCTTCATTCCGGCCAACGCGCCGGTGGGCGCGGCGGTTCCGGTGCAGGTGATTGTGGGCCAGGGAGCTTCACAATCCGGAGTAACGATGGCGATTCGCTAATGGAAGCGGGAAGGGCCGGGAGGCGATCCCGGTTCCTCCCCCAGGAGAAGCTTATTGCAGAAAGCCGCCCGAGGCGGATCCGGCGGAGGGTTCAAGGCGGATCTCTCCGAAGGCTCCTTCGTATTCCTTGATGTTCTGCAGGAGGACGTTCAGCAGGGCTTTGGCCTGCTGGGGGCTGAGATAGACGCCTTGAAAGTTGTGGATGGTGACGCTGTCCTGGCTGGTCTGCTGGACGATGCCGAACATGAGAAAGAAATCCCAGAGATTGGCGCGAACCTGGACGCTGTTGGCGTAACTCTCGCGATAGTCCGGACGCTGCACGAGGTCAATCTTGGGAGGTTGAGGTGATTGAGACATAAATCCTTTAGATGGCTGCCAGGAGCGGGACATCACGAGTCTAGCACCAACGCCGCGGGCTTAGCGAGCGGAGCAGGAGGAAGGCAGACCGCCGGTTACAAACTATGACTCGCTCTCGCGCACATGCCAGCAGACGCCGCCCGGGTCGATAATGTGGATCTCCCTGCCCCAGGGGAAGTCCGTGGGCGCGAGGAACCTGACGCCGGGAAACCGGGCGGCCACAACATCGGATTTCAGTTCCGTCCAATAGGCATCGAGGTTCTCTACTTCGAAGTTGATCATCTGGTTGCTTTGCCACTCCGGAACGTCGATATCCAGAAGGATGAAATAGGCGCCGCCGAAGCGGAGGCCGGCGAAACCCTCCTGGCGCCAGACCTGTTGAAAGCCGAGGGCCTCATAGAACTCGAGCGAACGCTCGAAGTTGGGGCCGGAGGGAACGAACGGGTAGAGGGTGGTGGCTTGGGTATTCATGAGGACGATTCCCTGGAGGCGTTCCGCGGCTCATGGCGATCCGGGTGCGCCCGAAGCGTATCCCGGCCGCCGGGCATGGTGACTCGCATGGAGGCTATCGAGGCTATTCGCTCGTGACCGGTTCGGGAACCTCGCGCGGGCGGGGTTGCAGTTCGGGATGGTTCATCAGCAACCGGGCGCAGGTGTTCCAGCGAAGAATGGGGTCGTCGTTGCCGTGGGCGCGGAGCGATTCGGCCATCTCGAAGCATTCCATGGCGAGGTGGAGATGATCGTAGACGGTGTGAGAAGAGCCCGGCCGGCCGCGCTTCATGATGGCTTTGGCGGCGCGTTCGTGGATGAGCCCGGCGTAGTAGGCGCGGTCATACTCGGCCGTCAGGCGCGGCAGGACATCGCGGGCGCGCAGCGGGCTCATCCCTTCATCGATCTGATCGGAGCGGGAAAGCAGGAGCAGGACAAGAGCCGCCTGGTTGTCGGGATCAGCCTGGAGGATATCGAGGCAGATGCTTTCCGCTTCGGCGGGTTCGTTCAGGTTGCGGTAGCGGTGCACCTTTTCGATGGCCGCGGGGATTGCGTCAACCGAGATCGGTTTCAACTGAAAAGACATTGGTCAGTCACCTCCGGATCCTGTGATCGCGCGAAAGATTCTCTTTATTGGATCATAATAGCGGTCGACGACACGCTCCTTGAGCGGGATGATGGCGTTGTCGGTGATGGCGATGGATTCGGGACAGACTTTCGTACAGCACTTGGTGATGTTGCAATAGCCGATGCCCAGGTCGTTCTTGAGATCGGGAAGCCGGTCCGCCGTATCGGCGGGATGCATCTCGAGGGCGGCCGAGTAGACAAGGAATCGCGGTCCGATGAAATCCGGGTGGAGGCCGTGCTCGCGCAGGACATGGCAGACGTCCTGGCAGAGGTAGCACTCGATGCACTTGCGGAACTCCTGCACGCGGTCGATGTCGTCCTGTTCCATGCTCCAGGTGCCGTCGGGATTGTCGGGCTTGCGCGGCTGGTATTTCCGGATCTTCTTCTTGACATCGTAATTCCAACTCACATCGGTGACCAGGTCGCGCAGATGGGGAAACGCGCGCAGGGGTTCGATGGTGATGGGTTTGTCCGCGGGCAGGTCACTCATGCGCGTCATGCACATCAGACGAGGCTTGCCGTTCACTTCCGCCGAGCAGGAACCGCACTTGCCGGCCTTGCAGTTCCAGCGGCAGGCGAGGTCATTCGCCTGCGTCGCCTGAATCCTGTGCACGGCATCGAGAACCACCATCCCGGAGCTGATTTCCGTGGTATAGTCGCGCAGTTGCCCGGCTCCTTTCTCGCCGCGCCAGATGCGAAAGGTGACTTGGGTGCTCATTTCATCTCCTCGATTATCTGCTTCAGTTCGCCGCTCATCGGCGGGACGGGTTCGCGGCTCACGCTCATCGCGCCGCCGGCGGTCTTGCGGATGATGATGTTGACCTTGCCTTCTTCGGCGTTCTTTTCGGGGAAATCGTCGCGGAAGTGCGCTCCGCGGCTCTCCTTGCGCTCGAGAGCGGCTCGTGTGATGGCTTCCGAGACGGTGAGCAGGTTCTCCAGATCGAGGGCGGTGTGCCAGCCGGGATTGAATTCCCGATTGCCTTTGACGGTGGCCCGCGCGGCGCGCCGTTTCAGGTTCTCGATGACATCGAGCGCCTGCTCCATCTCTTCCCGCCGCCGTACGATGCCGGCAAGATCCTGCATCTGGTCCTGAAGCTCATGCTGGATCTGATACGGATTTTCGGAGGTATCGCGTTCGAAAGGTTCGAGGGCGCGCCGGGCGAGGGCTTCCACCTGGCTGTTGTCGATCCGAGGGGCGGCGTTGGCGACGGCGAACTTCGCCGCATGCTCGCCGGCGCGTTTGCCGAACACGATGAGGTCGGAAAGCGAGTTGCCGCCAAGGCGGTTGGCCCCATGCAGGCCGGCCGCGCATTCGCCCGCGGCGAACAGGCCGGGCACATCGGACATCTGCGTATCGGGATCGACATTCACGCCTCCCATCATGTAGTGGGTGGTGGGTCCGACTTCCATCGGCTCCTTCGTGATGTCGATGCCGGCGAGCTGTTTGAACTGGTGGTACATCGATGGCAGCTTGCGTTTGATGTGTTCTTCGCCCCTGGGCAGCCTTTCCTTGATCCAGGCGATGTCGAGGTAGACGCCGCCATGCGGGCTGCCGCGTCCCTGGCGAACTTCGCGCATGATGCAGCGCGCCACGTGGTCGCGGGTGAGAAGCTCGGGCGGACGGCGGGCGTTCTTGTCGCCCTGCGTGTAGCGCCAGCCTTCCTCCTCGTTGTCAGCGGTCTGCGGGCGGTAGTTTTCCGGGATGTCCTCGAACATGAAGCGCTTGCCATCCTTGTTCCGCAACACGCCGCCTTCTCCGCGCACGCCCTCGGTGACGAGAATGCCGCGCACGCTGGGAGGCCACACCATGCCGGTGGGATGGAACTGCACGAACTCCATATCCTTGAGGGAGGCTCCGGCGTGGTAGGCGAGGGAATGGCCGTCGCCCGTGTACTCCCAACTGTTGCTGGTGATGCGGTAGGCGCGCCCGATGCCGCCGGTGGCGAGGACCACGGCTTTGGCATGGAACACCTTGAACCGTCCCCGCTCGCGATCGTAGGCGAACGCTCCGGCGATGCGGCCGCCGTCCTTGAGCAGGCCGACGATGGTATGCTCCATGTGAACGTCGATGCCGAGATGGATGCCGTGATCCTGAAGGGTGCGGATCATCTCGAGACCCGTCCGGTCGCCGACGTGCGCCAGGCGCGGGTACTTGTGGCCGCCGAAATTGCGCTGGAGAATCCTGCCGTCCTTTGTACGGTCGAAGACCGCGCCCCAGGCTTCGAGTTCCCGCACGCGGTCCGGGGCCTCCCTGGCGTGGAGTTCGGCCATTCGCGGATGGTTCATGTATTGGCCGCCGCGCATCGTGTCGGCGAAATGGACACGCCAGCCGTCACGGTCGTCGACATTGGCGAGCGCGGCCGCGACGCCGCCTTCGGCCATCACCGTATGGGCCTTGCCGAGAAGCGACTTGCTGACCAGTCCGACTTTGACTCCGGCGGCGGAAGCCTCGATGGCGGCTCGCAATCCGGCGCCGCCCGCTCCCACCACCAGCACATCATGAGTGAGGGTTTGAAATTCCGCCATTAGAAGATTCTCCAATCTGTCCAGATGCCCATCGAGCAAAGCCGCACGTACAGATCGGAGAATGCCACCGAGAAGAGACTGGTCCAGGCCCAAAGCATGTGCGAGCGGTTGAAACAGCTTGCCATGCGATAGCCTTGTTTGCGTATCGGACGCCGCGACAACTGATCGAGGATGCCCCCGATCTGATGCCGCAATGTGTGACAGCCAAGCGAATAGCCGGTGAGCAGAATCGTATTCACCAACAGGATGAGCGAGCCGGCGCGAACGCCGAAACCCGTGTCAAACCAGAAGCCTTCCCAAACGTCGTGCCAAAGAATGGGCAGAAAGATGAGAGCCACGACGAGAAAGTAGCGGTGAATATTTTGCAGGATGAGCGGAAACGAAGCCTCTCCGCAATAGCTCTTGCGCGGTTCGCCGACGGCGCAGGAGGGCGGGTCCGCCCAGAAGGCCTTGTAATACGCGCCGCGGTAGTAATAGCAACTGAAGCGGAAGCCGCCGGGGGCCCAGAGCACGAGCAGCGCGGGAGTGAAGGGAAGAAAGGAAGGAAACCAATCCGGCTTTCCACCGAACCAGGCGGTCCTGGGATCGCCGAAGATTTCCGGCGAATAAAGAGGTGAGAGGTAAGGGCCGAAGCGATAGTGAACGCCTTGAAAGGCGGCCCATGTGACGTAGACGACGAAGGCCCCGAGACCCAGGAATGTGAGGAGAGGAACCACCCACCAGGCATCCGGGCGGGAAGTCCTACCGAACCCGTTGCGGGTTACGGGGACATGGATGGTTGACATGGTCCATGACCTTACCCGAAGAAGTTATGGGGGTCAAGGGGGTGGGGTGCGCGCGGTCCTCTACGCGGCGGTTGTCTGTTCCACTTCCACTTCGACGGCCGGGAGGTGGCACAGCGTGTTATGCACAATGCAAGCCCGGATGGCGCGCAGAACGCCTTGCCGATGGCGCTCGTCCAACTCCGCGGTACGGACGCGGACGCGAAATTCACCCAGCCGCGCGGGCCCTGTTTTCTTGCCGGCTTCCACGTTCACTTCCAGGCCGCCCGTGGGAAGATTCCGTGTCCTGAGATATTCCACGGCGTAATAGGCCGCGCAGGAGCCGAGTGAGACCAGCAGGAACTCGGGAGGCGTCATGCCGGAATTCGCGCCGTTGTTCGACTCGGGTTGATCACAAATGACACGATGGCCTCGCGCTTCGGCCTCGAAACGGACCTGGTCGAGGTATTTCACGCTAACGTTCACGCTTGCTCCTCCACAGTTGGAGATGCAATCCGGCGTGGAAGGTGACGGCAGATCGGGAAAAGTGGCGCGGGGGATACGGAATCCGCGCGCCCACGAAACCCATGCGGGCGCCGAATCCGCCTCCTGACGCGGCAGGAGATGCAACTGTGCCGCATTTTGTCGGCGGTGCGCGCGGTAGCCGGGAAGCTCTTCCTTTCAAGCTTGTCGATGGCGGCGCCTGACTGGCGTCAGAAGGTTGTTTGCCAGAAGGTGTCCAAGGCGGCCTGGCCTACGTGGGCGCCACCTGCAGTTCGTTGACGACTTTCTTGACGCCTTTCACCTTGCCGGTAAGGTGTTCCGCCTTGGAGCGGGCTTTTTCGGTGCGCACCTTACCCTTCAAGGTAACTACGCCGGCGGCGACGTCGACTTCTATGGCTCCACCCTTGACATCCGGGTTACTGGCGAGTTTCAAGCGCACCTGGTCGTAGATGCGATCATCATCTTTATTGCCCGCCTGCGCGAACAGGCCGGCCTGGGAAAGCAGCAGGGCACACAGCATGGCCAACGTGGCGACAATCCGCATGTGGAGATTCCTTCAACTGGTAGTCTAGCGCATCGTGGTATCCTCACGATTGAAGTTCTCCACAGCACGACAGGTATAGGCGGAAATCACCCCCTTGTGCGGTATTGCCGGTTTCACCACACTTGAACAGCATCTTCCCGCGGGACGGATTGAGCAGGTTACGCGCGCCATTGTCCACCGGGGGCCGGATCAGCAGGGCGTATTCCGCTCGCCGCTGGTATCGCTGGGCGCGGTGCGGCTGAGCATCATCGATGTGGCCGGCGGCGAGCAACCCATGCGCGCCGCGGGCGGGGACGCGGTGATCGTGTTCAACGGCGAGATCTATAACCACAACGATCTGCGGCGGGAACTCGAGGGGCTCGGACACCGCTTCCGCACGCGCTGCGACACCGAAGTCGTACTGCGCGCCTTCCTCGAGTGGGATACCGGATGTTTCTCGCGGCTTAGAGGAATGTTCGCCGTCGCCCTGTGGAGAGAGTCCCAGCGGCGCCTGGTGCTGGCGCGCGACCGGATGGGCATCAAGCCGCTCTACCTCCGCGAACGCGGCCGCGACCTCTACTTCGGATCGGAGTTGAAGACAATCCTCGAACATCCGGAGTTGAGCCGCGATTTGGACCCCGCCGGCCTTGACTACTACCTTTCGCTCAACTACATCCCCTACCCCTACACGCTGGTGGAAGGCATCCGGAAACTGCATCCGGGCCACTGGCTCGAGTGGCGGGATGGCCGCATTCACGGTGAGCCGTACTGGAAACTGTCCTTTTCCCCGGACGAGGGGAAAACGCTCGAATCGGCAAAAGAAGAGCTGGATGTCCTTTTGAAGGAGTCCGTGCGCGAGCATCTGATCGCGGACGTGCCTCTCGGCGTATGGGCCAGCGGCGGCCTCGATTCCTCGACGGTGCTCCATTACGCCGCGGCGCAGGTCCCGAAGCTGAAGACATTTTCAGTTTCCTTCCTTGGCCGCAAGTTCGACGAGAGTCCGTATTTCCGGGAGATGGCGCGCGTCTACTCGACCGGCCATCACGAATTCGATCTGAATCCGGAGGAGAACCTGGTGGCGGCCATCGAACAGATGGCGTACTACTCCGATGAACCGAGCGCCGACGCGGGCGCTCTGCCGGTGTGGTTTCTTTCGCAAATGACCCGGCGGCACGTTACGGTCGCCCTGAGCGGCGAGGGGGCGGACGAGTTGTTCGGCGGCTACCATACCTACCTCGCCGACCGTTATGCGGCGGCCATGCGCGTGGTTCCGGCGCCGCTGCGGCGTTGGGGCCGGAATCTGCTGCGGCTCTGGCCGGCCTCCGACGAGAAGATCAGCCTCGAATACAAGGCAAAGCGCTTCCTCGACGGGTCGTTGCTCCCTCCCGTCACGGCGCACCTGTTCTGGAACGGAGCTTTTTCGGAGGAAGAAAAGGATCGAATCCGCGCTTTGCCGCGTCACTCGGGGCTCGATTCGCTGCTGCCGGTGGGGGCGGATGCTTCCGGCGCGCTGAACCGCTATCTGTGGCTGGACCAGACTTGCTATCTGCCCGATGACATCCTCTACAAGTGCGACCGTATGAGCATGGCGCATTCGCTCGAGGTGCGGCCGCCGTTTCTCGATCACCGCATCGTCGAGTTCGCCGCCGCGCTGCCGGAGCGGCTGAAGATAAATGGATCGCGGCTCAAGTTCCTGCTGCGCGAGCTGATGAGGGACAAACTGCCGCCCTCGATTCTGCAACGGAAGAAGGAGGGATTCGATATTCCCACGCACCATTGGTTCCGCGGCGTGCTGAAGCCGCTGCTGCTCGATACCGTGACGGAACGCGCCGTGCGGGAGACGGGCATCTTCCGCTGGGAAGGCATTCAGCGGTTGATGCGGCTTCACTTCGAGCGCCGGGCCAACCACGGATATCAGCTTTGGGGGTTGCTGGTCCTTTTCTTGTGGATGCGGCGTTGGGATATTCAAGCCAGGCGGAGGAATGAGGAAGCGGTAGCATGGGCCGGCGCTCGCAACTGATCGTACTGGCCATTGCCGCGGCCATCTTCTTCGGGTGTATTATCAGCCCTCCGAACCTGATGGATGACGTCGACGCCGTGCAGGCGCAGATCGCCAGAAACATGTTGCAATCGGGCGACTGGGTGACCGCGCGCCTCGACGGAGTGCCCTATCTGGAAAAATCGCCGCTCATCTACTGGATGATGGCGGTTTCGATGGGCGTATTCGGGCCGCATGACTGGGCGGCGCGCATTCCGCTGGCGCTGTTCACCGTGGTTCTCGTGTGGGTCACCGCGCGTTTCGGGCATTGGGCCTTCGGCGAGCCCGCCGGTTTTTATTCGGGGCTGGTGCTTTCCACGTGTATCGGGCTATGGCTGTTCACGCGCATTCAGATTCCCGACGCCATCCTCACGCTTGCCGTCACCGTGGCGATGTGGGCGTTTCTGCGCTCGCTCGAGGAAGACGGCGGGCCCTGGCCGGCTTTGATGGCGGCGGCCATCGGCGTGGGATTGCTGCTGAAGGGACTGGTCGCGGCCCTGTTTCCAATAGGCGCCGGGGTGGTCTATCTTGCCGCTACGCGGCAGCTGTTCCAACGCAAGACATGGCGTAAACTGCGGCCCTTCAGCGGGGGGTTGATCATACTCGCCATCGCCGCGCCGTGGCATATTCTGGCCATGGTTCGCAATCCGCCGCTGTTCGATTTCACCATGAAGAGCGAGCCGGGCCATTATCACGGCTTCTTCTGGTTCTATTTTTTCAACGAGCATGTCTTCCGTTTTCTAAACATGCGCTTCCCGCGCGACTACAATACCGTGCCGCGCGTCTATTTCTGGCTCTTCCACCTGCTGTGGTTGTTTCCCTGGAGCGCTTTTTTTCCGGCGGCGGCGCGACTGAGCTACAAGCCCGTGGACCGCGCGGGACGCACAAGGCTGCTCGCGCTGTGCTGGACTGTGTTCCTGCTGGTATTCTTCACGTTCTCGACGACGCAGGAATATTATTCGATGCCCTGCTATCCCGCGCTGGCCCTGCTGCTCGGTCCGGCGATGGCGCTCGGAGGATTGTGGACGCTGCGTGGACGGCTGCTGATCTCCGCGATGGCCGCGCTGGCGGCGCTGGCGATTGGAACGATCCTGATCGAGGTGCTGCATCTGCCCACGCCGGGCGACATTTCCCAGGCGCTCACACAGAATCCCGATGCCTACACGCTTTCGCTGGGGCATATGGGCGATCTCACGCTGGCAAGTTTCGCCTATCTGCGTCTGCCGCTGGTGATGGCTGGCGCCGCTTTCGTGGTGGGAGCTTTCGGAGCCTGGCTGCGGCGCGGGGATGAAGGCGCCTATCTGGCGATCGCGCTGATGATGGTGATCTTCTTTCACGCCGCGCGAGTCGCCTTGATCCGGTTCGATCCCTACCTGGGGTCGCGAGCCCTGGCGGAGGCCTATCTGCACGCTCCGCCTGGAGAACTGATTGCCGACGATCAGTACTACACGTTTTCCTCGGTATTCTTTTATGCCAATTGCCGCGCGCTGCTGTTGAACGGACGCGTGAATAATCTCGAGTATGGCTCGAACGCGCCCGGCGCTCCGAATGTGTTCATCGACGACGAGGCATTCGCGCGGCTGTGGAAGGACGTGCGCCGCCGCTATCTGCTGGTGGAAGCGCCTTCGGCGCCGCGCATCGAGAGACTGGTGGGCCGCGACTGGCTGCATACCGTGAAGGCGAGCGGCGGGAAGTTTCTCTACTCCAATCTTCCAATCGGGGCTCCCTGATGCGTGTCACCGTGGACGCGACATCCCTGCTGTTGCGCAGCGCGGGTGTGAAAAGCTACACCTATCACTGGCTTCACGCGCTGCGGCAGCAGGCCGGGCCTGACCGCATTCGCGCCTTCCCGTTCATTCGAAAGACGGGAGAGCTGGATCATGACCGGTCCATGTTGCCGGCATGGGCTACATATCCCCGGCTTGCCGCGTTGTTCGGCGCGAACCTTACGCGAGCCATGCTTCTCGATATGTGCATTGCCGGCTCGGATATCTTTCATGCCTCGAACCAGATCCATTACGCTCCGCGCGGCTGCCTGCTCACGGCCACGGTGCACGACATGACCTGCTGGAAGATGCCGGAGCTGCACACACCCGCCAATGTGGAGGCGGACCGCCGGTTTGCTGGGCGAATTCTCAAGCGGGCCCATGGCCTCATAGCGGTGTCGGAATCAGCGCGCCAGGACGCAATCGAGGAATTGGACATACCCGAGGAGCGGATAGTGGCCATCCATTCCGGGGTGAGCGATGCCTACTTCCAGGTGAGCGTGACGGACGTTCTCGAACTGAAGGAGATCGCCGGCTTGCGCAAACCCTATGTGCTCTTCGTGGGAACCATCGAGCCGCGCAAGAACCTGGACCGGCTGCTCGACGCCTGGCTCTCGCTGCCGGCGTCGTTGCGCGAGGAACATGAACTGGTCATCGCCGGCCCAACGGGCTGGGCCCGGGAGACGGAGAAGCGCCTCGAGTCGGGGCTGACCGGTGTGCGGCGGCTAGGCTATGTCGCCGAAGAGGCTCTGCCCGCGTTGACCGCCGGCGCGCTGGCATTCGTGTATCCGTCGCTCTATGAGGGGTTCGGTTTCCCGGTGGCCCAGGCAATGGCGGCGGGAGTGCCCGTGCTCACTTCGAACATATCGGCGCTGCCGGAAATTACGGGGGACGCGGCGGAACTTGTGGATCCCTTCAGCATCGCGGAGATCCGCTGCTCGCTCGAGCGGTTGCTGACATCGCCATCGAAGCGCGAGGAGATGGCCGCGCGCGGCAAGGAGCGCGCCCGGAACTATCGCTGGAGCCGGTGCGCGGCGCGCAGTTTGCAGTTTTTCGGACAGGTGCTGGGCAATGAGCTCCGCTAGAATGAAAAGTTTGTACTTATGAACGGTTCGGTTGTTCAACGCTGGGATGGAGATTACTATTTCGTACTGCGCACGCTGCTGATGAAGGATTTTCGCGTTCGCTACCGCAACATGTCCCTCGGAGTCGGCTGGTCGCTCGCGAATCCGCTCGTGATGATGACCGTCTACTGGTTTGTGTTCACCAAGATCTACCCCAGCCAGCAGCAGAATTTCCCCATCTTTCTGTTGTGCGGGCTCATCCCGTTCAACTTCTTCACGCTGGCGTGGCTGACCGCCACCACATCGATGGTGGATAACGCCAACCTGATTAAGCGGACGAGGTTTCCGCGGGAGATTGTGCCCATCAGCGCGGTGTTGGGGATTGTGCTGCATTTCGCGATCCAACTGGGATTGCTGCTCAGCCTGGTGCTGATCTTCGGCGATGGATTCAACCGCCACTGGGTATGGCTGCCACTGCTGGTGGTGATGGAAGTGATGTTCGCCGTGGGAGTGGGGCTCGCTTTTTCCGCGCTCGATGTGTATATTCGCGACATTCGCTACCTGGTGGAGTCGGCGAATCTGATCCTGTTCTTCCTGGTCCCGGTGTTTTACAGCTTTGAAAGCATTCCCAAGGAGTACATCATCATGTACCGGTTGAATCCCGTGGCGGCCGTGGTGTTCGCATTCCGCAACGTGCTGCTCGAGAACCGGTCTCCCTCCGTTTCCCTGCTGCTGAACCTGGCGATGGTATCGGGTTTGTCGCTGGTGGGCGGGGCGCTGCTGTTTGAACGGTTGAAGCGCCGTTTCTACGACTACTTATGATTTTCCGCCGCGCACGAGTTCATCGAGATCGTCGATCTTATCGATGAGCGTGTTGAGCCTCTTCGACAAACCCTGGATTTCGCGTTCGGAACGGCGGTTCACCTCGAAATCCAGTTCGCCGCGCAGGCGGTCCTTGGCGTCCTGGCGGTTCTGGCTCATCATGATCACGGGCGCCTGAATCGCGGCCAGCATCGAGAGGAACAGATTGAGCAGGATGAATGGATAGGGATCCCAGGCGCGGCGATCGAGCGCCACATTCACCGCGGTGTAAACGATAAGGACGGCCAGAAAAGTGCTGATGAACGCCCACGAGCCTCCGAAACGGGCGACCGAATCGGCAATCTGGTCCGGGAGCGTGGTTCTTTCCTCGATGACTTCGTTCGGATTGCGCGTGCTGCGGATGCGGACCAACTGCTGCGAGGCGTGGAACTGGCGCCCGAGCACCGAAAGCATGTCCATTCCGGCCATGGGTTTGCGCTGCAGCAGAACGGCAATGTCGTTCGGTTCCACCTCGACGCAGACGGTCTCCTCGATGGCAAGGGCGGCGGTCTGATGGGGCGTTCCCTCCAACATGGATGCGAAGCCGAAGAATTCACCAGCGGCGGGCTCGTCCACGATCACCTCCTGGTGGTCTTCATCGACGGTCGAGATCCGTACTTTCCCTGAAACCATGACATAGGCTCGGCCGCCGAGGTCGCCGATCTTATAGATGCGCTGGCGCGGTGCGAACCGTTTCAGTTCCACCTGTCCGGCCAGCACGGCGGTCTCCTCCTCGTCGAGCAGGCCGAAGAGGGGGACCTGTCTGAGGACTTCCGGGTTACATGCCATTCTCTCACCTCACCCTTTTGAGCATTCCACAAGCAGGCGGGGACGAACAAGAGAGGGACGGGAACCGGAGCGGGGGTGGGGCTTATTGGAGGCGCGGGCGGGAATCGAACCCGCGAGTAAAGGTTTTGCAGACCTCTGCCTTACCACTTGGCTACCGCGCCGGCAGTGTGGTTGAGTTCTCATTATGTCACAACTTGGCCGCGGCGGGCATTGTTCGCATTCGGAAATACACCGTGGCGCGGCGTGGATCGAGATCCGGTCCAGCCTGTTCAACGGCTCACCGGGTTGTGTGAAGGTAGCGGTTGCGAAGACAGTTGACGCGTGTGTTACTCTGTTATGAGGAAAAGACTGAAAGAATAGGAACGTGAGAGGTACGTATCTGTAATGGCGCTGGCTGCTGAGTTGAAATCGCAGATCATTTCGAAGTACAAGGTCCACAAGAGCGACACGGGCTCCCCCGAGGTGCAGGTGGCCATCCTGAGCCAGCGAATTGCGCAGCTCACCGGGCATTTCAAGTCCCATCAAAAGGACCATCACTCCCGGCTCGGTTTGTTGACGATGGTGGCTCGCCGCCGCCGGTTGCTCAAGTACCTGAAAAACAACTCCCCGGAGCGGTACAAAGAGCTGATCACCAGGCTGGGGATCCGGCGCTAGGCGTCACAGGCGGAGTTTCTTCCACCGCGGCCTCCCCGAGTGAGCGTTGTGCCATTCGGGTCTAAGTGGTGTAGTTAGTACGGCTGGTTCCTTCCAATCAGTCTTCCTGACTCTGCCGGAGCGATCCGGCTAAAGTTGGAGGACTATTCATGACACACACAGTTTCCGTGGACCTGGGCTCCCGGGTAATCACTTTTGAATCGGGGAAGCTGGCAAAGCAGGCAAACGGCGCAGTCGTCGTTCGCACCGGCGACTCCGTGGTGTTGGCCACGGCGTGCTCGAACGAGCAGCCAAGAGCCGGCGCGGCCTTTTTCCCGCTGACCGTCGACTATCGCGAGTATACGTATTCGGCGGGACGTTTCCCCGGAGGTTTCATCAAGCGCGAGGGCCGGCCGACGGAGCGCGAGATCCTCACCAGCCGGCTGATCGACCGGCCGGTCCGTCCGCTCTTTCCCGAAGGCTACATGTGCGACACGCAGGTGATCGCTTTCGTGCTGTCGGCCGATCCGGTTCATGACCCGTCATCCCTCGCGGTCATGGGGAGCGCGGCCGCGCTGGCGATTTCCGATATTCCGTTCCATCACGTGCTCGCCGGCGTGCGGGTGGCGATGCTGAACGGCCAGATGATCGCCGAGCCGACCTACGAAGAGATCAAGGCCGCCGAATTTTCGATTGTGGTGGCCGGGACCGAGGAAGGCATCGTGATGGTGGAAGCCGGCGGAAAGGGCGTCACCGAGGACTCGGTGGTGGACTGCATCGAGTTCGGGCACGAATGCTGCAGGAAGATCATCGCGGGCATCCGGGAACTGATGGAGTTGTGCGGAAAGAAGAAGCGCGAATTTACGCCGGCTCCGGTCAACCAGGAGATGCTGGCTCAGATTACCGCCAAGTACCGCGAGGAACTCACGGACGCTTCGAACACGGAAAAGTACGCCAAGATCGAGAGCTATAAGAAGATCGCGGCGCTGCACGACGCCTGTAAGGCGGACTATCCCGAAGAGCAGCAGGAAGAGGCGGGAAAGCTGTTCGATCATCTAAAGGAGCGGATCTTCCGCGACGAGATGCTGATCGCGCGGCGGCGTCCGGATGGGCGCTCCTTCGACGAAATCCGGAGAATCGACATCGAAGTGGGCATTCTTCCCCGCACGCACGGTTCGGCGCTGTTCACACGGGGCGAGACGCAGGCGCTGGTGACGACCACGCTCGGCACCAAGGACGACGAGCAGCGGATGGAACTGTTGAGCGAAGGAGAAGTGTCGAAGCGGTTCATGCTGCACTACAACTTCCCACCGTTCAGCGTGGGCGAGGTCGGGTTCCTGCGCGGAGCGGGTCGGCGCGAGATCGGACACGGCGCTCTCGCCGAGCGGGCGCTCTCGCCGGTGGTCCCTCCCGAATCGGCGTTTCCTTACACGCTGCGATGCGTGAGCGACATTCTCGAGTCGAACGGGTCGAGTTCGATGGCGACGGTGTGCGGCGGCACGCTCTCGATGATGGACGCCGGCGTGCCGGTTGCGGCTCCCGTGGCGGGCATTGCGATGGGGCTGGTGATCGAGGACGGCAAGTACGCGATCCTGACCGACATCGCAGGCGCGGAAGATCATTACGGCGACATGGATTTCAAGGTGGCCGGAACACGCGAGGGCGTGACGGCGCTGCAGATGGACATCAAGGTGACCAAGGTCACCACCGCCATCATGCGTGAGGCTCTGGCGCAGGCGCGCAAGGCTCGCATCGAGATTCTGGACAAGATGGTGGCGGTGCTGGCGGCGCCGCGCAAGGAGCTTTCGCGCCACGCGCCGATGATTCACACAATGACGATTCCCACCGACAAGATTCGCGAACTGATCGGGCCGGGCGGGAAGATGATCCGCAGCATTATCGACCAGACCGGTGTGAAGATCGACGTGAGCGACGACGGAACGGTGAACATTTTCGCTACCAACCAGGATTCGGCCAACAGGGCTATTCAGATGGTGAGCGACATCGCGGCCGTCGCCGAAGTGGGCAAAACGTACCTCGGCAAGGTGGTTCGGTTGGTGGACTTTGGGGCATTCGTCGAGATCTTCCCGGGAACCGACGGCCTGCTGCATATCAGCGAGATTTCGGAAAACCGCATCAAGAACGTGCGGGATGAGTTGAAGGAGGGCGACCAGATTCTGGTAAGAGTGCTGGCGCTCGAGGGCAACAAGATCAAGCTGAGCCGGAAGGCAGTGTTGCGCGAGCAGCGTGACAAGCTGGCCAAGGGAGCAGGGCCCGAAAAGCACAAGTAAACAGGCTGGCATTCTTCTGTATAAGGGCGTATGTGGCTTATCCTGAAAAGGATGAATCATACGCCCTTTCGTCTTGATAACCGCATTGCTCTTGTAACCGGCGGCGCCAGCGGGATTGGTGAAGCCACGTGCCGGGTGCTGGCTGCCGCCGGCGCAAGCGTGATTATTGCGGACCTGAATCTTCCCGCGGCGGAGAAGCTGGCCGGGGAACTCAAGGGAGCGCGCGCCATACAGTGTGACATTACGAGCGCGGAGTCGGTGGAACGAATGTTCTCGGCATTGGAGAGACTCGACATTCTGGTGAACAACGCGGGCATCGGACATGTGGGGAACATCGAGGAGACGTCGCTCGATGATTTTCAACGTCTGTTCCGCGTGAATGTGGAGGGGTTGTTTCTGGTGACTAAGGCGGCCGTTCCGCTGCTGATCGCCTCCCGTGGCAACATTGTCAACATCGGGTCCGTGGCGGGTCTGATCGGCGTCAAGAAGCGGTTTGGCTACTGCGCCACGAAAGGCGCGGTGGTGATGATCACCAGGCAACTGGCGGTGGACTATCCGGTCGAGTTCCGGGTGAACTGCATCTGTCCGGGGACCGTGGAGACGCCGTTTGTGGAGGGATACCTCGAGAAGTACCACAAGCATGAAAAGGAGAAGGTGCGGGCGGAGATCAACGCGCGGCAGCCGATCGGGAGAATGGGAAAACCCGAGGAGATCGCGCATCTGGCGCTTTATCTTTGCTCGGATGAGGCCGGTTTCATGAACGGATCGGTGGTAACGATTGACGGTGGATGGACAGCGGCTTGACGAAACGGCGCCCTAGTGCTGAGAATACTAGGTGTAGTTATCGTGAGCGACATCTTCAGCATAGCGTCCAATGTGACGATAGGAAATATGAGGTGGCATGCAGCCTAAGACATTCCTCCGTCTCTTTCTGATCCTGATTCTCGCCAGTCTGGCTTCGAGTCAGGCCGCCTTCTCCGCGACATCGGTGAAGAAAAAGAAAAAGACAGCGGCAACGCATGTGAAGAAGCCCGCCGTGGCGAAGAGTTCACGCACCGTCCGGGCGAGAGCCAGAACAACTCGAAGCACCCGCTACCGGTCGAGTCTGGTGTCCGCGGCCAGCTACCGCCGGACGGCCGCGGCTCCCCTCATCAAGGGCGGACCGTGGCGGGAGCCGACGTTCGCCGATTCCGCTGAAGGCGACTGGACAGAGGGAGAAGATCCCCAGGTGAGGAAGGCGGCGGTTGAGGCGCTGGGACCGTACAACGGAACCGTGGCCGTGGTGGACCCCTACACCGGCCGCGTGCTTGCGCTCGTGAACCAGAAACTGGCCCTCAAGAGCGGATTCCAGCCCTGCTCGACGATCAAAGTGGTGGCGGCGCTGGCGGCGTTGAGCGAAGGTGTGATCGAGCGCGACACGGCGATCCGTATTGGCCGCCGCACCACGTTCGATCTGACCAACGCGCTTGCCGTCTCCAATAACGCTTATTTTGCCGCATTGGGGAACAAACTCGGATTCGACAGGGTTTCCTACTACGCCCGGTTGTTCGGCCTGGGAGAACGGGCAGGCCTGAATATCGATGGAGAACAACCCGGGTTGCTTCCACAGGCTCCTCCCGACGGAGGCGTGGGGATGATGACCAGTTTCGGGTCCGGCATCTCGCTGACCCCTCTCGAACTCGCTTCGTTGCTTTCGGCGATCGCCAATGGAGGCACGTTGTACTACCTCCAGCATCCTCGCTCGAGCGAGGAGGTTGCGAACTTCGTTCCACGGGTCAAGCGGCGCCTCGACATCCAGCAGTGGATCCCCGAAGTGAAGCCGGGGATGATGGGCGCGGTCGAGTATGGAACCGCGCGTAGGGCGGGGGTTAATAATTCCGAAACGATCCTGGGCAAGACGGGGACCTGCACGGACCAGAGAACTCCGACGCACCTCGGCTGGTTCGGTTCGTTCAACGATGTGGGACGCAACAAACTGGTGGTGGTGGTTCTGCTGACGGGCGGAAGGCCGGTGAACGGGCCGGTGGCGTCGGGGGTTGCGGGGGCGGTGTACCGTCACCTGTCGCAGCAGGACTATTTCGCACACTCACGGCCGATCTCGCCGTCAGCCCTTGTTTCCACCCAGATCTGCTGCGCCCGCTGAAGGTTCCCTGAATACCCGCTCGCCGATTGCGAACAGCAGATCCTGAAGTCCCGCTCCGGTCACGCTCGAGAGTTTGTAGAAAGGCATTTTTCTTCGGACGACCGCACGGCGGAGCCGTTGGACCCGTGAAGGGTCCTGGGAAACATCCATCTTGGCGGCCACAACCAGCATCGGCTTTTGGACGAGTGTGCCGCTGAAGCTCTCGAGTTCCTTGAGGATGGTCTTGAAATCCCGCACCGGATCGCGGCCGGAGTATTCCGAGACATCCACCAGGTGGACGAGAAGCTTGGTGCGTTCGATGTGGCGCAGGAACTGAATGCCGAGACCAGCGCCCTCATGCGCTCCTTCGATAAGGCCGGGAATATCGGCGACGACGAACGTGCGGTCGCCCGGCATGCTTACCACGCCGAGATTCGGTTCGAGAGTGGTGAAGGGGTAGTCGGCAATCTTTGGGCGAGCGGCGGAAATGCGCGAGATGAGAGTGGATTTTCCGGCGTTGGGGAACCCCACCAGACCGACATCGGCGAGGAGTTTCAACTCGAGCCTCAGATGCCGCTCCTCGCCCGGGCGGCCCATTTCGTGTTCCGTCGGGGCCTGATGCGTGGGGGTGGCAAAGTGCTGGTTGCCGCGTCCTCCACGTCCTCCGCGCGCGACCAGAAACTTCTCTCCGGGAATTGTGAAATCGTGGAGGATCTCGCCGGTGTCCTCGTCGTGGACGACGGTGCCCACAGGGACAGGCAGTTCGATGGAATCGCCGTCGCGGCCCGTGCGGTTACTGCCCTCGCCGTGACGCCCGCGTCCGGCCTTGTGCTCGGGATTATAGCGGAAGTGCAACAGCGTGTTGTAGTGGGGATTCGAAACCAGGAACAGGTCGCCGCCACGGCCACCATCCCCGCCGCTTGGACCGCCCTTGGGGACGTACTTCTCCCGGCGAAAGGCCACACAACCGTTCCCGCCGTCCCCGGCCTTCACATAAACTCTGACTTCATCAATGAACATGGGAGAAAAGCGGTTGCGGGAGCCTGGCGGCTCTCAGGCCGGACGGACACGGAGCGGACGGATCAGGCAGAGATCGAATCGGCTGCCTTGATGCTAATGAACTTCCCCATGCGGCCGCGGTCACGGAACTCGACATAGCCGGGAACCTTGGCAAACAGGGTGTCGTCCTTGCCGCGTCCGACGTTCTCCCCAGGTTTGAAAGGCGTGCCCCGCTGGCGGACGAGGATCGAGCCACCCGTGACTAACTGGCCGCCAAAGGCTTTGACACCGAGCCGTTGTGCATTGGAATCCCGGCCGTTCTTCGAACTGCCTAACCCTTTCTTATGTGCCATATGCTAACTCCTTACCATGCCGGGTTTCAGAATACGATCTCATTGATGGCTACGGCGGTGAGATTCTGCCGGTGGCCGATGGTGCGCTTGTACTGCTTCTTGCGCTTGAATTTGAAAACAATCACTTTGTCGCCGCGCAACTGGGTTTGGATGGTTCCACGCACACGCGCCGCCGCGGCTTGCGGCCCGGCGAGCAGTTGTTGGGATTCGTTCGAGACGGCGAGCACGCGCTCGAATTCAACAGCCGAGCCGGCGTCTCCCTCGATCTTTTCAACTTGAATGACATCGCCGGGGGACACACGGTATTGCTTCCCGCCCGTTTCGATCACTGCGTACATAGGAAACCTCGGTTTCTTGGCGTAGATTTGGGAGGCTGGAAGAGAGGGGAGGCACTAGGCCGGAGCGCCTTCATCCGCCACAATCCACTAGTTTACTACAGCAGAGCGGGATTGTCACACAGAAGAATTTGCTTCAATTTGCGGGTGCAGGACAAGAGAGTTACGACAACCGACGGAGTGGGCGTCACTAGGCGACACTCTTATGGCTGTATATACCGTAAGACAGATTATGCCTAATTCTTCGCCCCTCTCTGCTCCCGCTGCCGATCTCGCCCAGCATCTGGCTGATCCCCGGCCGATGCGGCGTGGTTCTGTCGGCGAACGTTTCATGAAGTGCTCCAAGCCAAACTGCGCTTGCGCCACCGACCCCGACGCCCGCCATGGGCCCCGCTACTCGCTGACCTCCACCGTGCGCGGCAAGACCCAGTCCCGATACCTGTCTGCCGAGCAAGCCGAGGTGGCCCGAGAGCAGATTGAAGCCGGCAAGCAGTTTCAGCACCACGTCGATCGCTATTGGGAGGTCTGTCAACAGTGGGCAGATCAACAGTTGGATGGACCGCCAGCCGCTACGACGACCGCCGAGGCGGTCAAAGATGGTTCGGAGTCTCCCGGCATCCAGCCCCTGAACGCGCTGACGGCATCCATGACCAGCTTCCAGGAAAGTAGCTTGTCCTCCGATGGAATCATACGCAAGAGCCGCGAAAACGGTAAACCCGAGGTACCCGATCAGAGAAGGGAACGGAACGCGGGAAAGCCCATCTGGCGCGCGGTTCGTGATTGGCGAGACGAACACACCTGGTAAACAGGCGTCAGGACTCGTAGGTTTCCGGGCGATGGAAACGATTTGACGGAGCACTCTCTGGGCGGAGAAACGGCCGGGCGAGAAATAAGCCGTCAGAGACGAGAAATGCGCCGCCTCGGCTCGCGTCATGCCTCTCTGGAGATTGAGGACGCAGAATGCCGGAGCGGCGCAAATCGTTGGTTTTCTTTGGAATGTTCGGCGGGATCGTGCAGACGCGCGAGTGGTGCCGGTATCAACTACTGAGGATGATCGGTTCGGAGGGAAAATGAATTGGCTCGCTTTGAAGGACTAATCATTGACGATCTGGGCTACATCCAGCAGAGCCGCGATGACATGGAGGTGGTATTCACGTTATTGGCGGAACGGTACGAGCGGGGCAGCGTGCTGATGACCAGCAATCTGCCGTTCTCGAAGTGGGAAGGGATCTTCAAGGATGCCATGATGACGGCCGCAGCCATCGACCGGCTGGTGCACCACAGCGTGATCATCGAGCTGAACATTCCGAGCTATCGGGAAGAGGAGGCCAAGAAGAAACAGCAAGCCGAGAGTCAGACGGCGCAGGAATGAAAGCAGAAGCGGCGGTGCGAAAACACGGAGCCGGGGGAGCTGTGGAAATGCCGAGGCTGTGGAAAGCGTGGAAAGCCAAAGGCAGGCTTCCCACTCTTTCCACGAGCCTCTTGGGAATCTCGCCAAAGGCAGGCGAGATTCCCACATTCCCACAGCTCGGGCGAAGCAGTCTGGAAAAGTGGAAAACCAAAATCAGGTTTCCCACTTTCCCAGCCCCGCTTCGCGACTACAATCCCGGTTTCGCCTCGCAAACCAAAACCCGGCCGCTCGGCGGGCTGCGGCGCTCCGCGCCGCCTCAAGAGTAATTGTCGTTGATAGGGAAAAATAATTGTCGCTGACCGGAAAAAGTAGTTGACGCCAGACAGGGCTGCCATCATGATCTGTCGAGCGAATCTTCACCGTGCCGTCCCAAGAGCTAGACAAAAGGTGAGAACCGCCGTCGAGTAACGCGAGACCAGTTACGCCCCTGTCGTGGCTGCCCGTCAGCCTCATTCGGCTTGACAGAAGTGAAACCATTCCCGTGGGTGCCTCATGGGTCTCCATCAGGGTATTGGACGACGCATCTCGCGGCAACTCAAGTGCCCTGTGCAACTCTCCGGTACGATGCATCTCCATAATCACATCACTGCCACCTATCGGTTCACGATTGAGGAACAGTTGGGGAACAGTTGAGGTGCCGGAAAACAGCCGAAGTGCATCACGAAGTGCTGGGTCAGTGCTGACATTGACCGCGAGGTACGGGACTCGCATGGCATCGAGCACACGCACTGCGCGCACGCAATACGACGAGCGGGGTGTAGCGGGTGTACCACTAATGAATAGGACAACCCGGTGCGCCTTTAAAACTGAGCCAATATCCGATGATTCTTCGCAGGTCGGCACGTTGGTCCTTAGTTCCGGAGATCCACCTCGTCGAACGGCTTCGCGAGTTGGACCGCCGAGAACCGTTTGGCCAGTTCGGTCTCCCATACATGGAAGGCAATTCTCTGATTGTGTGTCGCTTCGCGGTGCAGATCGGTTGATCGCAACTCAGTAGCAGTAAAAGGGTGAATCTTGAGCGGAATCGTGCGCAACGGGAGATTTGGGTGTATGCGTTGTAAGCGATCGACGAAGCGCTTCATCTGATGATCGAGGTCCTGGATTGTCGGCGTCGTGAAGGTCGCATATGCGTACATCGCAAACCCGAGCCGCAACAGGTCTTGGAAAATATCAAATTGGGACTCAAAATGTGTTGGATCTGCGCCTGTGTTAAAGGTGAATGAGCATTCGTCAAATCCTTTGAAACACCCGACGCGCGAATACAGCGGGAACGCCGACATGTAGGCTATGTTGTCGCCTGTCAGGTAGTCCCAAAAATAGCGATTGCTCAGATTGTCGTCAGTCCAAAGAAAAACCTGTCCCCGCAGCCCTCTCCTCTCTAATGCCTGCATCATCCATAAGTTCCATTCCGGTGCCAGATCGGGCTGCCCTCCGGACAAATCCACGACGTCTGGTCGATCGGGTTCCTGAAGGAACATATCGACAAGTTGGCCGCAAGACATATACTCGGCGACAACAGTGTCTGCTGACAGTCTGTCATCATCGACGTAGCAGTACCAGCACCTCCAATTACAGGCTGCCAGCTGGAATACTTGGGTTCGAAGGGAAACACGGGAGGGTGCCCCCGAAGCAGCGGCCGCGGCGCACGCTTGCCCAAAGATTCCATGTGCAGGCTATAGGTTTCGAAGATGCGAACTCGGCCGAACCCAGAGCAGTTGATTCGGGTATACCGGTCCTTCGCCATATCCGACTGAGGCAAGCGAGCGATGAGTAGCGACCGGTCTTGGTGCCGTATGATGCGAGAACGCAGGCGTTTGGAAAACGAGTCTGTGTCAATATGCATCGGATCTCCACCGGATGGCTCTCTGCGGGATTCAAACTATAGCATACACAGGAAGTTGCTGCGCTTCAGGGCTACATGATCGCGTTGAATTCCGAACTCATCGTTGGCCTGTTGGAAGTCGGAGCCGGCGCAGACTTCCCGTCCCCCTGCTGTTGGCAACAACGAAACGCAAGTGCCACTGAGCGGGCACGTGCAGACGTCTCATTCTCCAAATCGATTACGTAACAGGGTTCCTCTCGGGGAGTCGATCGGGGAAGTGCTGCGCCGGCTGGACACGATCGCGCCGGTGACGGAGGTGGAGGTGGCGGCGGTGAACCTGGCCAGTTTCGACGAGTTGTGCGCGGAAACGGCGGTGCGGCAATGAGCGCGGCGGCGGAGGTGCGGCCGGCACTGATGGGTCACTTGAAGGAACTCCGTCTGCCGACGGTGCGGCAGTGCTACGAGGAGACGGCGCGGCGGGCGGAGAGGGAAACGTTGAGCTATGAGCGCTACCTGCTGGAAGTGATCACGCGGGAATGCGAACAACGGCGCAAGACACGGGTGGAGAGGCTGCTGCGGGAATCGGAGCTGCCGTTGGAGAAGTCGCTGCCGAACTTCGATGTGAAGCGCTTGCCGGTGAAGGCGCAGCGGCAGTTGCGGACCCTGCTGGAAGGCGACTTTCTGAACCGGAAAGAAAATGTCCTGGTGTTCGGCAGACCTGGGTCGGGAAAGAGCCATCTATTGACGGCGCTGGCGCAGGAGCTGATCGTGGTGCGGGAACGGAGGATGCACTTCACCAAGTGTTCGCTGCTGATGCAGGATCTGCTGGCAGCCAAACGGGACTTGCGGCTGAGCCGCGAAATCAAACGGCTGGGTCCACTGTGAGCGCCGCCTCCGCCCGCCGCTCCAGCAACTCCCGCAAGGCCTCATCCACCGGCGTTTCACCCTCCTTCGCCGCCAGCTTCAGAATCTTCAAGTACTCCTTCACCGCCTGACCGGGCGCCGTCTCCCGGAACGCATCGTAGGCCATCCGAAACCGGCTCGTCGGAAACAGATCTTCCTTGTACCGGTAGTTTTCA
>JABAQT010000025.1 GCA_019187195.1 Bryobacteraceae bacterium
GTGGAAAGAGAGGGGAGATAAATGGAACTGGAAAGACAAGTCAGGCAGCTACCGATGCTGCCGCTGAAGAACGTTGTGTTGTTCCCGCACCTGTTATTGCCGCTCAATGTGGGACGTCCGCGTTCGGTGGCGGCCGTGGAAGAGGCGCTGCGGGCCGAGGAGCAGGAGATCATTCTTGTCGCCCAGCGGGATGCCGGCGTCGAGGACCCCTCGCAGGACGATCTCTACACGATCGGCACGCGCGCCATCATCCGCCGCGTGGCCAAGAGCGATTCGCATGTCGAGGTTTTTGTGTATGGCGTCGAGCGAGTCGTGCTCATAAAGCTCGAGGGCGGCCGCAACTATCCGATGGCGCGTTTCCATCCGCTGCCGTTGCCCGAGGACTCCGGCGCTGAAGTCGAGGCCCTTCACCGCGCGGTCACCGAACTCACCACGAAAGCCATCCAGCTTTCGAAGCAGCAAACCACGATGGACCTCGAGCGGTTGCTGTCGGGCTCGGAGGATGCTTTGCGCCTCGTCTACCTTGTGGCCTCGATGCTGGGGCTCGACCTGCCCAAGGCCCAGGCGCTGCTCGAGGCTCCCACGCGGCTGGACGCGCTGCGGCTCATGCACACCTACCTCTCCTACGAGGTTCAGGTGCTCGAGTTGCGCAACAAGATCGCCACCGAGGCGCGCTCGGAGATGAGCAAGGAGCAGCGCGAGTATCTGCTGCGCCAGCAGCTTCGAGCCATCCAGCAGGAACTGGGAGAGAAAGGCTCGGACCAGGACGAAGTGACTCTGCTCCGCGAGCAGATCGAAAAAGCGGATCTTCCCGAGGAGGTAAGGAAAGAAGCCGGGCGGGAGATGAAGCGTCTCGAGAAACTGCCTTCGGCCTCGCCGGACTATCATGTTATCCGCACCTATCTCGAGTACGTGCTCGAACTGCCCTGGAAGGTTTTTTCCGAGGACGCGCTCGATATCGCCAACGCGCGCCGCATTCTTGACGAGGATCACTACAATCTCAAGGATGTCAAGCAGCGCATTCTCGAGCATCTCGCCGTGCTCAAGCTGAACCCCACGGCGAAGGCTCCGATCCTGTGCTTCGTGGGGCCTCCGGGGGTCGGCAAGACGTCGCTCGGCCAGTCGATTGCCCGGGCCATCGGCCGCAAGTTCGAGCGCATGAGCGTCGGCGGACTGCATGACGAGGCGGAACTGCGCGGGCATCGCCGCACATACATCGGCGCCATGCCGGGGCGTCTGATTCAATCGCTGCGGAGAGCGGGAGCGGCGAATCCGGTGATCATGCTTGATGAAGTCGACAAACTCGGCCGCGACTACCGGGGAGATCCGGCGGCCGCCCTGCTCGAGATTCTTGATCCCGAGCAGAACAGCAAGTTCCGCGACAACTACCTGGACCTGCCTTTCGACCTGTCGAAGGTGCTTTTCATCGCCACCGCGAACTCGCTCGAGACGATTCCACGGCCGCTGCTTGACCGCATGGAGATTCTCCGTCTGTCCGGCTACAGCGAGGAGGAGAAAGTGGCTATCGCGCGCCGCTACCTCATTCCGCGACAGTTGAAGCAGACCGGCCTCGATCCGGCCAACGTCCGCTTCGAGGACGCGACGCTCTCCGCGCTCATCACGGGGTACACCCGCGAGGCCGGACTACGGCGTCTCGAACAGAACATCGGCTCGATCGCGCGCAAGATCGCCCTCAAGGTGGCCGACGGAAGCGGAGAAACCTTCACGGTTCACAAGGAAGATCTGCTGGAACTACTCGGGCCGGAGCCGTTCCATCTCGAGGAGATGCGCCGCAGCCTGCAGCCGGGTGTCGCCGCTGGTCTGGCCTGGACCGAGACGGGCGGCGATGTGCTCTACATTGAAGCCACGCTTCTTCCCGACGGAAAGGGGCTCACGCTCACGGGGCAGCTTGGCGAGGTGATGCAGGAATCCGCGCGCGCCGCGCAAAGCTACATCTGGAGCCATGCCGCCAATTTCGGCATCAACACCCAGAAGTTCCGCGAGTGCGGCCTCCACATCCACGTCCCGGCCGGAGCCGTTCCAAAGGATGGTCCGTCGGCGGGCATCACCACGGCCGTGGCGCTGGCCTCGCTGTACACGGGTTGCGCCGCGCGGGGCGATACGGCCATGACTGGCGAAATCACCCTCACCGGCATGGTTCTACCGATCGGCGGACTGAAGGAAAAGGTGCTCGCCGCCCGGCGGGCCGGAATGCGGCGCGTCGTTGTTCCCCGATCCAATATGAAGGATCTCCGCGATCTTCCCGAACACGTGCGGCAGGAACTCGAGTTCATCCCGGTCGACCGCGTCGAGCAGGTGATCGGGGCGGTCATTCCCGCTCTGTCGTCGCGCATGGCGCAAGCCGCCTGAAATAGAGGAGGCGCGGGCGATTCCACCTCGCCCGCGCCCGATGCTACTTCGTTACAGCGAACGGGATTGCCGCTTCATATGGCGGCCCCGTTACGGCGAGGCTCGCAATGGCGGTGTAGTATCCCGGAGGGACCTCCGGCACGGTCACTGTCAGCGCCCAGTTCTTCTCTCCGAGGAGAGGGAACTGCCGGAACACGGCCGGAAATGATCTCGCCAGCGACCAGCGGTAGACCTGCTCTCCTTTTTCGTTTTGCAGGACGAGGTCATAGTCCTGCCCCGTGGGGAAGGTAAGCTGTAGTGGCGGCGCCAGCGTGGCGCGCAGGCTTATTCGCACCGTCATCGCATCTCCAGGCTTGTACTCCTTTGCATCGAGCGCCGCCTGGAAGCTTACTTCCCTCCCGGTAAACACGCTGAATCCACCCAGCCGTGTATAGATGAGATCCCATTTCCGATCTCCGGCGATCGTCGTCACCGTGCGCTGAACCAAACCCACATAGGGGAGGAACGACTCCGATGTCAGACCCGCATCCGCGCACGATGGCTGATAGCCCACCTGGAGCGCGTTTGAGAACTCCCCGAATGGCGACTTCAGTTCCCCCTGCCGCGTGCGGATCACCGCGGTGCTGGTACACGGTTCCACCTCCGTGCGGAACGCCTCTCCCACGGTTGCTCCGAATGCGACCCAGGTTTTCTCGCGTTTCTCCTCGCGGTCGTAGATCACCAGCGTCCCGGCGTCGTTCATTCGCAGCAGCAGCGTCTGGCCCGGAAATCCCGTGACGGAGAAATATTCCTTGCCGCCGATCGCTTCCGTGCCGGTGACCTCGACGACGAGGGTGCTCGCTCCGGTGGAACCGCTTCCTTTGTATATCCACTGATTTCCCGTCTGTAGCGGGAAGTAGTCCGCCTCCTGGGCCAATGCGGCGGCGGAAAACAAGAATGCAGCCGCCATCAATCCTCGATATCTCATATTGAATACACCTCTATTGTGAGGACGCAGGCTTGCCGCTAAATGGACGGCGCGGCGCGCCTCTTCGTTTCATGCATCCCCAGCAATATATCCGCGAGAATACGGCGCGGCGGGGATCACCCCGGAATGCTGACCGGGCCGCTCTCGCGCCGCCGGATGTACAATCGTTGCAGACCGGCGAACGGCGATCCGCTCGCCGGGCATGACAGGCACATCGGGTAAAGGAGTACAGCCAATGGCTCGAATGACACGCCGCTCATGGACCGGAACAAGCGCCGCCATCGCCGCCGCGGCCTCGATATCCTCGCCTCGTAGAGTCTACGGAATGCGGCAGGGCAAGTTCACAATTGCGCATGTCCTCGGCCTGAACCAGCCTGAGCGTCTGAAACTCTGTCTCCAGATGGGAGTCACACATGTGGTCTCGAGTCCTTCCGTTCGCGGTGTTTCGCGCGATCAGTACGCCGCCGCCATCCGGAAACATAAGGAGCAGTGGGCCGAGGCGGGATTCGAGGTAGCCGTCCACGAAACCATGACGCCCGTGCCCGCCAACAACATCCGGCGCGGCACTCCCGGCCGCGAGGAAGAGCTGAAGAACTGGAGCGCGTATGTCGAAGCCATGGGGCAGGCGGGCATTCCGGTCCTGTGTTACAACTTCGGCCAGGGAGGAATGCGGACCGGCCGAATCACCCTGCGCGGAGGGGCCATTTCGACCGTGCACGATTACGCGGAGACCAGGAAGTTACCCGTTCTCGACGAGGTCTATACGGAGGATCAACTCTGGGAAGGCCTTGCCTGGTTCATCGAGAGAATCACGCCGGTGTGTGAAAAAGCAAAGGTGAAGATGGGCTATCATCCCAACGATCCCTGCGTTTCCCCTTACCGCGGTTCCGCGCAGATCATGATCAGCCCCGCGGCCTACCGCCGTCTGTTCGCCATCGCCGACAGCCCTTACAACGGGGTCACCTTCTGCCAGGGAAACTTCGCTTCGATGCGCTATGCGCCCGGGGAGACCATGTACTCGGTAGCGACGGAATTCGCGGAGAGAGGGAAGATTCAGTTCGTCCACTTCCGCGATGTCGATGGCAAGGCCGATTCCCACTACTACGAGACCTTCCATGACAACGGGCCCACAGACATGGCGCGCATGCTCGAGTGTTACGCCCGCGGCGGGTTCGTAGGGCCTCTGCGCACCGACCACGCCCCCGCCATGGCGGGGGAGGACTCCGGGCATAACGCCGGCTACGCCATGCTTGGGCACATTTTCGCCATTGGCTACACAAAGGGTCTCATGCAGGCGCGTAATCTCGCCTACGACTGACGCGGTCCCCGCCGCACCAGGGGACCGCCGTCTGCCAGTTATCCTATTGCCCGCCCAGGAGTTTCACGGTAAGTTGAGCCCCCACGAAGGGCTCCTGTTGCAAGGTTAAGGACGAGTCGCCGTGGTTTCGCAGCGTGATGATATCTCCAGCGGCGAGCGTGAGCATTATGGATCCGCTTTTCGCGTCTGGTGCAATGTTCATGATCCGATGGGACGATGGGTCCACAATGCCGTTCACGGCGATAGCAATCGCGCCGCCGAAGCCGGGCTCACGGATGCTGACGTTGTAGTGGATTTCATACGTTCCCGGAGCCGGTACGACGATTGTTTTCGTCCCGGCAGTGTGAGCGACTCCCGACAGCGGGCCATTGTTACTGAAGGGAATGTCCGCGCCCCCAGCAATGGTAGCGTTGCTGAGGTTGACCAGTGCGTAGACGAACCCGAACGTGCTCGGACCCGCTGCCCCGGTGGGGCCGGTGGGACCAGTTGGGCCGGTTGCCCCATTGGCTCCAGGAGGCCCCTGCCTGCCTATTTCTCCTTGAGGACCGGCCGGTCCGGTTGGTCCCGGGGCACCGTTGATGCCGGTGGGGCCGGTAGCTCCTGTTGCGCCAACGGCGCCGGTGGCTCCCGTGGGGCCCGCGGGTCCGGTTGGTCCCGGGGCACCGGTGGGGCCGGTGGGGCCGGGAACGGTGCTGGCTGCTCCCGTGGGACCGGCCGGGCCGGCCGGTCCGGTGGCTCCGGCGGGACCTTGCGGACCTGTCGGGCCAACGGGGCCGACCCCGCCGCCTCCCGTCAGATCGGTGTAGTAGCCGTTGATGTCGATGATTACGTGTGTCGCATTGGTGACGAAGACTGAAATGGCTCCACCGGTTCCGGCGGGAACGATGGCGGCATTGGCTACGATCCTGCCTTCAAAGGAGTTGAGAGTCGAGACATTCGGCTGTGACAGGCCGGTGGGCCAGGCAGTAAGGTACTGCAGCGGACCGCTGGGAACGACAGTGATGTTCAGGGAGTAGGCTCGAGCGGTTCCCGGAATTCCGCAGCCACTCGCAGGGATGGGAACATCGCGCTTTTGCCCTGCTGTAAAAGCCGGAGCGCCGAAAGCGCCAGTGAACCCAAACCCGGCGTATTCAGGCCGGGTATCCATCACGCGGCAGGGTGTCACGGCAACCAGAGGCAGTTGGCCGCTGATTGCCGCGCCTCGTTCCGCCTTTTGGGCTCCCCTGTCAGGCGACCAGTAGAGAGGCGTGGGCCAATTATTGGGGCTCGCCTCTTGCGCCGTCGCCCGCGGTGGAAAAAAGCAAAGTGCGACGGCAACTGCAACCGCGCCCGTTGTGATGCGAGTGGTCATCGAAGATGTGTTCCTTACTGTGGTTATGTCCCCACGCAAAGGACAAGCGGGGGGATGATAGGACGGCTGCGCGTCCCCGGCATCCATTACAACCTGCGTAGAATGTTACTACTGATGGCGGCCGAGGTTCAAAGGGCCGTCCAGAGCTGATATTCGGCTGTTGCGAGGTGGTGGGTAAGTCGCGGTGGCGGCACAGTGACCTGAAGGTCGCGGAATTTCCGCCGCGAGGATCAGAGCGCGCCCGCGCGTGAGGGGCTTCGATGAGGCCGCGACCTGAAGGTCGCGGAAATCACCGCAAGTCTCGCGGATAAAACGCAAGAGTGGGAGCTTCAATGAACGGGGTCACCTTCTGCCAGGGAAACTTCGCTTCGATGCGCTATGCGCCCGGGGAGACCATGTACTCGGTAGCGACGGAATTCGCGGAGAGAGGGAAGATTCAGTTCGTCCACTTCCGCGATGTCGATGGCAAGGCCGATTCCCACTACTACGAGACCTTCCATGACAACGGGCCCACAGACATGGCGCGCATGCTCGAGTGTTACGCCCGCGGCGGGTTCGTAGGGCCTCTGCGCACCGACCACGCCCCCGCCATGGCGGGGGAGGACTCCGGGCATAACGCCGGCTACGCCATGCTTGGGCACATTTTCGCCATTGGCTACACAAAGGGTCTCATGCAGGCGCGTAATCTCGCCTACGACTGACGCGGTCCCCGCCGCACCAGGGGACCGCCGTCTGCCAGTTATCCTATTGCCCGCCCAGGAGTTTCACGGTAAGTTGAGCCCCCACGAAGGGCTCCTGTTGCAAGGTTAAGGACGAGTCGCCGTGGTTTCGCAGCGTGATGATATCTCCAGCGGCGAGCGTGAGCATTATGGATCCGCTTTTCGCGTCTGGTGCAATGTTCATGATCCGATGGGACGATGGGTCCACAATGCCGTTCACGGCGATAGCAATCGCGCCGCCGAAGCCGGGCTCACGGATGCTGACGTTGTAGTGGATTTCATACGTTCCCGGAGCCGGTACGACGATTGTTTTCGTCCCGGCAGTGTGAGCGACTCCCGACAGCGGGCCATTGTTACTGAAGGGAATGTCCGCGCCCCCAGCAATGGTAGCGTTGCTGAGGTTGACCAGTGCGTAGACGAACCCGAACGTGCTCGGACCCGCTGCCCCGGTGGGGCCGGTGGGACCAGTTGGGCCGGTTGCCCCATTGGCTCCAGGAGGCCCCTGCCTGCCTATTTCTCCTTGAGGACCGGCCGGTCCGGTTGGTCCCGGGGCACCGTTGATGCCGGTGGGGCCGGTAGCTCCTGTTGCGCCAACGGCGCCGGTGGCTCCCGTGGGGCCCGCGGGTCCGGTTGGTCCCGGGGCACCGGTGGGGCCGGTGGGGCCGGGAACGGTGCTGGCTGCTCCCGTGGGACCGGCCGGGCCGGCCGGTCCGGTGGCTCCGGCGGGACCTTGCGGACCTGTCGGGCCAACGGGGCCGACCCCGCCGCCTCCCGTCAGATCGGTGTAGTAGCCGTTGATGTCGATGATTACGTGTGTCGCATTGGTGACGAAGACTGAAATGGCTCCACCGGTTCCGGCGGGAACGATGGCGGCATTGGCTACGATCCTGCCTTCAAAGGAGTTGAGAGTCGAGACATTCGGCTGTGACAGGCCGGTGGGCCAGGCAGTAAGGTACTGCAGCGGACCGCTGGGAACGACAGTGATGTTCAGGGAGTAGGCTCGAGCGGTTCCCGGAATTCCGCAGCCACTCGCAGGGATGGGAACATCGCGCTTTTGCCCTGCTGTAAAAGCCGGAGCGCCGAAAGCGCCAGTGAACCCAAACCCGGCGTATTCAGGCCGGGTATCCATCACGCGGCAGGGTGTCACGGCAACCAGAGGCAGTTGGCCGCTGATTGCCGCGCCTCGTTCCGCCTTTTGGGCTCCCCTGTCAGGCGACCAGTAGAGAGGCGTGGGCCAATTATTGGGGCTCGCCTCTTGCGCCGTCGCCCGCGGTGGAAAAAAGCAAAGTGCGACGGCAACTGCAACCGCGCCCGTTGTGATGCGAGTGGTCATCGAAGATGTGTTCCTTACTGTGGTTATGTCCCCACGCAAAGGACAAGCGGGGGGATGATAGGACGGCTGCGCGTCCCCGGCATCCATTACAACCTGCGTAGAATGTTACTACTGATGGCGGCCGAGGTTCAAAGGGCCGTCCAGAGCTGATATTCGGCTGTTGCGAGGTGGTGGGTCAGTCGCGGCGGCGGCACAGTGAGGCCACGCGCCGTTATCCGCATTTCCCGCTGTCCGCCCCGCATGACGGATCAACCTTCGCATGCGGGCATTTCTCGGGCGTCACGATGCAAATGGGGCGCGAATGGCTGAAGAAATCGAAAACCGCTTCGCACCAGCGGACTATTGCGACTCTCTCAGCGTGTCCTCGATCATCAACGCCAATTCCGGCAATTTCCACCTCGTGGTATTCCAGACCACACTGAGGTTCACGCCGGAATGCACGTTGGCCAGACGGTTCCGCATTTCGACAATCAGGGCCCAAGGGACCTGCGGCAGAGACTTCCTACCTTCCTCTGATATCCTGCCTTCCGCCTCGACGAGGATTCCGAGTTCCTTGACCAGCGCGTCCGTTAGCCGCTGGCTCTGCTTCAGGTCCAGCAGGCTGAGCCCGCTGACGAACGCTATGGCCTCATTCGCGGCATCGAGCATTTGCCGCAATGGGATGCGATCAGCTTCGTTCATGTTCCGGCGGTGATGTGGCCACCGCTTCCTCCCGAAAGTAGCGGCTCCGGCTGTTCCGGCGTATACGGATCCCTGGCAATGTGACCGGCACGCATGCATAGCCAAGCCTGTTTTCCAGTATGGCATCCTTTGCCAGCGCCGGACTCCGCTCTCCATCCCCGCTACAACGGGCGTGGATTCAGCCCTTCGAGCGCTTTCAGTATCGCCGTCTTCCACGCTCCGTCCGCGTCGAGATCCGGGTTGTAGTTCGTCACGCCCACCGCCGCCAGACGGACCGACTCCCTGACCAGTCCGATCAGACCCGCCGCATTCTTCACGCCGTCGATGAAGTCCGTATCGATGTGGAAGTACACCCCGTCCACCCGTTCGGCCAACTGGTGCAGCGCCACCGGCAGCAACCCCAACGAGTCACGGGGATGAGCGCTGATCCAGGAGTTCTCGAGCCGCGTTCTCTCTGTTTGTTCGACATCCCAGAAACATCCCAGAACGACGTTCTGCTCCTCGACGACGCGGTCTAATCCGGTGCGTTCCCGCAACTCCGCGTGGCACCCTCCGGTCACAATCGACAGCGACATTTCCTCGATATTGCCGCCGGGGGTTGTTTCCGGCGTATGAAAATCGGGATGCCTGTCAAACCACACGATTCCCAACCGCCCTGTCTCGAGGCCCGCGATTGTTCCCATCGCCGAACCGCAGTCGCCCGCGAGCACCACCGGAACCAACTCCTGTTCCACCGTTTCCTTCACCGCATACCGCAGCATGCGGTTGATGTCCACCACGGCGTCCAGTCCCTTGCTTCGCAGGTCGCGCGGCCGCACGTGTGTCACCGGAGCCGGCATCTCCCGGTAGGCGAACAATTGGTCCACTCCCGCGCGCAGCAGGCATCCGGGGCCTTTTCCCGCCGCCACTTCCTCGAGCCCCATGTGATACGGCACTTCGATGATCGAATACATTTACGGTTTCTCCCGCGGCAGATACCGGAGCAGCGCCCCCCGCGTAGTTCAGATTAGTTCTCATAGACACGCGAGCGACCCTTGGCTCCGCGTTCCCGTCCGCATTGGGAGCCCCGTCTCGCCCAACTCAAGTCTGCCACATCGCCCGGCGCCGCACGGCCTCTTTGCCCGCGGGCAACGGGCAGGGGTTCAGGAATTCTCCAATTCCACGCCCTCCCAGCGGGTGATCACGGCCGTTGCCAGGCAGTTGCCAAGCACGTTCACCGAGGTCCGCGCCATGTCCATCAGCGCGTCCACGCCCAGCAGCACCGCCACTCCTTCGAGCGGCAGTTGAAACGATGACAACGTTCCCGCCAGGATCACCAGCGAGGCCCGCGGCACCGCCGCCACTCCCTTGCTCGTCAGCATCAACGTGAGCATCATCACCAGTTGCTGTCCGAGGCTCATCTCGACTCCCGCCGCCTGCGCGACGAAAACGGAAGCGAGCGAGAGATAGAGCGTGGTTCCGTCCAGATTGAAGCTGTATCCGGTCGGCAACACGAATGCCACAATATGTTTCGGTGATCCGAACTTCTCCATGTTCTCCATCGCCAGCGGCAGGGCGGCTTCGCTCGAAGCGGTCGAGAACGCGATGATCCACGGCTCCTTCACCGCTTCATAGAAGCGCCGCACGGGGATCCTCGTCAACTTGATCACCGCTCCCAACACGAAAACCACGAACACGATCAGCGCGGCGTACATCGTCAGAATGAGCTTTCCCAGGCCGAACAGCACCGCGAACCCCTTCGACCCCACTGTCACCGCGATCGCCGCTCCCACCCCCAGCGGCGCCAGGTACATCACGTAGTGCGTGTAGCGGAACATCACTTCCGCCAGTGATTCGCAGAACAGGACCACCGGTTTCGCTTTCGTCCCAATCGCCGCGCACGCCGTCCCGAACAGGAAAGTGAACACGACGATCTGCAAAACCTCGCCGCGCGCCATCGAGTCGATTATGCTCGTGGGAAAGGTGTGTTCGAGCGTCGCGCCCAGGGTTGGTGGAGCATTGGTCACGCCCGGCGCGCCCGCGTCCGGCGCGATCTTCATTCCGGCGCCCGGTTTGGTCAGATTCACGGCCGCCAGCCCGAGAAACAACGCAATCGTCGTTACGATCTCGAAATACAGAATCGCCTTCGCCCCAATCCGCCCCATCGTCTTTACATTGCTTGTTCCGGCAATTCCGTATACCAGCGTCCCGAACAGCAGGGGCGCGATGATCGACTTGATCAGACGCAGGAAGATGTTGCTCACCGGGGCCAGTTCGACCGCCGCCTTCGGCGCCAGCACCCCCAGGGCGATGCCCGCCGCCATGCAGATGAAAATCCACGCCGTGATAGAGAGTTTTCTCACCGTTCCCCCCATTTGAGCTTGGCCCTCAATACGTCGAAGAACATCTGCGCCGGCGGGCGCACCAGGCTGATGCAGTTCTCGGATCTCCGGCACACGATCCGGTCCCCCTGCTTCAATGGTTCGCCCACCTGTCCGTCAATCGTCAGGTACGACGAATCATCCAGGTCCCGGCACACAATGTGGATCTCGCTCGTGTCCGGCACAATGACCGGCCGGTTTGTCAACATGTGCGGGCAGATGGGAGTGATCGCCAGCGCCGCCACCGAGGGAAAGATGATCGGGCCTCCCGCCGACAACGAGTACGCCGTCGATCCCGTCGGCGTGGCGACAATCAGTCCGTCCGCCTTGAAGGCGCACACGAAGTGGTGATCCACGTAAGTATCCAGATTCACCATCCGCGCCAGCGCCGCCTTTGTGACGACCGCGTCGTTCAAGGCCTCGTACTCGCCTACGCGGACGTCCTTGCGGAACAGCTCGCACACCAGCATCCGGCGCCGTCCGATGCGGTGCTCACCGTGCAGCGCCCGCTCGAGTTCGGCGAAGATGTTGTCCACGGTGATCGCCGTCAGGAATCCCAGTCCTCCGAGGTTCACGGCGAACAACGGAATGTCGTATCCCCCGGCGCTCCGCGCCGCGCTCAGCAGGGTGCCGTCCCCTCCGAGCACAACCACCAGTTGCGCCCCCCGGGCCACTTCTCCGCGCGGCACCGGTTCGAGACCCGGCACATAGTTCGCCGTCTGCTCGTCGCAGCGCGCGTGGATCCCCCGCGCCTTCAGCCATTCGAGCAGTTCCGGCAGCAGTTTCTCCGCTTTCGCCGACCCCGGCTTGCTGATGATTCCCACCGTATCAATGACGGGCATGCAACAGGAACTCCTGGTTTCCTTCCGCGCCGCGGACCGGGCAGGCGGCTATCGCGGCCTCATACCCCATCGCCTCTACGGCTTCGCGTACTTTAGCACATGCCTGCCGGTGCAGTTCCGCGTCGCGGACAATCCCACCCTTGCCCACCTGGCCGCGGCCCACTTCAAACTGCGGCTTGATGAGCACAATGAACTCGCCTTCCGGCTTGAGCAGCGCGGGAAAACGCGGCAGCAGCAGCTTCACGGAGATGAAACTCGCGTCGCAGACGATCAGGTCCGCCGGCTCTCCTATGTCGGCGGGTTCGAGGCTCCGCGCGTTCTTGTTCTCGCGCAACGCGACCCGCGGATCATTGCGCAACCTCCAATGAATCTGACCCGCCCCGGTGTCCACGGCGTAGACGCGCCGCGCTCCGTGCCGCAGAAGGCAGTCGGTGAACCCTCCGGTCGAGGCTCCCACGTCGATGCACACCTTGCCATCGGGATCGACGCCGAACGTCTCGAGCGCCGCTTCGAGTTTCAGCCCGCCGCGGCTGACGTACTTCGGACGCGCCTTCACCCGAATATCCGCGTCCAGCGCGACAGCGCGCCCCGGCTTATCCACCGGACGGCCGTTCACCGTCACTTCGCCGGCGAGCACCAGCGCCTGCGCCTTCTGTCTCGATTCCGCCAAACCGCGGTCAACCATCAGCTGGTCCACTCTTTGCTTGGCGGAAGGCTTCATGCCGTGCGCCGGACCATCAGCTCCGCGAGATCGAGCAACCGCGCGCCGCGCTCGCCGAACAGCGCCAGAGCCGCGCGCGCCTCGCCGAGTTCCCGCGCGGCCATGCGTTTCGATTCCTCGACGCCGTACACGGCCGGGAACGTGATCTTCCTCTGCGCGGCGTCCTTGCCGGCCGTCTTGCCCAGCACCTCCGAGGGCTGCTCGACGTCGAGCACGTCGTCTACAATCTGAAACGCCAGCCCGATGTGCCGGCCGTAATCCGTCAGCGCCGCCAGTTCCTCTTCCGCCGCGCCGCCGTAGATGCCGCCCATGCGCACGCTTGCCGTCAGCAACGCTCCCGTCTTCGCCCGGTGGATCGCCTCGAGCCGCGCGGCCGTCGGCTGCGCGCCTTCTCCCTCGATGTCCCGCACCTGCCCGGCGATCATTCCCTCGATTGTGCCCGATGCCGAGGCCAGTTCCGCCACCAGCGCCGCCCGGATCTCCCCATTCACCGGCAGCCGCGCCAGCACGGCGAACGCCAGCGTCAACAGCGAGTCGCCCGCCAGAATGGCTATCGCCTCGCCGAATACTTTGTGGTTCGTCGGCCGCCCGCGCCGCAGATCGTCGTTGTCGAGAGCCGGCAGGTCGTCGTGAATGAGCGAGTAGGTGTGGATCAACTCGAGCGCGCAGGCGGCGGTGGCCACACCCTCCATGCGCCGCCCCACGGCCCGGCATGCCTCGATGCACAGCATCGGCCGCAGCCGCTTTCCTCCGGCAAACAGGCTGTACCGCATCGCCTTGTGGATCGTTTCGGGGGATTGCGATGCGGGCGGCGCCACCCGGTCCAATTCCCCGTCCACCAGCTTCTGCTGTTCGCTGACGTATTGACGCAGGTCCATCGCCTCAGGAATCATCCCGCGTCTTCAATGGCTCGGCGACGATCCGGTCGCCACGGCGGATCAACTGCTCGATGCGCGTCTCGGCCTCGTCCAATTGCTTGCGGCAGGCGGCGCTCAACTCCGTACCTTTCTCAAACAGCGCGAGAGCGCGCTCGAGCGGCAAATCGCCGCTGTCAAGCTCTTTCACCACCGCTTCGAGTTCATTCAAACTCGCTTCGAAGCCGGGAGATTTCGGTTCATCGGCCATTGGTCTATTCTAGCGTTACCGTCCGCACTTCCGGCGGCTGAACATCCACCGTCGAGGCGGTCTTTCGCAACTCATTCCACACGCCCGCCGAGAGAGGAATTCCTTCTTCCCGGCGCTTGCGCGCGGTGCGCCATTCGGGTTCGCCGGCCACCAGCACTTCGCCGTAGCCCGCCGCCGGGGGGGTCGACTTCACGAGTTGAACCAGATGGTCCATCCGCTGCTGAAACTCCGGCACCGGCATGAATCGAGCGACGTCGATGGCGAGAAACGCCTGGCCGCAGCGCATCGGCCGCGTTCGGATGCGCAGACCGCCTACCTCGGTGGACATCGCCCCGCCGCTGAGAACCGCCACCAGAATCTCCACTAAGAACGCCAGCCCACTGCCCTTGTAGCCGCCGAGCGGCATCGGCATCCCCTTGATGGCTTTCGCGGTGTCCACTGTCGGCACGCCTTCGGAATCGTACGCCCATCCTGGCGGAATCGACGGCTCTCCGCCGAAACTCGCCTTGAAGATCTTTCCCATCGCCACGGTTGTTGTCGCCATGTCCAGCAGCCACGACGTCTCCGCGGCGCCCGGCAGCGCCATGCAGATGGGATTGGTTCCAAACCGCGGCTCCTTGCCCTGCCAGGGAGGAACCAGCGGCGTGGCGTTGCACATCGCAATTCCGATGAGGCCGGCGCGCGCAATCTTTTGTGTCCAGAACGCGGCCGCTCCGAAATGGTTCGAGTCGCGCACCGTCACCAGCGACAGGCCGTGCTCCCTGGCAAGCCGGATGGCGTGATCACACGCCGCGTTCGACACAACCTGGCCGATGCCGTTGGCTCCGCTGTATACCATGCAGCCGCCGGTTTCGGACACCACATGCCCCCCGGTTTCGAGATCCATGCACTTCATGCGCATGTGCTCGATGTAGAAATTGAGCAACTGCACTCCGTGCGAATCGACTCCGCGGAGATTGGCTTCCACCAGGGAGCGCGCCACCAGCCTCGCTGGTTCCGGGGGAACTCCCGCCCCTTGCAACATGCGCCACGCATAATCCTCGAGCGTGGATTCGGAGATGAGTACGTATTGTTCGGCCATTCGTCAGTGTTTCAGATATTTCTTGAGATCGGGAAAGAGAAGCTGTTGGAATTCCGGCTTGGCGAGGTCTTCCCCGTGCACCAACCGCGCGCTCAGGTCGATACGCTTGGGCGGAATCCCGCCCTTCAATTTGTCCACCACTGTCTTCACGGCCTCGTAGCCGATCCTGAACGGGTCCTGCACCACGAGCGCATCCACGCAGCCATCCTTCAAGTCCTGCACCAGCGTCTCGCTCGAGTCGAACGCCACCAGCATCACCTTGTCCTGAAGGTTGCGCCCTTTAATGGCCAGCGCGGCGCCGACCGAGCTTGGCTCCGCCGAGGCGAAGATGCCCTTCAGATTCGAGTTGCCGGCGAGAAAGTTCTCCGCCGCCGCGAGTGCTTTGGCGCGGTCGGACTGGCCATACTGCCGGGCCACGATCCTGATTTTCGGGAACTCCCTCTTGATGGTATCTTCGAAGCCTTGCTCGCGATCCATCGTGGACTGACTGCCCGGCGTGTGCATCAGCAGCGCAACCTCGCCCTCTCCGCCGATCAGGCGCGCCAGTTCCCGCGCTCCCATCTGGCCACCTTCGTAATTATTGGTGGCGACAAACGTCATGTAGTTGGTGGAATCAAGGCCGGAGTCGAAGATGGTTACCGGGATTCCCGCCGCGGCGGCGCGGTCCACGCTCTGCACCAGCGCCTTCCGCTCTCCGGCCGCGAGCACGAGGCCGTCCACCTGGCGCGCGATCATGGAGTCGACAATCTGAATCTGGCGGCTGAAGTCGGTTTCGGCCGCCGGCCCGTTCCACAGGATATCCACGCCGAAGTCATGCCCGGCCGCCATGGCTCCGGTCTGCACCGATACCCAGAAGACGTGCGAGGTAGCCTTCGGAACCACCGCGATCTGCTTTCTCTTGCCGGCGCGGTTGCAGGAAAGCAATGTGGCCGCGAGGACAACGGCCAGGATGACCTGGCTAGGCCGCACACCATCCCCCGTCGATGAGGATGTCGGTGCCGGTGATAAAGCCCGCGTCCGGCGAACAGAGATAGAGAGCGAGTTTTCCCACCTCATCGGGATCTCCCCAGCGGCCCACGGGCAGTTTGGCGAGGAACTGCGCGTTCAACTCCGGGTTTTGGATCAGTGGAGCGTTCATCTCCGTGGCAAAAGGTCCGGGGCTGATGCTGTTCACGGTGATGCCTTCGCCGGCAAGTTCGAGCGCGAGGGCGCGGTTGAGCCCCAGCAGCGCCGTCTTGCTCGAGGAGTAGGCCGTGCGGCCGGGCAGCGAGACGTGGCTCATGGTGGAGGTCATGTTGATGATGCGGCCATATCCTTTGCCCTTCATGCGGGGAACAAAGGAGCGGCACATGAGAAACACGCTGGTGAGGTTGGCATCCATCACGCGGCGCCATTCATCGAGCGTGAACTCGGTGATGTTCTTCCGCAGGTTGATGCCGGCGTTGTTGATGAGAATGGCGCACTCACCCAACTTCGCGGTTACATCCTTTTCAAGAGCCAGCACGGCGTTCTCGAGGCTGACATCGGCGAGAAAAATTTCAGCCACGGCTCCGAGCGCGCGGGCGGCCGCCGCGGTTTCAGAAAGCTTCGCTTCATCGCGGGAAACCAACGCCAACCGGGCACCAGCCCCCGCCAGCGCCAGAGCCATGGCTTTTCCCAATCCGCGGCTGGCTCCCGTGATGACCGCGACTTTGCCTAGCAGAATTTGATTACTCATTGTTCGGTTGGCCGGGGTGCGCGACCTTGTCAAGCAACTGCCCGGCCACGGACCGGGGACCCCGGATCTCCTGAATGGTGAGGCGGCTCGTCTCGCCCGCCGTTTCGATGCTCAGGTCGCCGAGTCCCATCAGACGCTGCCAGAAACTCTGGCGAACGGTGACGTCCTGAACCTTGTGCAGCGGGATGGACCGCGTCGTCTTGCCAAACATGCCGGTCTCATATTTCAGACGGTCGCCGACTACCTCGAGGATCGTGAATCGCGTCCGAAGATGCCTGGATGCGGCCGACAGAAGCATGAAGCCCGGCACGAGGAAGGCAATCATCCACACTTTGGAGTGCGCGTCTTTCCCAAGCCAGGCGATACCGCCGGCGAAGGCGAGCGCCAGAATATAGGTGGCAATGACCAGAGTGGCGCTAGGACGAATTCTCAGATCAGGCATGAGGAGGACCCAAGCGACTTATTGTACAAGTTTCTCATGTGGGGCAGGTTTACTTGCCGTCGTCCTGAGTGACAGAATGGAGCTTTGTTTTTAATCCACACGGTGCGGGGGACACATGTCGCAGACGAGCGGAAAGCTGATTGTGCTCACGGCTCCACTAACGGAGACTATAGACCACGCCGGATACTTCATCCAGATGGCGCTGGCTTCCCTGCCCAAGCGCATGGAGGGGGTCATTAACCAGAAGTACCCGACATGGCGCAACGTGGAGCGCAACGAGGACGGCTCGGCGCGATATATGCCGGCCGGGGTGCGCCTCGTGGAGGCGTCGATCCTGCGCGAATATTCCGAGGACGATGTGGTCTGCTGCTACCCGGACGACCTGCCGAAGTTCATCGGGGCGAACACGCGCGTCGTGGGAGTATCCACCCACAATCCACTGGGTGTCACGTTCGCCGCCGGAGTGTACGCGTCGATTTTCGGTTCCTCGCGCGAGCCGATTAATTCCAGCTATACGAAAGCGCTATTTCAGGCGCTGAAGAGCAGCCCTTACCGGAGGAACTTCCGCGTGATAGTGGGCGGAGCGGGCGGGTGGCAGATCACGCAGACCGGCAGTTACGAGGAACTGGGAGTGGATTGCGTAGTGGATGGCCGGAGCGAATCCGCGGACGTGATCGAGTTGTTCCGCAAGGCAGTCCATGGCGAGACCCTGCCGCGGCACGTGGAGGTGCGGCATCCGGAGGGGCGCGACGGATTGCTGACGCCGAACAAGCGCACGACGTTCGGCGTGGTCGAGATGACTACCGGATGCGGGCGGCGATGCCAGTTCTGTCTCCCGGACCTGAATCCGCAAATCGACTTCCCGAAAGAGAAGATCATGGATGCCGTGCGGGCAAACGTACGCGGAGGCAACACGCAGATTTCGCTGGCCACGGAGGACATGTTCATCTGGGGCCAGGTGCACACGGGGACACCGTTCTATTTCCCGAACCGGGAAGCGTTGGTGGATCTCTACAGCAGTGTTGTGGAAACGCCGGGTGTGAAGCATCATCTGTTGAGTCACAGCACGATGGCTCCGGCGGTGGTGGACCCGAAGCTCATCGAGCAGTTGTCGGAAGTCCTGCTCGACAGGAGTCCCGTGAAACTGCCGCGCATCAGCAAACATCCGGAAGGGCGCATTCTCTCGCCGTTGATTGGGCTCGAAACGGGGTCGGTGCGCATGGCCAAACAGATCATGGCGGGCAAGTCCGTGCCGTTTCCCATCGAGGAGTGGCCGAGCGTGGTGATTCAAGGGCTGACGGCTCTTAACCGCAACAACTGGTTTCCCGTGATGACGCTGATGATCGGGACGCCCGGAGAGAACGACGAAGACTGCAAGGCGACGCTTGATCTGCTGTATGAAGTGGAGCGGCGTGGACTGTTCGCCTTCTTCGTCCCGTCGATCTTCACCCCGCTGCAGGATACGCGCATGGGCACAAAGCAGGGAGTTCAGGAGAGCCGCGAGATGACGCCCCTACAATGGCAGATCATGATGAAATGCTGGAAGATGAGTCTGAAGCCGGCGTTGCACAGTTGGTGGGGCCCCACGGCGTGGCGCGTGGGCGCATTGTTCGTGTGGTTGTGGAAACTGCGGAAGATCAACGGGCCGAATTTCACCTGGCCGCTGTTGCTGTTTTCGAGCGCGCTGCCCGAGCCGCTGATGGCGAAGATGGGCAAGATCTACACCGGACGTCCGATGAAGATCAAGAGCAGGCAGGAGTTGCTTGGCACCATCAAGCCGAATCATTGGAAGCATCTGCGGGAGGACAACGGCGACCTGCCGGAGGGATGGAGGAAGGATCCGGAGGCGTTGCGCGTTCTGACGCAGTGATATAGCGGCCGGCTTTCCGTATGCGTTGTCATCGCCGGGCGGGATGCGGCGGTAAGCACAACACGATTCTCAAGACTGCGGATGGCGGGCGCTCCCGGCCCGCGCCGCTTCCCAACCCGCGCGAACATAACGCTTGAAACGCAGACAAAGCTGCATTACAATGCCAACCCAGTAAGGATTAATTGGTAAATCGCAGTTACCACGTATTGAGGAGGCGGCAAATGCGGCTATTTCGCGCGACCTTCGTTCTCGCTTTTTGCCTGGCAGGCGAACTTGCCTCACAAACAACATCGACAGAAGTGCTCGGGACAGTTACGGACACGACGGGAGCGGTGGTGCCCGGCGCATCCGTCACGCTGCTGCGTACACAGACTGGCGAACGCCGCCAGACCAAGACGGATGGCAACGGCAACTATTCCTTCCCCTTGATCGAGATCGGCGACTACACGGTTACCGTCGACATGCAGGGATTCAAAGCTAAGACCACGACCGGCGTGCACGTGGAATACCAGCAGAAGGCTCGCGTGAACGTGGAATTGGAAGTGGGCACGGCGACTGAAAAAGTCGAAGTAGTCGCCACCGGCGTGGAACTGAAGACTGATGACGCATCGCTGGGCTCAACCATTGACCACCAGCGCGTGGTCGAGTTGCCGATCGTCAACCGTAACTTTGCGAGCCTGCTGGTTCTGACTCCCGGCGTGCAGTTTGGAACCCGCATGGGCATGAGTCCCTTGTCCACCGCCGGTTCGTTTTTTCCGGGCGCGACACAGGTGAGCGCCAACGGCCAGCGCGACGCCAATCAGCGCGTGACGCTGGACGGTGTGATTGCGAGCGAACCGCTGGTGAACACCGTCTATTTCAATCCGTCGATCGACGCGATTGAAGAGGTGAAAGTTCACACGGGTTCTTATTCAGCGGAGTACGGCATGAACAACGGCGCGAACGTACAGGTGGCGCTGAAGTCCGGCAGCAACGATTTTCACGGCGCGTTCTTCGAGTTTCTCCGCAATGACGCGCTCGATGCGAAGGATTACTTCCTCAATTTTCAACTGCCTCCCGGCGCCGCGCAGGCGTCGAAGAACCGGCTGCGGCGCAATCAATTCGGCGCCTGGCTTGCCGGGCCGGTGAAGCTGCCGGGTTACAACGGAAAGGATCGCACGTTCTGGAGCTTCAACTACGAAGGGACGCGGCAAACGGAGGAGTCGGTTCAGCAGGCGTTCTGGTTTCCTCAGGCTTTCCGCAACGGCGATTTTTCCGCGCTGCTGACTCCACTGATCCGCAACGGGGCTCCCGTGCGTAATCCGGTGATCATCTACGATCCCCGGACAGGCGAACCGTTTCGCGATTCCACGGGCAGGATCACGAACATCATTCCTCCCAGCATGATCAACAAGAACGCGCAGAACTTCATCAACAAGTATCAGCCGCTCCCTGACTTTGCTCCGGAGGATACGCTGGACATCAACGTGATTCGCACAGTGCCCAATATCCTGTATCAGAACCAGTATTTTGCCCGGGTCGATCACCAGTTCAGCGAGAAAGACCGGATCTTCGGACGTTTCGCCACCATGCAAGGCGACTACGTCATCAACAACATCAACCCGAACTTCCCGAGCACGCAGCGCATACAGAACTACAATGTCGCCTTCCAGCACCTGCATACTTTCAATCCGTCGACATTGAACGAATTTCGCGTGGGCTTCAACAAAGTGAACAACGACCAGACAAGCCCGCGCAGCAACACGGATTTTGATCCCGATACGCTGGGCATCGGCCAGTTTCGCGTGGCGGTGGACAACAACCGCAAGTTCCGGAAGGATGAGACGGGAATACCGCCGACGGGCATTCTTGGAGGCGACGGCGGCGCCCGTTTTGACCTGAACGGCATCTATCAGTTTTCAGACAACTTCTCGTTCATACGAGGGAAGCATAACTTCAAAACCGGCATGGAGTACTTGCGGTATGGCCTGGACCGGGCCGCCGCCAACGTCCCGCTTGGGAATCTCGGGTGCTGTCCCGGCGGCTACAATCTGGCGGGTTGGCTGATGGGGTTCCCCACGTCCAGTTCATCCGCGGAGGGACTTACGTGGACCGCGCCGCGGCAGAACCGTTACGGCGCCTATTTCCAGGACGAATGGCGAGCTACGCGGAAGCTCACCGTAAGCCTTGGCCTGCGGTGGGATTACTTCTCCGTTCCGCACGATCTGAACAAGAAGTGGCGCTCGCTGCGCCTGGACATCCTGACGCAAGCCACCGATGGGCGCATGCTGCCGACAGTCGTGCCGGAGCCGAATACGGACTTCGACTTTTACCGGACGGACAATCGTTACTTCATGCCGCGTGTTGGCATTGCCTATCGCGCCACCAGCAAGTGGGTGATTCGAACCGGAGCCGGATGGTACGCCAACGTGCAGCAGATGAACAACATGACGATTCTCGACCTGCAGCCGCCCTATTCGGGGACTTTCGGTTTCAACCAGGTGGATGATCCGGCGTTGACTCTTACGGGAACCTACGGCGGCCGCGATTATACGGCCTCGACGCGCAAGTTCCGCCCGGGCCAACCCGTGCTGACGCTCGACAACCCTTTCCCGGGACAAGGTTCGACGGCGGCGCGCACGAACGTGCTTGCGTTTACTCCGGACAACCGTGCGAGCACCGTATGGCAATGGAGCCTCGACATCCAGCGCGAACTCCCAATGAGCACGATCATTACGATCGGCTATGTCGGCAGCAAGACCAGCCACATCGACAATACGATAAGCAACTTCAACGCGGCCTCGCCATCGACCAACACGGACTTCAACAGCCGCCGCCCGTGGCAGGCGTATGTGAGCCGCGGGGAGGGCAACGTGCCCCGTCTGCTCGGCAACATCCGTTATCTGGACAGTTTCGCCAACGCCAATTACAACGCGCTGCAGGTTCAGGTGCAGAAGCGCTACAGCCACGGGTTTACGGCGGGCCTCGCCTATACATTCGGCAAGGCGCTCGGAGAAGGTTACGGACGAAATGATCCTTCGGGCGGTGTGCAATCGGCCTACCAGGACCCGAATAACCGGCGGGCCAACCGCGGGCGCTATGGCTTCGACGTAACTCACAATGCGACCATCAACTACGTATGGGATCTGCCGGTGTTCAGTTCCGCGAGGGGCTTCACAAAGGCTGTCCTGGGGGGATGGCAGACCAGCGGCATTATCACGCTGCGCACGGGGTTCCCGTTCTCCCTGGCCGGCGGCGCCAACAACACGGGCGGTTCGCCATCTTATCCGGATCGCGTCGGTGACGGCAGGCTGTTTGGGGCCGCCACGCGGCAACTCTGGTACGACCCCACGGCCTTCCGCCGCACGGAGTGCAACATCAACAACCATCCCGAGTTGTGCCATTACGGCAGCGCCGCGAGCGACGTGCTGATCACGCCGGGGTTGCACAGTTTCGACCTTTCGTTCGGTAAGAACTGGGTTCTCTCGCCGCTCGGTGAGAAGGCCCGCCTGCAGTTTCGCGCCGAAGGATTCAACATATTCAACACGCCGCAGTTCGGACAGCCGAATGGTCTGAGTTTTGCGTCGAACGATTCGATCATTCCGGACGGGCCTCGTGTGGCGGAAGTGCGCTCGCTCCGCCAGCCCATGCGCATCTTCCAGATGGGTTTGAAGCTGTATTTCTGATGGGGCTTTTCTCCCCTGCCGGCCCTCTCCCAGGGAGGGGGCCGGCTTTTTCGTTTTATGATCGCTTCATGCGGCTATTCGCGTTCTTTCTGTTGTTGCCTGTTGCGTGCATGGCGGTTGAACCGCTGGCGTTCGAGGTGAAAGTGGATACCATCGCCGGCCAGACAGCGCCGGAGTGGCAGTGGTTCCATCCGCGGCCGGCCGCGATACCGGGGTTCGGCAAAGCGGGCGCTCCGTTGAGCACCATCACCCTCCAGAAGCATCTGTTCACCTCGGATTACTATTCCGGGCTCTTCACGATGACTTCACAGGATTTCGGCAAGACGTGGACCGGCCCGATCGAGATACCCGAACTGGGATGGCGGAAGGAGTCGGACGCGGTGGATATCGCCGTGGCCGATGTTACACCGGGGTGGCACGGCAAGACCGGCAAACTGATCGCGATCGGGGCGCAGGTGCGTTATGACAAACAGGGCCGCCAGTTGGACGACAAGCCACATTCGCACCAGACGGCGTATGCGGTCTTCGATCCCCGCACCGGGAGGTGGTCGCCGTGGAAGACGATCCGGATGCCGGCGGAAAGAAGGTTCAACTTTGCGCGGAGCGCGTGCGCGCAGTGGCTCGAGATGGACGATGGAACCGTGTTGCTGCCGTTTTACCATGGGCCGAACGCCTCGGCGCCGCATTCTGTGACGGTAGCTCAGTTCCGGTTCGACGGGCGCGAACTCGAGTACTTGCGGCATGGAAGCGAGCATGAGTTGAACGTTGTCCGCGGGCTGGTGGAGCCGTCGATTGTGAAGTATGCCGGGCGGTATTTTCTCACGATTCGGAATGATCTGAAGGGATACGTCACGGTGAGCGAGGACGGGTTGCGCTACGGACCCATCAAGGAGTGGACTTTCGATGACGGAGGGGAGTTGGGGAGTTACAACACGCAGCAGCACTGGCTGGCGCACAGTGATGGGCTGTTTCTCGCGTATACGCGCAAGGGCGCGAACAACGATCACGTCATCCGGCACCGGGCCCCGCTGTTTCTGGCGCAGGTGGATGCGGAGAATTTGCGGGTGATGCGGAGGACCGAGAAGATTCTGCTGCCCGAGCGGGGCGCCACATACGGCAATTTCGGAGCGGCGGCGATGACGGCGGAGGAATCGTGGGTGACGGATGCGGAGGGAATGTTCTCGAAGGTGGCGCGGGAGCGGGGAGCGCGGGGACGGGTGCTGGTGGCGCGCGTGATCTGGAGCAAGCCGAACCGCCTGGTGAAACGTAGGTAGAGCTTCAGGACAGGGCGATGATTCCGTGCTGCGCCTGTCCGTCCATGCGCACGATCAGCGGTTGTTCCAGCCTGACGAGCCGGATTCCCGGCGCGATCTCCTCACCGGGCAGCCTCCGGAGAGTGTCCCACCGCACGAACTCCGCGGGGCTCGAGCCGCACAGCGAGAAGTAGCCGATGCCGGCGGAGGTCATGTTGTGAAAGAAGTGTGTTCCCTGGGAAGGTTCCATCGGCAGATCGCGCGCGGGCACTTCGACAATCAGCCGCGCCCAGGAGATCATGTGCCAGGCGACCGGAATGCCGATCCATGGGTCGAAGGAGCCCCAGCGCCCCGGACCGATGAGGATGTAGTGACGCCGCTCGCGGCGCAGCCGCTCATTGATCTCGCCAACCGTCGAGGCCGCTTCGGCGCTCGCGCCGCGGTCGAAGGTGGCGGGGTCGACGTAGACGATGTCGCGCAGTCCCTCAATGGCGCCGTTGCCGAGCACGCGCTGCGAACGGCAGAGTAGTTTTTCGGGCGGAATGGTGTCGAGGAGGATGTCACAGCGCTCACGCAGGGCGACGAGCGGTCTCATCTGCAGGAGACAGAATTCCGGTTCGCCTTGCCCCGAGACGTCGTAATCGACGGCAAACTCGATTTCCACGGCGAAGCCAAGATCGCGGCGGCAGGATTCGAACAGTTCGTCGAGGACGCCGCAAAGAGGGATGAGATTGTGCTTGAGGACACGGGCGAAAGTGACGACACGGCTGCCGCGGCGGCCGATGCCGTCGTAGATACGATCCTCTTCGGTATCGACGACACTGCCGGCGAGAGCAAGAGTTCCATCGGCTTCGGCCTGCGACAGCGGCAGGCGGACCAGAGTGGCATCCTGGCCGTGGAGCAGGTCGGCTTCACTGCGCTCGAGATCGAGAGCGAAGAACTCCCGCTGTGCGACCCGCATCACCTCGGCGGGCGACCGGAACTGCGGCATGACTTGGGGATAACGGGGGCAGAACCGCACGGCGTCGCCGCCTTCCACCACCTGCTTGCCCAAACCAAGCGCGATCGTCGCCACGCCGTCTTCCTGCTTCATCTGGAAGACCGGATAGTAGTTGTGGGACTGCGCCACGCCGGAGATTGCCGGATAGAAATAGCGTCCGTAGCGGCGTCCGACAATCTCCTGGATAATGACCGCCATCCGGGCTTCGGTGAGGTCGTGGCCTATGGCTTCGAGGTAACGTCGCGGACGTTCGAGATACGCCGAGGCGTAAACGAGTTTCACGGCGGTCATCAACTGCCGGAGCCGGACTTCCCGGCTTGGGTGGTTGTTGGGCAGCATGTAGGTGGCATACAGCCCGGCGAGCGGTTGGCGGTGGGAGTCCTCGAGCAGGCCGGATGAGCGTACCGCGAGGGGCGCCGTCACGCGATCCACGTAGAATTCGAGCGATTCCCTGAGATGCTGGTTCAACTCTCCATCCGCGAAACGTTTCTGGACTTCGGCGTCGGCGGTCGAGTCGAGCGCCGTCACGTCAATGAGGTTGTCCCTGAGGAAGGCGTCGGATTCATCGGCTCCGATCACCAGGGTGCGGGGCAGGCGGACCTTCATGCCCTGGATCCTGTCATCCTTCGACCACTTGCTCAACTGCCGGAAGACAAAAGCGAGTCCGCGCCCCTTGCCGCCGATCGAGCCGCGCCCCAGCACCAGGAACGGGTACTCGGGATCGAATTCGGGAGGACGGAAATCGGCGATCGCCCCGCGGTACTTCTCGCGGCGGGCGATCGAGATTGCATTGATGACATATTCCCGGAGTTCGTCCACAGTGGGGAAGTCCGCCAGGGTGAGCGGGCGGAGCACGGCGGCGAGCGTGATTTCGCCGCGCGCGCGAAACCACTGCGAGAGGTCGTTGCGGCCGACGTGGAACACGAACGATTCGTCGGGCACGGCGTGCAGCGACTGCTCCATTTCCCACAGGTTCCGGACGCGGTTGACGCGGGTTCCATCCGGAAGTTGAAATTCGAAGTCGCCGAAGCCGACGTCCTCGAGGATGAATTGTTCGATGCCGGCTCTGACATTGGCTCCGTGTTTGCTCAGAACACGCGCCCCGGCGGCTTTCGCGGTATCGGCGGAGCCGGGCTCCGATGAATGCACAAGCAGAGGCACTCCGGGCGCGCGCGCCGCGGCGGTGCGCAGGAATCGCGGCCCCGTTTCCGGATCGATTCGATCGTCGTGGAAGGTGTGAAGGTCGGAGATGATGCCGACCAGAGACGATTCGTACTTTTCAAACAGCGCGGCGGCTTCACCGAAGGTGCGGGCGAGGAGCACTTTCGGACGGACTCGAGTGCGGATCTGGCGTTCGCGCTCATTGATGCCCTCCGGCGCCAGCAGAAAGGTGCGCTGCATGAGCATCGAATAAAGATGGGGCAGGATGAGCGAGTAGTGCTCGACGGCGTCCTCGATCACCAGGATGATGCCGATGGAGGCGATGCTCAGGTCGCGGTCCACGTTGAGACTGTCCTCGACCAGTTTGGTGATCGAGAGCAGGACGTTGGCGCTGCCGCGCCAGGCGAAAGTTCTGTCGATGCCGGGAGGCTCCGCGCCATGGTAGGCCTGGTCGAACCAGGAACCATCGAAGACCAGCATGACCACGGGCAACCCGGGCCGCGCTTCCTTCACCTTCCGGCCGAAGTCGGAGGTGTCCATGTCGGGCAGGTTGCCGGAGACGAGAACCAGGTCGAAATGCTCGCTGTCAAGGATGCCGAGCCCCTCCTCCCCGGAAAGGGCGGTAACAATCTGCGGCACATTCTGCAGGTGGAGCAGTTGGGACGCGCCGTAGATGTCCTGGATCAGCGAGTAGTCCCTCGAGATGCTGAAGGACTCATAGGGGTTGGAGACCATCAGGATGGTGCGCACGCGGCGCGCCATGAGATTGTGGAGTCCGCGAAACTGCGGATCGTAGGCGTATCGAAGCTGGTCGCGAAGATCTGGCGGCTTCATGGAGATCCTTTTGCAATTCGCGTTGGAGGGCGGACCGTCTGGGGGCGGTCCGCCCGCGGGCTAGACGAGACCCTGGGCCAGCATCGCGTCCGCCACCCTGACAAATCCGGCGATGTTCGCGCCCACTACGTAGTCACCCGGGAAGCCATACTCCTTGGCTGTCTCGCAGGCGGAGTCGTGCGTCGAGATCATGATCTGCTTGAGCCTACTGTCCACTTCCTGGCGGCTCCAGGAGATGCGCATCGAGTTTTGCGCCATTTCGAGTCCGGATGTGGCGACGCCGCCGGCGTTGGCCGCCTTGCCGGGACCATAGAGAATCTTTGCCGCGCGGAATCGCTCGACGCCTTCCGGTGTGGTCGGCATGTTCGCGCCTTCGCCCACCAGGTAGCAGCCGTTGCGGAGCAGCTCGGCCGCGTCCTCGCCGCTGATTTCGTTCTGCGTGGCGCTCGGGAAAGCGCATTGGGCCGGGATGTGCCACGGCCGCTTGCCCGGGAAGTACTCGGCTTTGGGATACTTGGCCACATACTCGCGGATCCGCCCGCGGCGGACGTTCTTCAGATCCATAACCCAGTTCAGCTTCTCCTGGTCGAATCCGTCCTTGTCGTGGATGACGCCTTCGGAATCCGACAGCGTGATGCATTTCGCGCCGAGTTCGTTAAGCTTCTCGATGGTGTACTGCGCCACATTGCCCGAGCCGGAGACGAGGCAGGTCTTTCCGCGGAAATCCTCGCCGCGGGTTCTCAGCATCTGCTCGCAGAAATATACACAGCCGTAGCCGGTTGCTTCCGGGCGAATGAGCGAACCGCCCCAGGAGAGGCCCTTGCCGGTGAGCACACCGGTAAACTCGTTGCGGATGCGCTTATACTGGCCGAACAGGTAGCCGATCTCGCGTCCGCCGACGCCGATGTCACCGGCGGGAACGTCCGTGTCGGGATCGATGTGCTTGAACAGTTCGGTCATGAAACTCTGGCAGAAGCGCATCACTTCGCCATCGGACTTGCCCTTGGGGTCGAAATCCGATCCGCCCTTGCCGCCGCCCATGGGCAGGGTGGTGAGGGAATTCTTGAAGACCTGCTCGAAGGCGAGGAACTTCAGGATGCCCAGGTAAACGGTGGGATGAAAGCGGAGGCCCCCCTTGTAGGGACCGATCGCGCTGGAAAACTGGACGCGAAAACCGCGGTTCACCTGGGACCGGCCCTGGTCGTCCTGCCACGGAACGCGGAACATGACGACACGCTCCGGTTCGACCATTCGATCGAGGACGCGTGTTTCGATGTATTCGGGACGTCTTTCAAGAACGGGCGTGATGGAGCGGAGAACTTCCACAACCGCCTGCAGGAACTCCGGTTCGCCGGGGTTGCGTTTCTTAATGGTTTCGAGCACTTGCTCGACATGGACAGTTGGACTCAACGTGGACTCCTTGGAATAATCAGGCCTGGACTCAGGTCTGAATCTGTCATTATCGCATCCAGCGCGAGTTTGAGTCTGATGTTACGGATTGGCGGCGCTCTGAGCCAAAGCGATGGCTCCCAGCACTCCGGCGTTGGCGCCCAGTCGCGGGCGGACGATGTACTCGCTGATGTGGTCGAGAATGGGCGCGGCCTGCAAGTAGCCATTGAGGAGTTCGCGGACGGCATCGTGGAGCGCCGGCAGGTCGAGCCCTTGCATCACACCGCCTCCAAGTATCAGCCGTTGCGGGGACATCGAGCAGATGAGGTTCACCAGAGCGGAGGCGAGATAGTTGACTTCAAGGCTCCATGCCGCGTGGCCGGGAGGAATCAAATGGCCGGGCATTCCCCACCGCCGGCGCATCGCTTCTCCGGAAGCCAGGCCCTCGAGGCAGTCGCCGTGCCAGGGACAGCAGCCCGCGAATGGATCGGCCCGCCGGTCGTGTGGCACGCGCATGTGGCCCATTTCCGGATGGAGCAGGCCATGCAGCAGGCGGCCGTTCACCATGGCGCCGCCGCCGATTCCCGTGCCGATGGTGAGATAAACAAATGTGTCGAGGTCAAGGGCCGCGCCCCATCGAGCCTCTCCGAGCGCCGCGGCATTGACGTCGGTATCGAATGCCACCCGCGAAACGCCGGCGCCAGACCGGATGGCTCCCACGATGTCAAAGTTTCGCCACCCCTGTTTCGGCGTGGACGTAATGCAGCCGAAAGTGGGAGAGTCCGGATGAAGATCGATGGGGCCAAAGGAGCCGATTCCGATCGCCTTCAGCTTTGCGTGGGAGGAGCAGGCGTTGAAGAACGCGACGGCGGAGCGGATGGTCTCACCGGGCGAGGTGGTGGGAAACTCCGTGCGCTCCCGCAGGTCCGATGGTCCGGTTCCAACCGCGCAGACAAACTTCGTGCCGCCGGCTTCGAGTCCGCCGAAGCAATCTTCCACGTTGATTGCTCAGTGCGCCAGCGACCCAATGCCGCGCCAGCAGAGATTCGCGCCTAAGTAGATCAGCCACACGGAGAGTCCTTTGCGCAGCGCGCGGGTGGGAAAGATGGTAGCGAGCCACGCGCCGAGCAGGGAACCCGGCACCCCGCCGAGCAAGAGCAACCGGAGGACGTTGGAGTCGACGCCGCCATAGGAGAGATGAATGGAGCCGGCGGCAACGGACAAGCCGAATCCGAACAGGATATCCGTGCCCACTACCTCGGCGGCGGTGAGTGTTGTCCAATGCATCAAGGCCAGGGACCCGAGCGCCCCGGCGCCGGCGCTCGAAAAGCCGACCTCGACGCCAATGGGCAGCGAAATGAACGGCAGGCGCTTGAGCTTGCTGGTTCCGTTGACGGCGCCCGATTGCTTACGCAGGAAATTGATGGAAGCCGAGAAGACGATGGTGAGGCCCAACAGCAACAGCAAAGGCCCGTTGAGTCCCTTGGTGTGCAGTTTTTCGAGCAGGAGGCTGCCGCACAACGCTCCGGGAAGCCCTCCCGCGAGGAGCAGAGCGAGGACGCGGTAGTTCACCTGTCCGCGGATGACGAACATGGGAGCCGCGAACAACTTCACGATGGCGACGAACACGAGAGCGGTTCCGACGGCCAAGGACGCGGGCATTCCGAGGAAGAGCAGCAAGACGGGCGCCGTGAGCACGCCGCCGCCGATGCCGGTGAGGCCGATGGTCAGTGCAATCAGAAATCCTGCCAGTGTAGTCATCGAAGGTCCTCCTCTTAGCGCTTCCCGGAAAACGTGTGAATGCCGCACTCGAGTTTCCCCGCGCCCGCCCACCTGCCGGAACGCGGATTTTCCGGATCGAGCGGCGGTTGGGTGCAGGGTTCGCACCCGATACTCGTGTAGCCGTTATCGTAAAGCGGAAGCGGATCAATGGCATTCGCTTTCAGATATGCCCAGACGTCTTTGTTGGTCCAGGCCGCAAGCGGGCTCACCTTCAAAATGCCGCGGCCGTCCGGAAGCACATGGGTCTCGACCTGCCTCAGGTTGGCGCGCGTCGGCGACTGTTCGCGCCGTAAGCCCGTCAACCAGAGGCTATAGGGGCCCAATCCGCGGAAAAGCGGTTCTACCTTGCGAATCCGGCAGCACTCGGTGGGTTGTGTCTGATACAGCTTTCCGAACCGCGCCTCGTGTTCCGCAACCGTGGTGGCCGGGAGAAGATTGATCAGTTGCAGATTCCATTCGCGCGCGTAGCGGTCACGATAGGCGTAGGTATCGGCAAAGTGGTAACCCGTTTCAAGGAACAGCACCGGTATGTCCGGACGAACCTTGCGCGCCATGTCGAGCACCACCATATCCTCGGCCTGAAAGCTGCACGTGAGGCAGGCCGCCGGCTCCGATGCCAGTTGCGAAGCGACGAGTTCCGCGGGATTCAGATCGTGTTCCATGTCAGATGCCTTCTCCGCTGCTGAAGCGGTCCGTAGCCAGGATGCCGTTCTGTTCGAGGTAGGCCATGATGGCGTCGACGGCCGCTTCTTCGTCCCCGGGCAGCGGCAGATGGTTGAGGTCTATAGCCCGCTCGCCGGTGAACGACGGCGAAATAACGATTAACCCGGCCGCATAAAGCGCGGCGGTGTGCGCTCCCTGGGCGGCCGCGATCACCTGGCAGCCGTGATCAAACAACCGCCGTTCCAGACGCAGCGCGAGCGGGCCGTTGGCCAGCGCGAGCAGCGCCGGGCCGTGGCCGTTTCTCGCGTACCGCTCTTCGGGAGTAACGTGACCGAGATCGACGGTCTGGCGCCGAACGGCCGATTGAATCATCCCCGCGCCCACGGTGCTGTTCGTGAGAGGGTCGATCAGAATGAACGCGCCTGTCAGGCGGTTATCGCGGTAACGGTCGAAAAAAATGGGGCGGCTTGCATCGATCCTCACGGTCCCGATGTCGTTCAGGGAAAGAGTGGCGGCCGGTTTCCGCTCCATTGTGCCGATATCGAGACGGCTCTCGATGGAGTGTACTCGCGCCGATACCTGCTGCGCGCTGTGCTTCAGGAGCAGACTCCGGCCGGCCGCCAGCGGGTCCTCGGTCATCCAGACCAGGTTCGCTTCGAACCGGCGGGAAACATACGGCTGGTCATCGAGGTGCGTCAGCATGTCTCCACGGCTGATGTCCCGCTCGTCCTCGAGAGTGACCGTGACGGACATTGGCGCATGGGCGGACTGCATGTCGCCGTCGAACGTGGTGATGGAGGCAACGCGGCTCGACTGGCCCGAGGGAAGAACGGCAACGCGGTCGCCCACGCGCAGCGTTCCGCTCGCAATCTGGCCGGCGTAGCCGCGGAAGTGCTGGTCAGGACGGATTACGTACTGCACGGGAAAACGCAACGGGCGCGAGCGTGTATCCTCCGACACGGGCACGGTTTCCAGGTATTCGAGCAGGGCCGGACCGCCGTACCAGTGCATTTGCCCGCCACGGCGCGCGACGTTCTCTCCCTCGAGCGCGCTGATGGGTATGGGTTGGATCTCCTCGAATCCAAAATCACTTGTGAATGCGAAGAAATCCGACCGGATCTTCTCGAATACTTCCCGGGAATAGTCCACCAGGTCCATCTTGTTCACGGCAAGCACGAGACGTGGAATGCCCAGCAGCGCCGAGATGGTGGCGTGGCGGCGTGTTTGTGGAAGCACTCCGTTGCGCGCGTCCACGAGAACGATGGCGAGTTGCGCGGTCGAGGCGCCCGTGGCCATGTTGCGCGTATATTGTTCGTGGCCGGGCGTATCCGCGATGATGAACTTGCGGCGCGGCGTCGAGAAGTAGCGGTAGGCGACGTCGATGGTGATGCCCTGCTCGCGTTCAGCGCGAAGGCCGTCGGTGAGGAGGGAAAAATCGATGGCCCCGCTCGAACGGTTCACTTTGCTCTTACGAATGGAATCCAACTGGTCATCGTAGATGCCGCGCGCGTCATACAGCAGACGTCCGATGAGGGTGGACTTGCCGTCATCCACGCTGCCGGCGGTGGAAAATCTCAGCAGGTCCTTGTTCAACTCCCGCGCCAGAAATTCGTCGATCGACAGGGACTCTGGGGAAAGCGATTCGCGATTGGTCTCGGCCGCGATCATTAGAAATAACCCTCGCGTTTCTTCAATTCCATGGAACCTTCCTGGTCGTGATCGATGATCCGGTTCTCGCGCTCCGAACGCCGGAAGCGCAGCAATTCCTCGATGATCGCCGGTACGGTGGCGGCCTCGGAGCGGATGGCTCCGGTACAGGGCGTGCACCCCAGCGAGCGCATGCGGCACATCACCATTTGCGGAGCCTCTCCGGGCAGAAGCGGAATCACGTTATGCTCGGGTGGGATGAGGGAGCCGCCGCGCACCACCATCGGCCTGGGCTTGGCGAAGTAGAGCGGCACCACGGGGATGTTCTCGAGGTGAATGTAGTGCCAGACGTCGAGTTCGGTCCAGTTGGATAGCGGAAAGACGCGGATGGACTGCCCCTTATCGATCCGGCTGTTGAATACGTTCCATAATTCCGGGCGCTGGTTCTTGGGGTCCCACTGCCCGTACTGGTCGCGGAACGAGTAGATCCGTTCCTTGGCCCGGGATTTCTCTTCGTCGCGCCGCGCGCCTCCGAAGGCGGCATCGTAGCCTCCTTCGCTCAGGGCGTTCAGCAGGGCGCGGGTCTTCAGCAACCCGCAGCACTTGGCGGTGCCGAGCGTCACGGGATTGGCCCCGGCGTCCCTCGCCTCGCGATTCACATAGACGCGCAAATCCGCGCCGATCGAGGCGGGATACCAGTCCCGGAATTCGATCATTTCCTTGAACTTATAGGTGGTGTCGACATGGAGGAGCGGGAAGGGTATCCGGCCTGGGTAGAAGGCCTTCTGGGCGAGGCGGAGCATCACCGAGGAGTCTTTCCCGATGGAGTACAGCATGACGGGCCGGGCAAACTCGGCGGCCACTTCGCGCAGGATGTGGATGGATTCCGCCTCCAGGGTACGGAGGTGGGAAAGCGAGGGCATGAAGGTATGGTAGCAGGGGATTGTCTAATTGTCCATAGGAATTAGGACGATTGCCCCGCCGGCCTCCCTCCTCCCTCTATTTCAAGTACCGCTGGCGCACAATATTCATGTGGTGGAGTTCATGGCCTGCAATCACATAGGCCAGCGCGCGCACCGTGATTTCGGCTCCGCTCGCCACCCCGCGGCGTTGCCAAGCCGCTTCATCGAATCCACCGAGCAGCAGCAGAGTGCACCGGCGCACGGTTTCGAACTCCTCGAGCAGGTTCTCAAATGGCCGTTCGTCGAAACGGGCGGGAGCAATGTAGCCGTCCTGCTCGAAGCCGTGGAGCGGCGTCTGGTCATTCCGTGCGAATCGCAAAGCCCTGTAGGCGAAGATACGCTCGGCGTCGATGATATGGCCCAACACCTCGCGGATACTCCATTTCCCGGCGGCGTAGCGTAGGAAGGTCTGTTCGGGAGTAAGAGCGCGCAAGGTGACGAGCGTGTCTTCCAACTGCGATAGAAGCGTTTTTCTGATATCGCCATCGCGCACGATCCGCACGTACTCGGCGTAATGTTCGCCGTATTCGGAGCTATCCGGACGGCTGACAACGGCTTGAAACATGATCACTGCCTTTTCACCTCATTCCCGGCGGCATACAGCGCCGTGCTTGTTTTCGTGTTTTCGGTCCACGATCGGGTTCCTGTCATGGCTACGAGATGCACCCGTTTGCCTCTTTTCGAGCGTCATGACATCCCTTATTTCAGTGTAGGGGCGCCGGCGGGGCGGCGCGCCAACCTCTCAGTGCGCGGCCACCGTTGGCGCCTGCATCGGAAGATAGGCCGCGCCGTAGAGCCCAGCCTCACTTCCGAGAAGCGCTTTCTCGATCCTCGTGCCGGTGTTGCGGAAGGTAAAGCTGCGCCATTGGACTTCCTCGAGCAGCGCCGGGTAGAAATAATCCCAGGCGGCCAGTACTCCGCCGCTCATCAGGTAGAGCGGGTAGTTAAAAATATTGATGAGGTTGGCGACGGCAATCCCCAGGCATTGGCCCATCGTCCTGAAGATGGCGCGCGCCCGTTCGTCGCCGGCGGCGGCAAGATCGTAGACGTCCTTGGCGGTGAGATTCTGCCCGAGGGCGAGAAGATTCGCCATGCTCTCGATGGCGGTTGCGGAAGCGTGTTTTTCCACGCATCCGCGGTTGCCGCAGCCGCAGGGATTGCCATTGGGGACCACGGTGATGTGTCCCAGTTCGGCCGCCATTCCCACGAAGCCGTGCATGACCCGCCCGCGCGAAATGACGCCGCCCCCGATGCCCGTGCCCAGTGTAAGCAGAACCAGATCGTCGACATCGCGGCCCGCGCCCATCCATTTCTCGCCGAGTGCGGCCGCGTTGGCGTCATTCTCGAGGAACACTTTGGTTCCGAGACGCTTTTCGATGGCGTCCCGGATGGGGTAGTTATTGAGCGGGGGCAGATTGTGCGAGCCGACGATGAAGCCTTCGGCCATGCGGATGAATCCTGGAACGCCGATGCCGGCGCCGGCGAGGCGCGAGCCCGCAAAGCGGCCGCGAAGCGATTCGATGCAGTCGACGATGTCGTCGACGACGCGTTCGGGACCCTGAGTCAGATCCGTGGTTGCGTTGGTGCGCTCCAGCATCTCCCCGCTGGACGAGATGGCGGCTGCTTTCAGATTTGTACCGCCGAGATCCACTCCGATTGCGTATTCCGGCATGAAGTGAAGATTCTAGCACCGCCCGGGCCCCGCACAAGGGTGGAATCCTCGTCTTACGCCTTGACGTAAACGGAAAAGCGAGTCACGTTCCGGTAACCCATGCGGAGGTAGAGCTGGTAGCCCGCCGCGCTTGACTGGAGGACGCTGCGGGTGATGCCGGTTTCGAGGCGAACGAGATGAATCGCGCGCCGCATGAGCGCTTCACCGTAGCCCCGGCGCTGCATCCGCGGCATTGTCGCCACGGCATATACGCCGATGGAATCACCGCCGGCGACGATGCCGGTTGTCGACACGGGCTCGTCATTCACGTAGGCTATGAAGCCGCGCAGGGGGCCCTGCCATAGATGTTCGCCCGAATACACATCGTCCGCCATGCCGGGTGGAACCTGAAAAGCCTCGGACATGATGCGGCTGAAATCGGCGCGCGTGCGGGCATCGCCCACGGGGCGGCAGTCAAACTCCGGCAGGGCACGGTCCGGTTCGCTGATCTGGCGGGCGATCATGCCGGGGGCTTCCATCATGAGACGCAGTCCGCGCGTGGCCATCGAGATGCGTGACCGGCGGCGCTCCGAGGAAGTGAACAGATCATCGCAAAACCACAGCGACCATGGCGCCGAGCGCTTCCTGAAGAAACTCTCGGCCTCATCCAACACTTTGCTGAAGGGAACAGGGCCGCCCGGAACAGGTTCGGTGAGCAGGGCGGTGTTGAAGAGGCTGTAATTGACTCCGGCGTGGACGAGGCTCGCGCCCGGGGTCTCGCCTACCTCGCCGGAATGGCGCACGTAGGAGAAAGCGGCGAGGGCATTTCGCAGGTTCTCGTTGATGATCTCGAAGTCCCGCACGGTTCACGCGATTACAACAGACTGAGCGGATCGACGTCAATGACAAGCGAGGTGGGCGGCCAGTGGCGCTGCTCGGCGTAGGCGCGAAGGCTGTGGAGCAGTTCGTTGAGCCGTTTGCGGTTGGCGGCCTTGAGCAGCAGTTGATAGCGGAACTCCTCCTTGAGGCGGGGAATGGGCGCCTCGGCTGGGCCGAGGATCTTCAGATCCCGCGGCGAGGGGCCGAAAAAGTTGCCGATTCCGGCGCTCATTTCGAGAGCCTGCTGCTGGCTGCGGCTGCGAACCATGACATTGGCGAGGGCGGCGAACGGAGGATAGCGCATCATGCGGCGAAACTGGATCTCTTTTTCGTAGAACTGCCGGTAATCCTGGAGCGCGGCGAAGCGGACGGCGTAATGATCGGGATTGACTGTCTGGACGATGACCACTCCAGGAGTCTGGCCGCGCCCGGCGCGTCCGGCAACCTGTGTCAGCAGTTGGAAGGTCCGTTCAGCGGCGCGGAAATCGGGCATGCCGAGGCCAATGTCGGCCGAAACCACGCCCACCAGCGTGACGTTGGGAATATCGTGTCCCTTGGCGATCATCTGGGTGCCCACGAGGATGTCGTACTCATGAGCGCGGAAGCCGTGGAGGATGGTTTCAAATTTGCGTTTGCCGCTGACGGTGTCGCGGTCCATGCGCACGACGCGGGCACGCGGGAAGGCGAGGTGCAACTCTTCCTCTACCTTCTCGGCTCCCGTGCCGAGGAAGTAGACATGCTCGCTATCGCATTTCGGGCAGCGTTTGGGAGGACGTTCGGCGTAGTTGCAGTAGTGGCAGAGCATGCGCCGGTCGCGGTGGTGGTAGGTAAGGGTGACCGCGCAGTTGCGGCATTCCACGCGCTCGCCGCAGGAGCGGCAGGCGGCAAAACTCGAAAATCCCCGGCGGTTATGGAGAATCATCACCTGCTCGCGGGCCTCGAGGCGGGAAGCGATCTCTTCGAGCAGCCGCCGGGAGAAGGTGGCCTGTTTGCGGGTATCGAGAAACTCCTGCCTCATGTCGATGGTTTCGACTACGGGCATGGGGCGGTCCGCGATGCGGACGGGCAGTTCGAGCAGCGAATACTTGCCGCGTTGAACGTTATAGCGGGATTCGAGACTTGGGGTGGCGGAGCCGAGAAGCACGCAGGCTCCGGCGGCCCGGGCGCGGACAATCGCCACGTCCCGCCCGTTGTAGCGCGGTGTTTCCTCCTGTTTGTAGCTTTGATCGTGCTCTTCGTCCACCACAATCAGCCCCAGGTTCTGGACGGGGGCGAACACGCCGGACCGGGTACCCACCACCACCATGGCGTTGCCCGCGCGGATGGCGCGCCATTGTTCGGCGCGCTCGGAGCCGCTGAAGGCCGAATGAAGGATGGCGACACGCTCGCCAAAACGCTCGAAGAACTGGCTGCTTACGGCGGGGGTGAGGGCAATTTCCGGAACGAGCATGAGAGTGCCGCGGTCCTGGGCGAGGGCGGCCTCGATGGCGCGGAGATAGACTTCGGTCTTCCCGGAACCGGTCACGCCTTGCAGCAGGAAAGTCTGAAAACGCCGCGCTTCGAGCCCGGCGCGGATCTGCTCGAGCGCCTCCTGCTGGTGAGGGTTCAGCGCATGCCGTTCCCGAATCCCCTCCTGATGGAGGATGGATGTGGCGCGGCGCAAAGTGAGGAGCCCGCGGCGCGCCAGCGCGCGCGCGGATTGGGAAGCTCCTTTCACCGCCTCATCCACCTCCGCAAGGTTGTGTGAACCCGGATGCAGTTCGAGAAACGACAACAACTCACGCTCCGGCTTACGGAGTTTTTCCTCGACACGGGAATGGAACTCCACCAGCAGGCTGGAGGCGGGCGCGCGCAGTGGATCTCTTTGAGCGGCGGTATCCTCGACCTCGACGAATCCTTTCCGCCGCAGGGAGCGAAGCGCCTTGTCGGCGTCCTTCACCTTCCTGCCGAGGTAGTTGGCGGAGAGGGCGCGATGTTCGAGCAGGCGCAGGATGACAATGACCGGATCCTCGCTCTCTTCGCCGATCAACTGCTGCCGCGCCACGTCCCTTCCCGCGTCCGTAAGCGAGTATACTTTGCCGCGGCGAACTTCCGATGAGAGCGGGATCATCGCGCGCAGCACTTCACCAAGCGGAGCGCAGTAGTAGTGCGCAATCCAGGAGCCGAGGCTCAGGAGGTCTTCCTCGAGCGCCGGCTCTTCTCCAAGCAGTTGCATGGCCTGGCGTGTTTCGACACCGGGATGCTCATCGTGAACGCGGACCACGACGCCCGCCAGTTTCCGCTGCCCGAACGGCGCCAGGATCCGGCAGCCCCGCTTCACACGGTGGCGAAGCGTCTCGGGAAGAGAATATGTGAAGATCCGGTCGAGCGGTACGGGCAGGCTGACGTCGCAGTATTGGAAGTTCCCTTCAGGCATGCGGCACTACTTAAAGCTAGTCTGAAATCATGGTGATTCTCAACGGAGAGAGTCTCACGCTGCCACAGGTGGCCGTTGTGGCGGCGGGAAAAGAGCAGGTTTCCATCAGCGGGGATGCCCTGCGGAGGATGGCGGATTCGCGGGACGTGGTGGAAACGCTCGCGGCGGGTGAAGAGCCGGTTTATGCCGTAAATACGGGTGTGGGGCTGCTTGCCGACCGGCGCATTACCGCCGGAGAACTCGAACATCTGCAACGTAACGTCGTGCGCTCGCACGCTTGCGGGGTAGGGGAGCCGCTGGCGGGCGAGGTGGTGCGCGCCATGATGCTGATTCGGGCTAACGTGCTGGCCAAGGGGCTGAGCGGTATCCGTCCGGTGGCGGCGGAGCGTCTGTGCGATCTGCTGAACAGAGGCGTAACCCCCGTCGTGCCATCGCGCGGGAGTGTCGGAGCGAGCGGGGACCTGGCGCCGCTGGCGCATATCGCCCTCGTTCTGATGGGAGAAGGGGAGGCCGAGCACGAGGGACGGCGGTTCAAGGGAGGAGAAGCGCTGCGGACTGTGGGGCTCGAGCCTTTGACGCTGGCCCCGAAGGAGGGAATTTCGCTCATCAACGGCACGCAGGCCATGCTGGCCATCGGCTGCCTGGAATTGGAGGCGGCGCGAACGCTTGCCGTCACGGCCGACGTGTTCTGCGCGCTGACGACGGATTCCCTGCACGGCACGCCGCGCGCGTTTGATCCGCGGGCGCACGCCGCCCGGCCGCATCCAGGGCAGCTCGCGAGCGCGGAGAGGATGAGGCGGTTGATGGAGGGCAGCATGATCCGGGAATCGCACCGCCACTGCCCGCGCGTGCAGGACGCCTATGCGCTTCGCTGCGCTCCGCAAGTGCATGGAGCGGTTCATGATGCCATCCGGACGGCGGCAGCCGTGTTCGCCATCGAACTGAACGCCGCCACCGACAATCCGCTCGTCTTCGGAAACGAGATTCTATCGGCCGGAAATTTTCACGGGGAGCCGGTGGCGCTGCAACTCGACTACCTTGCCATTGCGTTAACCTCTCTGGCCGGAATTTCAGAGCGACGGGTGGACCGGCTGGTGAATCCCGCCTTGAGCGAGGGACTGCCGCCGTTTCTGGCGCGGGAGGCGGGGTTGGAATCGGGGTATATGATGCCTCAAGTAACGGCGGCGGCGCTGGTGGGAGAGAACCGGGTGCTGGCGTCGCCGGCGACCGTGGGGAGTATTCCGACCAGCGGGAATAAGGAAGACTTCGTAAGCATGGGCATGGCTTCCGCCTTAAAACTGCAACAGATTGTGCGCAATACACGGTATGTGCTGGCCATCGAAGGTCTGTGCGCGGCTCGGGCGCTGGAGTTTCTCCGTCCTCTACAGACCAGCCCAAGGTTGGAGCAAGTCTATCATTTATTGAGGCTTGCGGCTTCAGAACCAGCCTCTGACGCGCCTTTTACCCCGCGCTTCGAGGCCGTCGCGAAATTAATTGCGTCGGGAGTACTAACAGATGTGTGACTTTGAAACCACACGTGTGGCGTCAGCGTCTCATAACTCAGATGACTACACCAAAGACGCAAATACGCGAGCTCTCCTTGTAGGGTCCGGCATAAGACCGTTTGTGCCAACTAAAGCTCGCAATGCCTCCAACCCTCCGGCTTCCCACCCGGAGGGTTTTTTTTGCCGGGCGCGGCGGCACGCAAGCGGCACGCCAACTCCATTGAGCCGTAGGGGTTTGTTTGCTATTCTGAATTGAACTTCCTACCGTAGGTTTTCGAGGTATTCATGTCAGGCCATTCCAAGTGGCATACGATCAAGCACAAGAAAGCCGCTATTGACGCCAAGCGCGGAAAAGTCTTTACGCGGCTGATCAAGGAAATCATGGTGGCCGCCCGCAACGGCGGCGGCGATCCTGATTCGAACGCCCGGTTGCGAACCGCCGTGCTGGCCGCCAAAGCAGTCAGCATGCCGGCCGACAACATCAAGCGCGCCATCATGCGCGGAACGGGTGAGCTCGAAGGCGGGCAATTGGATGAGATTGTGTATGAGGGCTACGGCCCCGGCGGCGCCGCCGTATTGGTGAAGGTAGCGACGGACAATCGCAATCGCACGGTTTCAGAGATTCGTCATCTGTTTTCGAAAAACGGCGGAAACCTCGGTGAGGCGGGCAGCGTGAACTGGATGTTCGAGCGGAAGAGCCAGATTCTCATCGAGATGGATAAGGCGGACGAAGACACCATGATGAATCTGGTGCTCGAGGCGGGCGCCGACGATCTCCGCAACGATGGAACAAATTGGGAGATTCTGACTTCGCCCGAAGCGCACTTCAGCATACTCGAAGCCATTCAGAAGAGCGGGTTCGAGCCGGTATCGGCGGAAATCGCAATGCTGCCGAAGACATTGATGAAACTCGAGGGCAAGCAGGCGCAGGCGATGCTGAAGATGACCGAAGCCCTGGAAGAGCACGACGATGTCCAGAACGTGTGGTCGAACTTCGACATCGACGAGAAGGAAATGGAAGCGCTGGCGAGCTAGGCTTCAACTTTATGCGTGTCCTCGGGATCGACTGCGGGACGGAGCGCACCGGCTACGGGGTGGTCGACACGGATGGCCGCGATCACCGGCTTGTGGCCAGCGGAGTGATCCGTACCGATCCCAGGGAGCCATTGCGGTTGAGGCTGCTCGAGATCGGCAAGGGGCTCAGGCGCATTATCGGGGAGCATTGTCCGGATGAGGCCGCGGTCGAGGGGGTGTTCCACGCGCTGAACGTAAAGTCGGCGCTGACGCTGGCCCACGCGCGCGGGGTGGCGTTGTACGCGGTGGCGGAAGCGGGGCTGAAGTTGGGTGAGTACTCCCCGCTCGAGGTCAAGAGCAGCGTGGTAGGCTATGGCCGCGCGGAGAAAAAGCAGGTGCAGTTCATGGTGCAAAGCCTGTTGAAGCTTCCCGAACGGCTGGAATCGGAAGACGCTTCGGATGCCGTGGCCGTGGCGATTTGTCATGCCGCGCGAAGCGGCCGTCCCCGGCTTGGGGTTTGCCGATGAGGATACTGGCGCTTCTGTTGGCGGCGGGACTGGCTTATGCGGCGGATCTGCCGACAATTTTCTACTCCAAGAGTTTTCCGGGCTCCGCGCCCGCTTATGTAGAGATCACACTGGACAAGCACGGGCGCGCCGAATACCGCGAAGCGCCGAAGGAAGAGGACCCGCTGGTGTGCCAGTTGAGCGAAGCGGACGTGAAACAGATCTGGACGCTGGCGGAAAAGCTCAACTGGTTCAAGACTCCCCTCGAATCCGGGTTGCCGGTGGCAAAGATGGGGGAGAAGACTTTCCGCATGGATAACTCGCCGGACAAGGGTGAAGTGAAGTTCAACTACACCCTGGACGAGAACGGCCGGATGATCCTCGACTGGTTCGAGAAGATGACGGAGAGCGCGCAGTACCGCATCATACTCGAGAAGGCGGTGCGCTTCGATAAGCTGGGGGTCAACAACGCGGTGCTGCGTCTGCAGGCCGCGATGGAACGGAACAGGCTGGTGGCTCCGGAGCAGTTTCTGCCGATGCTCGACCGTGTAGTGAAGAATGAGAGCTACCTGCACATGGCGCGTGAAAGGGCGGCGGCGCTGGCGGAGATGATCCGCAACGGAAATAAGCCGAAAGCCGAGTAGATGAAGCTGAGAATTGTGGTACTGCTGTTTGCCGGGTTGACGGCGGCTTTCCCGCAGGAGAGGAACGCCAAGCCCAAGGATGCATCTTCGGCGGAAGAAGCGGATCTGCGGCAATGGGTGGGCGAAGCGGGATCGAGCCCCACCGAGATGGTGCGAGCCCTCGAGAAGCATCTTGCCAAGTACCCGGACTCGAAGCGCCATGCCGAGGTGATTCGCGCCCTGGCGAAAGCTTCCGTCGAGATCCGGGACAATACGCGAATTCTGAAATACGGGGAGGAATACCTTAAGCAGAATCCCTCCGACCTCGTGGTGCTCGAACGCGTGACGCGGCTATTGACCTCGCGCGGCGATAAGGAAAGCAGCGAGAAGGGCCTGCGCTACGCTGAATTGTTCACTAAGGGCATGCGGGATCTGGAGCGGCAGGAGCCTGAAGAGGGACGCATGACCGCGCAGATGCGCGAAGACCTGGACAGGGGAATCGCGCGCGGATACACGTTCCAGGCAAGGGCGAAAGGCCACCTCGGGCAGTTTGCGGAGGCCGAGGCGGCGGCTCGGGAGTCGTTCCGCATCTATCCCTCGGCCGAGCCGGCGCGGGAACTGGCGGTGTGGCTGCTGAAGCAGGGTAAGCAGGCCGAGGCGCTCCCGGCGCTCGCGGACGCCTTTGCGCTGCCCGACCAGCGGGTGACGGACGAGGAGCGGCTGCAAACCCGGCGTCAGATGGGCGAGTTGTATCGCGGCATGCACGGCTCGGAGAAGGGGTTGGGCGACCTGATTCTGGCGGCGTATGACCGCGCGGTTACGGTGCAGGCCGCGCGCCGCGAGAGGCTCAAGGCGATTGACCCCAACGCCGGCGAGACCAACGCGATGAAGTACACCATCAGCGGAGTGGGCGGGGAGAAGCTGGACCTGGCCACGCTTCGCGGCAAGGTCGTGGTGCTCGATTTCTGGGCTACCTGGTGCGGGCCGTGCCGCACGCAATATCCGATGTACGAACGGGTCAAGGAGAGTTTCAAGAGCCGCGGCGATGTGGTGTTCCTCGGGATCAATACGGATCAGGACCGCGACCTGGTGAAGCCCTTCCTCAACGAGCAGAAATGGAACAAGGCTGTCTACTATGAAGACGGTCTTTCGAGCCTGCTGAAGGTCTCCTCCATCCCCACGACAATCATCTTCGACCGCAAGGGCGAGTTGTTCACGCGCATGAACGGCTTTGTGCCGGAGCGGTTCACGGACATGCTGAAGGAGCGTATCCGGGAGGCCCTGGCGCAAGACTGATGCCCTACCGCCGGGTGATCTGGATCGTATTGGACAGCGTCGGCATCGGCGAGATGCCGGACGCGGCGGCCTATGGAGATACGGGCAGCGATACGCTCGGCAACATCGCCCGCGCGCGTCCGCTCCATCTTCCCCATCTTCGCGAGTTGGGGCTGGCGAATATCCGCCCGTTCGAGGGGCTGGAACCCGTTGCGCATCCGCGCGGCGCTTACGGCCGGTGCGCGCTGGCCTCACCGGGCAAGGACACTACCACCGGACACTGGGAAATGGCGGGGATCCATCTCGAGAAGCCGTTTCCAGTCTATCCGAACGGCTTTCCGCCCGATGTGATGAAGGAGTTCGAGCGCCGGACCGGCCGCGGATCGCTGGGAAACGTGGCGGCTTCGGGAACCGAGATCATCCGGGAACTGGGCGAGGAACACATACGGACCGGGTCGCCGATTGTCTACACGTCGGCGGACAGCGTGTTTCAGATTGCCGCGCACGAAGAGGTGATCCCGCTTCCGGAGTTGTATCGGATCTGCGAGATAGCGCGGGAGATACTGCGGGGAAGGAACGAAGTCGGACGCGTGATTGCGCGGCCTTTCGAGGGACAGCCGGGCGAATTCCGGCGTACGGCGAACCGGAAAGACTATGCGGTGCCGCCTCCGCGGGGGATGCTGCTCGACCAACTCGCGGACCGCCGGGTTCCGGTTCATAGCGTGGGAAAGATTTTCGATGTTTTCCTCGGCCGCGGCATTGGGGAGTACGACAAGACGAAGAATAACGCGGACGGGATGACGAAAACTCTCGAGGCTATGCGGGACACGAAGGAAGGCCTGATTTTCGTTAATCTCGTGGACTTCGACCAGAACTTCGGGCATCGCAACAATGTCGAGGGCTACGCGGCCGCGCTCGAGGAAGTGGACGCATGGGCGCCGCAACTGCGCGAGGCGATGGAGAGCGGGGACATGGGTATCTTCACCGCGGATCACGGCTGCGACCCGACGACACCTTCGACAGACCACAGCCGCGAGTACGTGCCGCTGCTGGTGTTCGGGGAGCGTGTAGGGCAGGGAGTTGATCTGGGAACGCGGCCGACGCTATCGGATATCGGACAGACCGTGGCCGCGAATTTCGGGACGCGCATCGAAAACGGGACCAGCTTCCTGGACGCTCTCTTACCCGATTGACGCTCCTGGCGCGTCCCTTCCATTACATAATCAAATCGTGAGTCAGCCGTTATGGCCGAGGATCGCCGGACTCTGGTATTTCTGCATAGCCTCGGGTTTCGTTCTGCTCGGCATCCGCGCGATGCTGGCCGGCGCTCCGGCGTGGACCGTCATCCTGCGCGGGGTCATCGCGGCCGGCTTCTTCGCGTTGGCTTTTCTGGAACGGCGGCAACGGAGACGCTGAAGGTTGACTTCCCCTGACAGTCTCCGTAGCATGACAAACGGGGCCCCTCCTGCCCGCGCCGTAATCGGGGCTCCCCGTCCAGCATCCAGGCCGGAAACTCCCTTCAAACATGACACTGCAAATTGACGGCATCGTACCCATCATCCCAACCCCATTCGAGGAAAACGAAGAGATTGCCTGGGAGGACCTCGACCGGCTGGTGGACTTCGCGGTCGCAAGCGGCGCCTGCGCCATCTGCCTCCCGGCCTACGCGAGCGAGTTTTATAAGCTCTCCGAAGAAGAGCGTCTTGGCGTGGTGCGGCGGGCGGCGGCGCGCGCGGCCGGACGCCTGCCCGTCATCGCCCAGGTGAACTACTCGTCTGTGAAGCTTGCCGTAATGGCGGCGGCCCGCGCCCGCGAAGCCGGAGCATCCGCGATATGCTCGGCCGCGCCCCGGCTGTTCCCCATGCCGGAATCCGACCTGCTTGCCTATTTCGGCGGGCTGCTCGAGTCGGTTCCGCTGCCTTTCGTGCTGCAGGACTTCAATCCCGGGGGGCCTTCGCTCAGCGTTTCGGCACTCGCGCGCCTGCACCGCGATCATCCTCATTTCCGTTACGTGAAACTGGAAGAGCCCCTGATGGGGGCGAAGGTGACCGCCATCCTGGAGGCGACGGAGGGAGGCCTCGGCGTACTGGAGGGCTGGGGCGGCATGTACACGCTGGAACTTGTCCCCGTGGGGATTGCCGGAGTGGCGCCGGGATTGGCGCTGACGGACCTTCTCGGCCGCGTTTTTCGCCTTGCCCGAGAGGGGCGCGGCGAACAGGCACGGCCGTTGTTCGAGGGGATCCTTCCACAGATTCTCTACAGTCTCCAGAACATGGAACTCTTTCACTATGCCGAGAAGCAACTGTTAAAGGCGCGTGGCGTGCTGCGAAACACAACCGTGCGCAAGGCCGCCCTGACGCCCGGACCGCATGAGCGGGAACACATCGCGCGGCTCAACTCGCGCGTGCTCGAACTTGTTCGCACTTTGGAGGACTTTTCCCATGCCTGAACCCGTGGTTCCAAAACCGGAAAATCTGCCCGTCGGAGTGGCCGGCCTGGGCCTGATGGGAACCAGCATCACCGCGTGCCTGCTCGCGGCGGGACACCCCGTCACAGCGGTTGAATCGAAGGCGGAACGGCGAGCGACGGCCCGCCGCCGGCTCTCCGCGCTGCTTTCCGAAATGAGCCGCGAAGGATTGTTTCGCGGCCAGGCCGGCGACGCGCTCGGCCGCTTTCAGTCAAGCGGCGACGTCGCCTGTCTCGAGGGCTCCGGACTGGTGATCGAGGCCATTTACGAGAGCCTCGAGCAGAAACGCGAATTGCTGAAGAGCATCGAAGCGACGGTCAGTCCGAAAACGCCCATCGGGTGCAACACATCCGCCATTCCCATTTCGCTGCTGCAGCAGTCCGCCCGCAATCCGAAACGAATTCTGGGAATTCACTGGGCCGAACCGGCGCACACCACCCGTTTTCTCGAGGTGATCTGCGGTAAGGAGACCTCGCAGGCGCTCGCCCGCCGCGTTGCCGCCCAGGCGCGCTACTGGGGCAAGGAGCCGACGCTGGTCCGCCGCGACATCCGGGGATTCATCACCAACCGATGCTTCTATGCGCTGTTGCGGGAGGCCCTCTATCTGGTCGACCAGGGTTACGCCACGGTGGCCGATGTCGATCGATCCCTGCGCAACGATCTCGGCTACTGGATCACGTTCGCCGGCCCTTTCCGTTATCTGGACCTCACCGGCATCCCCGCCTACGACGCCGTGGCCACGGATCTCTTCCCCGAACTGTCGAATGCGAAGGAGGTCCCCGCCCCTCTGCGGCGCCTCGCGAAAACAGGGGCCAGGGGGGTCGCGAACTCTCGAGGCTTCTATAAGTACGGTCCCGGCCAGGCGGAGCGGTGGGAGAAACTCTTTCTCGAATTCAGCTATCGCATTCGCGCCCTTGCCCAGGACTATCCGGAAGACGCCGGCGACCGGCCCAGGCGCAAGACGCGCTCGTGACCGTCGTCATACGCTCCCGGTTTACAATTGAGTCGGGTTCAGGATGACCACTCGACGAGATCTGCTCAAGGCCGCCGCGGCTTCCTCGCCCCTGATGGGTGCGCGAAAGACTCCCGAACCAGACCATATCAAGGCATTCTGCATCGACTTCAACTGGCACGGCCAGGAAGGCAGGGCTCCGTGGATCAACTCATTCGCCAAGCCGGGCCACTGGGCCGGGGCCGATCCCCATGCGCACGTGGAATGGTATTCCGCGCTGGGCGCCAATGTGATCCAGACTTTCGCCGTATCGTGCAACGGCTACGCCTGGTACAAAGGCGGCCCCGAGCCTTCGCAGCCCGGCCTGAAGCATGATTTCCTGCCGGAAATGATCCGGCTCGGCCACAAGAAGAACATGATGGTCATGGGGTATTTTTGCGCGGGGGCCAACACCAGATTCGGCCGGGAGCATCCGAACCTCAGTTACGGAACGCCGGATACTTTGCACATTCCGTTTACGGATGAGTACCTCGCCTTTCTCTCGCGCTCCATCTCGGGAGTGGTGAGGCGTACGGAGATGGATGGCTTCATGATTGACTGGATCTGGAATCCCAGCCCCGCCCTCCGAAAGAATGGCTGGATCGAAGCCGAGCAGCGACTCTACACTCAACTTACCGGCAAGCCTTTTCCCGCTGGTGGACCACCGCCGGCCGATCTTCTCTCCTACGAACGCAAAGCCATCGAGCGCTGCTGGCGGGCCGTGAACAAAGCGGCCAGGGACGTGCGCCGCGACTGCATCGTCTGGTTATCCTGCAGCAATCTCTCGGCGCCCACCGTGAACGGGGCCGCCTGGTTGAAGGAAGCCGGCTGGGTGATGAACGAATCGCCGAACCGCGCCTATTTCGACGCGGCGCGTAAGGTGGTGGGACCGCGGACACGCATGCTGCAGTGTCTTGTGGGTTGGGTGCAGCATGACGCGGGGGCCTACCTGGCCGGCGCCGGAAGGGGAATTGATCTTTACGGGTTCGCCGAGCCTCGAGACGACTCGCTGCCGTTGCCGGTGGACGAATATCTCCAACGCGGTCCGGCCGGTTTCCCGGGTTCGGATCGAGTCTCGGCGAACGACCGGAATATCGCCGCGCTCGCACGCTTCTACCGGGGCATGGCGCCGCGATGAAGATTAGCGATATCCGCATTCGTGTGTGCCAGACGGATCACTCGATGATGGCCGATTCGGAGATGCGCGCCGGAGGAGCTTCGAGCTTTGACTTCCTGTTGGTCAGCATGACGACGGACGAAGGCATCGAGGGCCACTCGTTCGGATTTGCCGGCCGGGGCGCCCGCATGGCGGGCGAGATCGCGCGCCAGACGATGAAGCCGTTCTTCCCTGGCAAGGACCCGTTGGCGAGAGAGCGGCACTACCAGGAGTTCCGCACCTACGACCGCTGGTGGAATCACGTTCCGATTCATACTTACGGTCCGTTCCACATCTGCCTGTGGGATATCGCGGGCAAGGCCGCTGGCGTTCCGCTGTACCGCCTGCTCGGTGAATATCGCCAGAAGGTTCCTGTCTACGCGAGTTCTTTCGTGCTCGATGGACCCGAAGCTTACGCGCGGCAGGCGCTGGCCGTGAAGGAGCGCGGCTGGCACGGCTATACGGTGCACCCGCCGGGAGATTTCGATCTCGATCTGGAGATCTACCGGGTGTGCAGGGAAGCGGTGGGGTCCGGCTTCAAACTCATGGCGGACCCGGTTTGCGCCTACGGCCACCAACAGGCTTTACGCATGGGACGTCATCTCGAAAAGCTTGATTACTACTGGATAGAGGAGCCGCTTCACGATACGGACTTCCACGAACTGCGCAGGCTCGCCGCGGCGCTCGATATTCCCGTCCGCGGCACGGAAGTTCTGCCGGGAAACCACTACGCGATCGCGGAGTGCATCTCGGCGGGCGTCGTGGATATCGTTCGCAGCGATGTGTCCTCGAAGCACGGGGTCACGCCGGTGAGGAAGACCGCGCACCTCGCCGAATCATCCGGGATGAACTGCGAGCTACACACCACGATCTATCATCCCCTGGAGATAATGAACCTGCACTGCTGCCGTGCCATGAGCAACTGCGAATGTTTTGAGCTGCTGTATCCCATGGAATATATGAACTTCGGAATGCTCGCTCCGCTGAATATCGATGCGGAAGGATACGCACACGCGCCGGAGACCCCTGGCGCCGGCTTCGATCCCGACTGGGACTTCATCGAGAACGCGACAGTGGAGCAGTTCTAACGTCCGCCGTGAAGCCCGAAAGGACTTGTCCATGAATAAGAGAATCAGGAAAGCCGGCGCCCTCAGCAGAAGGAGATTTCTGGCGGGCGCCACGCTCACACCGGCGCTGGGCCGGGGGGATACGGGCGCCACATGGAAAGGCCGCCGCGTGTACGTTGTCCCGAACTTCCATCCCGCCAGTTGCGGCTGGCTGACCAACTTCTCAAAGGAGCGTGTTTATTGCGCCAATAGCTACTTCGACCACCTCGACCGGGTTCGTGACGATCCCCAATATGCCTTCGTCCTCTCGGAGGTGAACAACATGATCGCCATGATGAACTTCAGGCCGGAGAGGATGGCTGAGTTGAGGAAGGGCATCGAGGAGCGCCGGGTGGAACTCGTGAACGGGTTCTTCCTGGAATCGACGGTGAATCTCACCGGAGGGGAGGCGCTGGTCCGCCTGGGAGTGGAGGGTTTGCGCTGGCAGCGGAAGGTTTTCGGCGTGCGGCCGCGATTTGCTTGGACCATCGATGTCTGCGGGACACACGAACAGATGGCGCAGATTTCCGCCGGGCTTGGCCTGGAAGCGATGGTTTATACACGAAAGAACCCGACGGGGAGCGCCCTCCATTGGTCCGTCTCGCCGGACGGCACGCGGCTGCTCACTCTATCGCCCGGGCATTACAGCGAGTTGCGGTTCGTCATGAAGACCACCGAACCACTGACAAGCGCGCAGGTGGCGGAAGTGGAGGACTACCTCGCCGGCAGATTGAAGGTCACGCCGGAAGCGGCCCCGGTCCTGGTTCTGGCGGGCGGCGGCGACTACGCCCTGGCGCCGCTGCGTAAGGAGTTCCCGAGCGAATTTCTCGCGCAGTGGAAGCAGAATCCGGAACATCCGGAGATGCGCTTCTCCATCCTCGGCAAGTACGTGGATGAACTCCAGGGACTGCACCGGGCCGGCAGGTTGAAGATTCCTTCGATGTTAGGAGGCACGGCCTACGATTTCAACTCCTTCTGGATCGAGAATCCGCGAGTCAAGTCCTCCTACCGCCGATGTGAACACCTGCTGCAGGCCGCCGAATCAGTGGCCGCGGCCGCGAGCCTGAAGACGAATCACGCCTATCCGTCCCAGGACCTGTACAACGCCTGGACCCTCATGTTTCTGAACATGGATCGCAATACGTTGTGGGGCTCGGCGGGCGGCATGGTCTTCGAGCATCCGGCTTCATGGGACGTCAAGGACCGGTTCGAATGGGTGGAAAGGAACGCCTCGGCCGCCGCCGGCGCGGCTGGATCGGCGCTGCTCGCCCCGGGTGACGGCATCGGACTGTACAACCCGTTGAACTGGAAGCGCGAGGACCCCGTGCTTCTGCCGCAAGGGCTGAACGGGTTGGACGGACAGGCCGCCGAAGGAATGATTCTGTGCCGGCCGGAACTGCCGTCTTTCGGAATCGGGGCATGGGGGAAAGCCGTGGGTGCGCCCACCGCGTCCAGGGAGATTCCACTACCCGGCGCCATCGAAACGAAACACTACAAGGCGCGCATCGATCCGCGGACCGGCGCGATCACTTCGGTGACACTTCGTAGCGGCAGGGAGATGCTGTCCGGTCCGGCCAACGTGGTGGTGGCCGAGAAGCCCCGTTCCCAGAAGGGCGATCCGGGCGATCACATGCTGCCGCGCCCCGAACGGGACCGTCTGGACGCGACCAGCGGGCATGCGCAAACCATCCGCGTACAGCGAGGCGCGCTGGCGACGATTGTCGAAGCCGAAGGCGAGTTCATCGGCGGCGGCGTGTGCCGCCGGAGCGTCACTTTCTACAATGACTATCCGCGCATCGACTTTACCACCGAATTGAACGACCTGCCGGACCTTACCGTCGTTGTGGCCGAGTTTCCGCTGGCCGGAGAGATCAATGAAGTGCGCCGCGGAATACCCTACGGCTTCTCTCATGGCGCCTGGGCGAAACAGAATCCGAACCTCCACGGCTGGACAAGAGGCATTGTGCCGGCCATCCGCTGGTCCCACTATGCGCTTGCCGGCGGGGGTGGGGCCGCTTTGTTCGATCGCGGGTTGCCGGGGCGCGAACTGAACGGCAGCACGCCGATCATTTATCTCTATAACGCCACCGACAAGTACTACGGCTACCCGAATCCCTGGCTCAGCGGAAAGGGCCGCCACGGACTGCAATACGCGCTGATGTTTCACGACGGAGATTGGCGCGGCGCTTCCATTGCGCGAATGGCTTGGGAGTTCAACTGCCCTCCGCTGGTTTTCGCCGGCCGCAGAGCGGCACGCCCCTGGTCATTCCTCCATACTTCAGACAACATCATTGTGGAGGCCGTACGGCGCATCGGAAGCGACATCGAAGTCCGGTTCGCCGAATGCCTGGGGTCGGCCGGAACGGCGGAGATCACGTTGCTGCTTCCGCATCAGTCCGCGCGCGTGACCGACATGAACGGCGAACACGCCAGTCCTCTCACCGGTGGTCCGGCTTACAAACTGCCCGTGAATCCACAGCAGATTGTCACGCTACGCTTCCGGGCAGCGCGGCCCGTGCCGGAAGCCGAAATCATCACTCGTTGGGACCCCATGGTCCCTCCGGCCAAACGCGCCATGCTTCACCAGTACTCGAGCGAAAAGGGGCATCCGCCCAGAGGGAATTAACCGTGCAAGCCAACACTCCGGTCAACTGCAGCGATCTTTCCAGCGGGAAAAATTCATGAGCGATGCAAACTCCGCGCGGCGGGCATTCCTTCGATCGTCGTTGGGGACGGCGTTGGCGGCAAAAAGCGCGGGCGCGTCCATCACCGAAGGCCTGGAGACCAAAGCCTTGCGGGGAGTAGTGGCTGCCGATCCCCAGGAATCCGCGCGTTGCGGCGCGCGGTTGCTCGCATCGGGCGGCAATGCCATGGATGCGGCCGCGGCGGCCTGCCTGGCCTCGTGCGTACTCGAGGAATCCGCCACGGGCATCGGCGGGTATGTGCTCGCGGCGGTGATCCTCGAGGGCAAGCAGGGCCGCGTCTGGTCGCTCGACTCGAACTCGGTGGCGCCGGCCGGGGCTTCGCCCGGCATGTACGCCGTGGAACCGGCGGGCTCAGGTAAGCGGGGCATCGACGAGAACGAATACCAGTGTTCGGTGCCGGGAAACGTGAACATCTTCGGGCCGCTCGCCGTGGGAGTGCCTGGCGTGATGGCCGGTGTTGGGACGCTCTGGGAGCGGTGGGGCCGCGCGAAGTGGCCGCTGGTGGTGGCGCCCGCCCGCGAACTGTTGGAAAAGGGTATCCCTTACGGCCGGGTCGCGGCGGCCGCCAGGACCAGGGAAGCCGAAATTCGCCGCTTCGAGCCGACGCTCCGCCACTTGATGCCCGATGGCAGGTTGCCTAAACCGGACGAAATCTGGCGCCGGCCCGATCTCGAAAAAACCCTGGCTCGAATCGCTTCGGCGGGCTGGCGTGACTTTTATGAAGGGGACCTCGGCCGGCGCATCGCGGCTCATGTCCGCGCGGGAGGAGGCATTCTCTCGAGTTCAGACATGGCGGCCTTCCGTCCACGTCTTACCGAGCCGTACGAAACCTCGTTCCATGGGGCCAGAGTCTACAGTTCGATTCTGGCGAACGGCGGCCTCAGCATCGCCCAGGCTTTGAATATGCTGGACCAGTTCGACGCGGTTCCCGCCGCCGATCCACGCTACTGGCACCGGTTGGCCGAGGTTCTGAAACTCGTCTGGCGGGACCGCCTGCGGTATCTAGGCGATCCGGACCAGGCCCACGTCCCGGTGCGCCGCCTGCTGAGCCCCGATTACGCCGCCGGGCGCGTCGAGACATTGCGCACCTACCCGGATGCGGTTGATCGCCAGGGCTTTCATCCCGCCGGTCAATCGAAGGGGACCATCCATATCTCGACGGCGGATTCAGAGGGCAACATGGTAGCGGTGACCATCTCGCACGGAGGGGATTTCGGATCGTGTGTTACGGTGCCTGAAACGGGGATTATCCTCGGACACGGAATGTGCCGTTTTGATCCGCGTCCCGGCAGACCGAACTCGATCGGCCCCCGCAAGCGTCCCCTCAACAACGTCTGTCCCACCATTGTGCGCTTGCCTGGCCGCGATGTCGCTCTCGGCCTTCGCGGAGGCCGCCGCATCATCAGCACCGTCATCGAAATGTGCCGCCGCGTTGTCGATTTGCAAGCTTCCGGATACGAGGCCGTGTCCGCCCCCCGCATCCACCTGGAGGGTCAGGAACCTATCCTCGCGCTATCGTCGCTCGACGCCGCGGCGGTTGCGGCGCTGAAATCCCTTGGCCACGGAGTGGTTATGCAACCAGGGATCGGAGGCAACGCCGGTGTCGCTGAACGTTTTGCCGACGGCAAGCTGCGTGGCGGCAGCAATGTCTGGGTGGTAGGCGTCAGTTAGACAATCGCTGCGCGGCCGTGATCGTGGCATGCCGGGCCCAATCCCACAGACGGCTGGTCCCACCGCGGCCGGAAAATGCCGGCGGCTTGCGGATGCCCGCGCCCGGTCAGTGGCGCCGAAAGCCCAGCGGTCAAACGGATCTTTGGCCAGTCGAACAATCCGCGTGCCGAGGCGCTGCTCCGCCGGCCGATAGAGCCGGTCATGCACTTTCTCCGCCTCGTGTGCAATGACGGCGTGGAAGCTCACAGCCGGCGTTCGCGTTCGCACTGCTCCAGCGGCTTGACCCGGCCTTCGGCAACACCGGCGCGCCCGCGGTGAAGAGACTCGACAGCG
>JABAQT010000076.1:0-40927 GCA_019187195.1 Bryobacteraceae bacterium
CGGGCGGGTGAAACAATCTTACACACCCTTTGGAGCCGCCCAGTGTGGCCTGTACTCGCGCCTCAACAGGCTGTTCGCCTCGTGGTCGCCTTCGATCGCTTCCTTCACCCCATCGAACCGCACGTTCCGTCCCGTTCTCGCGACGATATTGCCCAGATGGCAAAGCATGGTCGATTGGTGGCCTGTCTCGATATCCGCGTGCGGGCGCGTCCGGTCCCTGACGGAGGCAAAGAAATTCCGGAAATGATGCAGCTCCGGCCCGTCCTGGCCATCGGTTTCATCGTGCGCCAGCTTGCCGCTCCGGTCGTAGATCCGGAACCCCCAACTCTGTTTCGCCCACCGTCCGATCTGGACGCTCCCCTCCGTGCCGTAAACCGCGACTCCGTTATCCTGGCCCTCCAGGCCGTACGGGTTCCAGATGCGCATCTCAAACAGCAGCGCCTTGCCTCCCTCGAACTCGAAGGTGATGTTCATCGTGTCGGGTGTCTGCTGGTCATCGTCGAAGAACAGCTTGCGCCCCATTCCGGAAACGCGCCGCGGCGCTCCCACACCCAGCGCCCAGCGCGCGATGTCCATCTGGTGCACGCCGTCGTTTCCCATGTCTCCCGTGCCGTAATTCCAGTTCCAGTGCCATGTGTAATGGAAGCGGTTCTCGTTGAACGGCAGGAAAGGCGCCGGCCCCGTCCAGGTTTCGAAATCGACGCCGGCGGGCACGGGGCTGTCGTTCTTGTGGCCGATGTTTTCCCGCAACTGCACGTTCCACGCTTTCGCCATCAGCACCCTGCCGATCCTGCCCGCGTGCACGTGGCCGATGGCACGGAGCGTCGACGGGCGGCTCCGCGATTGCGTGCCCACCTGCACCACCCGTTGATGGCGGCGCGCGGCTTCCACCATCAGCCGCCCTTCCCTCAAATTGTGCGAAGCCGGTTTCTCCACGTACACGTCCTTGCCCGCATCGCAGGCGAGCAGCGTGGCAGGCGCATGCCAGTGGTCCGGCGTGGCGATGAACACAGCGTCCACGCTCCTGTCGTCCAGGATTCGCCGCGGATCCTTCACGAAAGGAGGCCTTTTGCCGTTCCGTTCCTCGACGGCTTTCGCCGCGCGCGGATAGACGTTCTCATCCACGTCGCACAGCGCGGTGATGTTGGCTTCCGGCATGCCGGCGAGGCTCGCGGCGATCGAGCGCCCCCTCCCGCGTATCCCGATGACGGCGACGTTCAGCCGGTCGCCGGCGGCCACCGCCCGGGAAACGAGCGCGGCCCCGGAGATCCCTTTTACGAAAAATCGGCGGTTCATGTCCTTTAATCCCTCCACGGGCAGGCGTAACTAGGCAGAGTATATAATGCCGGGTATGGAAAATGCTCAGCCTGGCCGCAGAGATCTCTTCCGGACCGCCGGGACCGCCGCCATTGCCTGGAGCGCCGCTTCCTACTCCCGCATCCTCGGCGCTAACGGCAAAGTGAACCTCGGTCTGATCGGCTGCGGCGGCCGCGGTTCTTACGTGTTGAGCGTCTTCCAGAAAAGCGACCAGGTCAACGTCACCGCCGTCTGTGACGTCTACGCCGCGCGCGTCGATGAGGAACTCGCGAAAGCGCCGCGCGCCAAAGGCTTCGCCGATCACCGCAAACTGCTCGAACACAGGGAACTCGATGCGGTTCTCATCGCGACTCCCGACCATTGGCACGCCGGCTGCGCCATCGACTCGCTGAACGCCGGAAAGGACGTCTACTGCGAAAAGCCGCTAACGCTCAGGATCGAGGAAGGCCCGAAGATCGTCAAGGCGGCCCGTGTCAACAACCGCATCTGCCAGGTCGGCATGCAGCAGCGCTCCGGGTCGCACTACCTGCGGGCCCGCGATGAATACTTCAGGACCGGCAAGCTGGGCAAGATCACCATGGCGCGCACCTGGTGGCATGGCAACTCCGCGCATCTGAGAAAAGCTCCGGAGTCCCTGCGGCAAAAGCCCTCGAATCTCGATTGGGCGCGCTTCCTCGGCCCCGTCAAGTGGCGCGACTACGATCCACAGCAGTATTACAACTTCCGGGCCTATCTCGATTTCGGCGGCGGCCAGGTCACCGATCTCTTCACCCACTGGATCGATGTGGTTCACATGTTCATGGATCAGGACAATCCAATCTCGGCCGTGGCCGCCGGCGGAGTCTATGCCTACAAGGATGGCCGCACGGCTCCCGACACGATCAACGCGCTGCTCGAATACCCGGCCGAATGGAACGCCACGTTCGAAGCGACGCTCGCTCCCGGCATCACCGGGGCCGGTGTCGAAATGTGCGGCACCGAAGGCAAGCTGTTCATCACACGCGCGATGTACGAATACCGGTCGCACGAGAAAGGCGCCCCGCCCGTGGTTGTGAAGTCCGAAAAAGATCAGACCATCGAGCACGTCGCCAACTTCCTTGACTGTATCCGGAGCCGCAAACTGCCCAACGGCGACGTTTGGATCGGGCACCGCTCGGCGCAGGCCTCGCACCTCGCCAACATCGCCTATCTCCAGAAACGCCGCCTGAAGTTCAATCCCGAACGCGAAGAGATTCTCCCTCTTTGAGCGCTCCTTCGCGCTCGACTCGATCCCCCGCGGGCGTGTCCCCCTGATTTAAAGTGGACATGTTTATCCAGATGTCATGTTACAATATCCCCAATGTTCTCTCAGACCGTCGAGTACGCCCTCCGTGCCATGGTCGTCCTCGCCCGGCATGGCGGCGCGCCCCAGACCGCTCAGGCCATCGCCGGTAAGTCCCAGGTCCCCGTTGACTACCTCTTTAAGGTCCTCCAGGTTCTCGGCCGCGCCGGACTGGTGGGGGCTCAGCGCGGCAAGCATGGCGGCTTCTCTCTCACTCGCCCGGCCACGGAGGTGACGGTTCTTGAGATTATCAACGCGGTGGATCCCATTCAGCGGATCCGCAGTTGTCCGCTTGATATCAAATCTCATGGCTCGACCCTTTGCCCCCTGCACCGCAAACTCGATGCGGCGCTGCAACTGGTCGAGCACGCCTTTGCTTCGACAACGCTGGCGGATTTGAACGACGCGCCGCCCAACCTGATGCCACTGTGTGGAGGTTTGACCCATGTCCTTGCCTAAACGCTCCCGTCTCCTGCCGCTCATCCTTATGGCCGGAGGCGCTGTCGCTCTCGCCGAATTGAGCGGGTCCTACCTGGTCCCCCTGGATCACGAAGCCATCCAATACGAAAAGGCCCCCGTTACCGACTTCATCATCGAACTGGGCGCGAAAGTGGCGCGGGGCGAAACGAAACTCGAGTTCAACGACAACCTCGGCTACCTTCCGTCTATGCTCAAGGCGCTCGATATCAACCCCGATTCCCAGGTTCTTGTGTTCTCGAAGACCAGTTTCCAGGCTCCGCGGATCTCGCCGCGGATGCCCCGGGCGCTCTATTTCAACGACGAGATGAGCGTGGGTTTCGTGCGCGGCGGCGATGTCCTCGAGTTGGCCGCGGTGGACCCGCGCCAGGGTGTCATCTTCTATACGCTCGATCAGGAAAAAACCGAAAAACCCCGCTTCGACCGGCGCGACACCTGCCTCCAGTGCCATCAGTCCGGCGGCACTCTGGGCGTGCCGGGTCTGGTGGTCCGCTCGATCTATCCCGAGGCATCGGGCATGCCCATCTTCCAGGCCGGTACTTTTATTACCGATCACCGCAGCCCGCTTTCGGAACGCTGGGGCGGCTGGTATGTATCCGGCACCCACGGCTCCGTCCATCATATGGGTAATGCAGTGGTCCGCGACCGCGACAAGCCCGATCAGCTCGAAACCGATGGCACGCAAAACCTGACCGACCTCAGCCGTAAATTCGATACCGGCGCCTACCTCGTGCCCACCAGCGACATCGTGGCGTTGCTTGTCCTCGAGCACCAGACGCACATGACCAACCTGATTACCCGCGTGGGTTTTGAAACGCGCATGGCTCTGCACTACCAGGCGGGAATCAACAAGGCGTTCCATCAACCCGAAGGGACGCTCAGCGACTCGACCCAGCGCCGCATCGACTCCGCGGTCGAGGAGATGGTTCGCTACATGCTCTTCATCGACGAAACTCCGATACTCTCCCCCATCAAGGGAGTATCCACTTTCACGAAGACCTTTCCGGCGCGCGGCCCCCGGGATTCAAAGGGCCGCAGTCTCCGTGACTTCGATCTCACCAGGCGCATCTTCACCTATCCGCTTACCTACATGATCTATTCGAAGCAGTTCGACGGGATGCCCCAGGAAGCCCGCGACCGGATCTACCGGCGTCTCTACGATATCCTCACCGGACAGGACAAGAGCGGCAAGTACGCCAAACTATCCGCTGAAGACCGCCGGAACATCTTCGAAATCCTGCGCGGCACGAAGAAAGGCCTTCCGCCCTACTGGACCACGGAAGCCCGCGCCGGTTACTGACCAAGCCTCCGCAGCCAGATATTGCGGAACCTCATCGTCGTGTCCGGGGCGCCCTTGAACCCGCTATGATCCTGCAGGCGAAGCGGACCCGGACCGCAGATATCTTTCTGCCGGCAGCCCGGTCCAGCCTTCGGAATCGGCGTGTGGTCCTGAACCAGCACTCCATTCAGGAGAATCGTCGCGCTTCCCGGCTGGGCGACTTTTCCGTCCGCGCCGCACCGTGGAGCACGGAAAATGATGTCGTAGCTCTGCCACTCATCCGGGCGGCGGGCCGCGTTCACCAGCGGGGCTGAGAACCCGTAAACAGCGCCCAGCGACCCGTCGGCATAGGTCGGATTCTGGTAGGAGTCGAGGATCTGCACCTCGTAGCACGATTGCAGGTAAACCCCGCTGTTGCCCCTCAACTGCCCATGTTGATCCGGCATGTAGGGAACAGCGAACTCGATATGGATCTGGGCATCGAGGAAAGTCTGGCTGCTGATGATGTCCCCCGCGCCGGTGCGGCAGGACATCACCCCATCGGCCACCGTGCACTTGCCCGGTCCGCCAGTCAGCGTACGCCAGCCGGACATATCCTTCCCATTGAACAGCATGATGGCGTCCGAGGGCGGCTTGGCCGGCCCTCCCGGATCGACAACGCGAGGCTGGGGAAGCGTCCGCTCCTGCCCCTGCAGGCCCGCTGCCACAAGTAGCGCCAAGGCCAGTTTCATGTTTCCGATTCCTGGGCGAAATGGCGATAGCTGCTCTCGAGAATCTCATGGCAGCAGGCGCGGATCTTTTCCGGGTCCTTCTCCGCCATTGCCTCGACCAGCGGAGCGTGCGGCATGAATCCGTTCAAACTACCGCTCCCGCGGCTGCGCAGAATGCTCACGTAAGCGAATACAGGAATGGTCAACTGGTCGAGCATGTCGTACAGTACCCCGTTGCCGCAGTTTCGCCAGATGAAACGGTGGAAGGCGAGGTCGGCTTCCGAAGCTTCATAATAGGCGCAAGCGTCCGCCTGATGGATCATCGCCTGGTTCAGCGCGCGCAGGTGGTTCAGATCCTCCGCCGTCATCCGCTCGGCGGCTTGAACCGCCGCCAGGCTCTCGAGCAGGAGCCGCAACTCGAAGCGCTCCTTCAACTCCCGCGCGGAAAGCTGAACGACCGTCGTGCCCAGATTAGGCGTCCGCACGACGATTCCCTTGTGCTCCAGTTGCAGCAGGGCCTCGCGCACCGTAGCCTGGCTTACTCCTAACTCCCGGGCCATGTGTAACTCCCGGACGGCCTCCCCCGGCGCGAATCTTCCCGAGAAGATCGCATTGCGGATGGCATTCAGGACAACTTCGCGGAGCGGGCCGCGTTTCAGCATTGGAAGCGCTTGCGTAACCATAGGAACAAACGACGAATGATACAGCCTGCCGCTACCGGCTGCAACCGGGGTGGCAAACTTTGTATTGCTGGTATACAGCGGATCGAGCCTTGCCGGGCGGTCTTCCTCAAACCGCTACTTGTGTCTGCGGCGCCGCATCCTTGTATAGCAGGCGTTGCAAAGCCCCCTGCAGGTCCGCCAGCCCCACCGGCTTGCTGATATAGTCGTCCATTCCGGCCGACAGGCATTTCTCGCGGTCGCCCACCATTGCGTTCGCCGTCAGCGCGCAGATCAAGGTATGCTTGCCCGGCCCTTCGCGCTTCCGGATTTCACTGGTGGCCTCGAAGCCATCCATCTCCGGCATCTGGCAATCCATCAGGATCAGGTCATAGGCCGTGCGATCCAGGGCCATCAGCGCCTCCCGTCCGTTATTGACCACGTCCGCCTGCACTCCAAGCTTCTGCAGCAGGCGCAAGGCGATCCGCTGGTTGATGAGATTGTCCTCGGCCAGAAGAACCAGCGGCTCCCCTCCGCGGGCCCGCTTCTCCTTTTCCGCAAGTGTATGCCGTGTCACCAGCTGAGCCGGAACCGGAGTCCCGCCCGGATTCTCCCGCTTGCGGATCACCTCCACCATCGTTTCGTAGAGCTGGGTTGCCCGGATCGGCTTGTTCAGATACCCGGCGTATCCGGCCTCGCGCAGTTGCAGGCCGTCGCCCCGCAGCGGCGTCGACGTGATCGCAATCAGGGGTGTGTCGCGCAACGCCAGGTCGTATTTCAACGCGCCGGCCACCGCTCCCGGATTGACTCCCGGAGTGTCCAGGTCCACCAATGCCAGTTTGATGTCCGAACCCTTGGCCGCCGCTTTGTGCATCGCCTCGTTCATCTCTCCCGGATGCTGCACATGCAGGTAAGGACAGCGCCAACTCTCGAAAAACTGCCGCAGGTGCGCGCTCGAACTGTCGGGACCCGCGAGCAGCAACACCGGAGACCCGTTCAGGTGCAGTCCTTGCCGCGCTTCCGGCGTCGCGTCATCCTCGAACGGCAGCACCATGGGCGCTCTTTCGAAAACCACCGTGAAGAAGAACGTGCTCCCGCGTCCGGGTTCGCTGTTGAAGCTGATCTCGCCGCCCATCATCTCCACCAGTTGCCGGCTGATGGCCAGCCCCAGCCCTGTTCCGCCGTATTTCCGCGTCGTCGAATTGTCCCCCTGGACAAAACTCTGGAACAACCTGTCACGGTATTCGGGCGCGATTCCGATTCCCGTATCCTGCACCATGAAGCGCAGCGTCACGGTCTGCCCCCGTTCTGCGATGAGCTCCGTGAAAACGCTTACTTTTCCGTGATCCGTGAACTTGATGGCATTGCTCAGCAGATTGTTCAGCACCTGGCGCAGCCTGCCCGGATCGCCGATGACGTAGCTCGGAATATCCTCGGCGGCCGAGCAACTGAACTCGATCCCCTTCGCCCGCGCGCGGATGGCGCACATGGCCTGTACTTCCTCGACTGTCATTGCCAGATCGAACGGGATCATCTCGAGCCGCAGCTTCCCGGCTTCAATCTTCGAAATATCCAGAATGTCGTTGATCAGCGTCAGCAGCGCGTCCGCCGATTGCTTCACCGCCGTCGCATACTCCCGCTGCTCGGAGCCGAGCGAGGTCCCCAGTAGGAATTCGGTCATTCCGAGAATGCCGTTCATCGGCGTGCGGATTTCGTGGCTCATGTTCGCCAGAAACCGGCTCTTCATCTCGGTTGCCTCGCGGGCGTTGGCCAGCGCCGTCGCCAGTTCCTCGTTTTTCTGCTCGAGTTCCTGCGCGTAGGATTCCAGCCGCTCCTCGCTTTGGCGGCGTTCCGTGATCCGCCGGATCACGACAATCGTCTCGTTCCGGTAGTTGGGGCAGAAACGCGCTTCGTAGATCTCGGTGGCGCCGGAAGTTCCGGGAACCGTCAATTCCACCATCACCATGGCGTGGGTCCGCCTCACGCGCTGCAATGCCTGGTCCACTTTCAGACCCTCCCGGGGCGGCAAAGCATCCTGGAAGCGTTTCCGCAACAGGCTTTCACAGCTTGCCAGGGCCTCGGCGGGCTGCCCGGCGCGGGCATCGAGCACAACACCGTTCGGATCGAGCCGTAACAGCATGTCGGGCAACGCCTGGAACAGCGCCTTCAACTCCGTCGTGGTCCGGAATACCTCCTCCTGGTCCTTCTGCCGGTCCGTGATGTCGAAGGATGCCTGCAGCATTCCATACACTGTCCCATCAGGTTTCTCGAGAAGGCTCTCATGCACCTCGACGGTGATGGACTCCCCGTTGGCGCGCACGCAACGCCTCCGCACGGGAAGCAGTGGAGCCTGCCCGGCGAGTTTTCGCTGAATCTCCTCCTTCAGCTTGTCGCGCTCCTCGTCCGCTGCCAGCTCCCAGCAAGGCCGTCCGATCATATCCTTGGCGGCCAGCAGCCTCATCGAGCATTCTTTCTGGTTGACGCGCATGATGACGCCGTTTCCGTCGATCTCGGTGTACCCGATGGGCGCGTGCTGGAACAGCAGGGAAGCGCGCGTTCTCGCGCGGTTCAACTCTACCTCGGAGCCCTCGGAGTGATACCGGAAGGCCGACCATTTGTGGATCACGACGGCGACGGCCGCCGCCAGCAGGATCATCCACAGCCAGAACACGAAAAAATGCTCCTCCGCCAAGCAAAGTCAGACCTGGACACTCCGACTATCGGCCATTCCGCTTAGCGGCTTTATGGATTTAGAGCTACTCCATGTAGAACCGCCGGGGGAGCCTCACGCCCTAACTTATAGATGTAAGGAACCTTACGATTTCAGCGCGCGGCCTGTTCGTAGGCATGAGCCAGCCGGAACATTCCCGCTTCGTCGAAGTGCCGCGTGAGAATTTGCATCCCTACCGGGAGCCCCTCGGCTGTCTTCCCGCAGGGCACGCTCATGCAGGGTATTCCCGCCAGGTCCCCCGTGATCGTGTAGATGTCCGACAGGTACATCTCGAGCGGATCGGCCAGCTTCTCTCCCAGTTTGAACGCCGGAAACGGCGACACCGGGGTGATGAGCGCGTCCACCTTCTCGAACGCCTTATGGAAATCGCCGGCAATGAGGCTGCGCACTTTCTGTGCTTTCAGGTAGTAGGCATCGTAGTAGCCATGGCTCAAAACGTAGGTGCCGAGCATGATCCGCCGTTTGCACTCGGATCCAAAACCCTCCCCGCGCGTATTGCGGTACATTTCGCTGAGCGTGCCGGAGGAGGTCGAACGCGAAGTGTAGCGCACGCCATCATAACGGGCGAGATTCGAGCTGGCCTCGGCCGTGCAAATGATGTAATAAGCCGCAATGGCGTATTGAGTGTGCGGCAGGCTGACTTCCATGATCTCGCAGCCCAGCCGTTGCAGACACTCGGCGGCGCTTTGAATCAGGCCGCCCGTCTCGCTCGCAAGGCCGGAGAAATACTCCTTGGGAAGGCCGATCTTCATTCCCCGTACATCCCCGGTCAGCGCCTTGCCGTAGTCTTCGACCGGCGCGGCCGCCGAGGTGGAATCCATCTCATCCCTCCCGGCGATCACTTGAAGCAGCGTTGCCGCGTCGGCGACAGTGCGGGCAAACGGGCCGATATGGTCGAGCGAACTGGCGAACGCCGCCAATCCGTAGCGGGAGACCCGGCCATAGGTCGGAGTGACGCCGGTAACCCCGCAGAAAGACGCCGGCTGCCGGATCGAACCCCCCGTGTCCGACCCGAGCGAAACGAGCGCGGTTCCCTGTGCCACGACAGCCGCCGACCCGCCGCTCGACCCTCCCGGAACCCTGTCCGGGGCCACCGGGTTGCGCACCGGTCCAAACGCCGAATTCTCATTCGACGACCCCATTGCAAACTCGTCGCAATTCGCCTTGCCGAGAATCATTCCGCCCGCCTGCTCCAGGCGCGCCACGGCCGTGGCGTCGTAAGGTGGGATGTAGTTCTCGAGCAGGCGCGAGCCGCAGGTGGTGCGGACTCCCCGCGTGACAATCACATCCTTGACCGCCACGGGCACACCGGCAAGCGGTCCCGGATCCTCGCCCTGGGCTATCCGCTCATCCACCCTCCGCGCCGCTTCGAGCGCCCGCTCCGGGCAGAAATGCAGGTATGCGTTCGTTTTCGGATTCTCCTCGCGAGCGTGGCGGAGCGTTTCCGTGGCGAGCTCCGTGGCGCTGAACTTCCTCTCCTCGAGCCCTTTGCGGATGCCCGCGATCGTCAGCCCGTCAAGCGGGGAACTCATCGTTCGATCACCTTCGGCACCTTGAAATACCCGCCTCCGGCGAGCGGCGCGCAAGCGAGCGCTTCCTGGTTGCTGAGCGGCGTCTTCTCCTTGTCGGCGCGCAGCGTCGCCGTTTCTCCGGTCTCGAACAGCACCTGCGCCATCGGCTCCACATTGTCCGTATCGAGCTCGTTCAGCTTCTCCATGTGAGTGAGGATTTCATCCAGATCGCGCGCCATGCGGGCGATCTCCTCGTTTGAAAGCCGGAGATTCGCCAGGTCCGCCACGTAGCGGACCTGCTCCTCGGTTATCTTCACGCGGTTGCCTTCCTACGCGCCCGGCGGTACACGCGGCGCATGACAGGGTCTTTGATCAAATCGGCCTCATCGCCGGACGCCGGAACCCGGGGCGCTTCGACACGAGCCGGCTGGCGCCGCGGCGGAGCAACGCGGAACTCGATAGCGGCGATATGGCCCGCCCCCAGAACCTTCTCGAGCTGCGCCAGGATCGCCGGCCGCAGGGCGGCCAGTTGTCCCTGCCACAGCGCGTCATCCGTCTCGACAATCAGCCGTGTCCCCTCGAGAAACACCGGCCTGGCATGGGCGGAAATCGTCTTCCCCACCGCCGCGGTCCACGCGCCGGGAGCGAGATGGTAGGTCTTCACGCCCGCCACCTCCACCGCCTTGATTCCGAGTTTGCTGAGAATCCGCCCGGCCCTTTCCATGCGAGAGAACCATCATTTTAGCAGGACCTCGAGGATCTGGCGCTCGCCCCGCACCCTGTACCATGATAAGCATGTTGGTTCTGGCCTCGAAGTCGCCGCGGAGGCGTGAAATTCTCCGCGAGGCGGGTATTCCATTCACCATCCGGACAGTTGAGATCCCCGAAATTCGCCGCCAGGGGGAGGACGCCGGCGAGTATGTCCGCCGTCTGGCGAGGGAGAAGGCGCATGCCGTTCCCGCTGCCGCCGGTGAAGTCATTCTTGCCGCCGACACCGTCGTCGTTGTGGATGGCGAGATACTCGAAAAACCGGCCGGCAATGCGGACGCCGCGCGCATGCTGCGCCGGCTTTCCGGACGCCGGCACGCCGTCCTCACCGGAATCTGCCTCCGGAAGGGGGACGCCGTTATCTCTGATTGCGCTACCACCATGGTCGCCTTCGCCAGGCTTTCCGAGGAGGAGATCGCGGCCTATGTCTCGAGCGGTGAGCCCGCGGACAAGGCGGGCGCCTACGGAATTCAGGGCCTCGCCTCGAAATTCGTCGAAGCGTTGGAAGGTTGCTATTTCAATGTGGTGGGCCTGCCGGTGTCCCTTGTTTACAAACACTTGCGAAGCCTCGGGATCGATGGATGATCGAAGGCCGGCTCCCGTTCCTCTCGACACCCCGCCCCACTCGCCGCCGCCTCCCGCTATAATCGATCACCACCGGCCTAAGCCTGACGCTTGACGCCGGGAAAATCCCGTTCATACAATGAAGAGGATGTTAAAGGAGGCCGAATGAGATCGATTGGCCCAATGGAACTGGTCCTGATTCTCGGTGTCGCACTGTTGTTGTTTGGTGGTCGCAAGATCCCTGAACTCGCCAAAGGCCTGGGAGAGGGTATCCGCAACTTCAAGACCGCCCTCAAGGCGGAAGAAGAAGAGAAACACTCCGGAGAAAAGAAGCAGGCGTAAACTTCCTTGGGCTGCCCGCAATTTGAGCGGCCTCTATTCGGAATAGAACAAGAAGAACCCCGCGGAGCACTCGCTCGCGGGGTTCTCTGTATCTGGCGGGCCTTGGCGCGGGCCGCTACTTCTTCTTCGGCGGAACGATGGCGTCCTTGACAGCCTTGGCGACGCGGAACTTCACCACCTTCTTGGCGGGAATCTTGATTTGGGCTCCGGTCGCGGGGTTCCGGCCCATGCGGGCTTTCCGTTCCACGCGGACCAGGCGGCCCACTCCCGGAAGCACAAACACGCCGTTCTTCTTGGTTTCGCGCACAGCGATGGTGGAGTATGCCTCCAGCATCTGCTTGGCGACTTTATTGGCTATGCCGCAGGTTTCGGCGAGCTCTTTGATCAACTGCGTTTGCGTCATGCGATCGGCCATAAATCCTCTTCTCGAATTCTCCCAATCTAAACGTCTCGGTTTTCGTTGTGTGACACGCGGCCCGGAACGGCCCGCGCGCGGGGCGTGCGCGAATTACAGCCCCCAACGCACCCTCATCATAAGGGAATCGGAAAGCGGAAGTAAAGAAAAATCGCGCCGGATGCCTAATTTTGTTGACTTTTTTTGCTCCCAAGCCATCGGAAGCCCCGTTCTACGGGGCTTCCGAAATAAAACATTCTAGCCGGTTCACGTTTTCATCCGAATCGCCTACCATGCCATTCCCGCCGCCTTGCGCCGCCCCGTCTCGCGTCCCGGAGCCCTCCGCTCACTCATCGAGATCCTCGCCCCCCTCAGTTCGACTCCCACTTCCCCGAACGGCTCGGCCAGTTTGTTCTTCACCGCCGTCAAGTGCAGTTGCGCCCCCACAACCCGCCCCCCTTCCAGCAGCGCCGGACCCTGGGAAACCCGAATCCGGATAGCGGCGTATAGCGCCAGCGCCCGGCTTCCCGATGAGCTCTCCATGATCTCCTCCCGCTCGCGCAGCCGCAGTTGATTGACGAACACCAGCGAGCAGCGTCCCCGTTCGATCAGGTTCTGCAGCCGCCGCAGCGAACGCGACAGGAACTCCGTATGCAGTTCCGCCGGCGCGTCCTCGAGGGCCGCCTCGAGTTCTTCGCCCGATGCCAGCGCCGCCGCCGAGTCCACCACCACCAGATCGATGGTGAACGTGCGCAGCAGCGATTCCGCCATCCCCATCGCCTCGGGACCCGAGTCCGGACGAAGAACGATAAAATCCTCGAGGTTCACCCCCGCCGCCTTCGCCCATGCCGTGTCCAGCTTCCGTTCCGCATCCACGTAGACCGCCGTCGCCTGCCGCCCCTGCGCCGCGGCCACCCAATTCAGGGCGATGGTCGTCTTCCCGCAGTCGGCGGCCCCGAATATCTCCACGATCCGGCCTCTCGGCAAACCTCCGGAGCCGAGCATCGCATCGACGCCTTCCAATCCGGTCGGGATTGCATCTCCAGTTGGCGCCCCATGGGGCAGAGAAGGGGAGAAATTCATGGAACTCGCGACTCCGCGCTACATACTGGTGCCGCCAGCGCCGGGGGTGTCTCACTCTTTCTGCCGCATGGCCCCAAAACAGAAAGAGGCCGGATCGCTCCGGCCCCGTTGTCTGTCTTGCGCGTGGTCTACAACCCTTTCTTCGCCACGAACAGAATCAGATCCACCACCCGGCTCGAATAGCCCCACTCGTTGTCATACCAGGCCACCACTTTAACCAGGTTGCCGCCCAAAACCTTCGTCAACTGCCCGTCGACGATGGAGCTGTTCGGATTGCGCATCATGTCGCTCGATACCACCGGATCCATGGTGACCGCCAGTATCCCCTTCATCGCCCCGTTGGCGGCCTTCTCGAGCGCCGCGTTTACTTCCTGGCCGGTTACGTCCTTCGCCGTTTCGCACACCAGGTCCACCACGGAAACGTTGGGAGTGGGTACGCGCATGGCGTAGCCGTCCAGCTTTCCATTCAGTTCCGGCATCACCAGCCCGATCGCCTTGGCGGCTCCGGTGGTCGTGGGGATCATGTTGATCGCGGCGGCGCGGGAGCGGCGCAGATCCTTGTGCGGAAAATCAAGAACGTTCTGATCGTTCGTATAGGAGTGGATGGTGGTCATCGACCCCTTCTTGATTCCAAACGAATCGTGAAGCACTTTCACTACCGGCGCCAGGCAGTTGGTGGTGCAGGAAGCGTTCGAAATGACATTATGCTTCGCCGGATCATAGGCCGAATCGTTCACCCCCAGCACCACGGTCACATCTTCGTTCTTCGCGGGCGCGGTGATGATCACCTTCTTCACCGTGCCCCGCAGGTGCTTGGCGGCGTCTTTGCCTTCCGTAAACTTTCCCGTGGATTCCACCACGATCTGCACTTCCTGCGACGGCCAGTCGATCTCGGCCGGATCCTTCGTCGCGAAGATCTTGATCGTGTGTCTGCCCACTTTGATCGAATCGCCCGCAATCGATACGTCCTCGCGCAGCGGGCCGAGTATGGAATCGTACTTCAAAAGGTGCGCCAGCGTCTTGACATCCGTCAAGTCATTCGCCGCCACAAATTCAATTTCCGGGTTGTCAAGACCGGCCCTGACAACATTACGGCCGATGCGGCCGAAACCGTTTATACCTACCTTGATTGCCATTGATTTGGTAATTCTCCTTGAGGGAACACCAATATTTTATCAACAGGCGGGTGTTGCGGTCCGGTGATCCTGCCCCTCGAGTGCCAGGGCGGCCGTCTGCCGCCCGCGGGTCCGGAACTCGTAGCGTCTGAACCGCACTGCCGCATACCGGCCCCACGACCAGACAACGCGGCCTTGCAGCACCAGTTTGAGCGGGCAGACCCCGTCAATCTTCGTCGGCCAGTCCACCGCCACCTCTACCGTCTCTCCCTGGCCGGGCGGATCGTCGGACGCGAACAACAGACCCCGGCGGCTGAAATTCAGCGTCGTGCCCTCCACCAGTTTCCTCGCCTTGCCCAAAGACCGGCAGGATAGCGGAAACTGAAGCGGAAACCGGAGGCCCATCCTCCGTTCCACGGTCACACGTATTTCAGTTTCTTCCATCTCGATAACCTCCGTGGTCATGGCCTGCATCAAAGGATGCATCCGGGAGGATCTAATGTTTTCCTCTTAACTAAACACGCGGGAAAGACCTGGGGATTACATCAAAAACGATGGAAGAAGCCGGCGCGGGCTGCCGCTCACCCGATACTGGCGAGACTAACGCGGCGGAAGGGAAGGGACGGTGCTGCCCCCGAGTCCGGCGTAGGTCTCCTTCACTTTCGTCACCTTGCTCCCAGAAAATGTGACGAAAACGATTTTTCCCGGGGGGTTCCCATAAACCCAGTCCTCATAATCGATTCCGTCCCGTGTCTCGCGCGATTTGAGACGCGGCCGGCCGCCCATGGCAAGAATCACCGTATCGCGATCCATGCCCTCGAGGACCCTGCCCTCGGCCACCGCCTTCTGGACTTCGGGCGGCAGCGTCTGAACATACTGCTCGGTGGCGCTGCGCTTATCAAAATCCATCAGGGGAAGCAGCATCTTCTTGATATCGGAGGCCGACAGCGGTGGAACCCCCTTCGGAAACAGCAGCGCGATATTGCTGCCCAACTTCGGGTCAATCCGTCCGCTTACAGGGGTAGTCGAGGTCCCCATCCCCACTTCGATCCGCTCATACCACTTGGGACCGGTCTTGAGTCCGCCGTTGATCTCGAGCAGAATCCTGTCGCCTTCGATCGCGACTTTGGTGATCTGTATCAGATCGCCCATGCGTCCGGCGGGGCCCATCTGCTTGGCCGCCTCATCCCACTTCTGCTTGTCCCAGGTGCCGTCGCTATTGTAGGGCAGGGGCTTCTTCGACCGCGGCAGCAGGCTCTTCAACGTGGCGAACTCGGCTGTCATGCCGCGGATAATCTCGAGCCGCTCATCATCGGTCAGCTTCGCCGCCGCGCCGACGCGCGGAAGCAAAGCCACTACAACCGCCAGGATCAGCGCGCGCATACTCACTCCTCGGCCGTTTCGGGCTCATCATCGCCAGGACGGTACAGGAACGCCACCTGGCGCTGAACGGGGGCCTTCCACAGCGCATAAAACAAGACTCCGAGAACGAGCGTGTTCAGGAGCCCCGCTTCCGGACCATAAGCTCCGCCGCTCCATTTCCCGGGCAAGTTCCAAACCAGCGAATAGCCGGTTACATCCATTGTAAATCCACTGAGGTTCACCCCGAAGAATGGAAGCGTTACATTCCATCCATAATGAATCCCAATAGGCAGCCAGAGATCCCTGCTGCGGAGGAACGCGCAGCCGAACAGCAGTCCCCACAACGTCGTATTCATCAGCGAAATGCCGCTCGCGTTCGGGTTATTGGCGTGCGTCAGCCCGAAGAGCACGCTCACCGGCAGAATCGTGGCAAATACCCCCATCCTCCCCAGCAACACCTGAAATCCGTATCCACGGAACAGCAGTTCCTCTCCGATCGCCCCGAACAATAGCACCACGCACAGGAACAATGCGCTCGCCGGGCTCCACTCCCAGCCCTCGGCGCGCTCGAATCTCGCCAGCCCGAGCAGCAGCGGAGGCCCCATCACCAGCAACGCGGATCCCGTTCCTCCGGCGAGCCCCAGCAACAGGTTCCGCGCCGATGCCGGCCCCCACCCCAATCCCACATCCGCCAGTTGCCCGCGCTCATAAACCCGCATCGCAATCGTGTTCGCTATCGCCGCCGCCGCGAACGTGCTGAGCGCCGCCGACACCAGATACCCGCCGACCGGATACATTAACGGAGCCAGCACCACCATCCCGGCAATCTCGATGAAGGCGAAAATGCCGACCCGCAAAAGCACGCCCAGCTTCGAAGGAGCCGGTCCGGGAGCCGAGGGAGTCGCGGAGGGCATACGCTCAGGCGGCGCTCGCCTTGACGCGCACGCCCCTGGGAGCGACGGCGGCCGGAAGCACGCTGGCGCCTTCCGCCTCGATCACCTTCGTGACCCTCTCCTTCGCTCCGCGCTCGACAAGGAAAAAGACGCACCCGCCGCCCCCCGCTCCGCAGACCTTCGCGCCGCGGGCGCCCGCCTTTCGCGTTTTCTCCACCAGCCGGTCGATCAGCGGAGTGGTGATCCCCGGCGCGTTTTTCTTGCGGTTGGCCCACTCTTCCCGCAACAGGCGCGCGGTCTCCGTCCAGTCACTCTTCTCGATCGCTCCGCGCATCGCGTTCGCTATGTCCGCAATCCGCTGGAAGTTGTTCCGCACCGTCCGGTCGCCATCGATGTACGCCTTGTTCACCTCCCAGTTGTTGATGCCGGAATTGCGCGGCTCGCCCGTATAAGCCAAAACGATGCGCTGGTTGAAATCCTCGAGGTCCACCTGAATCGGCTTGCGGCGGATGCCCGCGCAGTCCATCTCGATCGCGCTCACGCCGCCATACATTGCCGGGTAGTAGTCCTGGCATCCCGTCGGCACGCGAATGATGCGCGCCTCGTTGTTCTGCGCGATCTCCCGGAGTTTCTCGAGCGAATACCCCGCCCCGGTCAGCTTGTTCAGCGCCGAAGCGATGCTGATGATCAACGACGAGGACCCCGAAATGCCGGCGCCGGCCGGCGCTTCCGAATTCGTCTCCATTACGAATCCCTGCCGCGGAGCGAAAAAATCCACCACATAGGCCGGCAGCGGCAGCTTATACTTGCGGGCGCTTTGCAGCGCATCGAGAGAGGCGAATGATTCCTCACTTTTCAAATCGAGCGAACGAAGCACAATCGACGGGTTGTCATGCGTGATCACCGAGCAGTATGTATAGCGGTTCACCGCGAAATTCACCGTCACCGCCCGCGCGTGGAAAAGGTAGAGAGGCCAGATGTCGAGCGTGCCCCCGGCAAGGTCCACGCGGCACGGGGACTGGGCAGTAATTTTCATAAGCGTTGAACTGTCCAGTATAACCAGTTACACCCCGCCTCTAGTCGAGCTTCAGCAGCGGTCCCTCGGCATCTTCCGCCCGCCGCCTGGACCCCGCGCGGATAATCAGCAGGCCCAACCACGTCAACAGCAGCGCCAGGGGAAGCACCACGAAGCTGATCTCACCCGGAATCAGGCGGTTCCCCACCACCCGCTTCCACGACTCCGGAGCCAGCCGTATCCACATGAGCACCAGCACGAGAACCAGCAGGAACAGCCGCCTCGAGTGCGCCTTCGCAATCGAAGCCGTCGCCACATTCAACGACAGCCATCCCGTCACCGCCGAAGCGAACAGTGTCGCCGCCATGCTGAGAATCAATACATTGACCAGAATCGCCGCCGGCGGCAGAATCACCCGCCCGTGCCAGTTCGCCGCGTTCACCGTAAAAAAACCCGACCCCAGGATCAGCGCATTCCACGCGATGGCAAACAGAAATGGCGTGATCACCTGCGCCTGGTAGCCCTCCGCCGGCGGTTGCGCCTTCCGGCTGGCCACGCTCTCCGCCACCAGCGGAGCGGCAAACAGGCACGGCAGACACGCATAGGCCAGCAGCAGCGTCACATCGAGAAAATCAAACCCCTGTTTGAGCGGCACCGCGACGCCGAAGAAGGCAATGGCCAGAAAATGGCCGATCCAGCCCATGAGGCTCATCCCGCTGAAGAAGTGCTGGAACTCGGTTTCGATGGCCTTTGCGGTCATTGCCGCATATCGTAGCACCGCCGGACCGCGGGGCCAAACCATGCCCTCTCTGTTACCCTGAATGTTTACCCTCCGATCCAATCGACGTACATGGACATTTCGCAACTACCAAAGCATTTCGATTCACGCCAGGCCGAGGAATCCTGGGACAAACAGTGGGAGGCCTGGGGTGTCTACCGTTTCGACCCCACTCGCACCCGCGGTGACTCTTTCGTCATCGATACGCCGCCGCCCACCGTCTCCGGTTCTCTCCACGTCGGCCACGTCTTCTCCTACACCCATACGGACCTGATGGCGCGCTTCCAGCGTATGCGGGGCCGCAACATCTTCTATCCCCTCGGTTGGGATGACAACGGCCTTCCCACCGAGCGCCGCGTTCAGAACTTCTTCAATGTCCGTTGCGATCCCACTGTCCCCTACGTCGGGAACTTCGACGTGGGCGCCGCCGCCAGCGAAAAGCATCCGGTGAGTGTCTCGCGCCAGAACTTCATCGACCTCTGCCTGCGCCTCACCGCCGAGGATGAAAAAGCCTTCAAGTCCCTCTGGCGCCGCATCGGCCTCTCCGTCGACTGGCTCCAGGAATATTCGACCATCGATGAACGGTGCCGCCGCGCCGCCCAGTACAGCTTCCTCGATCTGTATCAGAAAGGCCACATCTACGCCGTCGACTCTCCCGCCATGTGGGACGTGGATTTTCAAACCGCCGTCGCCCAGGCCGAAGTCGAGGACCGCAACACCGCCGGCCATTTCCACAACATCCGCTTCGGAGTCGAGGATTCCGCCACAACGTTCACCATCGCCACCACCCGCCCCGAACTGCTGGCCGCCTGCGTCGCCGTCACGGCCCACCCCGACGACGCGCGCTACAAGCCTTACTTCGGTAAACGCGCCGTCACCCCTGTCTTTCATGTCCCGGTTCCCATCTTCCCCAGCGAACTGGCCGACCCGGAAAAAGGCACCGGCATCCTCATGGTCTGCACCTTCGGCGACGCCACGGACGTCCGCTGGTGGCGCGAGCAGGGCCTCCCCAACCGCCAGATCATCGGCCGCAACGGCCGCTTGATGGCCGTCACCTACGGCGAGCCTGGATGGGAAAGCAAGAATCCCGCCGCCGCCAACGAAGCCTATGCCCACCTGGCCGGCAAGAACACCAGGCAGGCCCGCAAGATCATGGTCGAGCAACTGCTCGGCGCCGCCCTCACCGATCCCCCCAGGCCCATCGAACATGCCGTCAAGTATTTCGAAAAAGGCGACCAGCCCCTCGAGTTCATCTCCACCCGCCAGTGGTTTGTGCGCCTGCTCGACAAAAAGGACGAGCTTATCGCTTGCGGCAACCGCATCCAGTGGCACCCCGAATTCATGGGTCATCGCTACCGCACCTGGACGGAAAACCTTCAGTTTGACTGGTGCATCTCCCGCCAGCGCTACTTCGGCGTCCCGTTCCCCTGCTGGTACCGGCTCGATGAGGAGGGCAATCCCGATTACACCCGTCCGATTCTCGCCGCCCCGGAAGTCCTGCCCGTCGATCCCATGACTACGGCTCCCCCCGGATTCCCCGAGTCGAAGCGCAATCAGCCCGGTGGATTCGTTGCCGAAGCCGATGTCTTCGACACCTGGTTCACCAGTTCCCTCACCCCCCAAATCGCCTCCGGATGGATCACCGATCCGAAACTGCACTCGAATCTCTTCCCTTTTGACGTCCGCCCGCAGAGCCATGAAATCATCCGCACCTGGGCTTTCTACACTGTTGTGAAGGCTTGGCTCCATGCCGCCGACGTGCCGTGGCATCACGCCGCCATCTCGGGATGGGTGCTCGACCCGGACCGTAAGAAGATGTCGAAGAGCAAGGGGAACGTCGTTACGCCGGTGCACCTGCTCGACGAATACGGAGCCGACGCCGTGCGCTACTGGTCCGCCAACGCGCGCCTCGGCACGGATACCGCTTTTGACACGAACGTCCTCAAGGTGGGCAAGCGCCTGGTGACAAAGCTCTTCAACGCCGGCAAGTTCGTGCTCATGCAAACCTCCGGAAGCCACCCCATCTCCCATCCGCTCGACCTGGCATTCCTCGACCAACTGCGGCAGCTTATCGAGCGCGCCACTGACCAACTCCTCAAGTACGAACATTCCTACGCTCTCGGCGAGATCGAGCGCTTCTTCTGGCGCGGCCTCACCGACAGCTATCTGGAACTGGTCAAGGCAAGGTCCCGCTCGGAAACCGATCCCGCCGGCCGCGGCTCCGCCGTCGCTACCTTGCGCCTGGCGCTGAATGTCCTGCTGCGCCTCCTTGCGCCCTTCCTTCCCTACATCACCGAGGAGATCTGGTCCTGGGCCTTCGCCGAAGAGACGGGACACCGCAGCATTCATCGCGCGCCCTGGCCCGCCGCCGCGGATCTCCCCGCCGCCGGCTCCGGCCGCATATTTGAGACAGCCATCTCCGCTTTGAGCACGGTGAACAAGACCAAGAGCGAATCCGGCGTCTCTGTCGGCCGCTCCATCGGCTCCCTTCACCTTGCCTGCAACGCCGAAACCGCGAACCTCTTCGATTCCGTCAAAAGCGACGTGATGGGAGCGGTCCGCGCCGCAAATTGCGTCATCGAAACCAGGGACGCTCTTGATGCGAACCAGTTTGAAGTCGTGTCCGTTACGTTTGAAACCGCGGAAGTAGGATAAGACTCATGGAAGCCAATTGGACTCTCTCTCTGCTTATGGCGGCAGCCCTCCTGGTCCCTGCCGCCGGCGCGCCCCCAACACCCGGTAAGGACGGATGGGTCTCGATGTTCGACGGCAAGACGCTCAACGGCTGGAAGGCCGCCGACAATCCGGAAAGCTGGACCGTCAGGAATGGAGCCATCACCGGCGACGGTGAGCGCAGCCATCTCTTCTGGATGGGCGAGCAGTGCGAAAACTGCGAATTCCGCGCCGAAATCAGGTTGAATCACGGCGGCAACTCCGGCATGTACTTCCGCGCTGAATTCGTGCCCGGCTGGCCCAACGGCTATGAGGCCCAGGTCAACAACAGCCACAAGGATCCGGTCAGGACCGGCTCCCTCTACAACCTCGTCAAAGTTTACGACCAGCTCGTTCCCGACAATACCTGGTGGACCCAGGACATCATCGCCAACGGTAATCACATCATCATCAAAGTGAACGGCAAGGTCACCGCCGACTACGTCGATGAGAAGCGCCTTCACAGGAAGGGCTACCTCGCCCTGCAACAGCACAATAAAGGCAGCGTCGTCGAATACCGGAACCTCATGTTCCGCAAGCTGCCGCCCCGGTAAGACCCCGCATCCCTCACTCCACGTACGATCCGCTCCGGATCTCGTCCAGCACGTTCGGCCATTTCGGAGCCCACCCCAGCATCCGGCCCGCTTTCGTACTCATGATTCTCTGGTCCATCACCAGGGCATCCGCCGCCGCCCCAAGCTGCTTGCGCGCCTCGTCAAACGGCCACAACTCCACTCTGGCTTCATTCATCGTGGCCACGGTCTCCGCGACGATGCGCACCGTGAATGCCGGGCCATCCGCCGCCAGAAACAACTCCCCTCCCGGGGCCTGCTCCACCGCGCGTACATAGAGTTCCGCCAGCGCGTCCACGTGGATGAAACTCCAGTGATTGCTCCCCGTGCCGACGATCCTCACCAGTTTCTCTGTCCTTGCCTGCCGCACAAACCCGCCCAACGTCCCGCCCCCGCGTCCGTACACCATCGTCGGCCGGATCACCACTCCTTCCACTCTTGCGTTCCGGCTTTCGATCACCATCTTCTCGACGGCGGGCCGCCACGCCACCAGCGCCGGCGGCCGTAGTGCCGTCAACTCTCCCGCGACGCGCCCCTTGGTATCGCCCATCACCCACGCCCCGCTTGTGTAAACGAATGCCTTTCCGCTGCCTCGCATGGCTTCGAGCGTGGCGCGCACCATCTGCTGATCGAGCGCCGCCGAATCCGGTCCCCAGGCCATGGCCGTGTGAACCACCGCGTCGGCACGGGCCGCGCACGCCGCCACCCCCGCCGGATTCCGCAAGTCTCCCGGAACCGGATCCGCTCCCAGCCTCCGGATCTTTTCCGCCGATTCATCGGACCGCGACAGGCCGCTCACCGTGTGGCCGGCTTTCATCAGGTATTCCGTGATCACGCCGCCAATGTATCCGCTGGCGCCAGTGACAAGTACGTGCATCAGCCTTAATCTACCATTCAGTACAACGGCGGTGGGGAAGAAATCGAGCACAACTGTTCACTTGTCAACCCCAGCCCGTCCCGCGACTGGCAAAACCGCGCCATGCTCGGAAGATCCTCCTGCGCGCCACTCAAATGCTCCGCCAGGTATAACACCCGCGCCAGGTCCGAATCGCTCCGCTCCGGCTGATGGTGAAACTCCACCGCCTCCGCCAGACGGTCCGGAAGCCCCCAATGCCTCATCACCTCCCTCCCCGCCGGACAATGATCGAACCCGCACAGCAGCACTTCGGCGAACATCGGCTCGCATCCATGACCAAGCAGGGCCGAATACCGCGCCGTGAGCCGGGAAGGAAGTTTCCACAGCGCCAACCGCCCGATGTCGTGCATCAGCCCCGTCAGAAATGCCTCCTCCGGCTCCACTTTCCCCGATTGCCGCGCCAGCGACTCCGCGATTCTCGCCACTTCGGTCGAATGGTTCCACAGCGGCCGCATCAGCGGACTTTGAAACAGCGGCCGGAATGCCGCCGCCGAGAGTATCCGGCAGCACTCGGGAATCCCTATCGCCACCACCGCCTGCCGTATGCTGCGGCACGGCGTGGTCGAGGCATAAAGCGCGGAATTGGCCACCCGCAGCGTCTCCCCCGCCAGAACCGGATCGGACCCCACGATCTGCTCCAACTGCGCCGCGCTCGTCTTCGGATCCCGGGCCAGTTGCATTGCCCGCAACGCCGCGCTGGGAAATACCGGCAGCTCCGAAACCACCGCCCTCACTTCCTCGACCGACGCGCCCGGTACGCGCGCCAATCCTTCCACGTGCGCGCCCTCGAAAAAACCGTCGCGCGCCATCGTGCGCAACTCCTCGACCACCTGCTCGAATCGCGCCGTTTCATATGGCAGAAACTCCCACCGCTCGACGAAAAAACAACTCATCTCGAGTAGCTTCGCCATCTCCCGGCCGGGTAGATCGAGCGCCGGAGGCGCCTGCGCGGCAACCCCCCAAAACTGCTCCAGCAGCCTCCACAGCAGCGGCTTCATCCGGCCCGCGAATCCGTGGTGCGAGCGCGCCGCGGCACGCAGCGCGCGCTGCCGCTCGTCCTTCCAGCCCAGTACCCTGGCCACCTCCACCGCCGCCGCGCCGACCCGGCGGCAATGAGCCTGTATGGCGGAATCATCGTAGACCGCCCTCGTTTCTACCCGCGTGGGTTGCGTCCTCATGTTGTGCTTACTGCTCTCATCGGCCAATGCGCCCGCCTTTAGACGAAACCCGCAACCGCTCACCCCGCGCCATGGTCCGGCCATGCTGCTCACCGCGCTAAAATGAACGGTTTGCATGTCTTCCCGTAAGATTATCCTTGCCATCGACGGCCCCGCCGGAGCAGGCAAGAGCACCATCGCCAGGCGCCTCGCGCAACGCCTCGGATTCCTGTACATCGACACCGGAGCCATGTACCGCGCCGTTGCCCTCTGGGCCATGCGCACGAACACGGATCTCGCCGATAGCCACCGCCTCGAACAACTCGCTCTCGCCGCTGTCATCGAACTCTCCCCGCCCGGCTCCGTCCTCCTCAACGGCGAGGACATCACCGCCCTCATCCGCACCCAGGAGGTCTCCGGAGCCGCTTCGAAAGTCTCGGCCGTGCCCGCCGTGCGGCGCGCCCTTGTCCAAAAACAGCGCGAGATGGGAGCGCGGCAGAGCGTGGTCATGGAGGGCAGGGACATCGGAACGAACGTCTTTCCCGACGCCGACATCAAGATCTATCTCGACGCCAGCCTCGATGTGAGAGCCGCGCGCCGCCTGCATGACCTCGAAGCCAGCGGAGACCAGGCGAACATCGACGGCATCGTTCGTGAGATCCGCGAACGCGACCAGCGCGACTCGACGCGCGGCGAAGCGCCCCTCCGGCAGGCCGTCGACGCCTTCCTCGTCGACACCAGCCACATGACCATCGAACAGGTCGAACAAGCCATCCTCAAGATCTACCGCGATCGCACCTCCAATGGAAAGGAATTGGAACATTGAAGCACCTGCTGGTCATGAAATTCGGCGGCACCAGCATGGGTTCCGCCGAAAGGATCCGCGTCGCCGGCTCGATCTGCGCCGGACAGATGCGGCAGCGGCCTGTCGTCGCCGTCGTTTCCGCCATGTCGAAGGTCACCGATCTCCTCCTCGACACGCTCCGCAAGGCGGAAGGCGATGACCGCGCCGGACTCGATGCCGGACTCGCCCGCCTGGAAGAACGCCACATCCAGACCTGCCGCGAACTTCTGCCCGCCCCCAAACTCGACTCCGCGCTCGAAGCCGTTCATTCCATCATCGCGGATTTCCGCCGCATCGCCCAGGGAATCATGATGCTCGGCGAACGTCCTCCCCGCTCCGTCGACGAGGCCGTTGCCGCCGGCGAGCGCCTCTCCGCCCTCCTCGCCGCCGCCTATCTCGAAGCAAACGGCGTGCCCGCCCAACCCGTCAACGCCGCCGAAATCGTGGTGACCGACGCCGTCTTCGGCAACGCCACTCCGCTCATGGCCCCCACCCGCGAGAGAGCCAGAAAAACACTCCACCCGCTCCTTGAAGCCGGCATCCTGCCCGTCGTCACCGGGTTCAACGGAGCCACCCTCGACGGCCGCCCCACCACGCTCGGCCGCGGCGGTTCGGACTTCTCCGCCTCGATTCTCGCCGCCGTCCTCAACGCCTCCGCCCTCTGGATCTGGACCGATGTCGACGGCATCATGACCGCCGACCCACGCCTTGTCCCCAACGCCGCTGTCCTCCCGGAAGTCACCTACGCCGAGGCGGCCGAACTGGCCTACAACGGAGCCAAGGTTCTTCACCCGCGAACCCTCGCCCCGCTCGTCACCAAAGGGATTCCCGTTTGGAGCAAGAACAGCTTCGCCCTCGATAAACCCGGCACAAAAATTGTCCCAACACTAAACGCGCCCAGCGGCCCGCGCGCCGTCACCTCGATGGGCAACGTCGCGCTCGTTTCCGTGGAACCCGCCAATCCGGAATTGAACAGCGTCATGGTCATGTCGCGCGCCCTCGCCGCCCTTGCGCAGGCCAACGCCGAAGTCCTCGCCATGACCAGTTCGAGCTACCGCCAGAACTTCTGCTTCCTCATCCGGCGCGATGAACTGCCCCACGCCATGGCGAGCCTGGAAACCACCTTTGCCCTCGAACTCGCCCACGGCTACCTGAAACCGTTTCTTGCCGACGAGAACGTCGGCCTGCTCGCCATCGTGGGTGAGGGGATGAAGGGAGCCACCGGCATGGCCGGGCGGATGTTCACCGCCATCTCGCGTGAAAACGTCAATATCATCGCCATCGCCCAGGGCTCGAGCGAACTCACCATCGCCATCGTCGTCCGCCGCGAAGGGCTCGAGAAGGCCGTCCGCGCCGTTCACGACGAATGCCGCCTCGGCGGGTAGCCCCCCGGCCTGCCTCCGCGCGTTTGCGCTCGGCGGATCGCAGGAAGTATCCTGAACAATTCAGGTTCCCATCCTGGAATCCTCGAGGTGAATGACTTGTACCGATCAGCTTTTGCCGGGCGCCGCCATACCTTCCGCGCGGCTCCCATGGTGTTGAGTTCCCTGGCCCTCCTCGCTTCCCTGCTGCCCGCTCAGGAGAGAAAAACGGAGTCCGCCGCGCAGGAGCCCGAGTATCTGAAAAGGCAGGTCTACATCCGCCGCTTCTCCGCCGGAGCCACTCTGGCGGTGTACGGCTTCAAACCCATGATCGACGGCTCCACCACCAACGATACCGCCAACCCGCCCGTCATCAGCGACCTCAGTTCGAAAGGCACCGATCCTTTCGGACACCGTTTCGGCGGCGGCATCACCGCGCAGTTCATGGTCAAGCCCAAGTACGCCATCGTAGCCACGGGCATCTATCACAAGATCAGTTTCCAGGACATCAAAGATAACATCGAAGGCATCGATAACCCGAACACCACCGCCGACGAAAGGACGTTCATTACCGATACCTCCAACACCTCCGCCCGCCTGATCGACTTTTCGCTCCTCTTCCGCCGCTATGACAAGGATCGTTTCACCAAGGGCGCCCGCTGGTTCTTCGAAGGCGGCGGAGCCGTGCGCCACGTCAGCAACATCCGCACCAGCACCTCCACCGTCCTGAACGGAACCGGCTCTTGCTGCAAGACCACACCCGTCCCCGTGGCGCACAAGAACGCCCGGGGAGTCGTCGGCGGCATCGGCGCCCAGTTCGTGGACGACTTCGGCATCCACCTTGTGCCCGAGGTCCGCTACACCCGCTGGCTCGACCGCAACTTCGATTCCTTCGCCACCAAATCCCGCCGCGACCAGATCGAAGCCATGGTTTCCATCACCTTTTAGCCGCACGGCGCCGCATGGCATTCGCCTCCTTCCGAGCGAGTGCGATACCCTGAGAGGGTTTACCTGCCATGCATCGCATCCATATTTGCTTCATCGTCTTGCTGGGAATGACGCTGAGCCCGGCCTGCCGCCGCGTGAAAACGGAGAAGGCCCGCTACGAGGTTCCCCCGGGCTTCACCCTCGAAGCCGCCGCCAGCCCGGAAATGACCGGTTCCCTCATCTCCATGACCTTCGACAGCCTGGGACGTCCCGTGGTTTCCAAGGAGCAGTTGCACCCCACCACCCTCATCGATCGCGACGGCGACGGTGTCTTCGAGACCGAAAAAGTGTTCTCTGATAAGATCACCCACGCCCAGGGAATGTGGTTCGACGGACGCACGCTCTACGCCATCGGCAAGGACGTCAAGGAAGGGCAGGCGGGTTTGTACCGCATGGAGGACAAGGACGGCGACGACGCGGCCGATACCTTCGACCTCATGAGCAGGTTCGAACGGACGATGGGGGAACACGGTCCGCACGCCATACGCCGCGCCCCCGATGGATCGGTCATGGTCATGCTGGGGAACCATACCGGCGTTTTCCCCGAACAGATCGACCCGCTCTCGCCGCTCAAGAACTATAACGAGGCCCAACTGCTCGAACGCTACTGGGATGCCCGCGGGCATGCCAAGGGAATTCTCGCTCCGGGCGGCGTGCTCACCCGCTGGGAGCAGGGTTCCAACTCGTTCTCCCTCGTATTCGGCGGAATGCGTAATGCTTACGACTTCGCCTTCAACCGCGAAGCCGAGATCTTCACCTTCGATTCCGACATGGAGTGGGATATCAACCTGCCCTGGTACCGGCCGGTCCGGACTCTCCATGCCATTCCGGGCGCTGATTTCGGATGGCGCAGCGGATCGGGAAAGTTGCCGGCCGATTTCATCGATACGCTGCCGCCGCTCTTCGAAGCTGGCCGCGGGTCTCCCGTGGGCGTTGAATTTTATCACCATACGGCTTATCCGGCGTCGTACTTCGATGCTTTCTTCGAGGGCGATTGGTCCCGCGGCCGCATTCTGATCTCCCGCCCCGTTCGAGACGGAGCCTCCTACCGCCTCATGTCCGAGCCGCGGGAGTTCGTTCACGGTGAACCGCTGAATGTAACTGATCTCGAGGTCGGCCCCGACGGATTCGTCTACTTCACCATGGGAGGCCGGGGCACCAACGGCGGGTTGTACCGCATTCGCTATACGCGGGGATGGTGGGAGAAGTTGTTCACCCGCTCCCCGGAGAAGGGAATCCTGGCCGTTGTCCGCCAGCCGCAGCCGCTCTCGAGTTGGGGGCACGCCGCCTTGCGGAAGGCGAAAGCCTCGATGGGGACGGACTGGAATAGACAGTTGGAAGAGCTCATCAAGGATCCCCGCGCCCTCACCGGCGACCGGATTCAGGCGGCTCTGATTCTCCAACGGCTGGGCCCCCCACCTTCCGCTGAACTCATAAGGTTCCTGGCCGAAGACAAGGACACGGACATTCGCGCCGTGGCGATCTATCTCGCTGGAATGAGAACCTCCGGCGAGGCCAAAGCCCTGGCCGCCGGAGCCTTGAAAGACGCCAGCCCCTTCGTTCGCCGCCGCGCGGCCGAGGCGCTGGTGCGCCAGGGGCTGAGCCCCGAACAGTCTGAGTTTGCCGCCGCCGGGAGCCTGCTTGCCCTGCTCGATGATCCGGATCGTTTTGTCCGCTACGCCGGACGGGTTGCCCTCGAGCGCGTGGCGCGGGCGAAATGGCGGGAGGAAGCGCTGAAGCTCGAGGGACCGAACGGCAGTATCGAGGCTCTGGTGGCCCTGACACGAACAGCCCAGTCCGATTCCGATCTTCAGCCTGTCCTCGATCGCGAACTCGCCCTGCTGAAGTCGCGCGCGCGCGCCTCCAGTGACGAGATCCGGCTCTTGCGCGCTATCGAACTCACGGCCATCGCCTACAAGGAGGGACTCCCCGAGGGCGCGCGCAAGGAGATTCATGCCGTCCTCATCCATCGTTTTCCCTCTTCCCAGGTCCGGCTCAATATGGAATACGCGCGGTTGCTCGCCTACTGCGGCCAGCCCGAGGCCATCGGCAGGATTCTCGGAGCCATCCGCGAGGATGAAGAGGATCCGCAACTGCAGATGCACTACGTCTACTGCCTGCGCGCCATGAAGAAGGGCTGGACAACAGATCAGAAGCGGAAGCTCATAAACTGGTTTCCAAAGGCCGCCAAATGGCGCGGCGGAGCCAGTTTCACCGGCTACATCAACTTCATGTTCGATTCATCCCTCCAGTTCTTCGATGAGGACGAGAAGAAAATGGCTTACGCCCGCCTGCCCGAGTTCGCTCCGGTCAAAGAGGGTGAACAGCATGACCGGGAAGGCCGTCCGAGCGTGCTCGCCCGCCAGAAGGGCGTCCAGGCTTACAGCCCCCAGGAGATCTTTGAATTCCAGATGTTCGACCCCATGACTTCAAAGGCCAACCCCGGCAACGGCCAGAAGGTCTTTCAGGATCAGTGCGCCTCCTGTCACAGGCATGGCGGCATCGGGAAGGATTTCGGTCCGGACTTGACCACGTTGACCAGCCGGTTTCAGAAAAAGGACATTCTCGAGGCGATTCTGTGGCCATCGAAAACCATTTCGGATCAATACCAGAGCTGGATTGTCGAGACCAGGGACGGGGATGCTGTGAACGGTCTCCTCGTCTCGGAGGACGATAAGAAAATGCTTCTCAAGACCGGCGACCAGGAGCGCCCCGTTGAAGTGCTCAAGTCGAATGTGAAGGGAAAACGATTGTCGAAAATCTCCATCATGCCCGAAAACGTCCTCGACGGCTACAGCATGCAGCAAATCAGCGACTTGATGGCGTTTCTACTGAGCGCCTCGAAGTGAAGGCGTGGAAGTACGCTTCCCAGCGGGATATACGGCTAACCGTACCCTCATCCGAGGGGATTGTCATAATAGTACCGGTACGGTAAGAATAGGTACAATGCCTTACGCATTGCCATCTCCCCATATGAGCACGCAGAGAGTCCGCGCGGAACTTCGCCGCCTCTACCTGCGACGGTCTGCCATCGACCAACTGATTGAAGCCATTGTGATCTACAATGCACAGCCCGCCGCCATAGTCGAACAGCATGGCGGCATGCAGCCTGAAATGGCCGCCCCTCCCACCCAGGCGCTTGCCGCGCGGTTGAGCGGATGACGCCCCTGGGCGATCCGCCACGGTGACCCACCGTAATCATCCCCTCCGCTGCCGTAGTAACCTATCAATTTGGCGATACGCCCTACTGATAGGAAGCTCGTGTCGCCGGATCAAAGGGCGGCATGCTGATAGATTTTAGCCTCATACAGCGGGCCAAGGAAGGTGATGATGCCGCTTTTAACGAGATCGTGCTGGTGTATCGCAAACGGATACTCGGCACGATCTCGCGTCTCATCGGGAGACCGGAGGATGTCGAGGACGTCGGCCAGGAAGTCTTTTTGCGGCTCTATTACTCTCTTGAACAACTCCGTGCCCCCGAGGTTTTCGAACCATGGCTCTACCGCCTCACCGTCAATGCCGCTTATGACTATATGCGGCGGCAGAAGCGCCGGCCCGAGTCCCGCATGGCCGATCTCTCCGAGCAGCAACTCCAGATGGCCGACGCCGATGCGGGCGGAAAGAGGCGGGCCGAGGAACAAAAGAAAGCGAATTTGCGCGAGTACGTCCGGTCCCTGTTGGGCCGCGTGTCCGAAGAAGATCGTATCTTGTTGACTTTGAAGGAAGTAGAGGGGTTGTCCTTGAAGGAATTGGAAGCTGTTTACAAAGTGAACGAGAATGCGCTCAAGGTCCGCCTCTTCCGGGCCAGACAGCGAGTACTGAAAGCGTTTTCAGTAATGGAAAACAGGGATGCGGAAAAGGAACGCAGTGAGTAGAATGGTAAGGGTGAAAAGGGAGAGGGTTTCGGATGACACACGATGAGTTGGATCGAAAATTAGACATTCTCTTCCGTGAATACCGCCAGGCATGCCCCGATCCCGACGGGAGCCCGAATTTCATGCCTCAGCTTTGGCAGAAGATTGAAGCGCGCCAGACTCTGCCGCTGGTGCTCGGACGGTGGACCCGCATGTTTGTCAGTTTCGCCGCCGCTTTGTGCCTCGCCATGGCTGTTGTTCTCGTGGCCCCCTACCATCAGTCGCAGGTCGTGCAGACCACTTATGTCGAGGCTCTCGAACGCGAACATCCCAACGATATGCTGGCCTATTCCGACGTGGTGCCGGATAACATCGGAGACCCGTCGTGGCGATGAGACTTAACTCAACCAGGGTCGGGTTGTACCTGCTTCTTGTTTTTCTGAGCGGTGCCCTGGTGGGGGCCTTTGGATACCGTCTCTATTCAGCCAATAGCGTCAGCGCCAAAGCCAACCATGAGAGCTACCGCAAGATATACCTCAACGAGATGCAGACCAGGCTCAAGCTAACCCCTGCCCAACTGTCTAATCTCGTATTCATCCTCGATGAGACCAAAGCGAGGTTCAAGGCCGCTCGCGACCGTATGGACCCGGAAATGAAGCAGATCCAGCACGAACAACGCAACAAGATCCGTGACATGCTGCAACCCGCCCAGAAGGCGGAATACGAGAAAATGCTCGAGGAGCGTGCTAAGAAGCAAAAGGCCACGTCGGGTGGCGGCTGCTGAGGGATCAGAAACGGGTTTTTCGCACCAGGCAGGCGCTTTCGCCTGCCTTTTCTATTTCTTGCGAGCCTCTTGCATCTCCCTGGAACGCTGCACCTTCTTGTTGAAGCGGTCCACTCGGCCTTCTGTATCGACCAGCTTTTGACGCCCGGTGAAGAAGGGATGGCAACTCGAACAGATTTCCACGCGGATGTCACCTTTGTGCGTCGAGCGGGTCTTAAAAACGGATCCGCAGGCGCAGATGACGCTGCACTCATTATAGGCGGGATGAATTCCGGCTTTCATCGGAGACTACAAGTTCCTTTCACGTTACGGTTCATTGTAGCATGCGGCGCGCTGCGTTTTGTGCTCCCCACGCATCACGGGGTTAGTTTGCCGAACCCTCGATCCGTACCTCGGAGGTGACGTCGCCCGCCTGGATTTGAAATACATTTTCACCCGCGGCATCTCCTAATCGCACCTGCACCCGGTAGACGCCGGTGTAGGGCTCCCCAAGAAGCTTCACTCCGATTACCGAACCGCCGCCCGATGCCGCCGTAACGCTTGGGGCGGGCTCCAGGAGCGCCAGGCCCGATTGATCCAACACCCTCATCAGAAACGTCTTCGACGCGCCCGCATCCCCCTTCTCGGGCGGTTGCAGCAAGGCGATCTGCCTGGGAACCGTATCCCGCACCGCCAGCCAGTAGGGCAGGCGGGCCGAGGCGCCGGCATCCGAGGTGATCTCGACAAAACCCTGGTACGCCCCGGCGGGTGGCGCGGGGTCGTTCCACGTCAGCTTGATTGTCCGGGAGGCGCCCGCCTCAAGGACGATCTCCGTGTCGGATAAGACCGGCCCGCGGTCGCTGGAATTCTTCAGGCTCAGGTGGAAGATGTCCGCTGCCTGGCCGAGATTGGTCAACGTAACCTCGCGTACGATCTCCGGTTGCTTCAGCAGTTCACCAAAGCTCACCGATGTCGGCGAAAGCGCGATCGTCGAAGAGACTGCCGCGCTCAGATTCAACCGTCCGGCGCCGCTTTGCATTACCCCGGGTGGAGTATCGCCCTCCGGAAAGGCCGATGCCGTGTTGATCAGTAAGGAGCGGTATTGCGCCACCGTCAGATCCGGCCGCGCGGACTTCACAACGGCCGCCGCTCCGGCAACGAGTGGCGAGGCGAGACTTGTTCCTTCCTCGTAAACATACAGGCTCGTGCCGGGATCGTCCTCCTCCGTGCCGTTCAGCGCCGTAATCATGTCCCCGACCGCGACCAGGTCGGGCTTCACCAACAGGTCCGGCGAAGGTCCCTTGCTCGAGTATTGCGTTATGACGTTCGGATCCACGCGCTGGTTCAGGCTGAACACCAGCGTGACTTTGAGATCCGGAGTCTCGGCAAGGGCATCCTGAAGGGTAAAGCCATCCGCCCGCGATATCATGACCCCCTTCAGCGTTTCCGATTCCACGTCCATTCCAACTCGAGCAGGGTCGGATTGGTTGTTGAAAACCACGGCCGCGATCGCCCCCGCTGCCGCCGCGTTGGCGAACTTACCCGAAAAGAAACAGTCGCCACGCTCGATGAGCGCAATCTTCCCGGCGAGGCTGTCCGCCGGAAGGGGCTCACAGGCCGTGCCCGTTCCATCGATGGCCGAGACGTCGGCCACGGAACCTTCGATCGCGTCCGCATCCACGCTGTTCGAGGCGGGAGTGGCCGTCAGACTCGTGGAGGGCGAAATGACGACCGCCGGACTTGCCGGTATACGGTCATTCGCCGAGGCGCCGACAACAATCACATCCGGATGGGAACCGACGTCGGAGACCGTCGCCAGTTCCGGACCGCTGTTCCCCACCGCGCCGACCACGATCACTCCGGCCTGTATCGCATTGGAAATGGCCTCGTTGAAAACATCGTCAGCGTAGCCCTCGATCCCCGGCGCCCCCAGGCTGAGGTTCACCACATCCATGCCGTCCTTAACCGCATCGTCCAGAGCTTCGATGACATAATCCTCCGGGAAGGTGCCCTGGTCTTTCTCGCTCGCGCGATAGTTGCCCAGCCACGCCTTGGGCGCGACTCCGGACATGTTGCCGCGCGCCCCCAGATGCATCACCCCGGCCGCCGCCATCGCAACCCCCGTTCCATGACCGAAACGGTCCTCGGCCGTCGAGCCATCGTAGCTGCGGGCAACGATCACTTTGTTGTTGGTGTACTTGCGATTGTCTTCGGAGGAGAGCTTTGGAAATCCCTCGGGAATAGCCAGATCCGGATCCGCGAAGCCCGCATGAAAGTTGTCGATGCCCGTATCAATAATTCCAATCTTCATGCCCACGCCAGCCTGATTGATGCCGCCCACCTTCTCCCATGCGTCCGGAATCTTCAGAAGCGGGATTAAATGATCGAGCGTGGCGCGGAACAGACGCACCGGCACAACGCGCACAACACCCGGCAGCGTGCTGAGTTGCGAGGCATCGGAGGTTTCGACAAACAGGGCATTTAATACCGTGTCCACCTCCCCGCCGACACTCGCGCTCCTCGATCTTAGAAGCGAACGCAACGTGTTGTGTTCAGCACGTATCGCCGCCGCGCGGGATCTCATTTCCGCCGATCGCGCGCCGGAAGCCTTGGCGGTCACGGCCAATGGCGCCTGGGACAGTTGGACAATATAGCGCCCCGCGATGATCTCCGCCGGCAACCGCAGGCAGAAACACGCAAACAGCAGAAACAGCACACGCATGAGCAGCAAACTCCCTCTGGGGTACGGACGCGGGCGCGGTCAACTTCTACCAGAGTACATCGGCGGGAAGTCGAAAATCTGAAGCCAGAATGCATGCATCGGAAATGAGCCCCGGAACAGGACCCGACCGGGGCCCACAACGATGCATCCTTTGGCCTACTGGCTGATCGACGGTGTGTCGCTGCGCGTCAGCCCCACCGCGGTCCCCGTGGCTGCTCCGGCAACGATCACTCCCGCAATCACCGCCTTCGTTCCAATAGCAAGCCCGGCGCCACCGGCAGCCGAAGCGCCAGTTCCGCCTCCCGCTCCCGCCGCGCCCGCCGCTCCTGCCGCGCCCGCCGCTCCTGCCGCCCCGTTCACCGTGCAGCGTCCCGGCAAGCGTTTGGTCTGCGTCACGTGAACCTTGGGCTCCGCTGCCTGCGACGGATCGATCGCGCCCGTCACCCGCACGTTTTTCCCAACCTCCTTGTCCAGCCCTTCTCCCTGAATTTCATAGGTCACGCCGGTCGTGGAGTCCGTCAGAAGCAATCGTCCGTCTTTGTTCACCAGGCAGCCGGAAAGCGTGCTCGGAGCCGAGGCGCCCGCACCCTGCGTCTCAAAATCAAGGCCGCGGCCAGTCTCGAGCCGCGCCAGCAGGACCCCCGAGGCATTGCTTACCCGCACCGGTCCGCCCAACGCCGATACGTGAACACGCGAACCGCTTACGGAAACCTTCGCCGGCCCCTGCCCCGGCTCGATCCGAAGCGCCCCCGCTTCAATGCGGTAGGAGGTCCCCCGTTCAACCTGCCCCGTGCCTCTCTCGAGCACCAGATGGTCACTGTAGACCCGGCTGCTCGTGCCGGTGTCGAGCAGCAGGCGAACCCCGTTCCGCAGTCTCAACTCGGAGGAACTCTTCCCCGTCTCCACCACCGAACCTTGGAAGAGAGTTCCATTCCCGCTTACCGCCGCCCTGTCCAGGGCAAAGCTGCCGCCCGCGGACGCGATCCCAATGACAGGGCTGGCGGCCGATCCGATGGATAATTGCGCCACCAACCCCGCCACAAGCGCGGTTCCGAGACGCATTGAAGGGAAGATCTTCCATCCTTCCAGTTTCCGATTGACGCAAGTCATAGTTTCTCCTGACAATGCAAGACTTTGTTCCAGGCTGCGCGGCCGTGCGCGGCTCACACCCTCTTCTTCGGCCGGAGGGATGACGAACTTGAGCGGGTGAGAAAAAATAAGTAGTTGTACCACAATGTATTACGGATGTATATGAGAACCGCCGCTCTCCTCGCCGCCAGCCTCTCCCTGCTGGCCGCCTACGCCATCGCCCGCCTCGCCTGGGCCGGCCGCTACTTCGAGTCGGGCGAACCGGCGGATCTGCAACACGCCGCCCGTCTCGCTCCGCTCGATGCCGCCTATCAGTACGCCGCCGGGAACCCGCGCCGCGCCGTCCAATTGAACCCCTACTTTTCCCGCGCCTGGATACAGTTGGGTTTCGACGCGGAACTTCGAGGGGATTTCGCCGCCGCCGAGCGGTGGTTGCTCCAGGCGGCGCGGGTCGACGCCACCATGGAGCCAAGATGGGCGCTTGCCAACTACTACTTTCGCCGGGGCGACGGCGCGCGATTCTGGCCCTGGCTCCGCCTGGCGGCCGAGCGCAGCCATGGCGACCGCGCCTCCCTCTTCCAACTCGCCTGGCGGATGACGAACGACGGCGGCGAAGTGCTGCGGCGAGGCATTCCGGAACAGAGAGATGTACTAGCTGCTTACATGCAGTTCCTGCTCGATGAAGGGAAACTCGACGCCGCGGCCGGAGCCGCCGGAGCCCTGCTCGATGCCGCCTCGCCCGCCGAACGCAACCTCCTGCTCGTTCTGTGCGACCGGCTGATCGGCGCCCAGCAGGCTTCGGCCGCGCTGCGGGTGTGGAACGGCATGGTGGAGCGCGGCCTGCTGCCCCATGGCAAACTCGCGCCGGGCGAAGGTTTGTCCCTGACAAATCCGCGCCTCGAAACAGCGCCGCTCGGAAGGGCTTTCGACTGGCGCCTGCTCTGGCGGGCCGGCGTCCATTCCGCCTGGACCGGAGCAGGCCATCAGATCCGGATCGAACTCGACGGAAGGGAGGGCGAGCAGACTGGCCTGGTCTCGCAGGTGGCGCCGGTGCTCAAGGGGCAGGCATATGAATTTTCCTATCGCTTCCGGACTGAAGGGCTGGATGCGGACTCAGGCGTCGTCTGGCGCGTATATGACGCGGCGGACGGGCGGCTGAGGACAACCGGCGAACCACTCTCGGGCGTTGAATGGAGAGAGGGAAAGGTGCGATTTTCTCCAGCCGGAGAGCTGGTGCGCCTCGATCTCGTCTATCAGCGCGCCAGCGGAACCGTAAGGCAGGAGGGGACCATTGTCCTCGACGGCGCCTTCCACCTCGAGCGCGCAAGATAGAATGGCCGTTATGAAGCATTTCCTACTGCCGGCCCTGCTGCTGGCCGGTTGCGCGGCTTACGCCCAGGCTCCGGCGCCTCACTATCCGCCCATGCCCGCCGGCATCCGGGCGGACCGGAACATCGCCTACGGCAAGTACCCCGAGACGGTGCTCGACGTGTTCTCGCCCGAAGGCGGAGTTGCCGGGAAACGGCCCGGCGTGCTCATCATTCACGGCGGGGGCTGGGTGGGCGGAACCAAGGAAGCCATGTGGGAGCAGTGGGTGAAGCGCTATCTCGACAAGGGCTTCGTGGTGGCCAACGTCGAATACCGGCTGGCTCGCGCCGCCACGGCTCCGGCCGCCGTCGAAGATGTCCTCGAGGCCGCGCGGTGGTTTTCGAGCAACACCCGGAAGTACAACGTGGACAGCAGGAGAATCGTGGTTACGGGAGGATCGGCGGGCGGGCATCTCGCGCTGATGGTGGGCCTGACGCCGAAGAAGGCGAAGCTTGGAAAGCCGGCGAAGGTGGCGGCGGTGGTGAACTTCTACGGAATTACCGATGTCGCCGATCAGTTGAGCGGGCCGAACATGCGGAAATACGCCGTGACGTGGGTGCCGGAGTCTCCGGAAAGATTGCTATTGGCGCGCCGCGTTTCTCCGATGAGCTACGTGAGACGAGGCTTGCCGCCGGTTCTCACGGTGCACGGAGACGCCGATCCCACCGTGCCCTATGAGCACGGCGTCAAGCTGACCAAGGCATTAGTGGGGGTGGGCGTGAAAGCGGAAATGATCAGCGTGCCGGGCGGTAAACACGGATTTCCAAAAGAAAAGCTCGATGAATTGTACCCGCAAATATGGCAGTTTCTCGAGCGCTGCGGCGTGCTGCGGTAGCCGGCATGGGGTGGATGACATGCCGGATCTGTGCCATCCTGCTGGCGGCAGGCTCGCTCGATGCCGATGACGGATTACGGCCTCTCGAGATACTGAACGGCGGGATTCCGCGGTGGATGCGATTTGATGGGGAGTACCGGGCGCGGTTCGAAGATCAGGAGAACATGCTCTGGCGCACCGCCAACAGTGACCGCTACCTGTTGAACCGCGTGCGGTTTGGCTTGACGCTCCGCCCCGGGAAATGGGTGACGTTTTACGGGCAGGCTCAGGACGCGCGTGTTTTCTTTCCCCGCAAGCTTGCTCATGGCCCGCCGTTGCAGGACACTCTCGACCTGCGCCAGGCGTGGGTGCAGCTTGGCGGCGAGGACAAGTTTCCGCTGCAGTTGCGGGTGGGGAGGCAGGAACTGATTTTCGGCGAGGAGCGCATGGTGGGCGCCTCGAACTGGGGCAACATCTCGCGGACGTTCCAGGCCGTCAAGTTGACTGTGAGGGCCGAGCGCCTGGGTGGCCTTAAGCTGGACACCTTTGCGAGCACGGTGGTAGTGCCGCGCGAGGGCGCCTGGGATGGAAGCCTGCCGGGCGACAACCTGCATGGAGCCTATGCGGTATTTGAACGGCTCCTGGGCCATGGGACCGTCGAGCCCTATTTCTACTGGCGTCTCTCGCCAGTGGCGGTGAAGGACACCGGATCGTTGGGGTTGCGTGTGACGAAGTTCTTCGGCCCGCGATGGTATGCCTCGAGTGATACGGTGCTCCAGCGTGGAACCACCGGCGGGCGGAACGTCGAGGCCTGGGCCGCCTACTGGCGCGTCCGCCACACGCTGAGCGAGAGGAGGTGGAAGCCAACCGTGACGGCGGATGTGAACATGAGCAGCGGCGATGGCGACCCCTCGGATGGCAGGTTTGAGACCTTCGATGTGCTCTACCCGACGCCGCATGACAAGTACGGGCTCGCTGACCAGGTGGGATGGAAAAACATCCGCCATTTCGGCGGCATTGTCGAGGTTACTCCGCGGCGTAGTTGGAGTCTTCAGGCTAAGTTTCACACCTGGTGGCTCGGATCGGCGCGCGATGGACTCTATGCGCCGGGTGGAGCGCTGGTCTTGCGCGATCCGCTCGGAGCGAGCGGGCGCCATGTAGGCGAAGAGATCGACGTGCAGTTCATCTGGCGGCCCACGAAGGACATGGAAGCGAGCGGTGGCGCGGGCCACATGTGGAATGGCGAATTCTTGAAGAGGATGACTCCCGGCCGCTCCTACACGTTCTACTATCTGAGTCTCACGCGGAAGCTTTGAAAGCGGGCAGCGCCTGCTATTTCTTCGCGGGCGGCAGTTTGAACTCCACTTGCCGTTCGCTGTTCAACTTCGCGCTGAGGGCGCGGTCCACGGAACCAAGCGGCATGCGCCTGCTCTCGTGTTTCAGGGTTGTGTAGCGGAGGGTATTGTTGTCCACCTCATATGACAGCGCGGCAACGATGGTGTCGTCATTGCGGGCGATGAGGTAGATGGGAGGGCCTGAAGGTCTGCGCGCCTCGGAAGTCGGGGAAGGGGCCTCATAGATCCGTGCGGGCTCGTGCGCGGGTTCACGCTGTGGATAGTCCCAGACCGGCGAGAACTGGTTGATGATGATGGGCGCGGCCGGCGGGGCGGCGTAAGGGGTTCCCGGATAGTAGACGCCTGGCTGGTAGTACGGCTCGGGATAGTAGCCGTAGGAGGGATAGATGGAGATGTAAGGGGAGCCGAGATAGCCGCCAAAATAGCCGCCGAGGTAACTGCCATAGTAGCCGAGCCCGTAGCTCGCGTACCCGCCGTATCCGTAGCCATATCCGTAGCCGTAGCGCGAAAATCCACGATAGCCTCTCAGGTGTATCCCTGGATGATATCCCGCACGGATTCCGCTGCCTGCTCCACCGCCAATGCCGCCGCGGTATCCGCCGCCCATTCTGCCCGGGCGGCGCTGAGCCGCGGCCGGCGGAAGCAGCACGCAGCAGAGAGCGAGCGCAAGAAGGTGTTTCACTTGCCAACGCCTCCCATCCGCAGTGTAGCCCTCCTTGACGGGGAGGGCAAGAGAATCAGATGGGCGTTACGGAGTTTCCATAAGGCCGGCCGGCTTTGAAAGTGGCCACGGGCCGCAGGCGATACTTGCCGGGGCGCTTCTCGCCGAGCGAATCCGCCATTTGCCAGGGAGCTTCGCGCAACTCAAAGACAGCGGCGTCGGCCGTCGAGCCTTCCTTGAGCGAACCAGTTCCCGAGGGGAACGCGAGCGCTCTGGCGGGGTTGGACGTGGCGCGGCGCACGACGTCTTCGAGGCTCATTCCCATGTGCATGAACTTCGAGAGGGTTGTGGCGAGGTCGTATACGGGGCCGTTCACGTTGTATTGGTGAACGTCGCTCGAGATCGTGCCCGGCAGGACGCCTTGGGAGAATGCTTTTTCGGCGACGCCGAACGAGAAACTCCCGGCTCCGTGCCCGACATCGAGCAGGACGCCGTTTTCCACCGCCTTGCGCACGTCGCTCAGCACGCGTCCGCGCTCATCGAGGATGCCGCCTTCGCGGCCGTGGAAGGTGTGGGTGACGAGGTCGCCTTTCCTGAGCATGGCGAGGATCTTCGGCAGCGGCGAGTAGGCTCCGCCGATGTGCACCATCAGGGGAAGATTGACGGCATCGGCGGCTTCGCGCGCCAGGGCGAGCGCCTGCAAGTCGTGCTCGCCCGCGATGTTTCTGGTGAGCCGGATCTTCACTCCGAGGATCACGTCGCGGTTCTGCTCGATGGTGCGGATGGCGAGTTTCGGATTGGCATATCGCAAGTCGAGCAATTCGCCGAAGGGGTTGTCCGGGGATAACGTGGACTGGCCGATGACGGAGATGTTGAGCAGCGCAAAGACCCGGGTTTCGACGGCGCGGATGACGTATTGGCGCAGACCGGGGAAGGTGTGCGCTCCCGAGGATCCGGCATCGACCACGGTGGTGGCTCCTTTCGCGATGCAGTTCGGATCGGCGGGGATGCCGAGCGGGGCGACGCCGTCATAGACGTGCACGTGGACGTCCACGAGTCCGGGGGTGACGATCATTCCGCGCGCGTCGAAGACGCGGCTCGCCTCCGATTCGGCGATGTTCGCGGCAATGCGCGCCACCTTGCCTTGGCGGATAGCCACGCTTGTCTCACCGGACAGTCCCTGCGAGGGATCCACGAGGCGGCCGCCGCGGATGAGGAGATCATAGGCGGGGGCGCCGGTGGTCTGGGCGGCAAGCAAGTGCCGCGACTGCTCATGGAGCTTGCAAATGAGCGAAGGCAGCAGGATCGTGCGCGTGAGGAACTGCCGGCGGTGTGGCATGAGATTGAGCGTATTCCAGCGGCGTGCGCGCCGCAATGGCGAGTTGCCGCCGGCGCGCGGGTGATGGCCGGATGGGTGTCGCGTCATGAGCGGG
>JABAQT010000076.1:41027-53275 GCA_019187195.1 Bryobacteraceae bacterium
GAGGGTCTTGCTGTCAGGAGGGTATTGAGTGTGGCCTCGCCGCGGTATGATCTTGGCTGAATGCGGCGAGCGTGTTTGATTGGCCTCATCTGTGTGGCCGCGGCAGGCGCGGCGGAGTTGCGGATCGAGGTTCGGGACGAGAGGAACCGTCCGGTGGCGGCGCGACTGGAAGTTCACGGCGCGGATGGCAGAATGTACCAGGCGGAAGGCTCGGTTTCAAGCCGCCGTCCGGGACGGTCCGACGCGGGCTCTCCCTACTGGCGGTCGTTTGCCGTGAAGGGGAACGCGATGCTGTCCGTCCCATCGGGACGTTACCGGATTATCGCCGAACACGGTCTCGAGTATGAACGGGTGATTCGGGACGTCGAGGTGGGGGAGACGGCGAAGGTGGAACTGCATTTGCGGCCGTGGATCCGGATGCGCGAGCGGGGGTGGTGGAGCGGCGACATGCACGTCCACCGGCCGGTGGCGGATGTGCCGCTGCTGCTCGAAGCCGAAGACCTCAACCTCGGCGTGGTCTTTACGATGTGGAACCGGCAGAACCCGTATGCCGGGCGGGCGCTGCCCAGGGAGTGGATAGTGAGGACAGGTCCTTCGAACTGGATGACGGTGACTAACGCCGAGGATGAGCGCGGCGGCGGCGCGTGGATGTTACACGGGTTACGGGAGGCGCTGGGGCTCGAGGCGGCCGTTGCTCCGGGCAAGCCGGTAACAGAGAGCTGGGACCCGCCGGGAATGGACTTTGTCCGCAAGGCGCGCGGGAGGAAGCAGGGCTTGTTTCCGTGGTTCGATCTGGAGAAGCCGATCTGGTGGGAGGCTCCGGTAATGATGGCGCTGGAGCGTCCGGACTCGATCGGACTGCTGCACAATCATTATGACCAGTACGGAATGTATGACAACGAGGCGTGGGGACGGAAGCGGGATATGGCGGCCTTCCCCGGTCCGCGCGGGTTTTCCGATTACTCGCTGCAACTCATCTATCGTTACTGGAACCTGGGCTGGTTAGTGCCTCCGAGCGCCGGATCGGCAAGCGGGGTCCTTCCGAATCCGGTTGGTTACAACCGCATGTATGTAAAGTTACAGGGAGCCTTCAGCGTGAATAAGTGGTATGAGGCTTTGAAAGCGGGCGGAGTGATGGTCTCGAACGGACCGGTACTGTTCTTCGAGCCGAAGGTGGAGGGCGGGCGGTTACGTGGAAGCATCGAGGCTGTCTCGAGGGACGATCTGGAGCGAGTGGAACTGGTGGCCAATGGAACGGTGATCCAGGGCTGGAAGCCCGCGGGGAAGCGGTTTCAAGGCACATTTGATCTCGATGCGGCGTTGTATAGCTGGGTGGCGGCGCGATGTTATGCGAACAATGACGTAACGGTGCGAATGGCGCACACGGGACCGGCGCCGTTGCCTGGCAGGAGGGATGCTCGCGCCGACGCGGCTTACTATCTCGAATGGGTAGAGGAGTTACAACGCAATCCTAAGACGCCGGAAGGGACCAAGGCAGCGGAGTTATACCGGCGGGCGATCGAGGCGTACCGCCAGTGGAAGTAGCTCACCTCTCCTTCTCCCTGACGCAGGCAAAGCTGGCCGCGTCGTCGATGCTGCCGGAGCCTTTGTATTTGGCCACTTCCGGGTAGGGGCACCAGGGGCGGGTGCGGTTGACGATTCCGTTGACAGAGTGAGCGGCGATGATCCTGCCGGGGGCCTTGCCGTGCTCCACCCATTGGTCGAGCGCGGTAAGAGCGTCGAAGGTGTTGGGGCCTTCGCCACCGGAGCAGTGGGCCATGCCGGGCGCCATGAAGAGGCGGATGGACTGGCTGACTTTCGCCATGCCGCCTGATTTGGCGGCCATGTTCTCGTAGTAATTGATGGTGTTTCGAGGGGCGATGAGCTGGTCATTCCAGCCGTGATAGAGGATCATCTTTCCGCCGCGGGCAAGGAACTTGCGCAGATCCGGATTGATTGCATTGAGGAGGCCGTTGTCGATCTTATCGGCGAGGGCGACGTCAGAATCAAAGTTGAGGGTCTTGAAATCCCAGTTGGGGTTCCTGAAGACAACATACTTAAAATGATCATCGGCGATCCGGAAGGGGTTGGGGCCGCCGGCGAGGGGACCCCAGCCGAGTTCGCTTCCGGGTTCGAGGCCGGGGAAGATCTGTTTTTTCGAGCGGGGGTGAATGGGGCCGGAGTAGATTTTGCGGGCCGATTCGACCTGTGGCTTGGTGAGGCAGTCCGGGCCGTCGCCGTCCTTACAGGCGAGGACGGAGGGGTCAAAGCGGCAGCGCATGGGGTTTTCGATAAGGCCGTCGGTGACGCCGTCGAGGGCATCACAAGCGTCGAGCGCGGCTTTATGGATGACGGGGTATTTTTCCCTGGGGATGTAAGAGGCGGGATCCTTGAGCGTGGTTTGGGAGACCCAGAGGTCACCCGTCACGAGGTGGGTCCAATAGTTGGCGGGTGCTCCGGCGAGGATGCCGTCATAGTCGGCGGGAAATTTCTGGGCTTCCTTGAGGCCCTGTTTTCCGCCGGAGGAGCAGCCGACCCAGTAGGAAAGGCGGGGGCCGTTGCCATAGTAAGCGGCGATGATGGCTTTCGCTTTGACGGTCATTTCATGAACGGCGCGGTAGCCGAAGTCGATTAACTTTTCGGGGTGGCCGAGGGCGAACTCGCCGCGGCCGCCGGAGTGTCCGGTGTCGGTGCCGGCGGTCGCGTAACCGAGGGCGAGGGCGCGAGCCAAGGCTCCGTAGCTGACGGCTCCGGACCAGCCGCCGTTACCGGTTGCCTGAAACTTCCCATTCCAGTCTTGGGCGGGCATCCAGACCTCGATTTTGATCTCGGAGTCGCTGGACGGTCTCAGGGTGGCGGCGACGCGGCAGAACGCAGGGAGGTTCCTGAAGGAAGTGGGACCGGGGGGAGTGGGCGGTTCGAAGCGCCCGGCGGGCACGGACCGCGCATGGGTGATGGTGGTTTGGGGCAGGGCGAGAGAGCCCAGGCTCTCGCAGGAAGCGCCCTGGGCGGGCATGCAAGAGAGCGCGGGAATGAGGATCGAAATCGCGCAGAAAGAATATAATGGTTTCAAGTCTTACTCTCCCCTCCGGGTTTTGTTCGGGTTCTCTAACTTATCGCACATTTTCACTAGAGCGGTCATTGTAAGGATGAAGATCTACAAAGCGGCGCTGCCGGGCCTGGGATGGCTGGCTACGATACCGGGGGCAACCCTGCCGGTGGGGTTCCCGGAGCAGGCGATTACCGGAATCAGCGTTCCGGCGATGGCGTTCGCGCCCGGCGGATGGTTGTCATCGGCCAGCGGGGCGGGCAGTTGAAGATCTACAAAGCGGCGCTGCCGGGCCTGGGATGGCTGGCTACAATAGCGCGGGCAACTCTGCCGGTGAGGTTCAGGGAGCAGGCGATCACCGGAATCAGCGTTCCGGCTATGACGTTCGCGCCCGGCGGGCGGTTGTTCCTTTGCCAGCAGGGCGGGCAATTGCGCGTGATCAAGGATGGAGTGTTGCTCCCTGGTGTTTGGGTTCTGTAAGTTGTCGCATATTTTGACTGAGGCGGTATGAAATTCTACAAAGCGGCGCTGCTCGGCCTGGGATGGCTGGCTACGATAGCGGGGGCAACCTTGCCGGCGGGGTTCACGGAGCAGGCGATTACCGGAATCAGCGTGCCGACGGCGATGGCGTTCGCGCCCGACGGGCGGCTGTTCGTCTGCCAGCAGGGCGGGCAATTGCGCGTGATCAAGGATGGAGTGTTGCTCCCCACTCCATTTCTGACGGTGCAGACGGATACTTCGATCGAGCGCGGGCTGGTGGGGGTGGTGGTTCCGGACAGCCAGTACGTTTATGTGTACTACACGGTGCCGGGAAATCCGCCGCATAACCGGTTGAGCCGCTTCACGCAGGCGGGAGACGTAGCGGCGGCGGGCAGTGAGATGATTCTCATGGAATTCGAGGACTTGTATGCCTCGATTCATAACGGCGGAGCGATGCAGTTCGGGCCGGACGGAAAGCTGTATGTCGCGGTAGGGGAGAACGGGAATTCGGCTAACTCGCAGACATTGGGCAACCGGATGGGGAAGGTGCTGCGATTGAACGCGGACGGATCGATTCCCACGGACAACCCTTTCTACAACGCGGCCGGGGTGACGGGGAACAACCGGGCGATTTGGGCTTTGGGGCTCCGCAATCCGTTCAACTTCGCGTTTCAGCCGGGGACAGGGCGGATGTATATCAACGATGTAGGCAAGGATTCCTACGAGGAGATCAACGAGGGCGGAGCGGGGAGGAACTACGGGTGGCCGGAGACGGAGGGGCCGACGGGTAACCCGAATTACAGGAGTCCGGTCTTTTCCTATGCGCATTCCGGCGACGGGACACAAGGCGGATGCGCGATTGTGGGGGCGGCGTTTTACAACCCGGTGACGGGCAACTTTCCGAGCGCGTGGAACGGGAAGTACTTCTTCGCGGATTACTGCCGGGGGTGGATACGGGCTTTGGATCCGGCGACGAAGGAGGCGGCGGATTTCGCCACGGGCATCGCTTCGCCGGTGGCGCTTGCGGTCAGTCCGGCGGGGAGTCTCTATTACGCCTCGTGGAGCGGGAATGCCGTGTACAAGGTGGATTACACGGCGGGCCAGGCTCCAACGATCACCGAGCATCCGCGGAGCACGAGCGTACCGGAAGGGGAGACGGCCACGTTCGAGGTGAACGCGTCGGGCCAGCAGCCATTCCAGTATCAATGGCAGAGAAACCAGCAGGACATTCCCAATGCCACGAACCGGACGCTGAATGTGACAGTAAGTCCGGGAGACAACGGGGCGCAGTACCGGGTGAAGGTGACAAACAGCTTCGGATCGGCGGTGAGCAACGCGGCGGTGCTGACGGTGACGGGGAACAGCAACAACCAGGCTCCGAAGGCGACGATCACGGCTCCGGCGGCGGGGGCGTTGTATATGGGCGGACAGGTGATCTCTTATGCCGGGACGGGCACGGACCAGGAGGACGGCAACCTGCCGGCGGCAAGTTACTGCTGGGTTGTCAATTTTCATCATGAAACGCACTATCATCCTTTTATGCCGCAGACGTGTGGGGTAACTTCGGGAACGATAACAATTCCCACGCTGGGCGAGACGTCGGCGAATGTGTGGTACCGGTTCACGCTGACGGTACGGGATTCGGGCGGGCGGACGAACTCGGCGTTCACGGATTTGATGCCGAGGAAGGTAAACCTGACGCTGCAAACGAATCCGCCGGGGCTGCAATTGACGTTGGACGGGCAGCCGAAGACGGCTCCGGTGCAGGTGGCGAGCGTAGTGGGCGTTGTACGGAGCATCGGAGCTCCGGGTCAGTTGCCGGCGGGGGGGACGCGGCTGGGATTCGCCTCGTGGTCGGATAACGGGGCGGCGACGCATGATATCCCGACTCCGGCGGCGGACACGAGTTATACGGCGACTTACACGACGCAGCACCTGCTGACGGTGGCGATGAACATCAGCGGGGCGGGAACGGTGAGCGCGAGCCCGGCGGCGGCGGACGGCTTCTACAATGCGGGGGCCAGCGTGCAACTGGCGGCGTCGGCCTTTCCCGGGTTCAAGTTCGGTTCATGGGGCGGAGACGCAACGGGAACAGCGGAGCAGACCGGGGTGGTGATGAGCGCTCCGCGGAGCGTAACGGCGAATTTCGTGAGCACGGCTTCTTCGTGCGCCGAGGGTTTGAGCCACAACGCGACGACAGTGGGTTTTTCGGGCGATATACGAGTGATTGCAGTCAGCGCGAGCGCGACGTGCAACTGGCAGTCCGTTTCCGGGGCCTGGTGGATTACGATACTTAGCGGTTCGGCGGGGAGCGGGAACGGAGCGGTGCGATTCCGGGTGGAAGCCAACGGGGATGCGGCTCCACGCAGCGGGAGCATTACGATCTCGGGGAGGCCGTACATGGTGACGCAGAGCGCGGCGGGATGCACTTTCGAGGTTACGGGGCCGAATGCGGTGTTGGGAGGCGCGGCCTCGACGGTTCCCTATCAATTGAACATTGTCACGGCTCCGGGTTGCGACTGGACGGCCATGGCGTATCCCTCCTTTCCGGTGATAACGGGGACGGCGAGCGGGCGGGGAAGCGGCAAGATAAGTTTCGTGCTGCCGCAGAATGACAACGCGCCGCGCCAGGGTTACATCACGATCGGGGGGCAGTTCTGGAGGTTTGTGCAGCAGAGCCTGGTTCCGGTTTCTCCGTTCAGCGACGTTCCAGCGGGCTATCCGTTCGCGGGGTCCATATCCCTGCTGAAGGCGAACGGGCTGAGCGCGGGATGCGGAGACGGGCAATATTGCCCGGAAGATCCGATGACACGGGCGGAGATGGCCGCGTTCATCATCCGCGTGCTGTATGGCGAAAATTTTTCTTATTCAAACCAGCCGTTGTTCACGGACGTGGGACCGGCGAACCAGTATTTCAAATATGTCCAAAAGCTGCGGGAGATCGGAATAACCAACGGTTGTACGGCGACAACCTTCTGTCCTGACGCGAGTGTAACACGAGGGCAGATGGCGGCATTCATTATAAGGGCGCGATTGGGGCTTCTTTACACGGATCTGTTTCCGGTGTTGGCGGCTCCGTTGTTCTCCGACGTTGGGAGCGGGAATCTCTTCTTTTCGTATATCCAGAAAATGAAAGAACTTGGGATCACGGGCGGGTGCACGGAGACGCAGTATTGCGGCAACGATACGAATACACGGGGGCAGATGGCGGTATTTTTGACAAGGGCGTTTCTACTTCCGTGACCGGATTCAAGGCCAAGGCACAAAGAGCGGATGTGTGGCTGGCGGCGGGGATGATCGCCGTGTCACTGGCGATTCGAGCGCACTATGCGGTGACGTATCAACTGAATCCCGACGAGGGATTTCATTTTCTGTTCGCGCACCAGCCGACGCTGTGGGACGTGCGTTTGGAGACGGTGCATCCGATTCATGCCTATCCGCCGCTGTACGTGTTTCTGCTTCATTTCGTACTGCTGTTCGGCAACAGTGAACTGGCGCTGCGGCTTCCGGCGCTGTTGTTCGGGACGGTGTTTTTGGGGATGGCATACCTATGGATGAGGCGCCTGTTGGGGGCGGCGGCGGCGCTGGGCGCGCTGGCGGTGCTCGCGTTTTCGCCGGCCATGGTTTCGCCCGGTTACGAGGTGCGGAACTATGCGCTGCTGCTGGCGAGCGTGGCGGTGACGTTGTACGGGCTGGAGAGAGCGTTCGCGGAGAAGTCCGGAAGGTGGATGGCGGTAGCGATGGGATCGCTGTATGTGGCGATTCTGACGAACTATTCGGCGGCGTGGATCTGCGCGGCGCTGGGGGTGTACGTGGGAGCGAGAGCGCTCCGGGGGCATCTCGAGGGGCTGAAGCGGCAGTGGATGTGGTATCAGGCGGGAGCGCTGGGGATCTATGCATGGCTCTGGGCGACGCATCTTGGTTCGCTGATGGGTAGCGGCACGGAGGCGGCGCTGCACGGGTTTCTGAAGGAGAGCTATTACTGGGGATATCCGGACAGTCCGGCGGCGTTCGCGGCGCGGCAGAGCGTGGCGGTGTCCGAGTACCTATACGGGCTGAGGTGGGCGGGGATGGCGGGCGCGCTGCTGTATGTGGCGGGGCTGGCGTGGCTCGCGAGCGGGCGGGATAAGACAGTCCGGCAGCCGCGATGGGTCTGTCTGCTGCTGGGGCTGCCTCCGATGCTTGGGTGCCTGGTGGGGTTGATGAAGTTGTATCCATACGGGGCATCGAGACATGCGGCGATCTTTCTGCCGTTTCTGGCGGCGGGTGCGGGCTACGGGCTGTCGCTGATCGCGGGCAAACGGTTGTGGGTGGTGGCAGCGGTGGCGGCGGCGCTGGTTCCGCCGTGGATCGTGTTGGCATACCGCAACGCGTGGTACATCCCGGGTGAGGATGAAACGATTGCCAAGATGGAGAGCGCGATGGCGTATGTGCGGAGTCTGCCGAAGGGGTCGGCAATTTTTGCGGATCACGCGAGCCTGATCGAGCTTGGATACTATCTGGGCCGTGATGCCTATAGCCCGTACCATGGACGCGGGCCGGGGTACGTGGAGTTCCAGTATGAGGGATATCGCGTTGTCAGCATGGCCACGGCATGGGAGATGGACGCCAAGGAGTTTGTTCCGGCATTCCATGAGCTGCTGAGGCGGTATCGCCTGCGGCCGGAGGAGATGTGGGTGTTCGACTATGGCATCGACAACCTGGCGAGACAACTGGCGGTGGCCTACCCCTCGATCCAGGTGAAAACGCACTGGTTCGGGCGGCGGACTTCGGTATTCCAGTTATCGAACTGAGAGAGGGACTTGGAAACACACGAGTATCAGACTCTGTACGAATTGGAGGAGAGCTACTGGTGGTATGTGGCGCGGCGGCGGCTGGTGAAGGAGATGCTGGAGCGGGCCTGCGGGAATGGAAAAGGGCGGAAGTTGCTTGATATCGGGTGTGGAACGGGGGCGAACGCGAAGGCGCTCGAGGAGTTGGGCACGGTGCTGGCGGCGGATGCGTCGGAGCAGGCGTTGCAATTCTGCCGGGCGAGGGGGTTGCAACATACGGTAGCGAGTTTGAGCGAGCAGATGGGAGTGAGGACGGAGAGCCTGGACGTGGTGACGGCGCTCGACGTATTGGAGCACGTGGACAGGGACGTGGAGGCGATGCGGGAGATTCTGCGGGTGTTGAAGCCAGGGGGGATTCTGCTGGCTACGGTTCCGGCGTTCGGGTTCCTGTGGAGCGAGCACGATGAAGCATTGCATCACCGGCGGCGGTACACGATGGGGGAGTTGCGGAACAAACTATCACTGGCGGGGTTCGAGATGGCGCGGAGCACCTACTTCATCACAGCGCTGTTTCTGCCGATTCTGGTGATGCGGGTCTGGCAGGGGATGGTGAAGAAGAGCGTGGAGCCGAAGACATCGCACGTGATTCTGCCGCGGTGGGCGAACCGGTTGATTGAAGGGATTCTGGACATGGAGCGGCTGGTATGCCGGAGAATCAATCTGCCGGTTGGGGTGTCGATTGTGGCGGTGGCGAGGAAGCCTCAGGAGGAGGCGAGGGCGACGCGAAAGCCGTAGTCGGCATATTCGAATTGCGGGGGTATGCTGCTGCGGGCGGCGCAGCGTGAGATTTTGATGTGGTGGCGCCAGGCTCCGCCGCGGGAGGCGCGGCGGGAGCCGGCGGGCGGACCCTGGGGATCGAGGGAGGGCGAGGTGGAGTAGTAGAGAGGGTCATACCAATCGGCGCACCATTCGTGGACGTTTTCGCACATATCGAAGAGACCGTAGGCGTTGGGGAGGGAGGTGGCGACCGGTTCGGGTCCGGAGCGCCAGCGGGTGTGGTAGTGGGGGCGGGCGGTGACTGGGGAATCGCCCCAGGGATAGAGGGGATTATCGAGGCCGCCGCGGGCGGCCCATTCCCATTCGGCTTCGGTGGGCAGGCGGAAGGGCTTGGCGGTGAGTTGACTGAGCCAGCGGCAGTAGGCGGCGGCGTCGAACCAACTGGTTCCGGTGACAGGCTGAGAGGGGTGATCAAAGGATGGAGTAGAGCGGAACCTGGTGGGGGGATGTCCGGTGGCGGCGCAAAAGAGATCGTATTGCGCGTTGGTGACCTGAGTGGGAGCGAGCGAGAAGGGGGAGACGCGGACGAGGTGGACAGGACGCTCGTCGTCGCGGCCCTCGTGACAGCCCATGAGAAATTCACCGCCCGGGATGGGAACGGTGAGGTCAGAGGCGTTCGATGGAGGGGAAGCGCTCAATGGTTCCACCGGATTCGATGATAGCCAAACAGCGGGCGGCTTCGCGATGGAGGAGGTCCGTGCGGATGCCGTGGCGGGCGGGCAGGTAGGCTTCGAGCTTATCGAGTCCTTTGTGGAGCTGGCGGGCGGCACCGAGCGGATTGTGGCGCTGGTGGTGGTGGAAGGCGGCGGCGAAGTGGATGAGGCTTTGGAGGAAGGCGCGGTCCGGTTGAGCAGCGGGGCGCCAGAGTTCCTCGAGAACTTCGTGGCAGCGGAAGAATTCGCGGCGGTTGAAGAGGCCGATAGCCTGTTCGAACAGCGCATGATCGGGTAGCATGGGACACATCAGAATATCAGCGGTGGGTGGGGGGCTGGACATGCCGCTCCGGATGACGGAGGAAGGAGGAAACGATGAAGCGGATTGTTGTTGTGGCGTTCACGTTCGCGGCGATGGGATGGGCCGGGGAGGGCGCGCCGGCTCCGCGAGTTTTCGGACCATCGCACGTGGTGGAGTCGTACCGGGTGCTGCTGGACCGGAACGCGCTGCTGCTCGAGTCGATATCGGATGTGATCCGGAGTAAGGGCATCCGGGATGGCGAGGTGGTGGTGACGGCGGGGTCGGTGCAGGAGTGCACCTATCATTATGTGGAAGCGATGGACAGGAAGCCGAAGAACGTATACCAGACCGTGAAGGGACCGTTCGAGATATTGAACGCGGGAGGGATTATCGCCGATGGCGAACCGCACATTCACATTACGCTTTCGAGCGCGGGGAAGGGCGCGTTTGGAGGGCACCTGGAGAAGGGATGCAAGGTGCTGTACCTCGGTGAGGTTACGCTGCTCAAGTATGACGGGCCGGCGTTGACACGGCGGGCGAACGCGAATGGGATCAGGCTGCTCGAGAAGAAATAGGCTGCGATTGGGGGCAGTTGTGGCGTGAGCGGCGGGCTTGCGGCGGAATTGTTGGTGAGGGAGAGGGGTTTGCGGCTACTTGCGGAACTGGTTGAGCATCTCCTGGATCTGGGATGAGAAGGTTTTCGCCTCGGTTTCGGCTTGCTTGACGGTGGTCTTCAGCTCGGAGCGGAGGTTGGCCTGGGTTCGGGCGGAAAAACGTTCGGCGTTGGCGAGTGGCGGGGCGTCCGGAGGCAGGAGTTGTGGGAACTGCTCCTGGTAGAGGCGGTTGTTCTGGAGGGATTTGAGTTGATTCAGAGCGCGTGTGTAGGCGCGTTCGGCGGCGGTGCGGTAGCGGTGGAGGAGAGCGGCGCGTTTTGCGATTTCGGGGTCTTCCGAGAGGAGGGGATCGCCGCCGGCTTTTTCGTAGAGATGGGCGTCGGCGATGGCGAGGTTGCGGAGGCGCCAGGCGGCGTGGATGAGCTGGTGGAAGGTGTCGAGTTCGATGGGGCCTTTGGGTTTGAGGTTGGCGGCGTAGTTTTCGATGAGGGAGTTGTAATCGGCGTGTTCTTCGGGGGTGTGGAAGATGATGCGGGAAGCGGCGAAGCCGTGAATGCGGCCGTTTTGTGAAGAGCGGGCTTTGCCCTCGGGGGTTATAGGGCCGTGTGATTTGGCTCCGTTGACGCGAGCGGCATCGCTGTGGGCCTGGCTGATAAAGGACATGAGCAACCTCCGGTTCGAGTGTAAGGCCGCGGGAGGTTGGAGCGGGCGGCGCGGTTGAGCGGGGATGGGGCTAAGTGATTGTGAATGAGGAACCTGAAAAAATTCCGATGGCTTGGGAACGGAAGCGGCGAATCGATGGGAAGCGCTATTGAAGGACCAGGGTGGTCTTGCCGCCGGCTCCGTTATAGTCGAGTTCGACGGATTGGATGTGGTCTTCCTTGCCGCGGTAAGGGAAGAAGAGCAGACCGGCTTGCGGAAGCGGGCGGTCGCCTTCGGCCATTGCGACTTTTTGCACGCGCTGTTCCATGGCGCGGCGCAGATTGAAGGGCATCTTCGGGGGAGTGGGGGGTGGATCACCGGCTCCGCCGCCTCCCAAACTGGTCTTGGACTTGGCTTTCTCGGAGGCGGTGGGTCCCCATTCGGGATCCTTCAGGGACTTGAACACCATTGCATAGGGTTCGCCGGTGAGAGGGGTTTTCTTTTTGTTGATGCGGAGGGAGAAATCGCCGGGCGAGAGGGTGGTGTGTGAGTTAGGAGGGCCGAACAGTGCCGCTTCGACGACGACGTAGTCTTCGGTGGTGAGAGTGCCCTGGTTGGTGGGGATGGAGTGGCCGAGGAATTCGGCGGCCAGGGTGAAGTCTCCGGCCTGGGCTTTGAACTGGTAGTCGGATGGGGCGGCGCGGGGCGGGATTCCCTGGATTTCGCGGGCGGGTGGGCTTTCGGGTGATTGGGCGTAAAGGCAGAGCGTAGCGGAGAGCAGGGCAGCGGTGAGTGCCGAGGCTGCCGGGGTTGAGTTACTTCGCATTACAGATCACAAGTTACCACAGTCGGGTGGAGGTTACGGGGATGACAGGCGGGGAGGGCGCCCGGCGGCTTTGT
>JABAQT010000047.1 GCA_019187195.1 Bryobacteraceae bacterium
CCCATATGGAAGTCGTAGTCCCTCTTCCGCGCCCAGGTGATTCGCCCGTCAATGATTTCCAGATACGCCTTCGCCGCCAGGCAGTCCGCTTTTCGTGCCGCGACAGCGAGCTTCCCCAGAGCGAAACCGTTGTCTCCCAACATCCCTCGCCGCCATCGATCGAGCGCCTGGCGCAGCGCTTCTTCGGCTCTGTCCCTCGCCTTCTGAACGGTCGAGACCTCGATATTCATCAGCAACGCAGTCGACTCCGCGTTATAGCCCATCGACTCGAACCACACCAGTTGTTTCTCCGTCACCGTAAACGGCCCAAGCGCGGCGGAAAGCGTTTCGAGATCCAGTCCCACTTCCGCTCCGGCCCCCGATTGCTCCGCTTCCACCAATCGCAGCACTTCCTGCCGCAGCATGGCGGCAAACTCCCGCTCCGTCCCCGCTCCCGGAAGGGCGAAGAGCGCTGATTGCGGATTCCGCAGTGCCCGCAGGACGCGATGAGTCAGTTCCCCCTCCGCCTTGCCGGCGTAATAGTGCTTCAGCAACCGGCGGATGAAGGGAACATACGTTGTGACCAGGTACGACCAGCCTTCCGGGCGATCCGCCCGGCAATCGCGGATCATATCCGGACAGGTGTAGATTGCCAAACTGTCAAACTCCTCACATTGTTTCCGAATCGAAGGAAATACCCTGCGCCAATGGCAGCTTCCCTGACCAGTTTACGGTAACCGTCTGCCGCCGCATGTAGGCTTTCCAGGCGTCGCTGCCGGATTCTCTGCCGCCGCCTGTCTCTTTTTCGCCTCCGAACGCCCCGCCGATCTCCGCCCCGCTGGTTCCGATGTTGATGTTGGCGATTCCGCAGTCGCTCCCGCGCGCGCTCAGAAACATCTCCGCCGCCCCGAGATCACGGGTGAACATCGCCGAACTCAACCCCTGCGGCACGCCGTTGTGCCACTCGATCACTTCGTCCAGATTATCGAACTCCACGACATACAGAATGGGCGCGAAGATCTCTTCCTTCATCAGGGAAAGCCGCGGATCCGCCTTCACAATGGCCGGTTCGACAAAGTGCCCCGGCTGGTTGAGCCGCCTGCCGCCGCAAAGCAACTCGCCCCCCGCCTCCTCGATGCGCTCGATTCCATACAGCATCATCTTCACCGCTTCCTCATCCACCAGCGGGCCCATCAGCGTGCGCGGGTCTAGCGGATCTCCGATGCGCACCTGCTTGTATGCCTCCACCAGCCGCGCGGTGAACTCCTCCGCGATCCCGCGGTGAAGGAACAGGCGCCGAATGGTGGTGCATCGCTGCCCCGCCGTTCCCACCGCGCCGAACAGCACCGCGCGCAGCGCCAGATCGAGATCGGCATCCGCCATCACGATCACCCCGTTGTTGCCCCCCAGCTCGAGCAGTGTCCGCCCCAATCTCGCGCCCGCAAGCTGCGCAACATGCTTGCCCATGCGCACCGACCCCGTGGCGCTGATCAGCGCCATCCGCCGGTCCTCGATCATCCGCCGGCCCACCACATCGTCGGAGCCGGTCACGAGGTTGAAGACACCCCTCCAGCCGTGCCGCTCCAGCACCCGGTTGCAGATGTGCTGCACCGCCACCGCCGCCAGTGGAACCTTCGGGGAAGGCTTCCAGACAACCACATCACCGCACACCGCCGCGATCAGCGCGTTCCAGCTCCAGACGGCTACGGGAAAGTTGAAAGCCGTAATCACCCCGATCATTCCCAGCGGATGCCACTGTTCGTACATCCGGTGGCCCGGACGCTCGCTGGGCATCGTGAGGCCGTAGAGTTGCCGCGAGAGACCCACCGCGAAATCCGCGATGTCGATCATCTCCTGAACTTCGCCGCGCCCCTCGGCCAGTATCTTGCCCATCTCGAGGCTCACCAGCGCGCCCAGATCGTCCTTGGCTTCGCGAAGGGCGTCTCCCATCTCGCGGACAATCTGCCCGCGCCTCGGTGCGGGCTCCATCCGCCATCGTGCGGCCACCTTTGCCGCGCCATAGGTGACTTCGTCGTAATCTTCCTCGAGCGCGGTGCGCACTTTCGCGATCAACTCGCCGGTCGCCGGGTTGTACGAACAGAGTTCCTCTCCGGCGGGATGCCCGATCCACTCCGTCCCGCAAACGCCCGAATTCACCGGCTCGATTCCCAGCCGCTTCAGGACTTCTTCGACTCTTGGTTTCTGATTCGTAACAGCCATCGAATTGCCTCCGGAGGACCCGACGCGGCGATGAGCCGCGCGGGACCCTTTCTCTCATTCTCTCAGGAAGCGCCTGAAAGTCCGGGGCGGATCGCGGCTGCCCTTCACGCCTTATAGCGCTTGCGGCCCTTCCGGACAATCTCCACCATGTCCTGTGCCGGCTCCGAGTCACACTCCGCGGCAATCACCGTGGCGAGAGAATCCGGGGCGGCGGCCGGCAAACCGGTGAACCGCGCGCGCAACTCATCCTGCTCCACCTTGACTTCACGGCCGGAGACAAGCAGCCTGGCTGATTTCACTCTTGTCTTCAATCCGCCGATGGCGACCGTATCGCCCGGCCAGTCATAAACGTGGATGAACAGCGTATTCCCCTTGCGGCTGAAGTTGCAATAGCTCGAGCGCGCAACGTTACACCGCTCGGCGCCGAAGATAGTGGACTGGTTCTGATCGACCCACTTACCCACGCTCGTGAGAATTCTCACGGACTCTTCCGGTATCGATCCATCCGGCTTCGGGCCGATGTTCAGCAGATAATTCCCTCCGCCCCGCGCGCACGTGATCAGGTTCCGCACAATCGTCTTCGGCGTCTTCCAGTTATCGTCCGCCTTCTGATACCCCCAACTGTCGTTCATCGTCATGCACGATTCCCAGTCCTTATCCGCCTCGGCGACAATCCGCTGCTCCGGTGTCGAGAAATCACCCGGCAGCTTGTTGCGGTTGTTCACAATGATATCCGGCTGAAGCTGGAACACCATGTTATTCATCTTCTCGGATTCCCATCCGGCGGCATCGAGCGGCCAGGGCACGTCGTACCACAAAATGTCGATCTTTCCGTAGTTGGTGAGTAACTCGCGAATCTGCCCGTGGATGTAATCGACAAAGCGACGGCGAGCCTGCTCGTCCGTGGCGCAGAGGGCGCCATCCGGATGGTGCCAATCCATCAGCGAGTAGTAGAAGCCGCAGCGCAGGCCTTCACCGCGCGCGGCCTCGACAAACTCAGCCGCCAGATCACGGCCCGGGCCTTTCTTGGGTGCGCAGTAATCCGTCAGCTTCGACGAGAAGTTGGCGAAGCCCTCATGGTGCTTCGACGTCATCACCATGTACTTCATGCCGGCCTGTTTGGCGAGGCGCGCCCAATCCCGCGCCGCATGGGGTTTCGGCTTGAACTGCCCCGCCAGTTGTTCGTACTCGGGAATCGGAATCCCTTCGTTCTCCATCACCCATTCATGCCGGCCGAGGACGCTGTACAGCCCCCAATGTATGAACATGCCGAACCTCGCCTGCCGCCACCATGCGATGCGCCGCTCATGGCCGGCGGGAGGGCCCGCCTCCACTCTCGCCTCCGCCTTTGATTCCGGGCTCTGCTTTCCGCACGAGGAAGTGATCGCCCCGGCAAGAGCGCCCCCGGCGGCAAGACCCGCCAGGGATTCGCGCCGCGTCCATCCGGATCTCTTCATTGGTTCATCTCCTTATGCCGCACCCAAATTCTATACCCATTCACCTCCCGCTGAAGGGCCGTGCGGATCGGTAAGCCCCCTACTGCTCCGGGGTAATGAAGATGATTTCCGCGGAATTCACCGACGTAAGATTGAGGTCGATCCCGCTATCCAGCAACTGCGCGCCCGTCATCATCAGAGTGCGCCCGGAATCCTGATAGCGCACCTCGTAGCTGAGAGCGCGGTTCAACCCGCGCACGCGCAGCGAACGCGGCGCCGGAGCCGACCCCGGACGGTACGCAAAAACGATCGCGCTCCCCGTCGCCGCGTGATAGCTCTCGATCGCGTCGACGCGGGTTTCAGCCGGCCGCCCCGTAAGATGAAACACCTTCCCCTCCCGGATGTGCTCCCGCATGGACTTGTACAGCCGCACTTCCGAAGCCGCCAGTTGCAGATCCTGTGGACGCATGTCGGGGAGCCGGTTCATGAAAATCCACGGTCCGCCGAACATGTAGCTGCGCGTGATGTAGGGCGTGAGCTGCGTGTTCGGCATGTAGCGGTCCATATAGCGCGTGGGAAACGGATAGCTCGCGCCGTAGACAGCCTGCCGTGTGGTCATGGGACCCGAGTCATCGGCGTTGATCGAGGTTACATAACGGCGCGTCATCGAGTACGTCATCATGTTGCCGCCATCCTCGCAGTTCTCCCACTCCACCTTCGGACGCTGCTCCCTGACCCGGTCGATGAGCCAGTCCAGTCCATCGGTGGCATTGGCATAGTTACTGTCTCCGGGAGCATGCGTGTGCGTCGTCTTGACGCATTTTTTCACCATGTTCTCGCCATCCTGCAGGATCCAGTCGATGTCATAGTCGTCGATCAGGCGCAGCGTTTGCGCGAGCAGCCATTCGCGGACAGGACGGTGCGAGAGGCACAATGAATCCGCGCTGAAGTAGTGATAGTTCTCCGAGGATCGCCAGTCCGGGTTCTCGAGAAGAACGGGAGAGGACGCGGCCGCCTCGGCGAACGCAAAATGAAGTCCGAATTTCATCCCCAGGCTGTGGACATAGTCGGCAAGAGCCCGCATCCCGCTCGGAAACTTCCTCGGGTCGGCATACCAGTCGCCTATCTGACGCGCCCATCCGAGGTCGATTACGAACAGCTCAATGCCAAGGTCGGCCGCGATCCGCGCGTTCCGCCGCAAAGTCGCCTCATCCAGATACAAGTCATAATTCCACGAATCCCAACTCACGTAAGGAAACCGCGAATCGGATGCGGGATGCGCCACCGCCGCCTCCACGAAACGCTGCGTCACGTATCCGGCCTCGTCCCAATCGCCCTCGTAGAGCCCAAGGAAAAAGGCGGGTATCGCAAGCTCCTCCCCCTGCGCCAGCGTGCGGTCAATGCCCTCGACCGGCGCGGCCAGTTGCAGCAACTCCTTGCCCGGATCATGGTCCACCACGCCAATCGCCCTTCCGTCGAATTCCCATCCGGCGAAGAGTCCGTTATTCCGGGCGTCACGCAGCGCAAACCACGAACACTGCTGCCCATACGCGCCCGAATAGATAATCGCCTGCTTCCCTTCCCCCAAAGTGCGCTGGTTCACTTGGAAATTTCCGCCTTTTCCCCCTCCCCACCACTGTTCCACCGTAAAGGAGCGGAAGGAGCGCCCATTGCCGGCGATAGCCAGCGGAAGAATATCGAGTCCGGTCACGTGCAGCGGTTGCGGGTTGACATTGCGCAACCGGGCGGAAAATCTTACCGCCGGCTGCCCCAAATACATCTCGATTTCGATAAACAATCTTCCGCGCCGCTCGAGATCCTCCAGCACGATGAAGTACCGCATGCCGTTCCTGGGGATCTGCCGTCTCCCCGTGGCTACCAGCCGGTATTGCGTGTTCTGATCGAATAGGAAGCCGTCGCCATCGATCCGCAGCGGAGAGGAGCCCGCCGGATACGCCATCCATGCGTTGTTGTGGTTGTGCAGCGAGTGAAAACCCTCGAAGCGGAAATTGCCTTCCGCATTGAGAGCAAAATTCGCCTCCACAATGGTATTGGCCAGGGTCCAGCGGCGCTGGCCCGCGTCGTAGTTGAAGTTGAATTGTCCCCACGATGGAAGAACGGCCGCGAGGATCACACACCCTGTCAATAAACCAGATCGAAGAAGACCCATTTAAGCTATGACTGTTTCTTCGGCGCTCAGGTTTCACGTTGATTGCCGCCTGCGATTGCTAGACTCAAGGGGGATGCACACCAATCGGCTCGCGCGGGAAAAAAGCCCTTATCTTCTTCAACACGCCCACAACCCGGTGGACTGGTATCCCTGGGGCGAGGAAGCCTTCGAGAAGGCCCGCCGGGAAGATAAGCCCATCTTCCTGTCCATAGGCTACAGTACCTGCCATTGGTGCCACGTCATGGAGCGCGAGAGCTTCGAATCGGAGTCCATCGCCGCCATCCTCAATGATTTGTTCGTACCGGTCAAAGTGGACCGCGAGGAGCGCCCGGACGTCGATCGGGTCTATATGACCTTCGTGCAGGCGACTACCGGCGGCGGAGGATGGCCCATGTCGGTGTGGCTGACGCCGGAATTGAAACCCTTCTACGGGGGAACCTACTTCCCTCCGGATAATCGCTTTGGCCGTCCGGGCTTCCGCGCGGTGTTGGAGCACATCGGCGACGCCTGGAAGAACGGCCGCGCGAAGATTGTCGAATCCGGTGATGAGGTGATCCGCCAACTGCGCGAGATGGTGTCCGCCAAGGTCCCGCGTGCGGCACTCGATGAGCGGGTGGCGGAGAGTTGCTTCCACGCCCTCCGCCGTTCTTTCGATACGGTCCTGGGCGGCTTCGGTGAAGCGCCGAAATTCCCCCGCCCCGCCCAGTTCCATTTTCTGCACCGCTACGGACGGCGCATGCACAACGAGGAAGCGATCGGCATGTCGCTGCTGACGCTGCGGGAAATGTACAAGGGCGGGATGTATGACCAACTCGGCGGCGGATTTCACCGCTACTCCGTCGATGCCCGCTGGTTCGTTCCCCATTTTGAAAAAATGCTCTACGATCAGGCGCAACTCGCGGTCAGCTATATCGAGGCGTTCCAGATCACCGGCGACGCGTTTTATGCCGGGGTGGCCCGCGAGACCCTCGATTATGTGCTGCGCGATTTGACGGATCGAGGCGGCGGCTTCTATTCCGCGGAAGACGCGGATAGCGTCATTGATCCGGCCGATCCAAAACATAAAGGCGAGGGCGCGTTTTATATCTGGGAGGCGCGCGAACTCGAAGACGTGCTGCGTAAGCCCGAATCCGATTGGTTTGCCTACCGCTATGGTGTGGAACCGGGAGGCAACGTCCATACTGACCCGCAAGGGGAGTTCCACGGCCGGAACATTCTCCACCAGGCTCACACCATCGAGGAGACCGCTGCCCGGTTCGGAAAGCCGCCGGAGGAAATCCAGCGCGCTCTTGTTGCCGCCGTTCCGCGCCTCCTCGATCGTCGCGCCGCCCGTGTCCGCCCGCATCTCGATGACAAGATCCTCACCTCGTGGAACGGGCTGATGATTTCGGCATTCGCCAAGGCTTCCCAGGCGCTCGGCGAGCCCCGCTACCGGCAGGCGGCCGAAAACGCCCTCCGCTTCGTGCTCGATCACCTGTATCGCAAGGAGGACGGCGTTCTGCTGCGGCGGTGGCGCGCCGGCGAGGCCGCCATACCGGGCTTCCTCGACGACTATGCCTTCTTCACAATGGCCCTGCTCGACCTTTACGAGTTGAACTTCGACCCCGCCCTGATCGAGCAGGCCGCAACGTTGGCCCATAAGATGGTGACGTTGTTTGAAGACACCGCGGAAGGTGGTTTTTTCAGCACGGCGCCGGGCGCCGGCGACCTTGTCTTGCGCGTCAAGGACGACTACGACGGCGCCGAACCTTCGGGCAACTCGGCTGCCGTGAACATGCTGCTCCGCCTTGGCCAAATCACCGCTGATGCGTTCTTTACCGGCGCGGCCGGACGCGCGCTCCAGGCCTTTGCCGGCAGGCTGAGCCGGCACGCCATCACCATCCCGCTGATGGCGGCCGCATATCTGTACCAATCCGGCAGCCCCAGGCAGATCATCCTCGTGGGCGGGCGTGAACTGGAATCGACGCGCGCCATGCTCGCCGCACTGCGCCGCCGGTTCCTCCCCGAGTCGATCGTGCTGCTGGCCGATTCCGAACAGACGCGGCAGCAACTGGCGGGATGGCTCGACGTGATTCGGGACATGAAGTTCGAGGAGGGACGCACCCTCGCCTACGTTTGCGAAAATTACACCTGCCAGATGCCTGTTTCCGATCTTGACCAATTCATCAAGTTGCTAGAATAGAGGGTTCACGCCCTCATTCACCCCGCGTGAAAAATCGTTCAACAATCCTTAGGAGGAATCAAATGGAAAGACCAGGCGCAACGACGCTCCGTGGCAATGCCTTGACCCTGGTGGGTCCCGAACTCAAGGTGGGCGATACCGCTCCCAATTTCGAAGTGGTCGACAACGGCCTCCAGCCCGTCGATCTGGCCAAGACCGGCTCCACCGTGCGCATTTTCAGCGTCGTCCCTTCGCTCGACACCCCGGTTTGCGACGCGCAAACGAAACGGTTCAACGAGGAGGCCGCGAAACTGCCGGGAGTCGACATCTACACGATCAGCATGGATCTGCCGTTCGCGCAGAAGCGCTGGTGCGGAGCCTTCGGCGTGGACAAGGTCAAAATGCTTTCCGATCACCGGACGGGCAGCTTCGGCTCGGCGTACGGCACGCTCATTAAGGAGCTCCGCATCGAAAGCCGCGCGATCTTCGTGCTCGACGGCAACAACGTGGTGCGGCACGCCGAATATGTCAAGGAGGTGGCCGACCACCCCAACTACGACGCGGCGCTCGCGGCCGCGAGAAAAGTGGCGGGTTAGCCCTCCCGGCGGGCTGTCCCGCGGATGGCCCGCCTTACTTGACGGAAAAATCGAAGATCTGGGCGTTCACCTTCCCCTCCGTGTACTCGATGGCTGCGTATTCGCCTGGCGGCAATGGCGCCATGGGCCAGATCTTGTATAGCTGATCGCCCACCTGGCGGCGGAAAATCTCCACCTCCTCCCGCGTCTCCACAATCTCCTTGGAAACGGGAATCACATCAACCTTCTCAACCACCCGATTCCCCTTGTTCATACCCAGTCTAATGATGGTGAAACGTTCGGGAGCCGAGAGACGGAAATAGAATTCCGGCGTGCTCGATTTGACGGTGAAGGCGGAAGTCTCGCCGTCGATCTCGAGCGTGGACTTGTCGGTGATAACCGGAATCGGCGTGATGATCTTGAGAATGCTGCGCTTGCGGTTCTTGCTGTTCATCTTCGCCTCGGCGGGTTTCAGAGCCCTGATGTCCTTTCCATCCACATAGTAGACGCCGGGATCCTGGGGAACATTCGAGATTTCGCGGGCGGCCGCGCGCTCTGCTTTTTCCTCCTCGTCAATGAGTCTCGTCTGCTCCTTCCGCGCCTCGGCGTGCTCCTTGATTTCCGCCTCGGTGCGTTTCAGATCCGTCAGTTCGACGGGTATCTCCTCCCACTCGCTGCGCTCGACGCTGTAGAAACGCACGCGGTCACCTTCCACTTTGTACTCGCGCGCGACGTGCCAGTTGCCGTCCTTCAGATAAAGCTTGAAATTCGCCGCCAGCAGCAGGACCGGCAGCAGGCCCACAAGCAACTTGCGCATACAACTATCCTCTAACAGAAGACGTAGCGGATTGTTTCGCGTTGCGCCGCTCGGAACGCCGCGCGGCGGGCATCCGAAGGGAGATTTTCCCCAGGCGCGGTCACTCCGGACCGCCTTCTTCTCTCCGGGGCTTTGAAGCCGTGAGCAGAGTTGTGGCCGCCATCGGATTGCCCCACCAGAATCTCCACCCCAACCGCTGGCGTTGTACGTTCAAGGCGCCGAGTTCCCGCAACTCAGCGGCATACGCAGCCGTCGCGCGGATATCCGCAATCACGATCCTGCCGCCGGGCTTGGTGACGCGGAACCCTTCGTCGATCGCCCGTTTCCGGTCGCGAAGCGGCCGGATGTTGTGTATCGCCAGGCTGGACACCACCAGATCGAACGTCGCATCCGGAAATGGCAGCGTCCGCATATCGGCGGTCGCAATGCGCACGCGATCGTCAACGCCTTCTATCGCCGCGTTACGAAGGACGGCGTCCTTCGCGTTGCCGGACTGGTCCGTCGTGCTCCAGATATCCACGCCCATCACCCGGCCCGTGGTCAACCTGCCTGCGACGGCCGTCAGAACCGCTCCCCTGCCGCAGCCCATGTCGAGCGCCACTTCGTCGCCGCGCAGCCGCATCCGATCCAGAATGCGCTCCCATTCGAGAAACTTTCCGCGTCGCGTGGTGTAGAAAAAACTGCCGGTATTGACCAGGAACAGCACGAAATACAGCGCGAAGGGCCTGGCGGCATGGGCCGGCAGGAGCCGCCACGCGATCGCCGTTCCAAGACCGCTCAGCACCGTCAAAGACGCAAACAGGATCAGGACGTAAGGTGCGTCGTAACCGTAGTTGCCCCGTCGCATCGCACCGTTAATCATATTGGAACCAGCGGATCGGCGTCAGCGCTCGTCCTCCGACCGCCTCTCCCGCACCCACTCCAATCCAATTTTCAACTCTTCGAAAAATCGCTTGCGCGCCCCCGGAAAGCTGTGCCCTCCGGCGTGAAGAAATATCCTGCGCCGGGGATGAATGGCGGCTGAAAACAGGAGATCCCGGTCTTTTTCCGGCACAAAACGATCCTTTGCCGACTGGATGATCATCAGCGGCAGCGGAGCCACCTTGGGCACATACGGCAGCGTCGAAAACCTTGGGCCCGTTTCCCCGATCAGCGGCAGGAACGCCAGCCAGTCCCACCAGTGCCAGGCGAGAAACGCCGTTTCGGGAAGGGATACGGCGGCTACGCCCTCGATGGCGCTCTTGTTCCCGCGCGCGCCCGCCAGAACAACCAGCGCCGCGCCCGCCGACCAGCCCATGAGAATGACCTTGTTTGCCGGTGAACCTCCGGCATCCCGAATCAACGTCTCGAAATCCGGCGGCACTTCCTCTTCAGTGAGCGGAGGCTCATGCGTGAAGCGTCGCAGATATTCCCTGGTGTCGAGGCCGTACACATCATAGCCCCAGGTGGCCATGGTGGATGCTATTTTTTTCTCGAACCCCTTCCAGCCGCCATCACCGGAAGCGAGAATGACTGTGCATGGATCACTCCTGGCGGCGGCGTAATGCCTCAGCCGCAGGTGTTTCCCGCGCAGAACGATATCCACCATCCGCGGAGCCGCCGCTAAGGGAGGGCAGCCAAGCAGCGCGATAATAAGGGTCTTACGAAACATTCAGATCTTGCTCCCCGAACTTGCCCGCGCGCACGTCGCTCAGGCTGAGCCCGGCGCGCGCAAACGCGAAAATGCCGATCGCCCACAATGGAACCGTGAGAATGAGAAACACGACAATGGAAAATCCCGTCGCCAGGGTCTTGTCGACTCCGAAGATGGCGAGACCGGCTACCGTGAAGAACTGGTATGTTCCGATATTCGAGGGAGCAGCGGGAATAATGGTTCCCAGCCGCACAATCAGGAACACCGCCGCGCCATGCCATGGCGAGAGATTCAATCCGTAGGCGCGCATCACCAGCCAGTAGGACGCCACCTGAGACGCCAGCATGAGGGCGGAGATGCCGAAACTGGCATAGAGCAGCCGCGACCGGCCTATCGATGCAATACCCGCCGCGAGATTGTCGAGGTGGCGCCGCAGTCCGGCGGACCGTGTTTCCTTACCGGTCCGCCCCCCACGCAGCACGGCAATCAGGAACAGCGCCGCGCCGGCGATGACGAGCGCCGTCAGGATCCCTTCCGCATCCACGAGATATCCGGGCAGGGGAACCAGCCAGACAGTGATGCCGGCAGCCAGCGCCAGCCAGATGGCATCCAGAAACCGCTCCACCAGCAGGGAGGAGAACACGGAAGTGAAGCTCGTCTTCAGCCATTTCGCCACCAGCCAGGAACGCACCGCCTCGCCGGCGCGCAACGGCAGGATCTCATTGACGAACAATCCCGCGTAGATGGCCTGGGTGGCCCGCCGCGCGCTGATGGGGCCGCAATGCCTCAGCAGCAGCGCCCAGCGCTTGCCCTGGCAAAAGTAGCCTCCCACGTCGAAGGCCACGGCCACCGCAACCCATTTCCACTGCATGTTTCCAACGGCTTTGAAAATGCCTCCCGCGCGCACATCATGGAAGACCCACGCAAGGCACACGGCCGCCACCGCATAGCCCAATGCCGTCTTCGAGCGGCTCTTTCCCGCTACCGCCGCGCCGTGTTCACCCATTCGATCATCGCCCGCAGTTGGCGGTAGAACTCCGCCTGGTTGCCGTCAAATCTGTGATTCCTCGCCTCCACCAGAACGAATCGCTTGGGTTCACCGGCGGCGGCGAACAGTCTGCGGGCTTCCTCGGAGGGCACATACTCATCGCGCGAGGATTGCATCATCGCCAGCGGGAGCGGAGCCACCCGGCCAATGTGGCGGAGACTGGAAAATGTCGGCTCATCCGGAAGCCTGCCCGTGATGTAGCTGAGGTTGTCCTTGAGCCGCCAGCCCATGATGTTCGTATCGGCGAGCCCCATCGTCACGACCCCGTTATAGGGCTGCTTCTCTCCGGATGCGGCCAGCACCACCAATCCCGCGCCCGCCGACCAACCGGCCAGTGTGACTGCGCGGCCCGCGGCCGCCCATCGCGCAATCCGTCCGATATCACCGGCGATATCACTCTCGGTGAGCGTGGTCTCTCCGGTGAAGATGCTCAGATACTGTCTGGTGTCCAGTCCGATGACATCGTAGCCCCAGGAGGCGATCCGCCGCGCGAAATCGATCGCCACGCCGCGCCACCCGCCATCGCCTGGCGCGAAGAGGACAGCCGGCCGCGGCGCCGCGGGAACAGGAGTGGACACCACATACAAATCCACGGACTTCCCGCGAATCGCCATCTGCCTCTTCTCTACTCTCGTAGGCTGGCCCGTATCCGGAACGGCCGGAAGACAGCATAGGAGAATGGCGGCCACCAGGCGCCTAATCATGGATTTCAGAGACCTCGGATAGAGCGTTGGCGATGCGCGGCAACTGCAGCACCTGGCGGTAGACAAGATATTGCGGCTCCCAACTGGTGGCGAACTTCGCCTTGTAGAATCGCAGCCCCTGATAGCTGAAGAGAAAGTGGAGACGCTGCGCGAAGTAGTGCACGGCCCGCTCCTCGATCGTCGATTCCTCGGTTTCCTGAAAGCCGGACATGGGGGCCATCCCCAGGTTGAATCGCTGCGCCCCATCAGCCTTCTTCGCCAGAAGCACCTTCACAAACAGGTAGTCCATGATGCCCGGCGGAGCGTCCTTCTTGTGGCGCATCAGATCGAGCGTTGCTTCCCCAGGGTGGTAGGAAGGGATTTCGTTGACAAACGCGAGCATTCTTCCGCCGGCATCGATGGCGGCGAACAGCGGTGTGCTCCGGACGTAATCCGGGTCAAACGCGCCAAGCGTGAACGTGCGTTCGCGCCGCCCCGGAATCTGCAGCCAGCTATCGGAAACTTCGGCCGCCTGGGCCAGGCATTCCTCGCTCAGCGGAGGCGCGTGCCGCATCAGACGGATGCCCTGTTTTTCCAACTGGCCGATCCTCGACTGGATCTTGCGCAACTGCCTTCCCTCCATGCGGAAGGACGTCAAATCCACAATGGCCTCATCGCCCACCTTCAAACGCCGGTAACCAGCCTTGCGGAAAAGGGGAAGCGCATCCGCCGGAACGTGGTGGAAGGCCACGCCCCAGTCATTCTGCCGGCAGAACTCTTCAAATCCGTGGATGGCCCCCTCGATCTCGGATTCCGGCCCCACGGGGCCGCCCAACACCATCGCATATCCGCCGCCGGCGCGATAGGCGAGAAAACACTCCCCCGAAGGAGTAAAGTAGAACGACTTATCCGGCCAGTACTTGAAAAAATCCGTCGCCGTGCGGCCGTACCTCCTCACCAGCTCCTCCGCATGTCTCCGCTCGTGGGGAAGCGTGCGGTAACGGTACACCACGGGGCGAAAGACGGCAAACACCGCGTAAGCGAGGGCCACTCCCGTGATCATGTTGAGCGACCGCAGAAACCAGTGCGCGTGGCGCGTCAGCGGCACAACCCGCGGGTCGCCGGATAGCGTGAGAAAATGCAGCGTCTGGCGAATGGAATCGCCGATCGTGAAATTGATGCCGAACTCGCGCGGGTCGAGAAACCAGAAGCCCGCCACTCCGTAGGCGAAAGCCACGCCCAGGGCAATCGCCAGGCGCAGCAGTCCCGAACCGATGTCCGGCGTGCTGCTCAATACGGTGAACTCCTTGCGCGCCAGCAGCAGAATCGCCGCCAGCGCCAGTGACACCGCCGCCGCCTCGTAATCGAGGCCCTTGGTCAGATGAAAGAGGATGGACGCCGCCGCCATCAACAGCACCGCCTGGTAAGCGCGCTTCTTCCGCTTGTACAGGTTGAGCGATGAGATGACGAGGGCAAATCCGAGCAGCAGAGTGAGGAAGCGGGAGAAATGAACCACTTCGACCGAAAAGATCTGCTCGATCAGGTTCGCTCTCTCGGGCAGCGCGGGACCGGTTACCGAATAGAGATTCACCAGCCCGCTCACCAGTGTGATGGCGGATACAACCCAGACCAGCGCGTGCCTCCGCCGCACCCGGATTAGCGCGCGCCGCCCCCCCGGCGATTCACTCGAACCCTGGAGCATCATCGAGGGCTGTCTCCCATGTGACCTGTGAATCGGAACACACTACCTAAGTCTGTTTCTATTTTACCGCCCCGGATAATTTCGCCTCGAGTTCCGCCCATCTGTCATAGAGCATGTCCACGGCATTCTGGGCCTCGATCATGGCCTGGTATGCCGCCTCGAGCTTCCCTCCATCCACCACGACATCCGGAGCCTGAAGCGCCGCCTTGCGCTCCTCGAGCGCGCCCTCCGCCGCCGCGATCCTTCCCTCGATGCTGTCCCACTCCCGGCTTTCCAGGTACGAGAGTCGCTTCTTCGGCGGCTCCTTTACGCGCGGAGCCGCTGGAGCCGTTTTTTCCGCTCTCGCCCGCCGTCCGGCCTGCTCCTTCTCCCACTGAGCGTAGTCGGCATGGAGAACCGCGCCCCCCTGCCCGTCGAGCCCCAACACGACAGTCGCCACCCTGTCCAGCAGAAACCGGTCGTGCGTCACCAGCACCATCGCGCCGGGAAACTCGAGCAGGCTCTCCTCGAGGACTTCGAGCGTCGGAATGTCGAGGTCGTTGGCCGGCTCATCGAGCAGCAGAAGGTCGGCCTCCTGCAGCATCAGCCGCGCGATCAGCACTCGCGCCCGCTCGCCTCCCGACAGCGAACCCACCGGCGATTCCAGTTGCTCGGGCCGGAATAGAAAACGCTTCGCCCATCCCGCCACGTGCTGCGGGCGTCCCCGATAGATCACGGAATCGCCATGTTCGGCCAGCGCCCGCCTCAGCGGCGCGTCCGGGTTCAACTGTTCCCGGTGTTGATCGAAGTAGACGATACGCAGCCCGTCGGCGCGCTTCAACGTGCCCGCCGTGGGATGCAGGGCGCCCGTGAGCACCCGCAGCAGCGTGGTTTTTCCACTTCCGTTAGCGCCCACCAGGCCAAGCCGCATCCCCGGCATGAGCGTCAGATCGAGATTCTGAAACAGCGTTCCAAACGCGAGTCCTTCGGCCTCCACAAGACGTTTGGTGCGGCGATCGGACACGGTAAAGTCTATGCCGGCCACCGCCGTCCGGGCGCGCCCGCTGACTTCTCCCAGTTCGCCGATCAGGCGGTTGGCTTCGTCGATACGGGCCTTTGACTTTGTCGTGCGCGCCTTGGCGCCCCGCCGTAGCCACTCCACCTCGCGGCGCACCTTCGACTCGAGCGAAGCCTGCAGCTTTTGCTGGGCTTCGAAAAAATCCTCCCGCTGTTCGAGAAACCGGCTGTAATTCCCCGCGACTCGAAAGAATCCACCCGGATAGCGGGGGCTCAACTCCGCCATCGACGTCGCCACGTTCTCGAGGAAATAGCGGTCATGGCTCACCACGGCCACCGCGAACCGGGCTTCCGCCAGCAGTTTCTCGAGCCACAGGATGCCCGCGAGGTCGAGATGATTAGTGGGCTCATCGAGCAACAGGATATCCGGGTCCTGAATGAGGGCTTCGCTCAAGGCGAGCCGTTTTCGCCATCCGCCCGACAACCGCGCGGCTTCCGCATGCGGCTCCACGAACCCGGCCACTCCCAGCATCGCCGCGACACGGCCTTCCTTCTCTTCGTTTGCCGGGGCGGCCGCCTCGAGAACGTCCCGCACGCGCACGCCGGCGGGGAACACGGAATCCTGCGGGACGTAGGCGAGGCGCGTCAGTTTGCGCAGCGCCACCGTCCCCTCATCGGCTTGTTCGAGCCCCGCCAGAATCCGCAGCAGCGTGGTCTTTCCGCTCCCGTTCGGGCCGATCAGTCCGAGACGGTCTCCTTCCTCCACCGAGAGATCGATTTCCCTGAATAAAGCCCCCGAACCAAAGGACTTCGTGACTTTCCGGCAATTCAAAAGAATGGACACTGACTCCTATGCTACCGTGCGGGCACTGCGATATACTGCCCCACAGAAAGGAGAGCCACCTTGTCTCGACTCTGCCGCCCTGGGGCCACATATTGGCGCATGGGTCTCGCCGTTGGCTTCGCGTTCCTCTTGACTTCCGCATACTACCGCGTCAACTCGCCCTTGGTTATGTCCGAGGCCGCGAATGCGTTTCTGAATTCGCTCACTCCCGCGCAGAGGGCGAAAGCCTCGTTTGACTTCAAGGACCAGGAGCGGTTTTTCTGGCATTTCGTGCCCGACAACAACATTCAGCAAACGCTCCACCGCGGCCGCAAGGGGCTTACCCTTCTCGAAATGACGCCGCCTCAGAAACATCTCGCCCATGCGTTGTTAAGCGCCGGACTCAGCCAGCGGGGCTACATCAAGGCCGTCTCCATCATGAGCCTCGAGGACGTGTTGCGCCTGCTCGAAAAGGATGACGGGGTGCGGCGGAATCCCGAACGCTACTACTTCAGCGTCTTTGGCGCTCCTTCGGAAAAAGGCGTCTGGGGTTATCGCGTCGAGGGCCATCACGTGAGTCTTCATTTCACCGTCGTGGACGGCAAGGTGGCCGGCAGCCCGGAGTTCCTCGGCTCCAATCCCGCCCTGGTGCTCGAAGGACCGCGTAAGGGAATGCGGGTTCTCGCGCACGAGGAGGATTACGGCCGCGCTGTCCTGATGTCGCTGACCCCCGATCAGAAAAAGGTGGCCATCGTCGATCCCACGGCGTACAAGGATATCCTCACCGGACCTTCCCGCGTGGCCGCTCTTCACGGGCAGCCTTCCGGGCTCGAAGTCTCGAAGATGAACGCCAAACAGCGCGCGCTGCTCGATACCTTGCTCGACGAATACTGCCACAATGTGCCGGAACAGGCCGCCCAGGCTCGCCGCGAGCTGATCAGGAAGGCCGGAAACAACATCCATTTCGCCTGGGCCGGCGTGGAACAGAAGGGCGGGCCGCATTATTACCGCGTCCAGGCGCCCACCTTCCTCATCGAATACGACAACACGCAGAACGAGGCCAACCACATTCACTCGGTGTGGCGTGAGATGGGCAACGACTGGGGCGAAGATCTGCTCAAGGAGCACTACGCCGCCAGCCATCACGCCCGCTGACGCGCTTGCTTCGTTGTCATCCGCGCCGGGGTTCTATACTGAACTTAGACACTGATGCGCGATACCCTTGCGATTCTCCTCGCCGGAGGCGCCGGCGAGCGCCTTCACCCTCTCACGCGAAACAACGCCAAGCCGGCGGTTCCCTTTGGAGGCACCTACCGGATAATCGACTTCACGTTATCGAATTGCATTAACTCAAATATTAGACAGGTTTTTGTCCTTGCGCAGTACAAAGCGCTGGAAATGATTCGTCATTTACGGGAAGGCTGGAGCATTCTTCCCCCCGAACTCGGCGAGTTCATCGAGGTGATCACTCCGATGAAGCGCGTCCATGAGGATTGGTACCTCGGAACGGCCGACGCCGTCTACCAGAACATCGAAAGCATCGAAGCCGAATCCCCCAGGCACACTCTCATCCTCTCGGGCGACCACATCTACAAGATGAACTATCAGGAGATGAGGGACTGGCACGCGAAAACCGGCGCCGACGTCACCATCGCCACCATCCAGATCTCCCCCGGCGAGGCCGAAAGATTCGGAATCGCCCAAATCGGCGATCACTACCGCGTCATCGGCTTCGAGGAGAAGCCGAAACACGGCAACCCCACCCGCAGCATCTTCAACCCGGACATGGTGAGCGCCTCGATGGGAATCTACCTGTTCCGCACGGAGGTTCTCCTCGAAGCCCTGCGCCGGGATGCCGAGGATCCGCAATCGGCGCATGACTTCGGCAAGAACATCCTTCCCCGGCTCATCGATACCCACCAGGTGGTGGCGTACGATTTTCGTGACCTCAACGACAAGCGGATTCGCTACTGGCGTGATGTGGGGACGCTGGACGCCTACTATGAGGCGAACATGGACTTGGTGGCCGTAACGCCCGAGTTCAATCTCTACGACACGCGCTGGCCGGTCCGTACGCGCCTCCTCCAGGCTCCTCCCGCTAAGTTTGTTTTCGCGCAGGAAGGACGGCGCGTGGGCGTCGCGATAGACTCCATCGTCTCGCCCGGATGCATCGTCTCCGGCGGCCGCGTGGTCCGCAGCGTCCTGTCTCCCGGCGTCAGAGTCAATAGCTTCTGCGACGTCGAGGAATCCATTCTTCTTCACAACGTGCGCGTGGGGCGCTACTGCCGCATCCGCAGGGCCATCATCGACAGCGGTGTGAGAATTCCGGAAGGAACCCAGATCGGCATTGACATCGAGGAAGACCGGGCGCGCGGCTACACAATCAGTGAAGGCGGCGTGATCGTCGTTTCCGAAATGGCGGAACAGTATTCGCTCGCCGGAGCGTAAATGCCTCCATCCGCGGCAGCGTGCCGCCGCCATGCTAGCCTATTAGATTAATGTCAGATCGAAAACTGCAGGTCATTCCCCTCGGGGGTCTCGGGGAATTCGGAATGAACTGCCTGGCCATTCGTTACGGCGGCGACATTCTCGTCGTCGACGCGGGGATGATGTTTCCCGACGCGGAATTGCTCGGAGTGGACATTGTAGTTCCGGATTTTTCCTTCCTCGAGGAGAACAAGGAGCACGTGCGCGCGCTCGTGCTCACCCACGGCCACGAGGATCACATCGGCGGCGTACCCTTCCTGCTGAGCCAGTTGAATGTGCCCGTGTATGGCACGGCCCTTACCCTGGCTCTGGTCGAGCGCCGTCTCGATGAGCATGACCTCGAGGAGGAAACCGATTTCCACGAAGTGAGCCCCGGCGAAATCATCGAGATCGGCCCCTTCTCCATCGAGTTCATCCACGTCACCCACTCCATCGTCAGTTGCGTCGCCCTTGCCATCACCACCCCGCTCGGAGTCATCATCCACACCGGCGACTTCAAGCTCGATCCCACGCCGCTCGACGACATCCCCTTCGACCTTCACAAGTTCGCCGACTACGGAAAGCGCGGCGTCCTGCTGCTGCTCTCGGATTCCACCAACGTCGACCGTCCGGGCTTTACCGAAAGCGAACGCGCGGTCCGCCCCCGCCTCGAGGATTGCTTCCATCGCGCCCAGGGACGGCTGGTGCTGTCCTGTTTCAGCAGTTCGATTCACCGCCTGCAGCAGATCCTTTATCTGGCCGCTGAATACGGCCGCCGTGTGGCCTTTCTCGGGCGCAGCATGTTGAGCGTCACCGAAATCGCCCACAGTCTGAACCTTCTCCAGATTCCGGACTCCATCCTCTTGCGGCCGCAGGATATCATGCAGTCGCCGGCCGATAAGGTGGTGGCTGTCATCAGCGGCACTCAGGGTGAACCGATGTCCGCCCTGGCGCGCGTGTCGGTGGATAACCACAAACACCTTTCCATCCGCCCCGGCGACACCGTGGTGCTCAGCTCGCGCATCATCCCGGGCAACGAAAAACCCATCTACCGGATGATCAATCACATCGCGCGCCGCGGCGGCGATGTGGTGTACGGATCGATGAATCCGCCGGTCCATGTTTCCGGCCACGCCAGCGTGGAAGAGTTGAAGCTGCTGCTTAGTCTCGTGCGGCCCAGGTACTTCATTCCGGTTCACGGAGAGTACCGTCAGCTCGCCCGCCACGCCGCTCTCGCCAAGACCGTGCTCGGAGCCGGCTTGAAGGACGCCTTCGTCATCGACTCGGGCGAAGTGATGGAGTTCGACGACTACGGCGCGCGGAAGGCAACACCCGTTCCCGTCGGCCGCGTGTGCATCGACTCCGGTACTGTCGACGAGGTCGTGGAAGACATGGTGATCCGCGACCGCCGCCATCTTTCCGAGGACGGCTTCGTCCTCCCCATCATCGCCATCAATAAACATACGGGGAAGAACGAATCGCTTCCGGAAATCGTCAGCCGCGGCTTTGTATCCTTCGATGACAGTTCCGAACTGCTGCAGGGGGCTCGCCAGATTGTCGCGAAGACACTCGAAGGGTCGACTCCCGAGGAGCGCACGGATTGGGGCGTAATGCAGGAAAAGATTCGCACCGATCTGCGCCGCTATATCTCCAAGCAGACTTCGCGCCGTCCCCTCATCATGCCTGTCATCCTGGAAGTGTGACCACCCCCGTTCCCCAAAGCTATCTCGAAGACGCCTCGGGCTACCAGGGCAGTGCCGAGGGCCTGTTCCTCCCGGCCACCGGGGAGGAACTTCTCGACGTGCTGCGCAAGTCCGTCGCCACGCTCACCCCTGTAACCATCGCCGGCGCGGGCACGGGCGTCGCCGGCGGCCGCTGCCCTCAAGGTGGTTGGGTGATCTCTATGGAAAAGTTCCGCCAGCTCGAGATCCACCAGGGCTACGCGGTTGTTGGCTCCGGAGTGTTGCTGCGCGAACTGCAAGCCGCCGCTCAGGCGAGCGGACAATTCTACGCCCCCGATCCCACCGAAAACTCGGCCGCCATCGGAGGCAACATCGCCGCCAATGCCAGCGGCTCGCGAAGCTTCCGTTATGGAGACACGCGCCGCCATGTCCGCGCGCTGCGCGTCGCCTTGATGGACGGAACGCTGCTTGCCCTTCGGCGTGGAGATCCCCTGCCCTTCCCCGCCCCGGCCATCCCGATGCCGGAAACAACAAAGCATTCCGCGGGCTACTGGCTGAAGCCGGGCATGGACTACCTCGATCTCTTCATCGGCTCGGAGGGAACGCTGGGCGTCGTCATCGCCGCTGAACTGCAACTCCTGCCCGCCCCGAAGCACCTGCTCACCGGCGTGATCTTCATGCCGGACGACGGATCCGCGCTTTCGGCGGTCGAGGCATGGCGTGGCACGCCGCTGCTGCGGATGCTCGAATACATCGACGCCGGCTCGCTCGATCTGCTGCGCGAGAAATATCCGGAAATCCCCGCTCAAGCGCGCGCGGCGCTGCTCATCGAACAGGAGCTTTCCTCCGGGAACGGACCGGAGATGGAGGAGTGGGCGGACCGGCTCATCGATTCCGGCTCGCTCGACGAAGCCTCCTGGTTCGCCGCGAACGCCGCCGACCGCGAACGCTTCCGCCGTTTCCGCCACGCCCTGCCGGAATCCGTCAACGCCGCCGTGCGCCGCAATGGATTCCTGAAACTCGGCTCGGATTACGCCGTCCCCTTTGCCCGCAACCGCGAAATGATGGCCTTCTACCGCGCCCGTCTCGAAGCTGAATTCCCCGGGCGCTACGTTATTTTCGGCCACATCGGCGACGCCCACGTTCATGTCAATATCCTTCCCACGGCCGGAGAAGAGTTCGAACGCGGCAAGCGGTTGATGATCGAATTCGCCCGCCGCGCCGTCGCTCTCGGCGGAACCGTCGGCGCCGAACATGGCCTCGGCAAGCGCAAAGCTCACCTGTTGCGGTTGCAATACGCCAGTGAGGCGATTGAGGCGATGAAAGCGGTCAAGAGCCGCTTCGATCCGCTATGGCTGCTCGGCCGCGGTACATTGTTTGAGTATGAACAGCCGTCGTGAGATTCTCGCTCTATCGCTCGCCGCCGCGGTAGCCTCCAAGGCTTCCGCCGCCCCGGCCGGCTCACCGGGAGAGTGGCGCAACCGCCAACCGGGCATGGCCTACCGACGCCTTGGGCGTACAGGCTTCATGATCTCGGAGTTCGTCATGGGCGGCAATCTCATCAGCCCCACCAACTACGAACACGTGCTCGAGGCCCTCGACCGCGGGCTCAACTATCTCGATACCGCCCCCGCCTACGGAAATCTGCAAAGCGAGAAAGGCTACGCCCGCGTCATTGCCGCCCGCAAACGCGATTCCTTCTTCCTCAACACCAAGATCAGCATGTGGGACATCAACCGCGGCAAGCTGTTCCAGGATATCTTCCTCTCCCTACCCGAAACCGAACAGAAGAAATTGCAAAGCGAGGCGATGGAAGAACTGGAACGCCGCCGCGCCCTCGATCCCGACTACATCTGCGACTATACCCGCTCGCAACGCGACGAGTTGCGGACCGCGGCGCTCGCCAACGTCATGGAGAACAGGTACGGACGGCGGATCGATCGCGGCAGGAACTACCGGCAACTCATCATCGACTCGCTCGATTCGAGCCTCCGGCGGCTGGGTACCGATCATGTGGATCTCATGATGTGCCCGCATGGAGCCAGCACGCCCGCCGAACTCCTCACCCATCCGGAAATCTTCGATGCGTTTGAAACTCTGAAGAAAGCGGGTAAGGTGCGCCATCTCGGAGTCTCCGCGCATAACGATCCCGCGGGCATCCTCGAAGCGGCGGCGCGGACCGGAAAGTACTCGGCGGCCATGGTGGCCTACAACATCATCAACCATCGCTACGTGGATGGAGCGCTCGAAAAGGCCCATCGATCGGGCATGGGGGTCATTGCCATGAAGGTGGCCCGGCCGGTGTTCAACGGCCGCAACAACGGCACTCCCGATATCCCCGAGCGCGTTGAAAAGATTCAAAAGGCCATCCCCGGCGCTCTCAAGGTTCCGCAAAAGGCCTACGTGTGGGCGCTGCGCAACCCTCTCCTCGGAGCCGTCATTTCCGAGATGGGCAACGCCGCCATCATGCGCGACAATCTGCCGCTTGCCGCGCCGAAAGCCTAGCCGCGCACGTACTTGTTGAACCAGTCCACTGTACGCTTCCAGGCCAACTCGGCCGCGGCCCGGTTGTAGCGCTCCGGCGTCGCGTCGCAGTGGAAACCGTGGCCCGCGCCCGCGTAAATGTAGCCTTCATGAGGAACATTGGCCTCTTTCAACGCCAGATCATAGGCGGGCCACGTGGCGGCCAACCTCTTATCAAGCTCCCCATGGTGGACAAGAATGGCGGCCTTGATCTTGCCAACCTCGCCGCTCGGGGGAGGCGACCCATAAAACGGGACCGCCGCCTGGATCCGCTCTCCCAGTCGCACCGCCAGCAGGTTCGCCATTCCTCCCCCATAGCAGAAACCGGTTGCGCCGATCCGGCCCGTGCAGTCCGCCCTGGATCTGAGCCACAGCGCGGCGGCTACGAAGTCTTCCGCCATCTTGTTGCGGTCGATCTTGGCGAACAACTGGCCGCCATGGTAGTCATCTCCGGGGAACCCTCCCACTGAAGTGAGCCCATCCGGCGCGAATGCCATGAAATTCTCGAGTGCGAACCGGCGCGCAATGTCCTCGATATGAGGATTCAAGCCGCGGTTCTCGTGAATGACTAGGATCCCGGGCAGCTTCGAGGGTGACGCCGACCGCGTGTCGGCGCTCACGGGCCGGACCAGATACCCGCGAATGCTTCCGTTCCCTTCCGGAGAAGGAACGGTTTCGTAGGTGGCCTTGATCCGGTCGTCCGTCCTCGATATCCGTTGTCCCAGGGCGTAGTCCGGCATCAACGCCTGAATGATCGCCGCCGCCGCCAACCCGCCCGTGGCCAGCCGTTGTATGCCCTCGCTGAACTCACGCCGGCTGATTTCGTTGTGAATGAAACGGTTGTAGAGTTCAATCGCTTCGCGCGGAATTCCCGGTTTCGCGTGCTCCAAGTTGATTTGCCCCCTTTGCAGTGACTATATCATCCATGCCCGTGCGGAGGTGAAGCGTCCGCGCCAAACAATGGGAAAATAAGAGTAGAGGACAGGGAATGAAACGAATCTATATCGCCGCCTATCACCAGTCGCCGTTCGGCAAACTGCTGGGAATGACCGTCCCGCGGATCATCAGCAATGCGGTGTCCGGCGTCTGCTCGGAAATCCATGTTCCCGCCTCCGCGCTCGACGTGGGCTCGATTGGAGCCGCCTGCAACATGACCCTCAACGAGCAGGGCCTCCTTTCGGGCCTGATGGCGATGACTCCGGGACTCGAGGGAAAACCCATCGAGGCGGTGGAAAACGCCTGTGCCAGCGGCGGACAGGCGATTCTCTCCGTTATCGGCAAGCTGCAGCAGGGGTGGGGCGAGACCGGCATTGCCGTGGGTTACGAAAAGATGCGCGACGCCGAGGGCAGGATGGACGGAAAGCTCATCGGCAAGGCGCTCGGCTATTTCTCTCACCCCGATGAACGCGAGGGCAAGGTGTTCGTGTTTCCGCACCTCTTCGCCGAGGTTATGCGGGATTACATGGCCGCGCATGGCGTCACTGAGGAAGACCTCGCCAGCATCGCCGTCCAGGAATATTGCGCCGCCAGGCACAACCCCTACGCCCAGATGCGCAAAGTCCAGATCACGCTGGAACAGGCCATGAAGATCGAAGGCATCAACCGCTACGTGGTCGAAGGCCTGCCGCTCAAGACCTACGATTGCTCACAGATCACCGACGGCTACGCGGCCATGATCCTCGCCACCGAAGAGGGCCTCGCAAAGTTGGGCGTCGCGAAATCCGATTGCATCGAGATTGCGGGTTACGCCCAGGCGACCGACCCCCTCCTTAAACAAGGCCGCGACGTCCTCCGCCCCAGGGGAGCTTATACCGCCATGTCGAAAGCTTACGCCATGGCCGGACTCACGCCGAAAGACATCAACGTCGCCGAGGTCCATGATTGCTTCTCGGTGATGGGAGCCATCGGAGCCGAGGTGATCGGAAAAGCCGAATATGGCCGCGGAGCCCGCTATTGGCGTGAAGGCAAAGCGGCGCCGTCGGGCGAATGCGGCATCAATACCTCGGGCGGTCTCATCGCCAAGGGCCACCCCATCGGAGCCACCGGCGTCTCGATGCTAGGCTGGGCCTCGTGGCAGTTGCTGGGAAAAGCGCCGCGCGAATCGCAGGTGCCGGACGCCCGGGCGGCCGCTACCTTCAACATCGGTGGTCCCATCTGCGCTTCGGTTTGCACTGTCCTGAAGCCCGCCGCCTAGCAGGGAGCTAGGATATAAGGATGGTGCGTGCGGGACGCTACGTGGTTCATCGTGAGATCGGCCGTGGAGCCATGGGCGTCGTGTACCTCGGAGAAGACCCCGCCATCGCCCGTCCGGTCGCCATCAAGACCGTCAACTTCTCCCAACTGACGGACCCCGCGCAGGCCGGCATCTACCGCGATCGTCTCATGCGCGAGGCGAGTTCGGCCGGGATCCTCCAGCATCCGGCGATCATCAAAATCTACGACGTCGTGCAGGCCGATGCTTACACTTGCGTCGTCATGGAGTATGTCGACGGGGCGTCGCTTGCCGTCCGTATGTCGCAAGGCCCAATCCCTCGGGAGGAAGCCTTGTTTCTGCTCGACCGCCTGGCGGAGGCCCTCGACCACGCCCACCACAGCGGCGTCATTCATCGCGACATCAAACCGGCGAACATTCTGCTGACCCGCGACGGCCAGCCGAAGATTGCGGATTTCGGCGTCGCCCGCCTCACATCGCGCGAAACGACCATGGGCTTCTTCGGAACGCCGGCCTACATGTCGCCTGAACAGATCCGCGATGAAAAGGCCACCCCAAGGACGGATCAGTTTGCGCTGGCGGCTCTCGCCTTCGAACTGATCTCCCACCGCAAGCCGTTTGACTCCGAACAGATCTCTTCCCTCATCTACAAGATCCTTCAGGACCCCCTTGCGCCCACCGGGCTGGGGCAACAGGTGGACCGGGTCTTCGAGCGTGCAATGGCGAAGGATCCGGCCGCCCGGTTCCCATCCTGCCGGGAGTTTGTAGCCGCCCTGCGCGGTGTTCTCACGTCGCCTCCCGCCATGACGCCTGTCCAACCGGCGGGCCAGTCAAAAAGCTTTCCCCTGACAATGGCCGGCGGAGCCTTGGGAGTAGCGGCGGTTCTGGGAGGAATTTGGGCGGTGCTTCCGAGACACCATCCAGCGGATAAGCCGGCTCCGCCCCCCGCGGCAATCGAGGAACCCGTCATCGCACCGGAGGTCGAGAGGAAGAAACCCGCGCCGGTGGTGAAGCCACGCCCGGCCGCCGCCAGGGCGCGCCGGCCGGCCGCCGTTCCGTCAAAGCCTCCCGATGCGCCCCCTGTGAAGGCCGAGCCGGTTGTTGCCGCGTCCGTGCCGAAGCCTGAAGTCCCCAAACCTGTCGAGCGTGCCACGGTGCGCGTATCCACCACACCAGCCGGCGCGCGTGTGATTTTCGATGGGGACGCTTCGGTGCTGTGCCTTAGTCCTTGCAGGCGGGAATTGACGGCCGGAACACACAATCTTACGGCTTTTCTCGACGGCTACCGTCTCGGCACGGCCAAAATCGAGGTTCCGGGGTATCCCGAAATCTCCATCATATTGTCCAAGGCGCAGGGCTCCATCGTCTTCGACTCGAGCCTTCGCGGCGCGGCCATCTCGATCGATGGCAGATCCCTGGCAACCGCCGCTCCCACCGAAGTACAGCTTCCAGCGGGCGATCACCAAGTGAAGCTGACCGTGAACGACGTGGTGATTCTCGACCGCACTCTCACAGTGAAAGACGCGGCGCGAATCCTTGTGCGGGCGCCGGCTCCACCGCCTCCGCGGCAGTAGAGCCGGCACTCCCTCTGTTCTCAGAACATGAACATCATGACCAGCGTGCTGACGAACTGTCCGCCCAGGCAGCACCACCCACCCACGGTTCCCGTGGGCTTGCCGAACAAACCGGGGCTGGCGATGTTCACCACCGAGCTCGGATTGTTGAAGTTAGGCTGCTTGAACACGTTGTTGATGTCGTAGCGAATCTGGAACTTGTACTTTTCCTTCAAAGTAATGAACTTCGCCAGCGACACCTGCGTCCAGTTCATGCCCGGACCGGTGATCATGTTGCGCCCCATCGTGCCGGCGGTGAACGCCGCGGGGTTGGAAAAGGCCCCGATATTCCACATCGGATTCTTGAGGCTGTTGTTGAAGCGGTCGCCGATTGTCCAGTTCGGAACAGCGATCTGGTCCGCCGACTGGATCACGTTCGGCCGTTGGACGCCGCTGCCCGGCAGGTAGCGGTTCGGGCTCCCCGAAACCGTGAAGGTCACGGGCACTCCCGTTTGGAAGGTCTGGATGATGGATGCGTTCCATCCGCCAAACAGGTAATCCTTCAAGCCCCCGCTGTTCATGAAGTGCCGGCCGCGGCCGAAGGGCAATTCATAGGTCAGATAAGTGACGTTCCGGTTTGTGATGTTGAAACCGGCCGTGCCCTTCTCGAGTGCCCGGTTGTAGAACGTCACGCCCGTGCAGGGGCCGTCGGCGTCGCACTCATCGATGGCGTGCGACCACGTGTAGAACGAAGTCAGCGTCAGCCCGTAAGAAGAGCGCTTCTCCACTTTCACCGTACCCGAATGGAAGCTCGAGTGGCTGAAGTTGCTCCACATGTTAATGGACCCGAAATTCGGGAACGGGCGGTAGTTCTGATAGTTCTGATACACCGCGTTGAGCACCGTGGGGTCCGTCGAGATATTGAGCGGGACGGTGTTGATGTCCCACGAGTTCAGCAATCCGACGCCCGAGGAGCCCTGGTAGCTCAACTCCAGCAGCCACGACGGAGCGAATTGATACTGCAGCGTGCCGTTCCAGTTCATGCTGTACGGATTTCGCAGCGCGGGGTCGTAGCGGGTGGCGGAGCGGCCGCTGTAGTTGACGCCGACAAACGGGGACGTGCCATTGGGGAGGACATTGAATGCGATATTCCCCGGGCCCTGGCTCAGGAAGAACGCCGGGCGCGGATCGCCCGAGGGACGCTGCACGCTCACCGCCGTCGAGTATTCCTCGAAGTTCTGGTTGAAGCCGGTGGTGAACAGGTCGACTGTGGTCAGCCCGAATCCGCCGCGGAATACAACCTTGTCGCTGATCTTATAAGCCAGGCCGACGCGTGGCTGAAAGTTCTTGTAGGTCTTGTTGCCAAGAAGACCCGGTGTATGAAGAATCGCGCCCTTCATCCCCGTGATGGGATCGGTGGCCGTGGGGTCGAACTGGCTCTGCTGGCCGTACTTGGTCTGAAACGGGCTCTCATAGGACCAGCGCAATCCCAGGTTCAAGGTCAAACGCGGGCTCACGGTCCAGTCGTCCTGCACGTACAAAGCATGGCTCCACCAGCGGGGCAGCCAGTTGGCGAGGTACGTGTTGAAATCGGCGCGCGTCACCGAGCCGAGCAGAAACGCGGCGAAATCGTTTCCCGTATTCGGCGTGAAGGGGAGATCGGTTCCGCCGAAACGGAAGATACCGCCGGGCTGTGACTGGCTGAAGACGTTGGCGCGGGTGCGGAGCAGTTCATAGCCCATCTTGAACGTATGGCGGCTCACAACCTTGGTCAGGTTCTCCTGGAAAGTGTAGTTTTCGGTCACCTGGTAATACGGCGCGCCGGGGAATGTGGCGTTGTAGAACGTGCCGCCCGCCGAGTTGAAGAATGACGGGAACGTGTTGCCTGGAACGCCGGGAATTCCCAGTTGCTGCGCCCAGTTCTCGTCGATCCCTGGAGGCGTGCGCGATTCCTTGCGGTGGTTCGCGCCAAGCCGGATCTCGTTAATGAGAGTGGGACTGAAGACATGCGTGTCCGAGATCACGGCGTTGATCTGGTCGCTCGGAGCCAGCACGTAGTTGCCATCGAGCATCGCCCAGTTCAGGCCGATCTGGTTGCCATGAGCGCGGTTCTGCACCCACGAGTAGCGGCCGAACAGCCGGTTCTTGTCGTTGATGTTGTGATCGATCTTGATGTCGTAGCGCGAACGGAACGACGTGTAGTGGCTGTTCGCCCCGTAATTCGTGTGCGGGCCGAGTTTGTCGATGAATCCCGAGCCCGCCTGGTTGTTCGGAGCCGACCACGGCTGATGGCCGAGGAAGTTGTTCACGGCCGGATCGAACCGGTTCTTCGGAATGATATTGCCGGCGAATGGATCACGTGTCCACTGCCCGTTGACCTGCCGCGTGCTCGCCGGATCGTAAATCGGATAGCCGAGTCCGTTGAACGAGAAGTCGCCGTTTAACATCTCCGGCGAGGGCACGTCCGCGAACACGGATTGATCGTACACCTCGTGGTGCCGCGAATACCCGAAAAGGAAAAACGTCCGGTTCTTGCCGTTGTAAATCTTCGGAAGAAAAACAGGGCCGCTGACAAGGTTTCCAAGCTCGTGATAGCCAAACGGCGCGTTGCCGAGGTTGAAATAGGCGCGGTGCAGCATCGGATTGCCGACATAGCGGTCCTCGGCTTCGACGTGCAAATCATTGGTGCCCGACTTGTATGTCGCGCTGAGCATGCCGCCCGCGGAATGGCCGTTCTCCGCCGGCAGCACGGTGGTGACCATCTTCACTTCCTGGATCGCGTTCTGCGTCGTCGACATGATGCGGTTGGTGGCGACGCCTCCACGCACCGGTTCCGTGCCCGAAATGCCGTCCATTGAATAACCAAGACCCCGGTCTCGCGAACCCGCAATGTGGAACCCGGCCATGCTGGTGACGCCGGGCATCATGTACATCGTCATCCAGGTGTAGCGCTGCATGATGGGCAGCGCGTTCATCTGGCTGCCCGCAAGCACGGTGCCGGTGGTCGAAGTGGCGGTTTCAAGCAGTGGAGCGGCGGCGTTGACCTCCAGCTTTTCCACTACGCTGCCGACGTTCAGTTGCACGTCGACGGTGAGCGTATCGTTCGAGCGCAAAGCCAGTCCCTCGCGCTCCAATGTGGCGAATCCGTCTTTCGTGAAAGTCAGCTTATAGGAAGCGGGATCCAGATAGAAGAAGCGATAGATCCCCTGCTCGTCGCTGACGGTGCGCTGGGTAATGCCTTTTGCGGGATTGAGCGCCGTCACGGCGACTCCCGGCAGGAGCGAACCCGTCGAGTCCGTGATGTGCCCAATGATATTGCCGGTAGCAGTCTGACCGAATAGTGACGCGCTTGAAAGCAGCGCCAGAAAAGCAGAGCCGACAAAGACCCTGGATCGAAGCATACTAACCTCCCAAAGAAACTACTCAACCGCAGTTTCCAACTTGGCTGCTGGTAAGGGACAGCATATCACAAGGAAGGGAGAGAGTGATCGTTATCGATGCGCCGCCCGCCCTATTTACAGATTTTTTTGTCCGAAACTCTTTTTCTCTCCCCCGCCTCCCAAACCCGCCGCCGTGGCCCCTTCCCCGCCCCTCCTCTCACTCCCCACCGTTATCCTCATGATGACCGCCGTCTCCGGCGGGTCTTCGTAATACCCGGGACGCCGTCCCACCTCTTCAAATCCCACCCGCTCATACAGCCGCCGCGCCCGGTCATTCGACTCCCGTACCTCCAGGAAAACATCGCCCGTTTGCCCGTTGAATACCAGCGCCCTCAATAGCGCCTCGCCAATCCCCAAACCTCTGTATTCGGACAGAACCGCGATGTTCAGGACCTCCCGCTCGTCCGGAGCTGTCTTACGGGCCACGATGAACCCCGCAATCGCTCCATCATGGCAGCCAACCAGGAACTCATGACGCAGGTATTGCTCGGCATCCCATCGTGAGGATGGCAGCGCCGCGGCCTGGATCTGCCGCACCCGCGCCAGGTCCGCTGATGTGCCCGCCCGCAGCAGCAGTTTCTCCGGAAGCGTTCTGGCGATCAGGTCGCGCTGCATTTGGCCAAGTTTAGCCCAATCGTAGCGCTCCGCGACAAGCGAATAACTATTGGCGGCCAGCATGCCCCGCAATCCCGCGTCGGATGCCAGCTTGCCGATGCCCTCGGCGAAAGCCGCTCCGCCATCCGCGATCCAGACATGCTTCCCATGTTCGACGGGAATGCCGCCACAACCGGAGGCCGTGCTGACAATCGCGCGCCGCATGGCCATCGCTTCCAACACCTTTACATTGGTTCCCGCCGAAACAAGAGTCGGTACAAGGACAATATTTGCCTCGTCATATAACGGCCGTACATCAGCCACGAAACCGAGAACGCGGATCCGTCCATCGTTCCGTTCCGGCCGCCAGTACAACTCGGGCCGCGGACCGGCCACCACCGTCACCGTCATCTCAGGATACCGGCCGGCGAGCCGGGGCCAGACATCCTCGACGAAAAAGCGGAACGCGGTCACATTCGGAAAATGACGGAAACTGCCGATGAACAGGAGACGCTGCCCCGGCCTCTCGGGAGAAGGACGGAAGCGATCGAGGCTGACGCCGTTCGGAATAACCTCTACGTTCGGAGCACCCAAAAGACGCGCATCCTTATCCGACATCGTCACCACGCGTTTGTAGCGGCGCACCGCGTTCCGCTCGAAACGCAGCCACCGGAACCGGTCCCACCAGGAAGAAAGTGACCGCCTTTGTGCATGCAACTGCGCGTAGAGATCAAAAGTGACGTCGTGCTCCACGAGAATATCCCCCGCGTAGCGCCCCAGTTGCGTATATTCCACCTGAAGCAGTTCGAGATGATGTTCGCTGCGAACGCGCTCGATCAGCGCGCGCATCGGCGGCGATTCATATTCCCTGACCTCGGGAGGCAGCAGAGTCGCCCACCGCGGTTCCCGGTAGCGCGGTTTGTCCACCAGTCCCATGTAGGAGCAGAACTCCAGCAACGGCTCGATATCCGCGGCATCCTCGTTCTCCCGGAAGGCGAACAGATAGACATCGTAGTCGATGGCCATCTCACGCAGCAGATGATACAGCCGGACCGCGCCGCCGTGCGAAAGCGGATATGGAACAAAAGGAGTCAACACCCCGATTCGTCTGTGTCCGGGCCGCGGCAGCCTTCCCTTCCTCACCACCGTACCGCTCGGAACAACCGTCCGGTCACGCGTGAACCACCATAACCAGCGCGGACGAAGATAGATCCGGTCCAGCGGAACTCCTCGCCAAAACAGCAGCGAGGCGAGCCATGTCCTCGCTTGAAGGTGATGCCGTTCGAGCTTCGCGTTATAGGCGAGAATCTTCCGTGGCGCCCGGCGGAAGGCCGCCCAACGCAAAGCGGCGTAAGCCTTGTCGCCATCAAAAAGCACGGCGGCCATGCCGATGCGATACCGGCGCAGCGTCCGCCAATCGGCCGCCTCCACCCCTTCGACATGCGGATCGCCGCCTACGGCAAAGTGGCGCCGCTCGGGGATCAGTTTGCGCACCTCCTCCACCATGGCCTTCGCCTTGTCTGAATCCCCCGTGAGGAAACTCACCACAACCGCCTCGGGATCCTTGCCCAACAGGCCGAACCACCATGCTTTGAGCCGCTGCTTCAAGCCGCGGCCTCCGCGCGGAAAGTGGTGGCTTTCATCAGCGCCCATCCCGCGAGAGGCAGCACCGAGGAAAGCATACAAACCGGCAGGAACCCGAAGTCATCCACCAGGAACCCCACCAGTGGAGAGAAAAACGTCAGCATCAGCCCGTAGCCGGATGTGATGGCCGACACGGCGAAGGCGGCCCGCTTCGCGCCGAAGATGTCCTGCGGCAGGGCGTACATGTTGGCGCTCACCGCCACCGAGAGAAAAAAGGAGGCTGAGACCGTGGCGATGGCCCATCCAGGCTCCCGCATCAGCGGCACGGCCATCGTCGCCAGCAACGCAAGACACCCCGCGAGAATCGAGCGGTCGCGCGCCTGCATCACGGTCGCGCCCCGCTTCATTAGATAAAGAGCCATCCATCCGCCGAAAAGTCCTCCGAGAGCCGCAAAAATGGGGGGAATCCAGGCATACCGCTGGTTCGCCTCAGCCGCGGTGAGGTGATACTGCTGCACCAGAAAAATGGTAGTCCAGTTCGTCCACAAACTGTAGACGGTCATGATCAGAATATTGCCCGCAACCAGCGCCCACAGCCTCGCATCCCGCGCTACTTCGCCGGCCCCGGAAGCGTGCGGCGCCGGCGAGATGGCTGTTCCTTCCCCAACACGGCGGTGAACACCGCGCCACAGAGGAGCCCAGAACAGCCCCAATCCGCCCGCCACGGCAAACGCCGCGCGCCACCCGAAGCGTTCCGCCACGTAGACGGCGAGAAGCGGCGCGGCCATGCTGCCCAGGCTCAACCCAAGCTGATTCACTCCTGTCCCCAACGCGCGCTCGCGCGGGTGCAGATAGGTGGCGCTGGCCTTTCCAAACGCGGGAATCCCGCCTGCCTCGGCCGCGCCCAGCAGCATGCGGCAGGCAAACAGGCCGGCGAAGCCATCCACAAGACCCGTCGCGACCGCCGCCAGCGACCACACCACGATGCTCACCATGGCCCCCGCGCTCAATCCCACGCGGTCGATGAAGAGTCCGGCAAACGGAGCGCACAGCGCATAGACAAGGTAGAACGCCGATTGCAGCCACCCGTAGTCCTCGTTCGTGAGTTGAAATTCCGCTTTCAGCCGTGGCGCGAGCGCCGCCAGCGTCTGCCGGTCGAGATAGTTCAGCGCCGTGAAGAGAGTGAATGCGCCGACAGCCAGCCAGCGGGCGGGGAGAAGTGGACGCATGTCAACGGAACTCGATCACCGCCACGTCGCCCAGCGTTCCCTGTTTTGAATCCTTGCGCGGCTTGTAATCAATCGTGCAATTCCGCGCCGGACGCTGGGTACCGCATCCAAATGAAGCCTCCCCGGAGCCGGTCACCACCACGCGTCCCGGATCCGGAATCCACAGGCTGACCAGCTTGCCCCCCGACGGCAGAATCCAGATGCGGGCAGCCTTCCCGAGGCAATCCACCTTCCGCAACTGTCCGCTGATTCTTTCCGAAGGAGTCTTGTCATCCCACCACGGCTCCACTTTCTGGCCCGAATCGAGCGGCTTCAACCCCTGGTTGGCCTTCGCTTCGGCGGCTTTGACTTCATTGAGCGCCTGTTCCCTGAGCCGTTCCAGTTCCCGTTGCTTCTCATCGGCAATGCGCTTGCGCTCCGCTGCCTGGCGGTCGGCAATCTCCGCCTCGAACTTGCGCCGCGCTTCGCTCACTGCCGCGCGCTCTTCCGGTGTGGGAGCGGCTAACCCGGCGGCGAACCAGGATTTCGAGGCGTCCGTGAACTGCTTGGCCTCCAACTGCGCGCGGGCAAGGCGCAGCCACAGCCCGCCATCGCGCGGATCCAGTTTGGCGGCCGTCTTCAGATAGAACGCCTGCCGCTCGGGCGTTTTCTCGAGGTTCGCCAACTCGATGTAGGGCTCCGCCCAGCGCGGGTTCTTCTTGGCCGCCTCAACCAACGCGTCCTGCCTGGTCTTGAACCCATCGGCCAGTTTCCCGTATTCGAGATACACCCGCGCGCTCTTGCTGCCCGCCGCCACGGCCTGTTTCAGCCACTCGAGAGCTTTGACCTTGTCCCCTTTCCGCGCGGCCTCCAAACCCAGCGCCTCCGCCGATTCCAGCGAACCGGCCGGAGAAAGCTTCACGTTCCCCGTCGCGTCCGCAATGGCTGCGGTGACACGCGATTCCTCGAGCGGATGCATCACGAAATCTTTTTCCACAATCGGCCGCCCGCTCAGAATGGCCGGAGGAAACTGGCCCGCATCGAAATACTTCTTCACTTGCGCCTCGATATCGGCTTTGCTCAGCCCGAGCGAATTGCGATAAGCCGCATCTTCATCGGCGCCCTGCTGCATGTTGTTCAACAGCACGCGAAAACGGACCGCATAATCGGGATTCGTAGCCAGGTATTGGACGCGCGCCCACTCAAGAGTCCGCTCCCCCGGCGGCAGGCCCAAAGTGATTTTCGGCCCTTGCGCCTCCAGGGTGGATAGCAGATCCTCCAGGCCGTCTTCCCAGTATCGCGGCATGCGCCGCGCGTTCGCTTCCAGCAGCATCCGCGCCACTTCCCTCATCCACTGCCGCGAAGGCGCGGACCCCGCCGGCAACAGGCTGACCCACCCCTCCCGCCCCAACACCCAGGGAGTGGAATGATTCCGCCCTTTCATCAGCAGCACGCGCGCCGGCCACAATGACGCCGGATCATCGTTCCCCAGCAGCCGGCCCAACACGTAGCGAACCTGCTCGAGCCTCACCAGCAACTGGCGCGCGTCACGTTCCGAACCGTTCGTCCACACCTCGAACGGGCCCGAACGGCAACTCTCCCATTGCTCACCGGGCAACGGTAGGGAGGCCAGAAGGAGGATGGCCAAAAAACACTTCATTCCCCTTCGTATCGTAGCACCCGCCGTCGGAACGCTTAAAAGAGAAAACGGATGCCGAACTGCGCCTGGAACGGAAAGCCGATCTGCTGGTTTTGCGTGCTGTACCGCCCGTCCGCGGTCTTCAGCACCAGCCAGCGGGCATCGGGCGCTACCGTTTGCCCCTGGGCGTTAATCCCCAGCCCATAAATGTTGGTGGTCCCGCCAAAAATCACGTTGTCTATGTTGAACAGGTTGAAGAACTCCGCCGATAGCTGAATTCTGCGCGCTTCGCTCAGGTGGAAGCTCTTGAGAATGCGAAGATCGTCCCCGTAGGTGGCGCGATTGCGGAACGAGTTGCGCCCGAACGGCACGCCGGGCGACTGCAGCGGACGGTCCGTCGATGCGCCGTCCTGGTTCGTGTCGGCGCCGGTCCGCGGGTTCAGCGGAAGCCCGCTGCGGATGCGAAACGTCCCCGAGACCTCGAACCCGAAAGGCAACGCATACACTGCGTAACTCGCAAGCTGATGGCGCGAGTCGAGATTCGAGTAGCCGTAGTCCTGGGCATAATTGAACGAGTTCATCGAACTCTGGCCGCCGGAATCCCGCTCGTTATCGTCGTCGGAGTAGGTCTGCGCCAGCGTGTAGAACACGCCGGCGTTCAGCTTCTTTCCCCTGTACTGGTTCGAGATCGTCATGCCGCGATACATCGACCGCGCGGAACTCTCACGGATGTTGATCTGGCCGAGCGTTGAAATCGGACGCAAACGCGTCCCGCCGCTGGCGATGCCGAACATCGGACGCTGCGATGCATCCGTGACGATGGGAGCCGGCAGGTTGTAATCCTTGTTCCGCTCGAGATGCACGGTGTTGACATAGTTGAATTGCACCCCGGCCACCCAACTGTTGCTGACGCGGTAATCCGTCCCAAACCCGGTCTGGAAGGATCGTGGATTCACGAAATCCGTCGCCACGGCGGTCGTGCCCGCCCCCAGGTAAGGATCGGGAGTGGCCCCCAAACCGAATGCCGCGGCATTCTGCACCGCGTCGAGCGCAATCACCGGCAGCTTGTCGGGGGTGTACTGGTTCAAGTCCACGCCCGCCGCCTTGAACTGCTGATAAATCGTGCCGTTGGCGCGGTTGTTCAAAAACAATCGCACGTTGTTCGGCGGCGTCCGGAAGTTGCCCGTCGGATCGCTGTAGATGAGCAGCGGCGTGGCGGCATAAAAAATGCCCGTATGCGCCCGGATAACCAGTTTGCCGTCTCTCGTCGGGTTCCAGGCGAGACCCAACCGCGGCATCACCTGCTTCAAGGCATTGGGAATCCTGGTGACGTCCGTGCGCGCCCCATTCGGAAACAGCGTTCCGTTCACCTTGCTGACCAAAGCGCTGTTGTTCGAATCGACGGCCGGGCTCCATTGCCCCTCCCATCGCACGCCGTAATCGAGCGTCAGCGTGCGCGTAATGCGCCAGCTATCCTGCGCGAACAGCGCCGCCATGGTCGCGCCGTACTGCACCGCGAGGTTCCCGATCTGGCGGCTGTAGCTCACCGCGCTCGAGTCCCAGCGGTTTCGCACCGAACCGGCCCCCGAGAGGATATCGAGTATCTGGTTCACATTGCTGCTGTTGATGGTGAAGGTGCCGAACTGGTCGAATCCGAAGGTCTGCGCCGTCGTGAGTTTCGCGATATCCGTGCCGAACTTGAAGGAGTGCGAGCCGTGAATCAATGACAACGAGTCGGTGATCTGGAAACGCCGGTCCCATTGCACCGTCGGCAGAAAGTTGCGTGTCCCGTAGGTCCCGATAGTCGAAGCGATAATGCCCGGCTGCTTCGAATTGGAAAGCCGCGGGCGTTCTTCATACGAGCCCGAGAATTTCAGGTCGTTGACCACGTTCGGCGTGATGATGGCCGTATACTGGGCGGTGCCGAAATGCACGCGGTCCTGCTCCACCCCCTCGTTGTTCAGGGCATTGTTGGTGAATGCCTCGATCGCTCCGCCGACAGTCACGGCGTTCGTCTCTTCCGAACCGCTGCGATTATAGCGGAGCGTCAGACGGCTGCCGTTCCTGAGAATGTAGTCCGCCTTTCCCGTCCCCGCTCCGGCGTTGTTCACCTTATCGAAGGGCTGTTCCAGAGACTTGTAGAAGTTGTATGCCGGAGTGTTTGCCGCCGTGGGCGTGAAGTTGATCAGTGACGGAAACACCACGCGGCGCGGTTGCGTGCTGTGCTGCTGCTCGTAGGAGACGAAGAAGAATAGCCTGTCTCTCTTTACCGGTCCGCCAATCGCGCCTCCCCACTGCTGAAGCGACTCCGCCGGCTTGACGTTGATCAACGTGCCCGGCTTATCGAGGTTTGTCACCGGAATGGGGCTTTCCTTGCTCAACTGGGAGTTGCGGTTCTGATAGAACCCCTCCCCGTGGTACTCATTCGTGCCGCTCTTGCTGATGACGTTGAGGATGCCGCCCGAAGACCGCCCGTATTCGGCCGCGTATCCCGTCGTAACCGCCTGGAATTCCTGCACGGAACTCTGTGGCACCGTGATGATCGAATTCGAACGCTCTCCTCCGCGAATGCCGCCGAAAAAAGGCTGGTTGTAGTCCGCGCCATCCACCATGATGTTCGAGTTGATTCCCCGCTGGCCCGCGAACGAGATCTGCGACCGCGAAGGGTCCACCTGAACCGACGGAGTGAGAACAGCGAAGTCCTGGAAGCGCCGCCCGTTGATCGGCAGGTTCTGAAGCGCCGCCGATCCGATCACCGTCGTCGGCGCCGGCAAAGCCACATTGACGATCGACTCCGACACTTCCACCGTCGTCGTCGTTGCCTGTACCTGAAGCGTGATATCGATCCCAATCGCGGAGCCCACCGAAACGGTGACGCCCTGAAGCGTCGTTACGGCGAATCCCGGTGCTACCGCCGTAATATTATATTGGCCGGGATCGAGTTGGACCGCCCGGTACTGCCCGGCCCCGCTTGTTTTCAGTTCACGAACAAGACCGTTGGCCGTATTCGTGATCTTGACTGACGCGTTAGGTATCGCCGCCTGGTTCGCGTCGAATACCGTACCAACAATCTGACCCTTGTTTGCATCCGCCTGGCCGAAAAGCACGACGGCAAAGATCACGAAAGCGCAGAGCACATTCTGGGAAAAATGCATATAGCGTGACTCCCGTATTGCTCAATCATAGCGGCAAGTGAATTACAGATACTAGATAAATCGATGAATCCGGCGCGGCAAAATTCTTCCCCGGTCCGTTCGGGCTCACCGGTCGCGTTCAGGCAAGCCGTGCAAAGGCGTTGGAAATCATATGGAAAGCGCTGTGCCGGCAGCACAATACCGGGGCCGGGCGGCTTCGAAACGCGCCGCGGGTGGCGGAATCCAGGCGGCGCCTAAAAGTAGATCTTCAACCCAAGCTGCATACGCCTCGGCTCATTCAACTGTCCCTGGACACGCCCGAAATTCGGGTCCTGTACATTCGTGCTGCCCGGGCTCGGCCGGAAGCGGTTGAAGGCGTTGAACAACTCCCACCGGAGGTCGGCGCGAATGGATTCACGAATCGAGAACCCCTTGGCGATCGAGAAGTTCTCCCCCAGGTTCCAGGGTTGGCGGGCCTTGGGGTTCAATCGCGTGGTGTTGCCTGCCCGGTCGTTTGGCTGGGGCCCGAAGAAGGACGCCGGCTGAAAAAAGCGGTCGCTGCCTTTCCAGTCCGGGTTGTTGTGAGCGGCGATCCAGCCATCGTAAGTGGAAACAGTGGCGGCGCTGCGGCCATTGAAAAGAATGCCCCCGAGGGCGGCGCTGTTGGAAAGACCCAGCGGGTAGCCGCTCGAATAGAAGTGCGTGCCTGCGATTCGCCATCCGCCCAGCACCCAGGACGCCGCCCCCGTACTCAACCAGCGCTTACCCCGGCCGAACGGCAGTTCATAGATGTAGGTCATCTTGAGGTTGTGCGTGAGGTCGAACTCCCCGATGGATTTCTCCAGCCGCCGGTTGTAGTGATCGAGCGTGGCGTTGTCGGGGTTGTAGCCGTCGGCATCCGTAATCAGCTTCGAGAATACGTAGCTTCCCTGTAGAGTCAGGCCCTGCGCGTAGCGCTTGTCGAGCCTCAGTACAAGTGCGTGATAGCTCGAATGCCCGCTCTTGTCCCCCGCGCCGGATGCGGTGTTGATGGTGCTGAACTGCGGGAAGGGACGCAGCGCCTGCGCGACGCTGACCGGCCTGCAGGTGGTGCTGAACTGGCAGTCGATATCCGCGTAGGGCCGCCGGAGGCCCGCTGCCACGGCCGCCGGTGAATCGATGGAACTCGATAGCAGCGCCCGGCCGTATCTCTCGAGGTCGCTGAACGGGAGTTGGTTGTATCGCTTGAGCCCCGCCACCAGGTGAGCGCCGATCGTCGCGTCGTAGCTCGCCTCGAGTATCATGCTGCTCGAAAGCTGGCGCTGGACCGAGAGAGTCCATTGATAGTTCTCAGGCAGCCGCACGGCTTCTCCGTCCCAAAATGCCGGGCTTGCGCCGTTTGAAAACGTGGGATCGATCACCGGCGGCTTAATGTAGGGGGGTAGCCCCTGATCGTACAGGAAGATCGGGGTGACTCCATTGTCCAGGCTCGATGCCGAGAAGACCAGCGTCGAGCCTTCAAAGTGAGCGCTGCCGGTAATGGTCTTGGCGACACCGAAACTGCGGCCGGCGCTGAACCGGACGACCGTATTGTTATCCGGGGCATAGGCGAGGCCGAAGCGTGGCCCGATGCCGCCGAACCACCCGGAGGCCAGCGCGCGCCGGTTTTCCCGGCCGGGGCCAAAGCCGGCAAATCGCAGAGCTCCGGGCAATCCACCCGCGCGCGCGTTCGGCAGAGTCGGGTCCAGGTCGCTCCATTTATCCTCCTGCTCGAGGGGCGGCAACGTGAATTCGTAGCGCACCCCGAGGTTCATCGTCAGGCGCGGACTCAGTTTCCAGTCATCCTGGAAATACCAGGCATGGCTGCGCCACTGCTGGCCGATGAAGCGGTCGTTTTCAGTGCCCCCCTGGAAGCCATAGCCAATCAGGAACGAGGCGAACCCGTTGCCGCCCCCCGAGGATAGGTTGTTATTGTTGGGAATGCTCGTGAGCCGCCGGTCGCCGCGGACCAGGCCGCCGATCGTCTGCTGGCCGAACCCGTTGTAGTGAATCCGCTCCCACAGGTAGCCGAGTTTAAACGTATGCTTGCCCCGGATGAGGGTCAGGTCGTCTCCAAACGAAAAAACAAAGTTCTCCGACCCGTCGTAGGCGCGCGCCACCCATGTGTTGTAGTCGGAAAACTCCGCGATGAGCAGGTTGCGGTTGCAATCCCAGGCGCCTTTCAGACAGATGCCCTTCGCGGACCAGTTGCCGTCCGCGGTCTGGGCAAGATGAGACTCCTTCCAGAAGTTGACCCCTCCGAACATGTGGTTGACCACCGTCGGCGTAATCACTTTGTCGTAGGTGGCGCGATAAACGTCGCTGTGCTGTCTGTCGTTGCGATTCTCGTTCAACGGATAGGGCAGTCCGGGAAAACCCTCCGCTCCGGCTGTGCGTTCATGCAACCCGTAGTTGTATAGAAAACTCACGCGGTCGTTGGCGCCGAAGGTGTGATCGCCCTTAATGCTGAACTTCGTCCAGGGATCGAGCGCCGTCCCGGAATTGTTAATGAAGTTGTTTCTCACATAATCGCTCGTCCCCGGAGCCGCCCCGTTGTTGGGCTTCAGCACATCCTTCACCAGGTTGACGTAGTTCCTGGAAATCTCGGCAAATTGCGATTGCGGGATGAGATTGTTCGCGTAAGGTGTGCGGATGAAGCCGGACCCGCCGGGATCCGGCCGCGTCGTCGACGGATCGTAGATCGGGAGGTGCGTCCCGTTGCTGTCCACCCAATTGCGGAAGTCGCCGCCGTACATCTCCGGCGTCGGCACGCTGAACCGCCCGCTGTTGGCCCCCACCCGGTTACGGAACCACTCGCCCGACCCGAAGAAAAAGGTGCGGTTGCGGCCGTTGTATAACTTGGGAATGACGACGGGTCCACCGGCGCTCCAGCCGAAGTCGTGCTGTTTGTACTTCCCCTTCTGATCCTCGAAAAAACGGCGCGCATCGAGGGCGTCATTCCGGAGAAACTCGTAGCCCGTGCCGTGGAATTCGTTGGTGCCCGATTTCGAGGAGAAAGTGATCATCCCACCCTGGCCGCGGCCATATTCGGCCTTGAACCCGTTTGTTTCGACGGCAAATTCCGTGATGGCGTCCACCGAGGGCGTGTTGACGTTCGCCCATTGCACCGAATTGTAGCGTCCCGTGACCACGCTGACGCCATCCAGCGTGGCGCCGTAGGCGCCGCCCTGGCCTCCGCCCACGTTGAACGAGTCATCGCCCGGCTGATTGGCCTGGGGAGTGATCAGGGCTAGATCGAACGCTCCGCGCATCGCTCCGCCGACGACGAGCGGCAACTCGTCCACCATCTTGTTTGAAACCGCGGTGGAAACCTTGGCGTTCGAAGTCTGCAACAGATCGAGGGTCGCGGCGACTTCGATCGATTCGGTGGTCGCGCCGATCTCGAGTTGGGCGTTGACCGTCACCGTACTGCCGGCGGTCACCACGATGCCGCTCCGCGTGGCCGTCTTGAATCCCTGGCTCTCGATGCGCAACTGGTAGGTGCCGACAGGCAGCGTCGGAACCGTATAATCCCCCGAACTGGTCGTTTGCGACTGATAGGCAATATTGGTGGCGGAGTTCACGATGGTCACCGATGCTCCCGGAATCGCCGCTCCCGACGCGTCCGTAACGGTTCCATTGACGATTCCGCGATCCGTTTGCGCGAAAACCAAAGAGGTGACACAAAACAATGCAAGCAGCCGGAATGACACAGGCCAACCTCCTCAAATAGGTTGGCGGTATCGTATCAAACGACAATCGGACTTGAAATACAGAAATTCCTGTATCCAAGGTCGATCGATTCTCAATATTTTCCGCTTACACCATCTCCCCGCGCGCCAGATCGTCAACGCTCTCCCGCTGCCGCACCACACGCCACCCGTTGCCCGCCACCATCACCTCCGCCGCTCGCGGCCGCGCATTGTAGTTCGACGACAGCACGAAACCATAAGCCCCCGCCGTACAGATCGCGACAAGATCACCCGGCAGCACATTGGCGAGTTCCCTGTCCCTGGCAAGAAAATCCCCCGTTTCGCATACCGGCCCCACGACATCGGCAACCACCGTCCCTCGCCTCTCATCGCGCTTCACCGGCAGAATCTCGTGATGCGCGCGGTAGAGCGAAGGCCGGATCAGATCGTTCATGGCGGCGTCGAGAATCACAAACTCCTTCTCCCCGCTGCGCTTTCTGTACAGAACCCGGCTCAACAGTATGCCTGCCTCCGCTACCAGCGAGCGCCCCGGTTCCACCATCAGCGTCAGATTGCGCCCCGATACTCTGTTCCGGATGCGGGTAATGTAGTCGGAGATGGATGGAGCCTCCTCCGCGGCCCGGTAGGGAACGCCCAGGCCGCCGCCCAAATCGAGATGGCGGATCGCAATGCCCTTTGCCCGCAACCGGTCGATCAACTCCAGCATGCGGTCGAGCGCCGCCAGCAGCGGTTCCGCATTCAGCAACTGGGAGCCGATATGGCAACTGACGCCCTCCATCTCCAGGTGTTGATGCCACCGCGCCCGTGAATAGATCTCCTCCACCTCGTTCATCGCTATCCCGAACTTGTGTTCCCGCAGTCCCGTCGAGATGTAGGGATGTGTCTCGGCATCGACGTCCGGATTCACCCTCAAAGCCACCTTCGCCTTCGCCCCCAACCGGGCGGCCAGCGCGTCGATGAGCGTGAGTTCCGCCTCCGATTCGCAATTGAAACTGTGTATCCCCTTCTCGAGGGCAAACTCCACTTCCTCGGCGCTCTTCCCCACCCCCGAAAAAACCACGTCATCCGGATTGCCGCCGGCGCGCAACACCTTATGTAATTCGCCCCCCGAGACAATATCGAAGCCGGAGCCCGCGCGCGCCAGCAGCGCCAGCACCGCCAGGTTCGAGTTCGCCTTTACGGCGTAACATACCTTGTGCGGCAGATCGCCGAAAGCGCGGTCATAGGCGCGATATCGTCCCAGAATCGCGTTCGATGAGTAGACATAGCAGGGAGTTCCCGCGCGCCGCGCGATCGAGTCCAGCGCGACGTCCTCCGCGTACAGCAGGTTGTCCCGATAGTTGAAAGGCGCTTCCATCCTCATTTTACTTTCATCACAATCACGCTCTGATCATCGTTGATGGGGGCTCCGGCGGCGAACTTGTCCAGGTCCTGAAATATTGCTCCAACAATCTCCGCCGGGGGTTTGATCCTCGTCTTCCGCAACAGGCGGGAAAGCCGCTTATTGCCGTAGTCCTTCAATTCCCCATCCTTGGCCGCTCCCGACTGTTGATCCACCACACCGTCGGAAAACAACAGAACCACATCGCACGGTTCGGCCGCAAACACCACCTCGTCATATTCCCGGTCCTCGAGCAATCCGACCGGGATGCCCTCCACCTTGGGAATGATGATCTCGTCCCCGCGGCAGATCATCGGCTGCGTGTTGCCCGCGTTCGTCATCGTGAACGTGCGCGCCGCCGCGTTCCAAACCATCAGCAGCAGGGTGACATACTTGGTCTCCACCTTGCGCTCGAGCAACACTTCATTGAGCGTCGCCATCAATTCGGCCGGGCGCTTCTCGCTCTGCGCCAGGCTGCGGAGCAGGCCCGTGACCAGCGCTCCATACAACGCCGCCGCCGCGCTCTTGCCGCTCGAATCCCCAAAGCACAGCAACAGCCGGCTGTGGTCGCGTTCGAAAAAATCGTAGATGTCTCCGCTGATCTCGCGCGCCGGACGGGAGCCGAGAGCAATATCGAGTCCGGTGACATCAGGCGCGTGGCGCGGAAGCAGAATCTTCTGCAGCTTACGCGCCGCCCGCAAGTCCTGCTCCAGCCGCTGCTCGCGCGAAGCCAGTTCTTCGTACAGCCGCGCATTCTCAACGGAGCTGGCGATCTGCGGAGCCAGCAGCGAGAGCGCTCTCGCGTGGTCGTCCGTGAAGAATCCGAGCCGCTCGCTCTCGAGATCGATCACGCCGATCACGCGGTCCTGAAGAATCAACGGCACGGCCACTTCGGACTTGATGTCGGGGTGCGAAGCGATGTATCGCGGGTCCGCCAGCGTGTCGCCCACGTTCACCGGCTTTCGCGCCGAATACGCGGCCCCGGTTATTCCTGAACCGAGCGGTATGTTGTCGATCTCCACGCGCTGGTCATAGCGAAGACTGAAATGGTGCCGCAGCGCCTGCCGCTCCTCGTCCACCAGCAGCACGCTGAAAGCGTCATAGCTCACAAGCTGGCGAACAATTTCGGCAATCTTCCGCAACAGGTCCTCCAACGGCAGAATCGACGAGAACTCCTGTGAAACCGAACTGAGCGTCCTTAACAGCCGGTTCTGCCGGTCCACCCGCCGGTACAGCCGCGCGTTCTCGATGGAAAAACCGACCCGCCCCGCAATCAGTTGCAGCAGCGCCTTGTCGTGCGGCGTGTAAGCGTTCACCCGCGTCGATTGCACATCGATCACGCCCACCAGCTTCCCCCGCGCCACCATCGGAACGGCAAGCTCGCTTCTCACCGCGTCGAGGGCGCTGATATACCGCGGGTCGCCAAGCACGTCGCCGCTCATCACCGGACGCCGCGTCTCCGCCGCGGTTCCCGTCAGCCCCTCCCCTAGCGGCACCACCATGTTCCTCACCACCTCCGGCCGGTGCCCTATGGCGTGGCGGATCCGCAACCCCTTGATCCGCTCGCTATACAGCAGAATGGCGAACAACTCGGCCGGAATGACATTCTTCACGATGTTGGCGACGTTGTTGAGAAGTTCATCCAGGTCGAGCGTTTCAGCCGTGGCCGTCGACACCTCGAGCAGAAAATCGAGCAGTTCGGCGCGCTCTTTGAACCGGACACGGGACTTGGTGGTGTCAGCCATGTGTCATGCCTTCCGGATTCAGGCCGTCGTTTCCTGCACGATCTTCACGCTGGCGCTCGCCCCGATGCGGCTCGCCCCGGCCTCGCGCATCACCCGCAAATCCCGCAGCGTGCGGATGCCTCCGCTCGCCTTCACGCCAAGATCCGGCCCCACCGCCGCCCGCATCAGCGCGACGTCATGCGCCGTCGCCCCCGATTTCGAAAATCCGGTGGACGTCTTGACGAAATCCGCGCCCGCCAGTTTGGCCAGCGAACAGGCGATCACCTTCTGGTTATCATCGAGCAGCGCCGTCTCGAGAATCACTTTCAGAATCGCCCCGCCGCGGTGGCAGGCGCCGGCCACGGTCTGTATATCCAGCTTGACCGCGTCGAAATCACCCGACCGCAGCGCCCCTATGTTCAAGACCATGTCCACCTCCTGGGCCCCCACCTTGACGGCCGCCTCGGCCTCCGCCGCCTTGATCGCGGAAGTGGTGGCGCCTAGCGGAAATCCCACCACCGTGCACACCTTCACCGCCGAACCGGCAAGCTCCGCCGCCACGACGGGAACCCAGTAGGGATTGACGCAAACACTTGCGAAGCCGTACTGCCGTGCCTCGCCGCAGAGCTTCACAATCTCCTCTCGCGTCGCCTCCGGCTTGAGCAACGTGTGGTCGATCAAAGCCGCAATCCCTGGATCGATGCGCGTCGTCTTTTCCGAAGCGGAAACACGGTCGGCGCCGCATGAGATAATCTCCCGCGTCTTGTTCGCGCACGTCTGCGCGCATCGCTGCCTGCAGCCCGGACACACCGTGTCCGGAATGTTCAATCCTTCCGCGTTCCCGGCAAACTCCGGAACGCGCGCAACGCGAGCGAGGATTTCGTCTCCGATCTCGGCTACTAAGCGCTCTAACTCCCGGGAGTCCACGTGGCGAATCTCTTCTCGATTTCCGTAATCTTGTCCACGCGCGCTGCGTGCCGTCCTCCCGCGAAGGGCGTCCCCAGCCACACCCGCAGCACCTCTTCCGCTTGTGTGTTGGTCAGCAGCCGTCCCCCGAGAGTGAGCACATTGGCGTTGTTGTGTTCGCGGCTGTTGCGAGCCGAAGCCTTATCGTAACATAGGGCCGCGCGCACTCCGGGCACTTTGTTGGCGGCCATCGCCGAGCCGGTTCCGGCCCCGTCGATGATCACCCCGCGAGTCGCTTCACCCCGCGCGACGATCTCCGCCACCTGTAAGGCTATGTCCGGATAATCAGCCGGTTTCCGCTCCTGCACGCCCACGTCCCGCACCGTGAGCCCCAGTTCCGCAAACACCGGCTTCAACGCCTCTTTCAACTCATAGCCGCCATGATCGGCCCCCAACGCCACCGTGGCTTCCGGCGGCGCAATCCCGTTCAACTCCTCCGCCCGCGCCTCGCGCAGCGTCACCCCGCGCTCGCGGGCGAGATCCGCCGCCGAGGGAGTTACAATAGTCCCGATTGCAATCTTCAACTCCCCGGAAAGAGGGATGTCACTTGCCGTTACGACCTTGCGCATACATTCGTGCGAAGCAAAAATCCGTATTTTCCATTGTAATGAACCCGCGTATTCTCCTCCTCCTCATTTTTCCGTTATTCGCGCCGCACGCGCGCCCGTCGGATGGACCCGCCCTCCCGCAATCGCGGTTCGTCCTGGCGCAGGCCCTGCCTTCACCCGCCGTGCCGGGGCCGGGCCTGCCGCAACAAGGCGATTCGCTATCGAAACTGCTCACCCGCCAGGACCTGGGGATCACCGCCATGCTCCTCGCCCTGGCTCTGGCCTTCGGGTTCGGAGCCATGCACGCACTCTCGCCCGGACATGGCAAGACCATTGTGGCGGCCTATCTCGTCGGCGCCCGCGGAAACTTCAGCCACGCTCTGTTCCTCGGTGGAATGGTCACCTTTACGCACACCATCAGCGTATTTCTACTCGGGCTTGGAACCCTTTTTCTTTCCAAATATGTCGTCCCGGATAAGATTTACCCGGTGCTCGGCACACTCTCCGGACTGACCATCGTCGTAATCGGCGCCTCCCTCTTTTACCAGCGCTTAAAGCGCCTTGTCACCCCGTCTTCGCACCACCACCATCATGAGCACGCCCACCCTCACTCCTCCCATCCGCATGATCACCATCATGATCACGGCCACGATCATGATCATGACCACGGCCACCATCACGGGCCCGGCGGACATTCCCACATGATCGAAGGAGAGGTAACCACGGCCGGCCTGGTCGGCCTCGCCGTCAGCGGCGGACTGGTTCCCTGCCCTTCCGCCCTCGTGCTGTTGCTCAGCTCCATCGCCATCGGACGCGCCGGCCTGGGATTGCTCCTGCTCGTCAGTTTCAGCCTCGGCCTGGCGCTCGTCTTGATAGCCATCGGGTGCGCGGTGCTCTACGCCAAGGACCTGCTCCCCTCCGTGCCGAAACTGACTCGCGGCCCCTTCTTCCGCATGCTGCCGGTAATGTCCGCGGCTGTAATCACCATCGTCGGATTAGTGATGACGGCCGCCGCCCTGGGACTTATCAGGACCGTGGTCTAGGCGATCACTCCGTGCACTCCAGAATGTAGTACTTTCTCCCGTCCTCCTTGGCCATCTGGCCCGCGATGATCCACTCATGCCCATCGGCAATATAGACCCGCCGGTAAGAGTCGTACTCCACATTGATCTGCCGGTCCAGTCGCGTGCACTCCACTTCGCGCGTGTCCCCCACGGACCACGCCGTCTTCACCACGGAAAAAGGATCCACCCCAGGATGATACCAACCGATGATGGATGCCGGATCTCACCCCCATTCCCGCCATTTCGAGGAATTCCGCATCGCCTTATGGATCTGCTTCCACTTCCGCCTCTCCTCCCGCGCCGCCTGGAGATCCTGCATTCGCTCCAACCGCTCCGCTCCGTCGCGCAGTTTTTGAAAACTCCACAACCGCGCCTCGTCGAGAAGCCCTTCCTCGATGGCGCGGGCCACGGCGCACCCCGGCTCTCCACGATGCAGGCAATCCCGGAAGCGGCACTGCCGCGCCAGTTCTACGATGTCGCCGAAGACACCCGGCGCAGCCCCGGCGCCCACCCATGGTTCCAACTCGCGTAATCCCGGCGTATCGATCAACAACCAACCCTGCGGGAGCAGAAACATCTGCCGCCCCACCGTCGTGTGACGCCCGCGGCTGTCCCTCTCCCTCACCGCTTGCGTCCGCTGCGCCTCCGCGCGCAGAAGACGGTTCAGAATAGTGGACTTGCCTGCCCCCGAGGACCCCAGCAGAACCGCCGTCTCTCCCGGTTTCACATAGCGGTGCAACCGGGCCACGTCCGGTTCGCTCAGAGCCGTCAGGAGCACGGCGGGAACCTCCGGCGCGGCCGCCTTCACGCAACGCATCGCCTCCATCGGATCTCCGGCCAGATCGGCTTTGTTCAATACCACCACCGGCGATGCCCCGCTCTCCCACGCCGTCATGAGATAACGTTCCAGGCGGCGCGCGTTGAAGTCGTGGTCGAGTCCCGCCACCAGAAACACCACATCCACATTGGCCGCCAACGCCTGTTCCTCGAAGGCGCGCCCCGCCTTCTTGCGGGACACCTTGTTGCGGCGCGGAAGCAGACAGCGGATGATGTGATCCGAATTGAAGCCCACCCAGTCTCCCGTGACCGGCGTTGGACCCTTCCAGGAGCCGGGCAGGCGGGCTGTCCGGCTCCCCTCTTCCGTCCATAATTCATAATGTCCGCGGGTTTCCGAAGCCACGCGCGCCGGGGACAGCGCGGGTTCGCAACCGGAAAACGCCTCGGCGAAGTGCTCGTTCCATCCAAGTAGAGACAACTCCATTGAGAATCCTTTTGTATAGACACACCAGTCAGGAGTGGCGCGGAGAGCGCCGGAGGTTGGCTAGAGGATGGAGACAATGACCGGCAGAGGCAAGCGGAAAGTATAGCGCGGCGGAAGGTTGAGCTTTTATATGTAAAAATTTACACTATAAGCGCATGCGCTCCCTCGTCCATTGCGACGGCGACCGCTTCTTCGCCTCCATCGAACAGGCCGCCGACCAGCGCCTCCGCAACCGCCCCATCGCCATCGGAGCCGCCAGGCGCGGCATCGTCATCTCCGCCAGCAACGAAGCCCGGCCCTTTGGCGTCCGCCCCGGCATGCCGGTTCGCCGCGCCAAACGCGCCTGCCCCTCCCTTCTGGTCCTTCCCGGCCACTTCGATCTCTACGAACAGTTCTTTCAGCAGATCCTCTCTCTTTGCGAGGAAACCACTCCCCTGGTCCAGCCCGTCGCCATCGGAGCCGCTTATCTCGATCTCACCGGCACGCGCGCCATTCACGGTAAAGGCGCTTTACCCGTAGTCAGGCAGTTGCGCCAAACCATACAGCGCTGGCTGCGGGTATCCTTTTCCACCGGCATCGGAGCCAACAAAACGGTGGCGCGCATCGCATCACGATTCCGCAAACCCGCTGGAGAACTTGTCGTATTACCGGGGCACGAAGCGTCCTTCCTCGCGCCGTTCCCCGTCGGATGCCTGGAAGGAATCCGCCTCGAGGCCCGCGGAGCCCTCGAACTGGCCGGCGTGCGTACGCTGGGCGCGTTGGCTTCGGCCCCGCTCGATGCGCTGCAACTCGTTCTCGGCCGCCAGGCCCTGCAATGGCAGCGCCGGGCGCAAGGCGTCGATGAGGATCCTGTCCGGCCGCAATCCGCAAACGCCCCCCAATGGCGTGAGTCTATCGAATTCGCCGGCGAGGCCTGGGAGGAGCCGCTCATTCTCGCTTCTCTCAAGACAACGCTCGAACGGCTCATGACGCGCGTTCGCGAACGGGGCATCGAAGTGCGGCGCCTCACGCTCTCGCTACGCTATACGGATCGCGAGGAAACCACGCATGCCCTGACGCTCGACGCTCCTTCCTGCCTCGAATCGGATTTCGAACCGGTCCTTCCCGGCCTGCTGCGCTCCGCCTGGAAACGCCGTGTGCGCCTCCGCTCTCTCTCACTCACCGTCAGCCGCATCTACCGCCCCTCTCCACAACTGCCGCTCTTTGACGGCCTTTCCGGCGAGCATGCTTCTTCGCGCGCCCTGGCGGCCGCGGTCGACCGCATAAGACGCAAATACGGGGAAAACGCAATTCATAGGGGGGCGCCGGCCGAATCTCCCCCTAAGGAATAGCATCCAGTCAACCGAAGATGAAATAGCTGTGTACTCTACTGATCGAATTGTGTATACTTTGTTACCATTGGCTTTATCGCTGGCGTCGTGAACAATGGAGCGGAGCGGTATGCTTGGCTTCGCGCTGGGGATAAGTGTAGTCTTCAACTTAAAGATAGAGTTTGATTCTTGCCTGGAGGAAGGGAATGAGATTTTGGTGGTCAAGTGTGTTGCCTCTGGCGGCCACGTTGTGCCTGACGTTCACTACCCCAATGGTAGTGAGGGCGCAGTCCGGACCCAAGTTAGTGGGAACGGGACCGGAAGGGCCGTTTGAATATTCGCCGCGATCGGCTGCGCGCCGTCCTGGCCTCATCAA
>JABAQT010000016.1:0-3607 GCA_019187195.1 Bryobacteraceae bacterium
GGCGAGGCTTGTGGGAGCGCCGCCCCGCGCTACCATAGATACTTGTCCCGTATCGATTCGCCGTTTCCCCACAAGCCTCTGAGCTGGCCACAAATTTACCTGGGTGTCGCACTGACGACGCTCGCTTCCCTGATTCTCGAGTTGTCGCTGACGCGCATCTTTTCGGTGGTGTTTTATTACCATTTCGCGTTTCTGGCGATTTCGATCGCGCTGTTCGGGTTGGGCGTGGGGGGCGTGCTGAGCTACCTGATCGCTTCAAGGACGGGAAAAGTGTTCTCGAAGCTGGGGGTGCTCTCGACGTGCAACGCGGTTATCGTGCCGGCGTCGCTGCTGTACCTGCTGACGCGGCAGAAGGGCTTCGACAATCTGACGCTGGCGGGGGTTTATTTCCTATCGGCGCTGCCGTTCGTGATCGCCGGAGCGGTGGTGGCGATGGCGATTGCGGAGACGATCGAGCGGGTGGATAGGGTGTATTTCTTCGATCTGCTGGGAGCGGCGGGGGGATGTCTGCTGCTGGTGCCTTTCCTGAATGTTCTGGGGGGGCCGAACACGCTGATCGCTTCGGGCGTGTTGTTCGCGGCGGCGGGAGCGATCTGGTTTCACCTGGAGGGGCGGATTCAGGGGCGGGCGGGGGCGGTGCTGATCGCGCTGGCGCTGACTTCGCTGGTGATACTGAATTTCAAGAAGCCGGTGGTGGAGGTGCGGTACGCGAAGGGCGCGGAACTGCCGCCGGAGATATTCGTGAAGTGGAACAGCTTTTCACGGATCGGGCTGGTGAAGGAGTCGAACTCGATTGTGATCGACGCGGATGCGGCGACGGGGATCGCCAACTACGATTTCGATCATCTATCCGAAAGCGACCGCCAGGGGCTGTTGACGCAGGGTCCGGCGTTGCCCTACCGCCTGAAGCACCGCGCCAAAACGCTGGTAATCGGGGCGGGAGGCGGGTATGACGTGGCGCGGGCGCTCGCCTCGGGCAGCAAGGACATCACGGCGGTGGAGATCAATCCGATCATCGCGAACACGATCATGCGCGAGCGATTTCCGGAGTTGAGCCACCGCCTGTATTTCCGGCCGGAGATCCGGCTGTTTGTGGAAGACGGGCGTGGGTTTGTGCGGCGCAGCAAGGAGAAATACCAGATCATCCAGGCGACGCTGGTGGACACATGGGCGTCGACGGCGGCGGGCGCGTTCGCGCTGACGGAGAACAATCTCTACACGACGGACGCGTTTCGTGATTACCTGAGCCACTTGACCGATGATGGGATTCTGGCGTTCACGCGATGGGGCTTTGATCCGCCGCGCGAGTCGCTCCGGCTGCTCTCGCTGGCGCGGGTGGCGTTGCTTCAGTTGGGGGAAACGGATATCGCGGCGCACGTGCTGGTGGGACGCGAGAACACGCAACTGCTGAACAAGTGGGGGGCGACGGACACGGTGATCATTTCGCGGAAGCCGGTTCCGCGGGAGAACATTCCGGCGATTGTGGCGCAGATCGGATCAGCGGGGCTGACGCCGGTGTACTGGCCGGGGACGCCGTTCCCGAGCGCCTTTTCGGAGTATCTGCGGGCGAAGGACCCGGCGGAATTTTATCGCGGCTACCAATACGACGTGACGCCGGTGAGCGACAACCGGCCGTTTTTCTTCTATACGGTTCAGCCCGGAGATTTGGTGGATTTTCTGCGGAATGCCTACCGGTTCTCGGCCGATTACAAGATCAACCGCGCCGTGCCGCTGCTGTTCGGCCTGGTGGGGGTGAGCCTGCTGGCGACGGTGATCACACTGGCGCTGCCGCCGCTGTTGTTGAGGACGCGGCTGCCGGCGGAGAAGGGGGTGCGGCGGTTCCTGCTGTACTTCGTGGCCATCGGCGTGGGGTACATACTGATCCAGGTGGCGCTGATCCAGAAGTTCGTGCTGTTTCTGGGGCATCCGACGTACGCGCTGACGGTGATCATTTTCTCGATGCTGGTCTCGAGCGGGATGGGGAGTTACTACAGCCGGAAGGCGCTCGACGGATCGCCGGAGCGTTGGATGAAAGCATTGGGACTGGTGGCGGCCCTGGTGGTGGCGCTGGCGCTGGCGGTGGGCCCGATCATCTCCGCGGGGGTGGGATTGCCGTTGTGGGTGAAGATACCGCTGACGGTAGTGTTGATCGCGCCCGCTGGTTTCGTGATGGGGATGCCGTTTCCGACGGGACTCGGTTACCTGGAGAAGCGGCGCCAGGCGGCGGTGCGGTGGGCGTGGTCGTTGAACGCGGCGTCGAGCGTGATGGGATCGGCGCTGTCGATGTTTTTCGGGTTGTATCTGGGATTGCAGCAGACGTTGATCCTGGGCGGGTTGCTGTATTTGGCGGCGATGTGGGTGGTGAGGGGAGAGAAGGCGGCCTAGGAGGACCGGAGCGCGCTGGCGGCGAGCGCGGACGGACATAATGGAGGTCTGGCATGATGCGCACCATTTCGGCGACTCGTTATGTGACACCGCTGCGCGAAGGCGGTTCGATGCCGGCGATCGTGGAGGCGGATGATTTCGGACTGTATGTTCTGAAGTTCCGGGGCGCCGGGCAGGGGGTGCTCGCGCTGGCCGCGGAACTGATCTGCGCCGGGATCGGGCGGGCGCTGGAACTGCCGGTGCCGGAGGTGGTGTTTGCTTCCGTGGATTCGGAACTGGGCCGCAACGAGGGCGATCCGGAGATTCGCGAACTGCTGCAGGCGAGCGTGGGCAACAACCTGGCGATGGACTATCTGCCGGGGTCGGCGATGTTCGATCCGGCGGCGCGCGACCGCGTGGATCCGGTGCTGGCGGCGCGGACGGTGTGGTTCGACGCCTTCATCACGAACGTGGACCGGACGGCGCGCAACCCGAATCTTCTGTGCTGGCACCGCTCGCTGTACCTGATTGATCATGGGGCGGCGCTGTACTTTCATCATGACTGGAATGACCTCGAGGCGCGGGCGCGCGGCCGGTTTCCGCTGATTCGGGACCACGTGCTGTTGCCGTGGGCCACGGATCTGGAAGGCGCCGATGCGTGGCTGCGGCCGCGGCTGACGCGGAGGGTGCTGGAGGAGATTCTGCGAGAGGCGCCGGATGACTGGCTGCTTCCGGAGGAGGGCGCGGAGACGCCGGAGGCGAAGCGCGCCGGCTATGTGCAGTACTTCCTGACGCGGCTGGAGGCAGCGCCGCTTTTCGTCGAGGAGGCGAAGAATGCCCGCGCGCGCCTCGTATGACTACGCGGTGGTGCGGGTGGCTCCGCGGGTGGAGCGGGAAGAGTTTCTCAACGCGGGGGTGATCCTGTTTTCGAAGGCCCGGCGTTTTCTGGCGGCACGGGTGGGAATCGATGAGGCGCGGTTGCGCGCCATGGCGCCATTGGTGGATGTGGAACTGGTGCGCCGCCATCTTGAGGCGATCCGGCGTGTTTGCGAGGGGGATACAGAGGCCGGGCCGATTGCGCGATTGCCGTTGAGCGAGCGATTCCAGTGGCTGGCGGCTCCGCGGAGCACGATCATCCAGGTGTCGCCGGTGCACGGTGGCATTTGCGAGGATCCGGCCGCGCGGCTGGAGGAGTTGTTTCAGCAGGTGGTGGGATGAGCGCTAGGGCTGGAGCCCTCTCCAG
>JABAQT010000016.1:3707-50401 GCA_019187195.1 Bryobacteraceae bacterium
GCGGATTATGCGTTCACGTCAATGACGGTCCGTCCGCGGGTTTTTCCGGCGAGGATCTGCTCACCGAGCTCCTGGATTCGCGAGAGCGGGGCGGTGTGGATGACGGAGTCGAGCTTATCGACGGGGAGATCCGTGGAGATGCGCCGCCAGATTGCGCGGCGGGTGGCGTTCGAGGCGCGGACGGAGTCGATGCCGAGCAGATTGACGCCGCGGAGGATGAAGGGGAAGACGGTGGTGCTGAGCTTGGGGCCTCCGGCAAGGCCGCAGGCGGCGACGCTGGCTCCGATGGCAAGGGAGCGGATAATGCCGGCGAGGGTATCGCCTCCGGCGCTATCGACGGCTCCGGCCCAGCGTTCCGGGTCGAGGGGCTTGCCGGGGCCGGCGAGGACTTCGCGGGGGATGATTTCCGCGGCTCCGAGCGATTTGAGGTAATCGGCCTCGGCGGCGCGTCCGGTGGAGGCGACGACGGTGTAGCCGAGTTTGGCCAGGATGGCGATGGCGACGCTGCCGACGCCGCCGGCGGCTCCGGTGACGACGACCGGCTTACCGCCGGGCTGGAGGCCGTGGGCCTCGAGGGCCATTACGGCCTGCATGGCGGTGAAGCCGGCGGTGCCGACGCCCATTGCCTGCTCGAGGGTGAGTCCCCCGGGTAGAGGGACGACGTGTCCGGCCGCCATGCGAGCCATTTGCGCATAGCCGCCCCAGATGGTTTCACTGGTGCCGCATCCGGTGACCACCACGGATTGGCCGGGCGAGAAATCGGGGGAGGCGGACTCGACGACCGTGCCGGCGAGGTCGATGCCGGGGATCATGGGGAAGGCGCGGACGACGCCCGGCTTTCCCGTGACGGCGAGGCCGTCCTTGTAGTTGAGGCTAGAGTGCGTGACGCGGATGAGGACGTCGCCTGGAGGGAGGGAATCCTGTGGGAGATCCTCGAAAGCGGCGGAAAACGCGCCGCCGGTCTGGCGTAGGACGAATGCGCGGAATGTGCCCATGGTGGATGTTCCTCTCTACTATACCTGTGAGATGGGGGCAAACCATGCGCGGCTCGGGATGAGGCGGAATCAGTGAGTAGTCTGAAGTGAACGGGCGAGGCCCCGGCTGGCAATTTCGAGTTCGTGTTCGACGGTGACCAGGTGCTTGCGGAGGGCGTCGAGGTCCCTGGCGGCGGCTGATTGTTCGAGGCTGCGGGCGGCCGCGGCAACGCGCGCGGCTCCGATTTTTTCGGCGGAAAGGGAGAGTTGATTCGCTTCCTCGATGAGGCCCGGCAGATCGGGTTCATGAAGGCAGGCGTGGAGCCGTTCGACAAGCGGGGGAGTGGCTTGGAGGAAGGTTCGCTGACGTCCAAGAAGGACCTCGGGGGCCGCGTCGATCTCTTTCCGGCCGCTATCCTGCACGTGGGATGCGGGGAGATGAGACTGCGTGACGAACTCCTCGACGACGCGCACGAGCGTGGTGGGGTTGAGAGGCTTGGCGAGATAGCCGTTCATTCCGGCGGCGAGGCAACGTTCCCGGTCGCCGCTCATGGCGTGGGCGGTCATGGCGACGATGGGGAGATTGGCGAAGCGCTTATCGCGGCGGATGACGCGGGTGGTTTCGAGGCCGTCAAGGATAGGCATCTGCACGTCCATGAGGATGAGGGAATAGGCGAGCAGGTCGAGGTATTCGAGGGCTTCCCGTCCGTGATTCGCGACATCGACATGGTAGCCTCGCTTGCGAAGGATAGCCGTGACCACCTTCTGGTTGACGTGATTGTCTTCCACGACGAGGATCGCGGGGCCGTTGCCGTCGCTCGACGGCGGCAGGCCGGAGAATTCGGCAATGGGAGGCTCGGCTCCGGCGGGGGACTGTTCGTGGCAGACGGAGGATGGAAGACACACGCGGAAGGTGCTTCCTTTGCCGGGCTCGCTTTCCACGGTAATGCGGCCCTCGTGCATGTCGACGAGTTTCCTGGTGATGGCGAGGCCGAGGCCGGTGCCTCCGTACTTGCGCGTGATGCTGCCGTCGGCCTGAGTGAATTTCTCGAAAATGCAGGAGAGCTTATCGGCGGGGATGCCGACTCCGGTGTCGCTCACCTCGAAAGCAAGCTCATGACCGCTTGCCTGGGGCAGCCGCAGGACACGCACCTTCACCGAGCCGCGCTCGGTGAACTTCATTGCGTTGCTGAGAAGGTTGGAGAGAATCTGCCGGATCCGGAGAGGATCGGCGGTGATGCGGCGAGGGACATCGTGGGCGACATCGACACTGACGGTGATTCCCTTGTGGGTGGCCCGGGGGCGGTGGGCGCGAACGGCTTCGTCAATGAGGGCACGGATGTCGAAGGGAATGCGTTCGAGGACCATCTTGCCGGCCTCGATTTTCGAGAGGTCGAGGATATCGTTGAGGAGGGAGAGCAGGGAGTTGGCGCAACGCTGGGAGGTTTCGAGCTGTTCGCGCTGTTCGGCGGTGAGCGGGCCGTCGAGGACGATGTCAATCATGCCCAGGACGCCGTTCATGGGGGTGCGCAACTCATGGGACATATTGGCGAGGAATTCGCTCTTGGCCTGGCTGGCGGCCTGGGCGCGCTGCATGGCATGTTCGAGTTCCTCGGTGCGGATGCGGATGCGTTCCTCGAGCAGTTCCTGGTTCTGGCGGACTTCGTTACGGCTCGCATTCAGGCAGTCGATCATGTGATTGAAGCTGTTGCCGAGGAATTCGATCTCGTCCCGGGTATTGCTGACCTGGATGGGTTCCAGGCGGCCTTCGCCGACGGACTGGATGCCTTCCTCGAGAAGTAGAAGCGGGCGGGCGAGGAGCTTGATGGTAAACCGGGAGAGTCCGGCGGCGGCGACAAAGACAAGAACGCCGCCCAGCGCCCACTTGACCCAGTCGACATGGCCCTGGCGAAGGTCGAAGGCGAGGAAGGTGAATACGACCCAGAACAGGAGCGAGGCGGTAAAGACAAAGAATTTCGTGGACAGCGAACGGAAGCTCGCCGGGCGCGCACGCTCGGACTGCGTCCTCAAAGAGGGGGTCACAACTCCATATGACCAGTTCCTTGGGGAGGGTCACATCCGCGAGACGCCTTAGCCGAACCTAGATTTCATTTTTAGTAATAAGGGACTCATAGGACTGGGAAGAAAGCGAGGGGTGGGGTAGTGGAACGGGGAGCAGGGAGGCAAGGCGCTCAATAAGAGGAAGTTACAGGCGGGGGTGAGGGAAATGGACGGGGCGTAGGACGAAAGTACACTCGCGCCCCATCCACCCGAAATCCCTGAGAAGCAGCCTCCTCCCAAGGCAGCCTCAGTCGGTGTAGGCGATGCAATCGATCTGCAGCAGTTGCCCCGGACGCCGGAAACCGGTGGCTCCGAAATAAGAACGCACGGGACGGTTCTTCGTGAAGAACTTGTTGTAGGCTTCGTTCATTCCGTCCCAGTTTTTTTCCGGGTCGACCAGGGAGACCTGCACCTTAAGAACGTTTTCCATCGAGGAGCCCGCCTTTTCCAGCGAATTCTTCATGATGGTGAGGGCATCGGAGGTCTGCTCCTGGACGCTGCCGGGTTTGGGGCGGCGGTCGGGGTACCAGCCTCCGATTCCGCCGAGAAACAGGAGGTTGCCGGAACGGATGACACCGCCAACCGATTGTTTCTTAGGGGACCAGGAAGATTGCGCCTGGGCTCCGCCCGCGCCGGCGAGCAGGAGAGCGGCGGCATTGATCATATTACGCCGGGAGTTTTTCTTATTCATGAGTGGATTGCCTTTGTGCGTTCAAATGCGGCGAGCGGTGAAGCGCGCCATGCCGAACTCGCCAAGCGAGAGATCCCCGGAGAGGGTATCACCGTTGACGGTTCCTTGGAAGTTGTACTGGATTCGCATGCCTTCGAGAGGCAGCGTGCTTTGCAGCCTGATGTGGCCGCCGGAGATGGAGCCGCTAAAGCGGCTCTGGACGGACTTACCGATGTGGAGGCCGCGAAGTTTGGCGGCATTGCCGTTGGGGGGATCAAAGACGAGGGTGTGATGGGTTTTTCCAGCGATGAATTCGATGGCGACATCCCAGGCTCCGGTGAGGTTCGCGGACGGGGGCGCGGGCGGAGCCTTGGGTGAGGTGGGGGCGGTGCGGAAGACTTCCGCCAGGCGGCGGGCGACGATGGGCGGATGTTCGGGCCGCATGGCGACGGGGCGGATGACGAAATTGGTGGCGTCTCCGGCGGCATGCGACATGATGCGAGGTTCGCCATCGAGGAGCTGGGCGTGGACTTCGGCTCCGGTGAGGAAGATGCGGGACGGGTCCCAGGAGACGTGGAGCACGGGGAAGGGGCTCGCGCCGGCGGGCGGGCTCATCTTTGTAGTGACGCCGGGAACGCTGTCGAGGGATTGGGCGATGGTGTGGAGCCAGGATTCCCAGGTGCGGTAGTCGGCTTCGATCCTTTCGCGGGAGAAAAGTTCGATGGCGGTGCACATGCCGACGATCTCCTCCTTGCTGACCTTCATGGCGCGGCCGTAGCCGTGGTGGGGGGCGCTGTTGAGGAAGGCGGCGCGGACAAGATCCTTGCGGCCGATGAGAAGTCCGGCGCTCTGGGGGCCGCGGAGGATCTTGCCGCCGCTGTAGCCCACGATGTCGGCTCCGCGGGAGAGGTAGGGATTGGGGCGGAAGGGGAGTTCCGCGGCGGCGTCGACGATGACGGGGACATGGCGTTTGTGAGCAACTTCCGCGATCTCCTCGAGGCGCACCTTGCCGCGCGCTTCTCCGGTGCCGAGCACGACGACAAGGCCGGTGCGGCGGCTGAAGGAGGCGAAGAACTCCTCGCGCGAATCGAACTCGATGAGTTTGCCGCCCCCGGTGCGGTAGGCGTGGTCGTAATCGTTGCGGGATTGTTTGGCGATGAGGACTTCGTTCCGCATGCCGGCGGAGTCCGGGAGGCGCTTCATGCGTTCGGGGTCGCATCCGGCGATGGCGGCGGCAGTGGCGTGACAAAGGGCGGAAGCGCAGCCGGCGGTGATGATGGCGGCTTCGGCCCCCAGCAGTTCGGCGACGCGGGCTCCCGCTTTTTCCATCAGTTCGTCGAGATTGACGGCCCAAAGCGCGGCTTCGTCCATGGCCTTGCGGACCTCCGGATGCATGGGAGCTCCGCCGTTGATGGTGAGAGTGGCCGTGGTGTTGATGAAGGGCCGGACACCGAGGCGCGTGTAGACGCCGGCCTGAGGGGTAGCAGCGGCGGGGAGAAAACCGGCCGCGGCTGTGGAGCCGGCGGCCTGCACGAGGCGGCGCCTGCTGAAGGGTGGGATACGGGATTCAGTCATGGGGGGTTCCTTTCAAACTTACATCGATTCTACGAGTCTTTCAGAAATTGTTCCAAGCGCCGGACGTGATGCGGAAGTTTCGCGGCGAGGTTGTTGTTCTCGAGCGGGCCGGCGGTGAGATCGAAGAGTAGAGGCGGCGAGGTGCCGGCCGAAGCTTCGGTCCGGCTTTTCAGGCCGGGATGGTAGCCGTGGATGAGTTTGTAGTGGCCGTCGAAGGCCATACGCCAGCCGCCGAGTCCGGAGAGGACCACCTGGCGGCTCCGCTTCGCGCTTCCTTCGAGCAGCGGACGCATGGAGCGGCTGTCCATGTCGCGCGGCGTGGCAACCCCGGCGTAGTCGAGGCAGGTGGCGGCGAGATCCACCAATGTGACGGGCGCGGTGATGACGCGGGAAGGTTCGATGCCGGGGCCGGCAGCGGTGAACGGCACTCCCACGGAGGGCTGGTAAGGCTGGGTCTTGCCCCAGCGGCCGTGATCGCCGAGCATTTCACCGTGATCGCTCGAATAGAACACGATGGTGTTGTCGAGATCGCCCCGCGCGTGAACGGCTTCGAGGATCTCGCCCATGCGGCGGTCGATGTTTTCGACCATGGCGGTGTAGTTCTGGCGGATGGCGGTATGGGTGGCGGCGTCGAACTGGTTGCAGCGGTTCGGTTGCGGGTAGTCGCGGTGGCGGCAAGGACCCTCCATGGAGCGGGTGATGTCCATGGGATCGTGCGGTCCGGTGAAGTTGACGGCGAGGAACCAGGGTTTTCCTTCCGGAGCGGCCCGGAGCAGCGAGAGAGCGTTGGCGGCGATCCAGTTGTCGCAATAGGCCGGATCCGGAAGGGGAGTGGGGCCGGTATCCCTGTACGGCGCGAGTCGCCGGCGTTTGAAGTCGGCGACGTGCGTGGCGGCGAGGCCTTCCTTGTGGAGGTAGGCCATGTAAGGGTCTTTGGGGGTGAGTGCTCCGCTGCGGATGGCGTCGAATTTTCCGGCATTGTCGATGCCGCCGGAGAAGCCCCATTCCGGAAGAAGCCGCCTGCCATCGAGGCCCCAGTCCAGGGTTTTCTTGTGGAGATCGATCTTTCCGCAAGCGGCGGTGTGGTAGCCGGCCTGGCGGAGGAGGGAGTAGAAGGTGGTTTGGGAAAGCGGATAGTCGTGGGCGTTGCTGGGAACGCCACAGCGGGCGTATTCCTTGCCGGCGGCGATGCAGGCGCGCGAGGGAGCGCAGAGCGGAGAGCCAACGATGGCATTGGTGAACCGGGCGCCGCGGGCGGCGAGCGCGCGGAGATGGGGCATGCGGACATCGAGGGAAGAATCGAGGCCTGTCCAATCGTGGCGGTGTTGATCGGGAAAAAGGAGGAGGATGTTGGGGCGCCGGTTTTCCGCTGCCTGGACGCGCAGAGCCGCCGCTGCGCCGACGGCGGCAAATTGTCTGCGGTTCATCTGGGTCGATGGTATCAAAGGGCCGGCCGGCGGGAGGCTCCATATGGGGCACAGCCGCTATCATCCTCTTTCAGGAATTGTCGCACCTCCGCGCCTTGCGCAAGGCATCGGGGGGGCCCGTGGTCGCGACTCCGTCTATTTCCGGGATGGCGCGGGGCGAGATTGTCTCGAACTTCGCGCGCGTTGCGGCCGCGTTTGGCGGCGCGGCTCATGAGTCTGCCATCCACGAGACAGAGAACCGCAGTGAGTCAGTTCACGAGGAGGCTCTTGCGATCCTCAAGGCGGGCGGCGATTGGGTAGATCTATGTTCCCGAACGTGGAGCCGCGGGCGCGGAAGCTGATATCGGCGGCGTGGCGCGGCTCAGGTTGCGCGCGTCATCCTCGCGGATCAGCGGTTGGGTGGGATCGATGCGGACAAACAGGAGAGCGCTGACCAGGAGCATCACGCCCATGTAGAGGAGCGGAGCGTTGTAGCTGTGGGTGGCGGCGACAACATAGCCGAAGACGATGGAGGTGAAGAACGAGCCGAGCTGTCCGGCCATGTTCATCGAGCCCGAGATGGCTCCGGCGAACTTGCCGCCGACATCCATGCACACGGCCCAGCTAACCGGCAGCATGCAATCCATGCTGCCATAGCCGAGGGCAAGAAAGATGACGGCGAGTTGCTTGTTATCCGTCTGGGAAGTGAGAAGCATGAAGATGCCGGAGAGGGCGAGTCCGGCGGCTCCCACGGAGCGTCTGCCGAAGGAGAGGCCGCGGCGTTTGATGAGCAGATCGCTGGTGTAACCGCCCACCAGATTGCCGCACGCTCCAAAGAGAAAGGGCAAGGTGGACCAGATGGCCATCTCGTTTTCGGAGAAGCCGAGGCCCTTCTGGAGGTAGGTGTGCAGCCAGGAGAGATAGAAATAGCCTCCCCAGCAGTAGGTGTGATACATGAGCAGGATCTTCCAGTAGTTCCACTGCCGGAGGGCGATGCCCCAGGGGAGGGAGGTATGTTCGCTGATCGACCCGGCTCCGATTTCATGCAGTTCAGACTCCGAAATGCCTGGTTTGAGCGTGGGGTGGTCGCGGTACCACCAATACCAGACGGCGCACCAGAGAACGCCGAGGATGCCGAAGACATAGAAGGACGCGCGCCAGCCGTGCCGCTGCTGGATGGCGACGACGAGGATGGGGGCGAGCACTCCACCGAGGCGGCTGGCCATCCAGAACACGCTGGTGGCGCGGGCGCGCTCCCGTGGGGGGAACCAGCGGGCGACGGCGGAGGTGCTTCCTGGATAGGCGCCCGCCTCACCGGCTCCGAAGCAGAACCGGACGAGCAGGAGGAGGAAGAAGTTCGAAACGGCTCCGGTAAGGGAAGTAAAGATGGACCACCACAGGACGATGCGGGTCAGGACGCTGCGCGCGCCGAGTTTGTCGGCAAGCGCACCGCTGGGAATCTCAAACGCGGCATAGGAGAGGGTGAAGGCTCCGACAACCCATCCCCACCGTTCGGGAGTGATGCCGAGGTCCTGCTGCATGCGCGGGCCGGCGACGGAGATGCAGACACGGTCGATGTAAGTGATGATCGACAGGAGGAAAAGCAGGAGGAGGACACGAAGGCGAAATTTCATAAAGGCGTCATTATGGCACAGCGCGGGGCGGCGGCTTGAAAGGAAGAGCCGCGCCGCAAAGTGTTACGCTATCGAAGAACTATGTTTTCGCGCCGCAAGTGGATGAAAGTGTTGGGCGCCGGAATGAGCGCTCTCGATGGATGGGGACAAGCTCCGCTGAGGTTTCCCGGCAAGCGTTCGATGCTGGTGCAGAATGATTTTCCCGAAGACCTCGAGACGCCGGCGGAATACCTCAACACGTGGATTACTCCGAACGATGCATTCTTTGTGCGCCAGCATCTGCCCCGGCCGAAGGTGGACGCGGCGTCGTGGCGGCTGAAGGTGGGCGGGATGGCGTCGAATCCCCTGACCCTGACCTTGGATGATCTGAAGAGGATGCCGCAGGTGAAGGTTCCGGCGACGCTCGAGTGCGCGGGAAACGGCAGGGCGAACTACCGCCCGAAGGTACCGGGGCTGCAGTGGTCGAAGGGCGCGATGGGGAACGCGGAGTGGCGCGGTGTGCGCGTGGCGGATCTGCTCAAGAGAGCGGGCGCCGGAGCGGGAGTGCAATACGGGAATTTCAACGGGGCGGATCAAGGGGTGGCGAAGACTCCGGATTTCATCCGCTCGATTCCGATGCGGAAGTTGACGCATGAAGCGACGATCGTCGCGCTCGAGATGAACGGGGCTCCGCTTCCCGAGATACACGGATTTCCGGCGCGGCTGATTGTTCCCGGATGGGACGGAGCGAACTGGGTGAAGTGGGTGACGGAGATGGAGTTGAGCGCGGAGCCGAGCAAAGGCTTTTTCTTTGCCACGGGGTACCGGTATCCGAAGTACAGTCCGGCTCCAGGGAGCGCGGTGAAACCCGAGGACATGGAGGTGCTCGAGGGGATGGCGGTGACGAGCTATTTCGCGCATCCGGCGCATGGAGCAACGGCGAAGAAGGGGATCCCGCTGCGGCTGCAGGGGGTGGCGTACGGAGGTGAGAACCGGGTGTCGCGAGTGGAAATTTCAACGGACGGGGGTGCGAAGTGGCTCGATGCGAAACTCTCGCCGCAGAACTATCCGTTCGCCTGGCGGTTGTTCACGTTCGATTGGATTCCGCCGGAGCGGGGGTATCACGTTCTCTGCTCGAGGGCCACGGATTCGGCGGGGCGAATACAGCCGGTGGAATGCCCGTGGAACCCGGGGGGCTACATGTACAACGCGATTGAACGGCTCGGTGTGATGGTGGAGGCGTGATATGAAATGGCTGCTCGGTTTGGTGCTTGTGTTGCCGCTGGCGGCGGCCGGACCGGAGGCGATCGAGAAGGGGAAGGCGGAAGAGAAGCGGGCGTGCGTGGGTTGCCACGGACTGCGGATTGTTCACGTGCAGCGGCTGTCGAGGGCGCAGTGGGACCGGGAACTGACGAAGATGGCCGGGTGGGGGGCGCCGATCAAGGACCGGGAGGCGCTGCTCGAGTATCTGGTGGCGACGTACGGGGATGACAGGGCCGTGGCTCCGATTCCACGTTCGGAAGACGCATCAAACCGGAAGAAATAGATTGCACGCATGAGCGTCTCTCCTTTAGCCGCCCCGGGAATCGAAGTGATCGAACTGCGGAATGTTCGTAGCGAGGATCTGCTGCCCGTCCTCGATGAGGAGACGGCGACCTGGCGGGAGGCGCTCGATTGGGATTTTTCCCCTTCCGCGGAGTTGGTGACGCGGTTCGTCGGCATGCAGGCGCTGAGTGGTTTTGCGTTCCTGGTGAACGGCAGAGTGGCGGGCTACTCCTATTACATCTCCGAGGAGCGCAAGGGGCTGATCGGGGATGTGTACATTTTGAAGGCGGAGCGAACGGTGGCGCGGGAGAACAGGCTGATCGAGGCCGTGCTGGATGCGCTGGTGGAAGATGGCATGGTCCGGCGCGTGGAATCGCAGTTGATGATGATCGAAGGGCCGCTCGACCGGCCGATGCCCTATTCGAGAAAGCTGCGGGTGTTCGGGCGGACATTCATGATGCGGGAAGCGGACGGAAAACGTATCGGGAGGGGGCCGGCGAGCGACCGGATTCTGCTCGAGCCGTGGCGAGACGAACGGAACGAGGAAGCGGCGCAACTGATTGGCATGGCCTACCACGGCCACATCGACAGCTATATCAACGACCAGTATCAATCCATCGCCGGAGCGAGACGGTTCCTGCTGAACATCGTGCAGTATCCCGGGTGCGGCCGCTTTTTCCAGCCGGCTTCGTTTCTGGCGTTCGACAGGGAGACCGGGCAGCCTTGCGGATTGATTCTGGGGAGCCTGGTGGCGGAAACGGTGGGGCACATTACGCAAATCTGCGTGGCTCCTCAAATGAGACGGCGGGGTATCGGCCATGAACTGCTCCGGAGCGCGCTCGAGCGGATGGAGGAGTACGGCTGCCGGAAGACCAGCCTGACGGTGACTTCGGTGAATGAAGGCGCCATACGGCTATACGAGGACTTGGGATTCCGGCGGATGCGGGAGTTCGCGGCCCACGTTTGGGATGGATTTTAGAGCGGGAGGAAGAGTTGGCAACAAGAGTAGCTTTGGTCACTGGATCGTCGCGGGGAATTGGCAAGGCGATCGCGCTCGGTCTCGGATCGCAGGGAGTTTCCGTCTGCGTGAATTATAGGGAGCGCAGGGAGGATGCCGAAGAAGTGGTGCGCCGGATTATCGAACAGGGAGGACGCGCGGTGGCGGCCGGCGCCGACCTTACCAAGGCCGCGGATTGCGCGAGCCTGGTGGAGCGCTGCGAGAGTGAGTTGGGCCCGGCTGACATCCTGGTGAATAACGCCGGAGTGTTGCGGCGGGGCGATTTGATGGATTTCGACTTCGACGAAATGGAAGCGATGCGGAACGTCAACGTCGACGGGTTGGTGCGGGTGACCCGGGCGGTGGCGGAAGGCATGAGGCAGCGGGGATGGGGACGGATTGTCAACCTCACGTCGATAGCGGCGCTTGGCACGAGCATGGCGGGAACGACGTTCTATGCGGCGACCAAGGCGGCGGTGATCACGCTGACGCGGCGGTTCGCGCTCGAACTCGGCCCGTTTGGGATTACGGTGAACGCCGTCGCGCCGGGGTTCATCCTGACGGACATGGCCAGCGCGGGCAGGTCCCCGGAGGAATTGCGGAAGGCCTTCGAATCGGTGGCCGCCAAGGCCATGATGCGAAGGCTGGGTAAGCCCGAGGATATCGCGGCGGCGGTTTCGTTTCTGGTGAGTGAAGAGGCGGGGTTTATCACCGCGCAGGTGTTGACGGTGGACGGCGGGAGGACGGATTTCATCTCCCACATGTAGTGGGGGGGATCAGCAGCCGACGCCGGCCTGTCTCAATTCGCGCTCGAGGCGCTTGGTGGCACGGCCGCAGATCATATCCGCCACTTTGGTGAGCAGGCCGGGCACGTCCTGGGGTTCGATGAGAACGGTGCTATCCCGTTCGGGAGCGCGGCCCTGATGGGAAGCGGTGATGATGGCGGCAGCCGGCTGGTAGTCCATCATGCGGGCGTGGGCGAGAACCTGGAGACCGGCCTGAGGGGATTCCATCTGAAGGTCGCTGAGGACCAGTTCGTATTCGCGGCGGTCCATCTTGCCGACGGCTTCGGCGGCGGAGGCGGCGGAGTCGACGTAGTACCCTCCGGCTTCGAGTACGGTCTGTAAGGTCAACCGTGTAGCCGGATTGTCGTCAACGAGCAACACACGTGCCAGCGACGTAGCAGTAGGTCTGGAAACCCGGGCGCGTTTGACGAATTTTCGTGTCTTAGTCTCCACAGTCTTGCTTCACCAGTTTAACCTGAAAAGGGCGGAAATGAACCTACTAGTTTTTGGGGCGAAATGTGGCGTGGTGGTGCAGGTTGTTGATAATAAATAAAATAATATCAGGTACAGGGGTAGTTCTAGGGGGTTGAGGCGAAGACTCTGCGGAATATGCAATCGATATTCGATAGTTGACGATCCAGCGAGAACGACTCCGCAAGCTGATCCTTGCTCAGGTACTTGCCGATCTCCGTATCCCGCTCCACGGAGGCGCGAAAATCGCCATCTTCTTCCCAACAACGCATGGCGTGAGCCTGCACTAACTTGTAAGCTTCCTCACGCAGCATGCCGGCGGCGGCGAGGTCCAGCAGCAACTGGCCTGAAAAGACAAGGCCTTTCGTGAGGTCGAGATTGCGGCGCATGCGTTCGGGATAGACACGCATGCCGTCTATCAGCCAGATGGTCCGGTCGAGGAGGTAGTCGGTGAGGATACAGGAGTCGGCGAGGATGACACGCTCGGCCGATGAGTGGGAGATGTCGCGTTCATGCCAGAGGGCGATGTTCTCGAAGGCGGCCTGGGCGTTGGAGCGGACGACGCGAGCGAGGCCGCAAATCTGTTCGCAGACAACGGGATTGCGTTTGTGGGGCATGGCCGAGCTTCCCTTTTGTCCGGTGGAGAAGGGCTCCTCGGCTTCCCGCACTTCGGTCCGCTGGAGGTGGCGGATTTCGAGGGCGATCTTTTCGAGAGCGGCGCAGATGAGGGCGAGGGTTGAAATGAAGGCGGCGTGCCGGTCGCGGGAGATCACCTGGGAGGCGATGGGAGCGGGCTTCAAGCCCAGTTTGGCGCAGATTTGCTCTTCGGCTCGGGGCCCGATATGGGCAAATACGCCCACGGCTCCGGAGATCTTGCCGTACCGGATCTGTTCGGTGGCGAGGTCGAGCCGTTCGAGGTTGCGGCGGATTTCGTCGTAGTAGAGGGCGAGTTTCCAGCCGAAGGTGACCGGTTCGGCCTGAACGCCGTGGGTGCGGCCGATTTGGGGGGTGTGACGGAACTCGAGGGCCCGTTTCTCGAGGGATGCGGCCAGGGTTTCCAACGATTTACGGATCAAGCCGGCGGATTGGATGATTTGGCGGGCCTGGGCGGTATCGACGACGTCGTTGGAAGTCATTCCGTAGTGGAACCAGCGCGAAGCCTCCGCAACTCCCTTGGCTTTCATGGTTTCGGCGACCGCCGAGGTGAAAGCAATGACGTCGTGCCTGACCTCGCGCTCGATCTCGAGGATTCGCGGGACGGTGAAGGCGGCATGTTCGCGCAACTGGCGGGCGGCCTCCGTGGGGACGACGCCTTGATCGGCGAGAGCTTCGCTCGATGCGAGTTCGACTTCCAGCCACTGCTGGTACTTGTTCTCATCACTCCAGGTGGCGCCCATTGCGGGGCGGGTATAGCGGGGAATCATAGACTTCCTCATTTAAACACTCTTCGCGGGCCGCGGGGCGGCGGATGTTCTATCATCGGGTTATGAGGATGCAATCCTACTTAAGCAATCCGCCCGCGCAGCGGCCCGGTGGCGGACGGACAGGCGAGTTTCTTCCGGTGGCGGCAGGCCGGCGGCCGCTGTATGCGGTTTTGGCCCTGACACTTACGGCCGGACTGCTGTTTGCGGGAGCGGATGAGGACAAGCGTCTGGAAAACGCCACCGCGATGTTCGGGGAGATCATGGATACGCCGGACAAGGCGATTCCGCAGGATTTGCTGGACAAGGCATCGTGCATAGTACTGGTGCCCGGATTGAAGAAAGGGGCATTCATCTTTGGCGCGAAGTATGGCCGCGGCTTTGTGTTGTGCCGGAAGAAGAGCGGGCCGGGCTGGTCGGCTCCGGGCGCGGTGCGGGTGGAAGGCGGGAGCTTCGGTCTTCAGATCGGCGGTTCGGAGACGGACGTGGTGATGCTGGTGATGAATGACCGGGGGGCGGAACGGCTGTTGGGGAGCAAGTTCACACTGGGGGGCGAAGCGTCAGCCGCGGCGGGGCCGGTGGGCCGGACAACATCCGCCGAAACGGACGCGACAATGCGGGCGGAGATTCTGACGTGGTCGAGAGCGAGGGGCGTGTTTGCGGGCATCTCGCTTAAAGGGGCCACGCTGCGGCGGGACAACGAAGCCGTCAAGGGTATGTACGGCAAGGAGATGAGGAACAGGGATATCGTCTTTGGAGCGGTGAAGCCGCCGGCATCGGCTGAGAAGCTGGTTGCGCTGTTGAACAAGTACTCCGGGCGGAAATAGTTCTGTTCACGTTGGTCCGGCAGGCGCAGGAAGACGCCCAGTCACTCCGTATTCCTTCAACCGGTATTGCAACGTCCGCAGGCTGATGCCGAGTTGCCGGGCGGCGCGCGTGCGATTGCCACGATGGGCCGCGAGCGCGTCGAGGATGGCTGTCCGCTTGATGTCCTTGAGGCCGGCGGGCCGGGCGGCCCCCTGCACTCTGACGGGCAGGTCACCGGCGTGAACAGAATCCTGACAAAGGATGGCCGCGCGCCCCATCATGTTTTCCAATTCGCGTACGTTGCCGGGCCAGGGGTATTCCATCAGGGTGGTTACGGCCCCCGCGCTCAGCGAGGGGGCGGCCTTGCCGGGAGGGGTTGCGCGGCTCAGAAAGTGTCCGGCGAGTGCGGGGATGTCGGAAGCGCGATCGCGCAGCGGGGGGATATCGAGCGGGAAGGCGGCCAGAAGGGAATAGAGATCCTGGCGAAAGAAACCGGTAGCGGCCTGCTGTTCGAGGTTGCGGCTGGAGGCGGCGATGATGCGCACGTCCACGGGGATGCGCCGCGTGCTTCCCGTCCGCTCGAAGGCGTTTTCCCGCAACGCGCACAGGAGCCTGTCCTGCATGCTTTCGTCGAGTTCTCCGATCTCATCGAGAAACAGGGTGCCGCCATGCGCCATTGATAAACGTCCCGGGTGGGGGCCGGACGCCGCGAGTGATCCTTTCTCACGGCCGAAGAGTTCCTCCTCGAGCCGAGCGGGTGGGAGCGCGCAATTTACCCGAGCGAAAATCCCGGCGGCGCGCCGGCTGTTCCCGTGAATGAAGCGCGCGGTGGTTTGTTTGCCTGTTCCGCACTCGCCGCGGATGAGGACGGGGGTGTTGGACGGCGCCGCCTTTCGCGCCTTTTCGAGGAGGCGAAGCATGGCGGGGTGATTCGCGATCAGGCAATGGGGGAAATGCTCCTGTTCTTCCGCCTCGAGGAGACGGCAGCGCCGCAGGGTCTGCCGCGCGGAAAGGATGCGCTGGACGCGCAGGCGGAGTTCATCGGGACTGCTCAGCGGTTTACCCAAATAGTCCGCCGCTCCCAGTTTGAGGGCTTCCACGGCGGTGTGAACCGTGCCGAACGCCGTAGTCATCAGGACGGGAGTTTCGGGGCAGTGTTCGCGAAACCAACGGAGGACGGCGACGCCATCACTGTTGGGGAGGTTCAGGGCGCTGATAACGAGACCGTATTCGCGTGCGATGCCCCGGGCGATCGCTTCACCGGCGGTGCGGCATGAATCGGCGCGATAGCCTTCGCCGCACAGGATGCCTTCGAGAAGTTGCTGGAAACCGAGGTCGTCCTCAATGATGAGTATGCTCTCCATACCGTGCTCCGCTTCCGGTTCATTTGGGGGCAGTTGACGCGCCGGTCCTGCGCGCTTTGCCGCAAGGTATTGCGTCTTGACGGTTTGCCACGCGCACTCTGTTGCAAACAGGAAGGGCTATCGCGTGCCTACGGTCTAGGAAGGGGGTGGAGCACGTTCAGTTCCAAACAAGCCGGGCTGAAAAACGGGGCGGTGTCCCGATATGGCGTGATTACACCCCGAAACTCACAACCAACATTACGATGGACGCGGCGGGGATCAGAAGGAGGGCTTTCTTCAAACGTTTCGGGTCCTTGCCCGCGATACCGCCGATGATGGGAGAACTGATCACCAATCCGAACCAGCCGGCAGTGACGACTATGCCCGTGGCGGTGGCGGCCAACGCGGGGAAACGGGCGCTGACGATGGCGAGCGTGGTGGGGAACACCGGCGCCATCGCGATGCCGCCGAGGAAAACGAGAATCCACGCCAGGGTTGGGTTGCCGCTTTGCAGCATGAGATAGGTGGTGACGGCCATGAGCACGGCGGCTCCGGTAAGCACATGCTCGGGTGAAACGCCGGTGAGGATGGGCGAAACCGCCACGCGGCCGAGGAGCAATCCGAGGGCGAAGCCGAGCGAGAGCACCATGAGGGCCTGCGCCTCCGGCACGCCCTGCGCGATGAGGTGACGCACAAGCCAGTTCCAGACGCCCACTTCACAGGCGACGTAGACGAACAGGATCAACGACAGCAGAAGCAGCGCGGGGGTGGCGAGGAGGGAGCCTGCCTGCGAGAAATCGAAGCTCACTTTGCCTGAGGGGGCGGGCATGGGGGTGATGGCGCAGAAGGCCACCGTCGCGGCTGTAATAGTGGCCGCGAATATCAGCAGTTTCGCGGAGTTGTTCTGAAACAGCCTCGCGGCCACGAGCGGTGTCACCAATCCGCCGAGACCGAAGAAGAGGTTCAGGACATTGAATACGCCGGCGGTGGAGATGGAACCAAGATGGATGAAGGGCGGGAGGCCGTTGGAGCCTACGACGACGATGCCGCCGCCTACGCCGAGCATGAGGAGGAAGCCGGCGATGGCTCCGAAGCCTCCGGCTCTCCGCAGGCCGAGCAGCGCCACGACAATCAGCGCGAGGCCGAGCAGCAGGCCGGCTTTCACTCCCTCGATATCAATCAGGGGTCCCACGAAGAAGGAGCCCACCATGAGCCCGATCGCCTGGCCCATGGCGATGCTTCCGTTCTGTTTCGGGGTGAGGTTGAACTTCTTCGAAAGATCGGGGAGGATGGAACCGAGCATGGCCGCGATGATGCCGTAGACGAAAATGGCGAGGATGGCTGCGGTGATGAGCATAGTCTGAGATGCTAGCAGATCCTCATGTGGGATGGGTGGAGCCCCATCGCGGGTGTTTACGGGAACGGGGCTGAACCAGCACTCGAACAGCGAATGCCCCTCGCAGCCACGTCCGGATGGGTAAGGCCTGAGAACAGCCGAGCCAATGAGGATGCAACGATGGCGGTAAGAATCAATTGCCAGACGCCGCAGCGCGGAACCACCAATGGCGTCAACCACCACCAGGAGTGGCCCCGGTGCGGATGCCTGTGCTAATCTTACTCTCGAATGCCTGCTACCGCGGAGAGGTGGCTGAGTGGTCGAAAGCAGCGGTTTGCTAAACCGTCGTAGGGCCTTAAAGCTCTACCGAGGGTTCGAATCCCTCCCTCTCCGCCAGCCTCATGACACCTACCAGGCGTGAACCGCCAACACCTTCGGCGGACCCGGCAACTCCCGAATGACCTTCGTCTCGAGAACGATCTGGCAGTTCTTTCGATCCCAACCCCGAGGAGCGAGTTTCTCAAATCGCGTCCAGTACTTCGGATCGGTTAGAAATTCCGCCGCCACCTGGGTCCCGAATCCGTTCAGTCCCGAGAGCGCAATCACTGTCTGGCCACTGGATGGATCGAAAAACCGGGAAATGATCGCGTAGTCGATGGTCTGCCTTCCAAACGGCCAGAGATCGGGCACCACCCACAGCAGCTTCCCCTTCGCGCTGCTGTCGCTTATCCAGGAAGTCTCGTGACTTCCTTTGAGCGATGTCTCGAATTTGTATCGCATCTGTTCGTTTAACGCGTCAGCCCATGGGTTCCGGAAGCCGCCGATCAGCACGACCCTGCCGCGCCGAATCTCTTCCAGCGAGATCTCCGAGGCAAGGCCGAATTGAACCGGCTTTCTATTTCGTGAGAGGTAGGTGGCGATGCTCAGGGTTGCCCGTATGTTCTGCACCGACGTCTGCCCGTTCGGCACCACCCGTACATCCGGAATCTTCAGGGCCATATTGATCTGCCCGGGCGGCTGCCGGGCGGAATCCTCCATCTGGCGCACCACGTCCTCCGGCAGAAAAATCCGGTTGCTGGCCGGGATGCAGACAACAACAGGCGAACCGGCCTTGAAGAAAGGTTCCCAGAATACATCCATTGGGTGGCGGGGGGTGAAATGAGGCCAGAACATCCAGACAGCCAGCGCCGCCACCGCAATCAGCGCCGGCCACCACAAACGGGACTTCGAGCGGCCTCCAGGGACTTCGGCCGGCCGCGCGGGGGCGTTCACACCGGGAGGCAAGACGGGCTCCGGAGCCGCTTCCTCCGTCACGGGAAATGGCTCCACCACGAAAAAGCGCGGAACATACGACCCAATCGGAAGATGGATACGGAGCGTATCGTCCCGGCCCGCCTGGTCATAGTATTGCGCGAGGCGTTTGCGGATCTCGTTAACCTTCACCCGGACAATGGCGTCACTCGATGTATCGTAACCGTAGTCGCGCCCGAACACTTCGGCGCCGATGAGCCGTTCCTTGAGGCTGGCGCTATCCCCATCGAGAGTCTTCCTGACGAGATGCCGCAGCAGTTCCTGACACCGGTAGCTGCCTTCAAAAGCGCGAGACTCGAGAACACGCGTCAACTGTTCTCCCACACGTATCCTGTCGCTCTCGCTCATGTGGGTAGAGATGGACTGTTCCTCAGCGCTTCCACCCACCGGACCGGCCATGGAATTAATTACCTCATCTCAGCCTACCGCAATGTGTAAATAGCCTGCAATCACGGAAGTACGCCCACGTTACGGCCCGCCGTAACGTACTGCAAACCGCACAAACGTTGCCCGCCGCTGCCGTTTGCCCTTACGATCAGATGTCTCCCCGGGAGAAATGTATTGTCTCGTGTCCCGGGGACGGGAGAACATTAGATGCAGAAGACCATCGCGTCGGCGATTCTTGTATTGGCGTCGACTCTGCCGCTGTGCGCGCAGCAAAACTTCGCCACCATCGTGGGTGCAGTGAGAGACGTTTCCGGCGCAGTGGTGCCCGGCGTCGCGATCACGGCGGTCGGACAGGCCGATAACGTCAGGCGCGAAACCAGGAGCGATGGTTCCGGCAACTACTCGCTGCCGTTCCTGAAACCGGGTAGCTATACCGTGAGCGCGGCCAGCACCGGATTTCAGGCTCAGCAGACCAGCATTACCCTTGACACGCAGCAGACCGCGCGCCTCGATTTTACATTGAAGGTCGGCGATGTCAGCGAGCGTGTGACTGTCGAGGCATCGGCCGCCGTCCTCCAGACCGAGAACGCGACTGTTGGCACGGTCATCGACAGCAGCAAGATCACCGATCTCCCGCTCAACGGACGCAACTTTGTGCAGCTTGCCCAGCTTGTTCCCGGTGTCCAGGGTGCCACGCCGGGCTCGATGGCCGCCCGTTCCGCTCGCGGATCCATCGGCCAGAGCGACCAGTCCTACGGCAGCACCAACATGTCCGCCAACGGGAATCGCGATACCTTCAACCGCTTCTATCTGGACGGCATCGAGTTTTCGGTGGGACAGGTCTACTACCCCTTCTCTCCCTCAGTCGACTCGCTGTCTGAGTTCAAGGTGGAAACCAGCACCTATTCCGCGGAAATGGGGGGAGCGCCGGGAGCGCACGTGAACCTCACCACGAGGAGGGGCGACAATCGTTTTACGGGAGCCCTCTGGGAGTTCAACCGCAACAATGCGCTCACCCAAACCTTCGACGCCGTCGCGGGCAAGAGCGTGGTTTCGCCGCGACTGAACCGCAACCAGTATGGAGCCAGGATCGGCGGCCCCCTCCTGGTCCCCAAGATCTACAACGGCAAGGACAGGACGTTCTTCTTCTTTAATTGGGAAAGCGGCAAGATGGCGCAGGGCGCTCCCGCGCGATACGCCATCGTTCCCACGGAGGCCGCCCGCAACGGAGACTTCCGGGGCCTGGTGAATGCCCGGACCGGGGAGCCCATCACCCTCAAGGATCCGCTGAACATCGGCATCGTGAACAACATCATCCCGAAACAGTTCCTGAGCAAGCCCTCCCAGGTGTTGCTTGGCTTCACCCCGATGCCGAATACCACCGCCGGCAATTTCAACTTCCTGGCGGCCGCGCCAAGCGTGATTCCATGGCAGAACAACTACCTGGGACGCATCGACCACTCACTCACCAGCAATGACGCGCTCTTTTTCCGGATCGTGATAGACGACCGGCTTTCGACAGGTATTCCCTTCTGGGGCCATGACGAGTACAGCCCTGGACAAACCTCCCGGCACCTGGTGGGATCCTGGATCCGTACGTTCTCTCCTCGAGTCGTGAACGAATTCCGCGGCGGTCTGAACAGCCTCGAGGCTTTCCAGAAAATGGGCTCGAGCTTTGACCCGGCCTACGACGTCGCCAACAAGATGGGCATCCCCATGGCAAGCAAGGATCCCCGCACTTTTGGTCCCCCCACCGCCACCATCAACGGCCCCGACGGAAACTACAGCGTGTTCTCGATGGTGAGAAACATTGGTCCGCAAGACGGTTCCGAGGATAACTTCGAGTTCGTGGATACACTCTCCTGGCAGCGTGGCAGCCACTTCCTCAAGTTCGGCGGCGACGTCACCTACCGCATCGAGACCCTCGACCACGCCAACTCGCCGCGCGGGATCTTCAGCTTCGACGGGCTCTACACCGGCTCGGCGCTGGCGGACTTCATGCTCGGTTACGTGCGGACCGGATCCATCAACCCGAATCCGTCCACACATGAACTGCGTACATGGTGGCACTCCTATTTCGTCAATGACGACTGGAAGGTCACTCCGCGCCTCAGCCTGACCCTGGGCGTCCGCTACGATTACTTCCGTCCCTGGACCGAAGTCAACAATAAGATTCTCGACATCGAACTGAACGGCTTCCTGCCCACCCGGCAGGTGGATCCGACCAACGCCACCTGCGGCCGGGCGGTACAGTGTGGGGATCACAAGAACTTCAGCCCGCGTCTCGGCTTCGCCTACCGGCCTTCCTTCTCCAATGACGCGGTCATTCGCGGCGGCTATGGGATCTATTACATCCCCATCACCACCTCCGAACTCGACAACCTGCCCATCGCTTACAACTCGACCACGTCGGCGAGTGTCACCGGTTCGCTCAGCGGCATCCCCGACATCATGTTCGACAACCCCTTCACCGGCGCCGGCGTCGCTTCCAACCGCGTGAGCAACTTCGCGGTTGACCAGAACATGAAATCGCAGATGGTTCAGCAGTGGAACCTCACAATTCAGAAGAAGCTCCCCGCCGGCTTTCTTGTCGACGTGGGCTATGTCGGTTCAAAGGGGAGCCGTCTTATCGCCACCATGGGTGATGTGAACAGGCCCATCGAAGTCGTGGATCCGCGTACGCCGGGGCTGGCCTCGATCAACGCGCGGCGGCCGAATCAGTCCTTCCTGCGCCCCATTACCGGCGAGAAGACGGTTGGAATGTCGAACTATCACTCCCTCCAGGTCAAAGTCGAAAGACGTCTCGCCAAGGGGCTGACGCTCCTCCATGCCTATACGTGGTCGAAGGCAATCGACAGTCCTACGGATATGGGCGGTCTGTACGGAGTGGGTGTGCTCCCCGGCGGCATTCAGGACATGTACAACTTCTCGAATGAAAAAGCCCTCGCCGCTTTCGACGTCACCCAGCGTTCGGTGACCACTGTACTTTACGACCTGCCCTTTTTCAGGAATTCGGGGGGTCTGACCCGCACGCTGCTCGGCGGCTGGCAGGTTTCGACCATCGCGCTCTTTCAGAGCGGCTTCCCCGCCACCATCGGCGCCAATCGCGACACCACCGGCACCGGCGTTCTCTCCCGTCCGGATTTTGTCTCCGGACAGCGGGCGAACCTCCCCGGCGACCAGAGAACCTGGAGCCGCTGGTTCAATACGAGCGCGTTCACCTTCGCTCCCTATGGCCGGTTCGGCAACATGACCCGCAACGCCATCCGCGCGCCCGGCATGACCAACTTCGACTTCGCCGCGAACAAGTTTTTCGCCATCACCGAGCGCATGCGGTTTGAATTCCGCACGGAATTTTACAACATCTTCAACAACTACAACCCTGATTCCTACGCCCTCGACCGCAGCATCACCTCCGTCAACTTCGGCAAGATCGGCGGCGGGGTTACAGGCATCACCACGCGGGTGATCCAACTGGGCGGGAAATTCTACTTCTGACGGCAACCAGTCCGGCGTGATGAAATTGTTCCGGCAACAGATGAGACACTTCATACGCTGGTTCTTCCTACTGGCCGTTCCGGGCCTGGCGCCGGCTCAGCCCGTTCTCTCGCCATGCCCGCCGGAACGACTGCTGGAACTGCTCGATCTGCGCCGCCCCGGGATGAAACCCGTTCGCGAGGCGGCCGATCATAACCTGGCCATGGCCCGTCTGCTCGACTACTACAGGACCCGAAAGACGGTACGCTATGACACCCGGGTTGCTCCCGCCGGCGCCGCCGAAACCGCCTCGGCCCGCGCCACCCTCGCTCACGTCTTCGATGTGGGCCTGGGTTACCCGCCCCAGCGCTACGGCTCCGATATCAACTGGATGGCGGATCCGGTTCGCGACATCGAGTGGGTGGCCGGCGTTCAGCGATTCTATTGGCAGACGCCCCTGCTGCGAGCCTGGGTAGCCACTCACGATACCGCGTATGCCCGCGGCTGGATGGACCTGACAACCGACTGGATCCGCAAGCACCCCGTGGATCCGAAACACTTCGCCTGGCTCGATATCCAGGTCGGCATCCGCGCCGCCCGCATGGCCGACGCTTTCGAGCTGCTCAGAACTTCTCCGGCGATGGATTCCAAATTCCTCGGAACTCTGCTCGCCAGCGTTTTCGACCACGGCCGCAAGATGTCGCTCTATCCGAGAACGACGCCTCACAACAAAGCCGTCATCGAGGCCGTCGGACTGCTGCGACTGGCTGTGATGTTTCCGGAATTCAAGGATTCGCCTCTGTGGATCGCAAAAGCATGGGAAGTGCTCTCGGACAACCTGCCCCGCCAGGTGACCCCGGAGGGCGTCCAACGCGAGTGGACGCCGAACTATCACCAACTGGTGGCATCGTTGATGCTCGAAACGCTGCTCCTCGCTGACGCCAACCACTACCCCGCTCCGCCACCCCTGCTCGGCCTGACAGCGAAAATGTTCGACGTCTGGTTCGCAATGACCGCTCCCGACGGATGGCCGCCCATGTTCGGTGATGCGCGGCGCCCGCCGGAAGGGAAGCCCGATCCGTCCGATCTGCTGCGCGCGGCCGCTTTTTTCGGCCGTCCGGAGTACAAGGCTGTAACTGGCGACAAGACTGTCGCGCCACGCTGGCTCTCTCGCGCTTTTCCCGAATCAGGGATGTACTTCTTCCGCTCCGGGTGGGACCGTCATGCCACCTATCTGGCGCTGCATTCGAGCCCGCCCGCCATCTCGGCCCACGATCAGCCGGACAACGGCACCTTCGAGTTGTACGCCGGCGGGCGCTGGCTGATGGAAGACAGCGGTTCGTTCGCCTACCCTGATACGCCGTTCGCCAGTGAGCGCGACTGGTTCCGGCGCACCGCCTCGCATGCGACGCTGACGCTCGATGGAGCCAACACACGGAACGCGCACCGGCATCTGCTTTGGCAAACGGGAGCAGGCGGAGACACGCTGGTGTTTGAAAACCAATCGTACGCGCAACTCGCTCACCGGCGCACTGTCTTCTTTATAGCCAGGCGGTGGTTCGCCTTCGTGGATGAGGCCCTTGGCGGCGCGCCCGGCAAATTGGAGGTCCGTTTCCCGTTTCCTCCCGGCACGATTCAGGTTGACCGGCACGAGAAATGGGCGCGCACCGGTTTTGGGGCAGGGACCAACCTGCTGGTTTGGGCGCCTCCGGAAAACGATACCGGCATCGAGGTCGAAGAAGGCCAGATCAGCTACACTTTGAATCACAAGCTGGCACGGCAAGTGGCGGTGTATCGTCACCGGCGCCCTGCCCCGGCGATGTTTCTGACGCTGCTCGCGCCATATGACGGCTCCCAGCCGCCGCGTGTCTCTCTTCGTGTCAAGGGAACATTCCGGCCCGGCCAGCCTCGTATCGAACTGGACGTAACCGTGGGAGACGAGCACTGGCTCGCCGGACGCGACCTGGTTCTGAAGACGGCATGGATCACGAAGGAGTGAGCGCGTCCGCCCGCCGGCTCGCTGCTTAGAAGCTCAGACCGGGCGCGCCCCCGTAGTACTTCTGCTGAAGCGCTTCAAACTCCTCCTGGGCTTCACGCAACGGATTGAATGCCGCCGGCGAGTGGATCAGTCCCTTCATTCCCCCTCCATGCACCAACCCGAGCATTTCGTTCGAAAACTTCTTGATCAAGCCCTTATGCCGTTCATAGAAGGTTCGCGATTCGCTGTCCGTCAGCGCTTTGAACTCGCTTACCGGACCGATGTTGCCGCGCAGCGGCTGGTTGGTCTTGTACTTCGCGTTCCGCTCCGATACAAAAATGTTCGCCACTATCAGAGCGTAAAATTCTTCCGTATTCCCGAAGCGGCGCGTGTGGTCCTCGTTGCCCATATCGAGCGTGTTCACCAGTCCCATCATCATGCGCAAGGCATGCAGCAACTCGTGCACCAGCACATCGTCGGGCATCAGGTTTCCAATTCGCCCCGTCTGCACCGGCCCCATCATCCAGGTCAGGGCATCGTAGCGGATGGTTACGTTGGAACCCTCCCCGGTGCCTGAGATCGGTTGATTGTTGGCGTCCTTCACCGCCTGGCCGGCGCGCTCCCTTTGCGTGGTATTCGGCAGATCCCCAGGGAATTTCAGCGGCTCGTTGTAAGGCGACGCGCCTCGCGTGTCGGCTGGAACCGATCGCGCATCCTGTGTCCCGAAGGCGATGGGGATGATCCGTATCACTTTGCCCATCGGCGACCGCATGATCTCGCGCAGCAGCACTTGCCCGGTAATTGTCGCCTTGATCCCGTCCAGAACACTCGCCACCTGCGTCTCGTAATGCATGGCCTGCGTCGGATCCGGGACAAACCCGACGCCCGATTGCGTCCCTGTTCCGTCAATCAGGATGGAAGCGTGGTATTGCCGCATGAGGTGTCCTCCTGCTCTATAGGCGGATTTCACCTCCCGAAGTCCATCACGGGCGCGAAAAGTTTGCCTCGATAACTCAGTATTGGAGCGGCCTTCCGTCCACGTCCACCGTGGCCTGAGGGAAAAAGAACCAGCGCACAAACCCCCCGCGCACCTTGCCGCCCAGTTCTTCATTATCTCCCAGGCTCAAACGCACCACGCCTTCGCCGTATCCATAGTAAGGAAGCACGTGCGCTTCACGAGCAGGCTTCAGCTTCGGATTGAGCCCGATGGCGAACTCCCGGAAACGGTGCGCGGCTTCGCCTCCCTCCTTCAACATCCTCCGCACCGCCGCAAGATTCTCACCGGCTTCCACCCCGGTCAGGCGTCCGCTGGTGAACGTGAGTTTGATCTTTCGCGCCGTCTCCGCTCCGGCTCGAGCCTCCGGAATTACAATCGAGCCGCTCACCGTCTCTTCCATCGGAGCCACCCGCACCACTCCGGCAGGCAATTCGATATCGCGGTCGATACGGGTTCGGGCCGCTCTCGCGCGCGCGGCCGAAGCGTCTCCATCCTGCTTGTTGAACGGCCGGTCTCCCGTGCGAAACACGATGTCCGTGCCCGCCGCCGTGCGGACACGGACGAGCCCTCCCTTCAGTTGGGCGATCACCCGGTCCTGTGCGGCCGCAAGCGCCTGATAGTCGATGTCGAGGGCGTCTTCGTAAAGCGCATCCAACGCGCTGCTATGCTCCAGGTACAGGCCGTCCGGCGAGACGCTGCCCTCTCCCCAGTGGAAGTGAAGTTGCCGGCGCGGCCCTCCCCTATCGGTCCACTCCTTGACGGCAAGCCTCTCGGCGCCGGGCAAACCCGGTCCTCCAGGACGCAGCGGTAGCCAGAGGTAGATCTCGGCGTCATCCAGGTTCCTCACCTCCACGGCGCCGGCCGCGGAAAGTCTCTTGCGCAGCGGCGCCAGAAGTCCGTCGAAGTACCCCGGATCCGGACGGAAATAGACGCGCTCTCCAGGAAGCGGATGAAGCGATTCAACAATGCGGCTGGCGAGTTTTTCGTAGTTCATGGCGCCTCGAGGGTAAAAGAGGAAGTAGCCGGACGTGGCGTGGGCGATTGCGCTCCGCAAGACGAATTCCCGCTCCGGCGAGGACGGTGAGAAATCCTGTTGCGCCCAAATCCGCTGCGCGCAACATAGTATCAGGACGAACCACCTCATGGACTCTTCCTCCTGAACCGCGGGCCGGTCTTCGCGCACGGAGCCCAACCAGTTGACAGCGGCGCAGGCAACAGACGGCTGGCCATGCTGGTAGCGTATCAGAGAGAAGCGTCACTCGTACTCGACGCCAACCAGGAACAGCCCGGACGCGGGTGCGGAATGCCCGAGCTTTCTCCGGTTCGGGTTTTCGAGCAAGGCGGCCAACTCCCCCATCGTAAGGTTCCCTTTACCCGCTTCCAGCAATCCGCCCACCAGATTGCGCACCATGTGTTTCAGGAAGCCCGACCCGCGTACGCGGTATACCAGCCGCGTCCCTTCTCGCTCCGCCGTGGAACTGAAGATGGTGCGCACCTTTGCCGCCCCCAGCGCGTCCTTTTCATCGGCGGCGGCGAAGGCCGTGAAATCGTGCGTTCCTTCATAGAGCGAAGCCGCTGTTCGGAACGCCTGCTCGTCGAGCGGATACGGATGATGATAGACGTAACGGCGCTCGAAGGGCGGGCAGATCTCCTCGCGGTAAATGCGGTATTCGTAGGTCTTGGCGACCGCGTGAAACCGCGGATGGAACCCCGCTGCCGCCTCCCTCACGTCGAGAATTCGAATGTCCCTCGCAAGCAGCCGGTTCATCGCTTTGCGAAGGTTCACCGTTGGGATGGGGTTGTGAAGAGTGGCCGCCGCCACTTGCGCCAGCGCATGCACTCCCGCGTCCGTGCGCCCCGACCCCACTACATCGACTCGATCCCCCTCGATCTGGCTCAGAACCTCTTCGATCGAGCCCTGAATCGTGGCCAGCCCCGGTTGCTTTTGCCAGCCATGATACTCCGTTCCATCGTAGGAGATAGTGAACTTCAGCCTGCGCGGCATTCAGGCAACGGCGCGCGAGCCCGGCTTCACCACGGGGATCCCGTTGGCGCAGAGTGGACATTGCGAGGGATCGTAGGCCACCACATGCATCGTGGCAAGCGCAATGCGCGGAACCGACACGTCCGCCCGTCCGCCGCTGCGGTCGATGATGGACCCCGCCCCCACCACTCGAGCCATGCTCTGCTTCAGCAGTTGCACCACTTCGAGGGTGCTCCCGCCCGTGGTGATCACATCCTCCACCACCACTGCTGTTTCTCCAGGCTTTACCGCGAACCCCCGGCGAAAAGTCATCGTGTTCTCGACACGCTCGGCGAAGATGTGACGCGCATTCAGCGCCCGGGCCACTTCATGGCCGATGATCAGTCCGCCCATCGCGGGGCTCACCACCACGTCCAGGTTTCGAACCGGCTCCAGCCGTCGAAATCCGGAAGCCAGTTTCTGGCCCAGAATCTCCGCATAGTGAGGATACTGAAGCACCAGGGCACACTGTAGGTACTCCGGACTGTGTATCCCGCTGGTGAGACGGAAATGCCCCTCGAGGTACGCGCCGGTCTGGCGGAAGAGTTCCAGTATTTTCTCGGTATTGGAGTTCACACGAAGCCCAAGTATACCATCGGCGAACGGGGAAGAGGAGATTAGAAACAAAGGATAAGATGGCGCAAACTACCTCGGCGGAGATTATCGATTCCGAGGCTGAAGTTCCAAACCGAGGTTGCGTTTACGACTTTCCCCATAACCTCCATCCCGGTCCCGACGCCCTTCCTGATATACCATGTGGTATTGGGAACTACGTCTCGCGTTCCCACGTTCTTCTTGTAGTGCCTTTTCGCTCGAGGACTTATTCTCCCATGAAGAAACCCATCGCTCTCTTCGCCGCCTGGGTCCTGTTCCATTCGCAGGCGCTCTTCGCTCAGCAAGCCCCAGGCGTCGTGCCCCCTCCACGGCCATCCAGTTCACCCGGCCTCAGTATGGGCGGCCTTCGCGGCTGGCTTCAGAAATACAAGTACCAGGAAGTGGCCCCCATCAATCTCCAGAACTCCGGCCGCCTGGAATCCCTCATCCGCGCGGGAAGAATCTACCTTTCCTTGCAGGACGCCATCGCCCTCGCGCTCGAGAACAACCTCGATCTCGAGATCCAGCGCTACTCCATCCCCATCGCCGAAACCGAACTCTTGCGAGCCCGCGCCGGAGGCTTGATCCGCGGTATTCCCACCACCTTGAGCACAACCACCACCAACGTGGGCAATCAGGTCGCTTCCACCGGCGGTCTGGGAACCGCCATCTCCGGGGCCGGAGCCACCAACCAGGGCACCACCTCCGCCGGTGGATTCGTCTTCTCCCAGACCGGCACCACAATCCCCATCCTCGACCCCACCATCGTTACGGGCTATGGCTTCTTTCACAACACCACCATAAACTCCAACTCCTTCGCCACCGGCGTGCCTGCCTACACCGTCCGCAACCAATCGCCTTTTTTCAGCTACCAGAGAGGATTCCTTACCGGAACCAGCGTCTCGGTCGACTTCAACAATAGCTATGTCCGTTCCACCGTCCCACGCGCCGAGATCAATCCCTACTACACCGGCAACCTCGGCATCACGCTGACGCAGAGCCTGCTGCGCGGCTTTGGCCGGGCGGTCAACAACCGCAACATCCGCATCGCCCGCAACGAAATCACCGCCTCCGAACTGGTGTTCAAGCAACAGGTCATTGTCACCGTCTCCCAGATCGTCAACATGTATTGGGACCTGGTCAGCTTCAACGAGGACGCTCGCGTCAAGAGGCAGGCGCTGGCGCTCGCGGAAAAACTGCTCAGCGACAACAGGAAGCAGGTCGAAATCGGCACCCTCGCACCCATTGAAATCGTGCGCGCCGAATCCGAAGTGGCGCGCAACCAGCAGGATCTCACCGTTTCCGAAACGCGGGTCCTGCAGGAAGAAACCATCCTCAAGAACGCCTTGAGCCGGACAGGCGTATCAAGCCCTTCGCTGGCCGATGCGCGAATCGTGACCACCGATTCCATAAAGATTCCCGATACGGAAAAGATCCAGCCTATCCAGGATCTGGTAAACATTGCGCTCGAGAAGCGTCCGGATCTCGAACAGACCAGGCTGAGTGTGTTGTCCTCCAAGATTCGCCTCGAAGGCGACAAGAGCCAGTTGAAACCTCAATTGGATGTCACCGCCTCGATGCGCAATAACGGCCTCTCCGGAAATGCGAGCCTGATCACCGTCCCCGGCGTGCCCGGTTTCGTGCAGGTGGCCAATCCATTCTTCGTGGGCGACTATTCCGGAGTGCTGCGGCAGGTCTTTGCCCGTAACTTCCCCAACTACAACGTGCAGTTTCAATTGACCATCCCCCTTCACAACCGTCAGGCCCGCGCCGACATGGCCAACGATCTGCTGTCGCTCCGCCAGCAGGAACTGCGCGCACAGGCGCAACTGAATCAGGTGCGCGTGGACGTCCAGAACGCCCTCATCGGCCTCCAGCAGGCCCGCGCCGGCTACCAGGCGGCGGTGAAGGCCCGCATCTTCGCCGAACAGACCCTTGACGCCGAGCAGAAAAAGTATGCGCTCGGAGCCTCCACTATTTTCCTTGTGATTCAGGCCCAAAGGGATCTCGCTGTCGCGCAGGGAACCGAAGTGACAGCCCTCAGCACCTATAGCCGCGCGAGGGTCGCAATGGACCAGTCATTGGGAACGACTCTCGATGTCTATAATATCTCCGTCGATGAGGCCCGCAAAGGACAGGTGTCGCGTCCGCCAAGCACTGTCCCTTTGGGAGCCGGGAAATAGATCTGTCCCATTTTGGAACACTTGGCCGAAAAGAAATGGCCGGAAAGAATTACCGGAACTCCCACCCCCGGCTTTCCGGCTGTTTTTATTGAAATCAATCATTTACGGTTTGGCATGCCGATTGCTTTTCTTGGAGATGTATGAACAAAAGGGAAGGCTCAAGAGAATAGGGTTGTTCCTCTCCAAGTTTCCTCAATCGATCGTCCAACCTATTGAAAAACCTGCCTTGGAACCTCCAATTGACCCACCCAACCCACTCTCTTGAGCCCGTAACTTTCCCGTGATGGAAAATCCCTGCCCGGCAAAAAAGTAATAGCTCCGCCATATTGTTGGCAGCCTCACATCTCACCTCCCGCCCGAGGAAGGATATCATCGAAGTGTGGCAGTCCCCGCGGAAGCGATCCCCCCTCGGATCCTGATTGTCGACGATGACGTCAAATTCTGCCGCCTCGTTCAGGACTACCTCGAACCCCTTGGATATACTGTCGGAATGGCGCACAGCGGCCACGAAGGTCTCGAACGCGCCTTGTCCGAACCATACGCCGCCGTTATCCTCGACGTCATGCTCCCCGGCATCAACGGCCTCGAAGTCTTGCGCCAACTGCGGCGCAAGTCCGATGTCCCCGTACTCATGCTGACCGCCCGCGGCGACGAAGCCGATCGCATCGCCGGCCTCGAGATCGGAGCCGACGACTACCTGCCGAAAACGTTCTCGATTCGCGAACTGCTGGCGCGATTGAGAGCCGTCCTGCGCCGCTCCACCATGACGGCCGAAGTCGCCGCCGAGCCGTCGCAAGCCCCCATCCCCCTAGGCGAGTTGTGGATCGACCCCGAGGCCCGTGCCGCCTCCCTCGGCGGCAAGTCATTGAACCTCACTCCCATTGAATATCAGATTCTCCTCACTCTGGCTCGGGCCCCGGGACGCGTGCGCACCAGGGAGCAATTGCTCGATGCCGTGGCCGATCGCAGCTTCGATGTCTTCGACCGCTCGATTGATGTGCATGTGTCATCGCTCAGAAAGAAGCTTGGCGACGATGTAAAGACTCCACGCTTCATCGAAACGGTTCGCGGAGCCGGATACCGCATGAAAAAGCCCGTGGCGGAGTTCGAGGCATGAAACGCAGCGTTCCGCTCGGCACGAAGATCTTCCTGCTCGTCCTGCTGAATCTCACGCTGCTTGCGATCGTCTTCGCCATCTTTGTCCGCGTGCAACTGCGTCTCGAACTCGAGTCCTTCCTCCTCGCCCCTGCCCGCGAACGCATCACCTCGGTCTCGCGTCTTCTCGCGCTCGAATTGGAGGACACCCCTGAATCGAAGCGCAACGAACTGCTGGCCCGCTACAGCGCCGCCCATGGCGTCACGTTCTACCTGTTTCGCGGAGAGGGCGAACAGGTGGCCGGGCCGAAGGTGGATCTTCCCGAACCGGTGATGGACCGGCTGAGGAGAGGGCGCTTCCGGGGCCATCTGCAGAGCCTGCCCCCGCCTCCCGGCGAACCGCCCGCTCTGCCTCCCAGCTCACCACCCTTCCTCGTCGTCACCGGGGATCCCGATATGTACTGGGTCGGTGTGCGCATCCCCCTCCGCGGTCCAGCATCGCCCGATCCGGTCCGGGGTACGATACTCCTCTCCTCTCCCAGGCTACTGACGAATCCGTTCTTCTTTGATGCGAAACCCTGGCTGGGCGCCACCGCCGCCGTTCTGCTCATCTCGTTTCTTTGCTGGCTGCCGCTGATTCGCGGCATAAAACGGTCCATTGAACAGATGAAACAGGCCGCCGAACGTATCGCGGAAGGCCAGTTTGACGTGCGCATCCCCGCCGGCCGGGGCGACGAAATCGGCCAGTTGGGATCCGCCATCCGGCGCATGGCCGCGCGGCTCGAGGGGTTTGTGCAGGGCCAGAAGCGCTTTCTCGGCGACATCGCCCACGAATTGTGCTCTCCCCTGGCGCGGATGCAATTGGCGCTGGCGATTCTCGAACGCAAGGCCCAGGGTTCGCAGGCGGATTCGATTGCCGGCCTACGCGAGGAAGTCGCGGATATGTCCAGCCTTGTCAATGAGCTTCTCTCTTTTTCCAAGGCGGGGCTGAAAAGCGCCGAAGTGAGACTATCGAAGGTGAACGTGGCGGGGGCCATTCAGCGCGTCGTCGAGCGGGAAGCCAACGGCACCCCCGTGCGCGTCGACGCCGACCCCCGGTTGGAAGTCACCGCCGAGCCCGATTACTTACACCGTTCGTTGTCTAATCTCATACGTAATGCGGTGCGCTACTCGGGACGGGAAGGCAAGATCGAAGTCTCGGCGAACCCCGCCGGAAAGGACGTTGTGATCCTGGTGGCCGACAACGGCCCCGGAATTCCCGACGAAGCCCTCGATCAGATCTTCGCCCCCTTCTACCGTATCGAGGATTCCAGAGACAGGCGCACCGGAGGAACGGGTCTCGGCCTGGCCATCGTGAAAAGCTGCGTCGAAGCCTGCCGGGGCACGGTCAGTTGCCGCAATCGTAAACCCACCGGCCTCGAGGTCGAAATCCGGCTCCCCGCCGCGCCCATGACCACGCATGACGCCAATCGATCACTGACGCCTTCCGGATGACACTTACTTCGCGTCGCGCCAGTTGTCACCGGTTCCCACCTCCACCAGGAGGGGAACCTTCAACTCCCGTACGCTCTCCATCTCCCTCTTGACGAGCGCCGCTGCTTCCTCTACCTCTTCCGGGGGCGATTCCAGAACCAGTTCGTCGTGCACCTGGAGCAGCAGCCGCGTCCCCCATCCTTTTTCTTCCATCCGCCGGTCGATCCGCAGCATCGCCATCTTGATCAGGTCCGCCGCGCCGCCCTGCATGGGCGTGTTCACGGCCGTGCGTTCCGCGAATCCGCGCGCGCTCGGGTTGCGGCTGTGCATGTCCGGAATCGGACGTTCCCGGCCGAACATGGTTTTCGAAACACCCGTCCGCCGCACCTCCGCGATCGTCTCGTCGATGAAGTTCTTCACGCCCTTGTAGCGCTCGAAATAGTTCAGAATGTAAAGCTCCGCCTGCTGCCGCGAAATGCCCAGTTGCGCCGCCAATCCGAACGGCGTCTGCCCGTACACGATCCCGAAATTGACCGCCTTGGCCATCCGCCGCATGTCGGCCGTCACTTGCCCGGGCTTCACCCCGAACACTTCACACGCCGTGCGCGCGTGGATGTCCTGCCCCGAACGGAAAGCGTCCAGCAGAACAGAGTCTTCCGAAAGGTGGGCAAGCAGCCGCAGTTCGATCTGCGAATAGTCCGCCACCAGCATCTTCCAGCCGCGCCGCGGCACGAATGCGGCGCGTATCTCTCTCCCCAGTTCGGTGCGAATGGGAATATTCTGCAGGTTCGGATCGGAACTCGAGAGCCTCCCCGTGGCCGCTCCCGTCTGGTGAAACGAGGTATGCAGCCGTCCGGTGGCCGCGTCAATCCTCTGGGGCAGGGCATCGACATACGTCCCCTTCAGCTTTGCCAGCTGCCGGTAGTCGAGCACCTTGCGCGCGATGGGGTGCGCCTCCGCCAAGTCTTCCAGAACATCCGCCGCCGTCGAGACCTGTTTCCCTTTGCCGTACTTCACCGGCGCGGGCAGCCCCATCTCCTCGAACAACACCTTGCCCAACTGCTGGGGAGAGTTGATGTTGAACGGATGCCCGGCCATCTCGTGGATTTCCGCCGTCAGCCTCCGGATCTCCGTATCGAGGTGCTCCGACAGCCGGCCGAGTTGCGCGGTCTCAATAAGGATGCCGATGGTCTCCATCCGCGCCAGCACTCGCGTGAACGGCATCTCCACTTCCCTGTAGAGCGTCGCCAGTTCGTCCCTGGCCGCCAGTTGTCCGCCCAACAACTCCGCAAGCGCCACAATACAGCCGGCCTGCTGATCGGGCGCCCCGCTCAATCGCCGGTCCAGATAGCGTTCCGAGAGCTTTCCCAGATTCGCCGCCGAAGGGTCCGGATTGAGAAGGAACGCCTCCAACATGACATCCCGTTCCACTCCGGCGGCGGAGAGTCCGTGTCTGGGCAGCGCCTGTTGCAGTGACTTCCAGTCGTGCGTGATCTTCGGCAGCGCGGCGTCCTGGATCATCGTTTTGAGGATCGGAAAATGCCGCTCCGGAACGGCTCTCCCCTGCCGCGGCCCCTGTGCGATGCCGAGCATCGATTCGAGCGCCAGCTCCCCGCCGGCGGCTTCCGACAGCGTAATTCCCGCCGCTTTCCGCTTGTCCATCCGGCTCAGCCATTGTTCGACCGATTCCGCCGTGTCGAGCACGCCCCAGTCTCCCGCCGAGTCGGCCTCCGCGGGCCCTAGTTCCTTGAGCAGACTGAAGAACTCCAACTCGCGGTAGAGCGCCCTCAGTTGATCCTCGTCCGGCGGGTGGACGGCCCAGTCCTCGAGCTTCCATTCCACGGGCACGGAAGTGTCGATGGTCGCCAGTTTCTTGCTGAGCAGAATCTGCTCTTTATGATTCAGCAGGCTCTCGCGCTGGGTTCGCTTGGTAATCTCACCCGCGTGCGCTATGGCTTCCTCGACACTCCCGTAGCGGTTGATGATCTCCTTCGCTCCCTTGTCCCCAATCCCCGGCGCTCCCGGAATGTTGTCGATCGCGTCTCCCTTGAGCGCCAGCAGGTCTGGAATCTGCCGCGGAGTCACACCCATGAACCCGGTCGCCGCCGACGTGTCGTAGACTGCATCGTCCTTCATCGGATTCAGCATCCGCACATGCTGGTTCACCAGTTGCAGCATGTCCTTATCGCTCGACACAATCATCACGTCCACGCCCTGGCTCGCCGCCGCCTTGGCCACGGCGCCGATCACATCATCGGCCTCGAATCCCTCCGATTGGAGCACCGGGATTCGCTGCGCCTCCAGAATGCGGCGTATGTAAGGGATCTGCTCGCCAAGGTCGGGAGGCATTTCCGTGCGGTTGGCTTTATATTCGGCGAAGGACTCCTCTCGAAATGTTTTCCCGGCGCTCTCGAAAACCGCCACAACGTAATCCGGCTTGTGAGCGGTTGTAAGCCGCCGTACCATGTTGTGAAAGATGTACACTGCTTCCGTCGATAGCCCGCTCGAGGTGCGCATCGGAGGAGCCGGCGTCCGCGCCCGCGCGTGATAGGCGCGAAAGATGAACCCGAAGCTATCGATAAGAAAAAGCCGGGGGGCGGGCATGACCCCCCTATGATACCCCAGAGGCGCCCAGGACACACCGCCAAGCCCGAATTGTGGTAAAAATGACACATGTGACAAGCGTAACTTGTTGTGGCATAATCACTTGCTTAGGCCCCTTGGAGGCTTGTTTGCGCTTTGAAACTACCGTTCAGCGCCCTGTCGAGGCAGAGGGAATTGGACTGCATCATGGGGTCCCGGTTCGCATTCGGATTCTGCCTGCTCCCCCGATGACGGGGATCGTCTTCCTTCGCACAGATCTGGAACGTTTCGCGATCCCAGCCAGTTGGCGGCATGTGGCGCGCGTCAGTTATGCCACCAGCCTTATGCGCCAGGGCGTGCTGATCTCCACCACCGAACACCTGCTCAGTGTCTTCTACGGCATGGGCATCGACAACGCTTACGTCGAAATCGACAACCTCGAGGTGCCGATCCTCGACGGCAGCGGCGAGCCATTCGTACGTCTCATTCAGGAGGCTGGCGTTCGCGTCTTTCGCCGCCGTAAGCGCTACCTGCGCATCCGCCGGGAAGTCACGGTGGAAGCCAAGGGAAAGCGCATCTCGATTCTTCCCGCCGATGGTTTCTTCCTCTCCTGCCACATCTATTTCGATCATCCCCTGGTGGGCCACCAGACGCTTGAAATGGAACTGACCCCCGAGGCATATGCGGGCGACATCGCCCCGGCGCGTACTTTCGGCTTTTTCTGGGAACTCGACGCCATGCGCGACATGGGCCTCATTCGCGGCGCCAACCTCGAGAACGCCGTCTGTTTCGAACGCGACAGGGTCATGAATCCCGGCGGCATTCGCTACCCCGACGAACCTTGCCGGCACAAGGCCCTCGACCTCATCGGCGATCTCGCGCTGATCGGCAAACCACTGCTGGGGCACGTCATCGCCGAGCGCGCCGGACACGCCATGCACACCGCCCTGGTGGCCAGGATCATGTCCGATCCTTCCTTGTACGAATTGATCACCTATGATCAACTCATGACGAAAGCCGCTCACGTGGTGGCGTGAGTCCATCGAGTTCCGCCTAATGCGGCATCTCCCGAACCTCCTCTGCGTGTTGCGCATCGCCCTTGCCCCCATCTGCGCCTCGATGGTTGCGCAAGGCGACTTCCGCCAGGGTTTGCTCTGGTTTTTGGTGGCCGGCCTAACGGATTTCCTCGACGGATTTCTCGCCCGGCGCATGTCGTGGCACTCCCGCGCCGGCGCTTATCTCGATCCCCTGGCGGACAAGGTGTTGATGTCGGCCGGCTACATTGCCCTCGGCATGGCGGGGGTGGTTCCATGGTGGCTGGTGGGGCTTATCTTCGGACGCGACGCTTTCATCCTCGCGGGCGCGGCCGCCATCTATGCCCGCACCCGGCGCACCCGGTTCCCGCCTTCCATGGCGGGCAAAGTCAGCACTACCATTCAGATCCTTGCCGGAGGCGTGATTCTCGCCGCCGCCGCCGGCTTCTTCCCCCGGGTCCTGATTCCGGCCGCCATCGCCGCCGCCGCGGCGGGCACTCTCTTCAGCGGCCTTGATTACGCCCGTCGCGGCTACAGTATGATAACCGCAGGAGACTCCTGAAACGTGAAACTCTTCCTGTTCCTGGTTGCCGCGGCCGCCTTCGCCGAACCGGCGCGCATCGAATCCACTTCCTGGCGGGTTTGGAGCCAGAGGGAACAAACCGCCCCCAAGACCTACATCGACCACACCATCACGCGCGGCGGCAAGGGGTCGCTCGCCGTCTCCGGCAACAGCAACATTGCCGTTCACGGCGGTTGGGAGCACACCGTGAGCGGCATCGAAGCCGGAAAGTGGTATCGTTTCACGGCCTACTACAAATCGCAGGGTGTGCGTTATCCCACCTGGCAGATCGTCCCGCGCGTGGACTGGCGCGATGGGGCGGGGAAGCGAGCCGGCCAGCCGGACTATATCTATAAGACCAAGCAGGAAGGTGAATGGACGAAAACCTGGCTCGACATCCCCGCTCCGGAGCGCGCCACCGAGGCCGTCCTCCAACTGTTCCTGAGCAACGCCCCCGGCGGCACGGTGTGGTGGGATGACGTCAGTCTCGAACCCGTCCCCGCTCCAAGAGAGCGCAAGATCCGCGTGGCTTCCATCAATCTCCGCCCGGCGCGCCTCAAATCGCGCGAGGAAAACGTCGAGCGCTTTATCAGCGCCCTCGATCAGGCCGCGCCCGGCCCCATGGATATCATCCTCTTTCCCGAGGGCATGACCGTGGTCGGCACCGGAATTCCCTACGTCCAGGTAGCCGAACCCGTTCCCGGACCCACGACGGCGCGCCTCGGAAGACTCGCGCGCGACCGCCACTCTTATGTCGTGGCCGGTCTCTACGAAAGAGAAGGCCCGGCCGTCTACAACACCGCCGTCCTCATCGACCGCGAAGGCCGTCTTGCCGGCAGGTACCGCAAAGTGTATCTCCCGCGCGAGGAATACGAGGCCGGGCTTACCCCCGGCGGAGAGTATCCCGTTTTCGACACCGATTTCGGACGAATCGGTCTGATGATCTGCTACGACGTCTTCTATACGGACCCGGCGAAAGCGCTCGCGGCCCAGGGAGCCGAAATGATCCTGCTCCCCATCTGGGGCGGCGATGAGACGCTCGCCAAGGCCCGCGCCATCGAGAACCGGATCTTCCTCGTCACCAGCGGCTACGACCACCCCACCTACATCATGGACCCCGACGGGGAGCGCGTCGCCTGGGCGCGCGAGCGCGGCACGGCCGCCATAGCCACCATCGACCTGAACCGGCGCTACACCCAACAGTTCCTCGGCGACATGCGCAACCGCAGAATGAAGGAGCAGCGGACCGACGTGCCCGTGCCCGCCCCCCGCGTGGACCGCTAGGGTCAGGGCAACATGCGCGGCACTCCGCCGGCCAGCGTCGACACTGCTCTCCCCAGGCTGCTGGGTACGGGAAGCGCCGCTGCGATGGTCATCTCGAACATGATCGGGGCGACCATCTTCGGAGCCTCCGGCCTGATGCTGGGCGCGCTCGGCCAGCCGTTGCTCATCATCGCCGCCTGGGGCATTGGAGCCGCCTTCGCCTTCGCCGGCGCGCTCAGTTACGCCGAACTCGGAATCAACTTTCCGAGCTCGGGAGGGGAGTTTGTCTACCTCACTCAGGCCTACGGCAAAGCCTGGGGGTTCATGACCGGATGGATGTCATTCTTCGCGGGCTTTTCCGCGCCCATCGCCACCAATGCCCTGATCTTCGCCTACTACCTGGCGCGTGTTTTTCCCGTGGCGGGCGGCTACTCCGTCACCATCGGGCCCTCGTTTTTCTCCCTCCAGTTCGGCTCGGAGCAGTTGATGGCGGCTGCCCTCATTGCGGGTTCCACTCTCCTGAACTGCTTTGGGTTGCGCAGCGCCTCCCGCGTACAGAACGTCCTTACGCTCGCCAAGATCACCATCATCGTCCTTCTCATCGCTTCCGGAATCCTTTTCGGTGACGGCAAGTGGGAGCACTTCCACGAGACGGTTCCGCGCACTTCCACCCGGCCGCTCCCCGTCGATTTCCTCATTCAGCTTCTCTGGGTCATGGTGGGCTACAGCGGCTGGAACGCGGCTACCTACGTCGCCGAGGAACTCCGGAATCCCGAGCACACGCTGCCGCGCGCCCTCGCGATGGGAACCGCCTGTGTCGCCGTCCTTTACCTTGGGCTGAATGTCGTGTTCTTTTACGCAACTCCGCCCTCGGAACTGCGCAACGTTATCGCCGTCGGGCAGGTCTCCGTGCACTATCTCTTCCCGGACGAGGCCGCCTCCATCTTCCGCGTCCTGATGACCGTCTCCCTCATGGCCGCCGTCAACGCCATGGTCACCATCGGCCCGCGCGTCTACTATGCCATGGCCTTGAACGGACTGTTTCCCTCCGCCGCCGGCAAACTGCACCCCAAGTGGCGTACGCCCGTCGTAGCCATCCTCAGCCAGGGAGCCTGCGCCATCCTCTTCACGGGTACGCGGATTCCCAATCTCCTCACCTACATCGGTTTCAGTCTCACCATCTTCAGCGTTCTTGCCGTGGCCTCGGTCTTCGTATTCCGGCGGCGGAGCGGCTGGCGCCGTCTGCCCGCGCTCAATTTCCTCTATCCGCTGATTCCCGTGTCCTACATCGCCGCCGGACTCGCCATGGTCGTCTGGGGCATTCTCTTCCAACCCTGGATCTCCCTTGGCGCCATCGGCACCATTGGAGCCGGAGCCGCTGTCTACCGCATGGCCGCCCGCCTGGGCCGCCGTTCCGGAACATAGCGCGAGGTGATCAAACTTCGCGCCGGCTACGTGCGCTGGACTGTCCGGGTCCGTTTAAATTAGGCTACAAGACGTGCCTCACCGGCGTACTCTTCGAGAACCAGCCATGTGCAACCCAACCCGGCGTACATTCCTCACTCAATCGGCGGCCGCCCTCGGAGCGGCCCTGGTCCCTTCCTGTCTTCAATCCGCCATCGACAACACCCAGCCGATGAAGATTACCCGGATCGATGCCGTCACCTTCCGCGAAGGCATCCATACCGGCAGCGGCTCGGGCGGCTCCGATGGAGCCGAATTCTGCTGGGTCCGGCTTCACACCGACCGGGGCCTGACCGGCACGGGAGAAACCTATCCTTTCCACCAGGGAGAAATCGGCACACTTCGCGACTACGCGCCCACGCTGATCGGACGCGACCCCCGCGATATCGACGGCATCTGGCGCGCCTTCTACCACCGCATGGCCATGCGCAACGCGGGCGGCGCGGATATGCGCGTTCTGAGCGCCGTCAACATGGCTCAACTCGATATCCTCGGCCAGGCCTCCGGCCTGCCCCTCTACCGCCTCCTCGGAGGCAGGACCAGGCCCCGGCTCCGCGTCTACAACACCACTACCGACTACTGGGCCATCAACGAAACGAAGATGGGCCGCGACACCATGAAGATCGTGCAGTTCCTTCTCGACCGCGGCATCACCGCCATGAAGATCTATCCCTTCTCCGCTCCCGATCACTACCTCTCGAACGAGGCCCTCGAGAGCGGCATGGGTTGGATTCGCGAGATCCGCGACAAGGTGGGACTCAAAATGGATATCGCCGTCGATTGCTGGGGCCGGTTCGACCTGCCCAGCGCGCAGCGCATCGCCAAAGCCCTCGAACCCTATCACATCCTGTACCTCGAAGACGCCATGCTCATGAGTAACGCCGCCGCCTATTCGAGCCTCGCCGCTGAAACCAGCGTCCCCATCTGCATGAGCGAAACCCTCGCCAGCCGCTATGAATACCGCGAGTTCTTCGAGCGCAAGGCCTGCGATGTCCTCATGTACGATCTCACCTGGTGCGGCGGACCCTCCGAGGCGAAGAAGATTTCCGACATGGCCGACACATACTTCATCCCCACCTCACCTCACACCTGCGGCGGCCCTCTCCTCTATCTGTGTTCCATCCATGTCTGCACCGCGCTCTCGAACTTCCTCATCATGGAAACCAACTATTGGAAGTACACCCACCAGTATCCTTACTTCCTGAACAACGTCCCCGTGCCCCAAAACGGATTCCTCAAAGCCTCCGAAGCACCCGGCATCGGAGCCGAAATCAAACCCGAACTTTTCCGCAACGGCGATGCGATCGTCGAGACAATCGCCAGGTCCTGATACGGTTTACTGCCGCCGCAACTCTTCCAGCACCCGCCCGGCCCCATACACTTTGTCAAGCGCCTCCAGAATTGCCGCCGAATCCACGGCCACCGCCCGGTTCAATGCCGAGTCAAACCAGTAATCTCCGCCCAGCGAATGGATGTTGCCGTCAAAAATCAACCCCACCAACTCCGCGTTCCGGTCAATCACCGGAGAGCCCGAGTTTCCTCCGATAATGTCGTTCGTCGTCACGAAATTGAATGGCGTTTGCAGGTTCAGTTTTGATTTCGCCCGCAGCCAGCTTTCCGGCAGGGCGAAGGGAAAGCGCCCCGTCGCGCGCTCGAAAGCTCCGCCCAGATTCGTAAACGGCGGCACCGCGCGACCCCTCTCCTCCCAGCCTTTCACCTGCCCGTACGTCAGCCGTAGTGTGAACGTTGCATCGGGATAAATCGACTTCCCGTACACCGCGAACCGCGCCTTCGCCAGATTCTCCTCATTGATGGCCAGCGCCGACTCCACTTCGTCTTCCATCTTCTTGCGGATCTCCCGCGCGTAGGGATCCACCAGTTCCGCCAACTCGATCATCGGATCGTGCGACGCGCCGAGAGCCGCTTTCCCGCCCTCCATCAGTTTCTTCCTCGCCGCCACATCCCGCAGCGCCGTCCCCCGCACCGCCCCGGTTGCCACTTCCCGCGGCGAGCGGTCCGCAAACAGTTTCCGGATAAACGGGTCATCCGGACCCAACGCCTCCCTCAACTTCGTCAGCGACCATGTCAGCGTCTCCGTCTCGAACTCCGGATAGATGGGAGCCGCGCTCAACAGCGCCTGCCTCATCTCCGGCCTCCGCGCGTCGGTGTACTCCGCCAGCCGTTCTCCGTTCGGCTTCGGATATTCTCCGGCCATGCGCACCAGGCGCCGCGCGTGCCGGTAGAGATCGGACTGGAACCCGTACAACTTCTCGACGAATTGATAAGCCAGCCACAACTGCCGGTGCTTCTCCTCGGCCGCGGCGATCTCGTCCCACGACTTGCCGTACTTTCGTTCGAGCGCCGGATCGTCCGCCACACGCTTACGGAACTCCCGTTCTTCGCCTCTTTTCCGCGCGAAAAACCGCTCATCGAGCAGCGCCTCCTCCTCGCCCGTGTACGCCTTGAGCGAGTTCTCAACCGTGAATAAAGCATCCTGCGAGATTCGCTTCGGCTCCTCGCCGCGTGTCTGGAATTCCGTCAACAACCCGCGGTACTCGGCGAGATACAGCAGTTTGCGGAAAGTGATCAGATCCCTCTGCGTTTCAAGCATCGAAACCGTGTTCCGCCGGTTCGTCGATCCGGGATTGCCGGAGACAAACACCAGTTCCTCCACTTTCGGCCCGCTGCGTGACACGGGAAAATAGTGCCCGGTCCGCAGAGGTTTCCCGTTTTCGTAGATCCGTAGAAACGTCAAATCCAGGTCGTAGCGCGGAAACATGAAATTGTCCGGATCACCACCGAAAAAAGCAATGTCGAACTCCGGCGCGAACACCAGCCGCACGTCCTGATAACGCTGGTACTTGTAGAGGTCGTAGACGCCTCCGCCATAAAGCGGAACCACCTCGCAGCGTATCCTGTCGCTTGTCGCGCACGCCTTCTCGATCCTTGCGATTCCGGCTTTCCGCGCGTCGTTCGCCGCCTTGTCCGCCATCCCCTTCGTCGCTTCGACGAGTTGCGAGGTCACGTCCGTGATCCCTATCAGGACGTTGGCCTCCTGTTCCGGGCAGCGCACCTCCTCCCCTTCCGTCCGCGCGTAAAATCCGTTCGCCGAGTAATTCTTCCGCGCGCTCGAAATCTGCTGGATGCAGGTGCTTGCGCAGTGATGGTTCGTCAGCACCAGCCCCTCGCTTGAAACGAAACTCGCCGAACAGCCCTCCGTCAGCCGCACCGAGGATAGACGCACCTTGTCCAGCCACGCCTTGTCCGGGCTGAATCCATACTTTGCTCTTACCTTTTCCGCGGGAAAATTGTTGAACGTCCACATGCCTTCCTCCGCTGGAAGAAGCGCGCATGTGAGTAACACAATGACGGAAATGCGCCTCATGCGCCCAGGATAGCAGGCGCTTTCCGGCTCACCTTCTCCCGCCGGACTCCCCGCTCATCCCGTGAATGTCCGGTCAAAGAACTCGCGCGTGCGGTCCTGAATCTGGGCCAGTTCCACCTCGATCGGCTGATCGTGCAGGTGCGCCGGCGTCCACCGTCCCACCAGTTCCGCCAGCATCTCTTTATGCGAGTTCGATCGCGGCAGCGTACCCTCCGCCTGTCCGGTCAGCACCCGCAATCCATGATCGAGCGCGCGGTAAAACGTCGCCGCGTCCCGCAGGAATGCCGCGTCGGCCCGCTCCAGGTGCCCCATCTTTTCGATTACATCGATCCGCTCCGGTGTGTTCAGCACCTTGAAGAAGATCCCCGCTCCCTTCAACCGCAAGTACATCAGGGCGAAATCGATGTCGTAGTAGCCTCCGCGCCCCGCCTTGAGCGGGTTCTCGGGCCCCTGCTCCTTCTCCAGCCTCTGCCTCATCAACCGCAGTTGCTTCTGTGACCGCCCGCTCTGCCCGTAGCGCCTCCAGTCCAAGTCCTGCAGTTCGTTGAGAAACTGCGTACACCGTTCCACGTTCCCCGCCACCGAGCGCGACTTCAGGTAAGCGAGCCCCTCCCACGTCTCCGCCCGCTGCGCGAAGTAGTCTTTGTAGGCGCCCTCGAGTTGCACCAGTTCGCCCTCTCTCCCGTTCGGCCGCAGCCTCGTGTCAATGGCGAACATGAACCCTTCCCGGGTGTAAGCCGAAATCCGGTCGATCATCTTCGCCGCCACGCGCGTCCAGAACTGGTGCTCCGGCCCGTCTTCATCCGGGATCACGAACACCAGGTCCGCGTCCGATCCCAGGTCGAATTCCCGCATCCCCAGGCGTCCCAGCGCAATCACCATCATCTGCCCGGCGGGCGTGTAGTCCGCCGACAGGGGCGGATGGGATTGAGCCACCTCCCGCACGGCGATCCGGTAAGCCGCCTGGATTGCCGCCTCGGCGAGATTCGAGGCGCGCTTCAGGGAGTCGAACACGGGCGTGCCCAGGCAGATGCTCTCGCTCTCGATGCGGAACATCTCCCTCCGGAAGAATCGCCGCAGATCGTTGGCGTCTTCCAGTTCCGCCGCTTCCGCGATCGAATCGTCCACCCCCGGATGCAGCCGCGCTCTTCGCAGTTCCCGCAGCATCTCCGGAAACCGCATCAACTGCTCGGAAAAATAGATGCTGTGCTCGAACAGGTCCAGCAGATACCCTGTCAGCACCGCGTCCGAATCAAGCCAATCGAGCCATTCGACATTCGGAGCCACCCACTCGAGATACCTCTCGAATGACTTGCCGCTCCGTTTCAAATTCGCCCGGCTCACCGCCGCCGCGAAATTCGGCGCCTTCTGATCGAGAAACCGCACCAGGTTGCTGTCCAGTTGCTCCACCCGCGCCGGCTCAGCCTGTGCCGCGGGCTTCGATTCTCCGGCTTCCTCCACCGGCGGCGCGGCAACCATGCCCGTGTAATACATGGGCTGCTGCGCGTAAATGACGCGCTCATAGATCTCGCGCACGTCGTCCAGGTATTCGTGCAGCCGGCTCAGCATCTGACTCGCCGAAGCCTGGCTCCCCAACTCCGAAGCCGGCATGCGGCGCGCCAGAATCTCGAGCGCGTCCCGGTCCTGCGGCAGCACGTGCGTCTGCCGGTCTTCCTCGAATTGCAGCCTGTGTTCCAGATGCCTCAGGAATTCATACGCCGAGCACAGCCGCGAGTACTCCGAATCGGAAAGCAGGTTCTTGTCGCGCAGGCGGAACAGCGCCAGCAGTGTCCCCCCATGGCGCACCCACGGCTCCCGCCCACCGTGCAGCCGCTGCAGGCATTGCACCAGAAACTCGATGTCGCGGATCCCGCCCGGCGCCAGTTTGACGTCGATCTCCTTGCCCGTCCCTCTGCGCTGTTGCAGCTTCTCCTGAATGCGCTCGCGCGTCGCCGATACCGCTTCCACCGCCTGGAAATCGAGCGTCGAGGAGTAGATCAAAGGCTCGGCAAAATCGAGCAGTTCACGTCCCGGCGCCTTCTCCCCGGCCGCCACGCGCGCCTTGATCAGCATCTGCAACTCCCAGTCGCGGCCCCGTTGCCGGTAGTAGTGCCTGGCCCCTTCCACCGAAATGCAAACCTCGCCCAGTTTTCCGTCCGGCCGCAACCGCAGGTCCACCCGGTAGCAGATTCCCCTGGCCGTATACGTCGAGAGCAGCGTCGTGTACTGCGTCGCTACTTTCTTGAAAAACTCCTTGTTGCTGATCGATCGCTCACCGTCCGTCTCCCCGTTTGCCGAATAAACGAACATCAGATCGATATCCGAGCTGTAGTTCAACTCCTGGCCGCCCAGTTTTCCGAGCGCCAGCACGCTGAACTCGCATAACCGCGATGCGCCCGTCTCGTCAATGTAGCGCGGCGCTCCATGCCGCTTCGTCAATTCATCCCGTATGTGGCGGTAGGTCACATGCAGAATCGCATCGGCCAGGTTCGACAACTCCTCCGTCGTTTCCGCCAGAGTGCACAACCCGGAAACATCACGCAGCATGATGCGTAGAATCTGCTGCCGCCGGAACTGAGCGAGTTGGAGCGCCGAGGGAACACCCGTGCCGTGCTGCAGCAGAAAGTCCTCGAGCCGCAGTTCCATCTCCTCAGTGGTCAGCAGGTGGTGCAGATCGCCTCCGAGCACAGCGGATTCGATCGACGGCGGCTGTTGTAGAATCTCCTCGGATAGAAACCGGCTGTTCGAAAAGACTGTAATCAGCGGCAACAGCAGCGAGGAATTGCCCGTCAGTCTTCCGAACTCGTCCTTTTTCTCGTTGTGGAGCCGCGACAGGCAATGCAGCGCCATGTCCGGATCAGCCGACGCGCTCAGAAGGAAGTAGATGCGGGATTGCAGGTCTTCGGGAAGATCCGCCAGAGCGCCGAGATTCGCCATCGCGCGGTCGCGATTGCGGAAAGATGCCGTTTCGAGCAAGCGATGCATGAATGTTCCGCCGTTAGGATTATATCGCTCGGTCAGCGTTGGACGAAACACGCGCAATCTCTACGACGTGGTGTGGCGAGGATGTGGGGCGATGTTGGTGCGGAAAAATACGCAATTGGGTGTTTTGACGCAGTTGAGATGGTTGTGGTGCATCGTATTATCAACAGTTTAGCGATTTTCTTCTCTGGCACACCGCTTGCACTCTTAGAAGACAATTCATAAAGTCGTCATCGACTTTATCATCCTCGATGGTGAGACCCAGCTCACCATTTAGCCCCTCTACGGCCCCGGAGTTCCTAGCTCCGGGGCCTTCTCCATTTGAGGCTACGCTCTCTGTTGTTCTCCCGTCCGGATTTCGTGCGCCGGCCGGTAGCTCAACCCGGGGACCGCCGGATGAAAGCTGGCGATAGCCATGTGCTGGGTGCGCGGGATAAGGTGAAATCACTCAATGTGCGTGATTTCACGCAATATGAATCCATGCCGCGCTATTTGTTTTCAATTATTTGCGAGCGGGTATTTGCTCTCGAAGTTTGGCATTCGAAGTGCCCTAGTATAGGCACATAGTAAGTCGTCATCGACTTATAGCATCCTCGGCGGCGAGGCCCAGCTCGCCGTTTATAGCCCCTCTAGCCCCGGAGTTCCCAGCTCCGGGGCTTTCAACTTTCCGCCACCCCTCACACGAACGCCCGGTCCACCGACGCGATAAACTGTATCCCCTGAATGATCTTCCGGCTCAGCCGGTCATCATTCGTTAGAAACAGATCGCAGCGCGCCTGCGCCGCGCACGCCAGTTGCATTGCATCCGAGGCTTTGATGCTCCGGTCCTGCCGGATCCGGGCAAAATTGGCCGCGCACGCCCGGTCGAACGGAATGATCGTAATCGCCGGCGGCCCTAA
>JABAQT010000010.1 GCA_019187195.1 Bryobacteraceae bacterium
CAAAGACCATTCTGCGCATTGACACCATCCCGGGCCCTCCGCTAGACTCCTCAATCTAGGCATCCCCGTGGCAGAATTTCTGCAAACTCTCTCCGCTTTCGCCGTCTTCCTCTCAATCGCCGCGTTCGGCTTCCTCTTCCTCCTGGTCTCGCTCCTGTTTGGCGAAGTCTTCGAACACTTCGGTTTCGAACACGACATCGCCCACGAAATGGATCAGAGTGGACCCAGCTTCCTCAGTCCCCGCATCCTCTCCGTCTTCATCACCGCCTTCGGCGGAGCCGGAGCCATCGCCACCTACTACGGTCTCTCCACTCTCGCGGCCTCCGGCATCGGCTTCATCACCGGCGCGGTCTTCGCCTCCCTCATCTACATGTTCGCCAGGTTCCTTTACGGCCAGCAGGCTTCCACGGAAGTCAAGGCAACGGATCTGCTCGGGCAGACCGCCCGCGTCGTCGTCGGTATCCCGAAGGACGGCGTCGGCCAGGTTCGTTGCCGCGTCGGCGAGGAACTTGTCGACAAGATCGCCCGCTCCTCCGACGGCACGCCTATCTCCGAAAACACTCCCGTCACCGTCGAACAGGTTCTCGGCGAAATGCTCATCGTCCATCGGCTCAAGCCCGTCTCAACATCCGGTGAATCCGCGTCGTAATCACCGCCTATCAGGCTGCTTTGCGGGTGACGTTGTCCACAATAAGGAACGGCCGGCGCGCGGCGGCGGGCGGCGGAGGAACGCCGCGCAGTTTACGGAGATCGATGAGGCATCGCAGAATCTTCTGATAGAGACGCCGCAAGTGGGTTTCCGATCGCAACAGATCCTCGAGGACGCCGCTCCTTGAAGAGAGGGACTCGTGGGCCGCGGCACGCTGCGCCTCAGGGGTTAGCGATATGAAATCTTCTTCCATGGTGTCGCGGCAGTCCCGCATGGCGGCCTCGTAGAGACCGGCTTCGATGGATTGGAGGCGGTGCAGACGCCAGGAAGTGGCGGCGAGGTGAAGCACAAGATCGCGCTCGACGGGATCGGACGGCTGAAAGCGCTGAATGTATTGATCACGAAGGCCGCGGTAAGCCTCGGCGCGCTCATTTCTGAGAAGAACGGGTTCCAATTCCGCTGTCATGGGTTGTCTCCTTCTTTCGGGCCCCCTGGGGCATCAGGTCCTCGAAGCCCCAGGATTATCAAAGACGCCCCGCGAATCTTCCCATCGCCAAGAGAAACTGCTTGAAAACACGGCAAATCGAATTTCAATACGGCCGTGACCACGATCTCCGCCCCATCGGTCCACTCCGGAAAACCTATCGAACGCGGGGCTGGCTGGAGAGTTCGATCAGAGCCTCAAGGGTTCTGGCGCGCTGTTCCGGAGTGACGGTGAGGTAGCGGTGGAGGCCATTGGGGGAAGGTTGCAAGGTGGTGCGCCCTTCCTTGTCCAGGATGACGGTTCCAGGCGGCGAAAGGGAGAAATAGCCGCCATCCGGACGAAGAGCGTACAGGACGGCGGTGAGATCCCACGTGGGCCGGTCGTAGGGCATTGGCTTGTAGGCGCGGTAGGCGTCCACGATCGGGTGGTTGACAGCCCAGCGGAAATCCTTTTCGATGGCTCGGGCGGGATAGAGGATGGAGAGTCCGATTTCATAGCCGGAGAAGACGATAGCCGTGGGCCACGATGAGAAGAGCTTGCGGGCGGATTCGATGTCGATATGGACGTTGTATTCCGGTTTTCCGGAGGGAAACTGGCCGGCCATTACGCTGAGGAGTTTCACCTTGCGCCGGACAAGGTCTGCCGCTCCCGAAATGTCGAGGAGGCGCGCAAGGTTGGTGGAGAAACCCACCTGAACGATGACGGTGGAGTGATCGGGCTGCTTTTCGAGCACGCTCTTGATGAGCCCGGCCGCTTCGGGCGCCTGGGAACCATCCTGAATATTGCGCGGATAAAGCAGCTTTCCGTCCGGCATCCTGCGCTCGCAAGGGATACGCGTGTAGGGAGCGTCCTCTGGCGTCTTGCCGTTGCGGACGACGCCGACAGGGATATCGGGACGGTGATAGAAGTGATTGACGAGATCGGTGAAGGGAGCCGACCAGCGGTTGTCCTTGGTGATCGTGACGGCGGCAAGCCTCGCTTCGGCACGGGATTCAAGCGCATGGATGACGGCGAGGGCGAGCGCATCGTCGATGTCATTGCCCATGTCGGTATCGAAGATGATAGGCGTGGGAGGGGCGGCAGGCACGGATGCGGCGAGAACAAGGACAAGGGGGAGAACGGCACAGGAAAGCATGATTGGGTAGGATAGCTGGAAAGCAGCGGCCGCCACAAACCACCGGCAACCGCCCCCAACCTCATCCCGCCGCTTTGAGATGCCATTTTGGCATCTCAAAAAATCCTCCCCTACTCGGCGCCCGGAAAGCCCGCGTTCTGGGGAAAACCGTATTTCCTCCGCGGTTTTTCAGGCTCCACGAGATAGCTCGTCACGTAATCATAGAGGCCCTGCAGTGTTTCCCCTTGCGCCTTCTGCTCCCGCTCCAGCGCCTCCATCCGGTTCACCAGGTCCTCGCGTCCGGCCATCATCTCCCGAAGCGAAATGAACGCCCTCACGATAAGAACGTTCAACTGAATCGCCTTCTTACTCTTCAGCACCGAAGACAGCATAGCCACACCGTGCTCCGTGAAAACGAACGGAAAATACCGTCTGCCTCCTCTTCCCTTCCTCTTTGAAATGCCAAATTGGCATCTCAAAACTTCCACATCCTCCGCGTTCAACTGGAACATGAAATCTTCCGGAAACCTCTCCATGTTGCGTTTCACGGCGCGATTCAAATGCGAAGTCTCCACCGCGTACAACTTCGCTAGATCGGTGTCGAGCATCACTTTCTTATCGCGAATGAGGTAGATCTTCCTCTGAATCATCTCGACCGGTATGGCTCGAGCTTTGGCTGCCGCTGTTGCTTTAGTCACGTGTGAAGAGTGCCGCACCGGCGAAAATTCTCTCACCTCACCTTTTCATCTTGGCTGATAGGAATCCTCCGCCCGGGCCACTACCGTCCTGAAGGAGAGTTCCCACATTGTCCCGTCGTCTCTTGACGCTCGCCGGCCTCCTGGCCGCATTTCCGGCCGTATCCACTGCTGTTTCCGTTTCCCCCGCGCACCCCACCACACTCCCCCTGGTTTTCGAACCAAGCCAAGCTGCCGGGCCGCCGGCGCCCGCATTCCTGGCGCGAGCCCACCGCTTCGACATGCTCCTCACCAATTCCGCCGCGGTACTCCGCCACAGGAACAGCAACGGATCTCCGGATGAGCTCGCCCTCGAATGGCTTGGCGCGAATCCCCACGCAACTCTCGAAGGCATTTCCAGAACCGGCGGAACCAGCAACTATCTCTACAGCGGCTCGGCTCAGCGCGCGCGGTCCGCCCCTCACTACCGGCGCGTGCGCTACACCTCGATCTATCCCGGAATCGATCTCATTTTTTACGGAAGCAACGGTAAACTGGAATTCGACTTCGTCCTGTCTCCCGGCGCCAGCGTTTCGGACATTCGCCTTGCCGCCCGCGGAGCCCGGGCCATGAGAATCGACGCCGGCGGCGATCTGATTCTCAGCGCCGCGGAAGGCGAGTTCCGGCTGGCCAAGCCGCTGCTGTACCAGCCATCTCCGGAAGGGAACCGGCCCGTCGAAGGAGGGTTTGTGCTGCACGGCCCGGGCACATTTTCATTCCGGACCGGCCCCTACGACCGCCGCCAGCCTCTGGTCATAGACCCGACGCTCTCCACTTCCTACATCGGCGGCCAGAATGTCGATATCGTCTCCGGGGCCGCCACGGACTCGAACGGCAATATCTATATAACGGGCTACACGGTATCGACGGCCTTCCCCCTCTCGACGGCCCCGCTCAAGAACTCGCTGGTCCCCGGCGACGCGGATGCGTTCGTGATGAAGCTCGACCCCACCATGACCACCATCCTCTATTCCACGTTCCTCGGAGGCAGTTTTCCGGATTATGGCCGCGCCATCGCCGTCGATTCCACCGGGGCCGCCTACATCACCGGTTCCACAATCGGCCGCTTCCCCACCACCGCCGGAGCGTTCCGCGAAGTGGCGGGCTTCGCGCCCACTCCGTTCGCCGCCAAACTGGACCCCTCCGGATCCACCCTCGCTTACGCCACCTATCTCGACGGCGCCGGAGCCGGCATGGCGATCGCCGTCGACTCCAGCGGGAACGCCTTCGTGGCCGGCTCCACCTATACCGCTACCTTCAGCACCACCACGGGAGCGTTCCAACGAACCTACGCGGGCGCAACCGATGGTTTCGTTGTCAAGCTGAATCCCACCGGTTCCTCCGAAATCTACTCCACCTTCCTCGGCGGCTCGAGTGAAGATCAGGTCACGGGCATCCGTATTGATTCCACCGGAGCCGCCTACGCCGCTGGTTTCACCTCTTCCACCGACTTCCCCGCCACTGCCGGAGCCTACCGCATCGCCAACTCCGGCTCCACGGACGCCTTTGTCACCAAAATCGACAGCAGCGGATCATCTCTGGCCTACTCCACCTTCCTCGGCGGCTCCAACACCGATCGCGCCTACGGCATCGATATAAACTCCTCGGGCGAGGTCTATGTCGCCGGACAAACCTACTCATCGAGCTTCCCCACCACTCCCGGTGCTTTCCGCGCCACCCACGGCGGAGCCGCTGATGGATTTGTCGCCAGGCTGAACGCCACCGGCTCGGCCCTGCTCTACTCCACCTTCCTCGGCGGATCCGGAACCTGCCTGGTGAGCGATCCTTTCCGTCAGTATTCCTGCGACGGCGCCTTCTCTGTCTCCGTGGATTCCTCCGGCCAGGCCTGGGTTGCCGGCATCGCTGGAATCGGCTTTCCCCTGAGCGGGGCTATCCAGTCTTCCCCTGGGGGCAACGGGGACGCCTTTGTCGCGCAACTCAACGCCTCCGGCACTGCCTTGCCCTTTTCCACCTACATTGGCGGAGGCGCCGGTGATGTGGCTCTCACCGTCGTGGTTTCAGCAGCCGGAGAAACCGTCGTGGCCGGGTTCACCAATTCCACCGACTTGCCTGTGAACAGTCTCCAGACCACGCGCGGCGGCGGAGCCGGAGAGGGGTTCCTCAGCCTCCTCGCCACGTGCGCTGTCACGCTCGGATCGAGCGGCTCCTACTTCCCCAAAACCGCCGGTACTCATCTGCTCGATGTGTTCGCCGCGCCGGGTTGCGCTTGGTCGGCTGCCACCGATACTCCCTGGGTTTCGCTCGATACCGCGGCCGGAGTTGGCAACGGCCAGGTCGGTTACACGGTAGCCGCAAACAACGGCCCCGCCCGCACGGCGCATATCACCGTGGCGGGGCAAACCTACACCATCCAGCAGGTGTCCGGACAATGCGTCACCCTCGCCAACTCCGGTTCCTGGTTCCCTCAATCAGGCGGCTCTTATACCTTGCAGGTCTTTGCCACCTGTGCATGGACGACTTCGGTGAACGTCAATTGGATCACTAGCATTACTCCGGGCGGCAGCGGTGATGGCGTGATTCAATATACCATCGAGGCGAACAACCTCCCTTCCTCCCGCACGGGCCGGATCGACGTTTCAGGGGCCGGCTTTACGCTCAATCAGGTAGGTGGACCCGCCGGGCTTTCCTGCTCGTACAGTCTGTCCAGAAGTTCGGACTCGTTTGCCGCCGGCGGCGGCAGCAGTTCCCTGCTTGTGAGCACTCAGAGCGGCTGCCAGTGGTCCGCCAGCACAAACGCCTCATGGCTTGTCATCACGGCCGGGTTCGCGGGCAGCGGGGAGGGCGTCATTGGCTACAGCGCCGGCCCGAACACCACGGGAGCCGCCAGATCGGCGACCGTCGATGCCGCCGGGAGGTCCTTCGTGGTCACGCAGGCTCCCTGAGGACGGTCGACACAACATTAATGTTTATTAATTTATTGTATCTGTATTTGTTTTCAATATGTTATAAAAACTCCTTGTCACTCGTCCCGTGAGTGTGCTAATAAATAAGAGTCGTGGAGGAGAAGCAGCTTAAGCCTTCTTCCCCTCCATGCCCGATTCAGTTGCGCTACCGATTTCAACAAGCAGAACTATTGTTTGGAGGTGCGAAGATTCACCATGAATATCAGACCCTTGTATGACCGGATTGTGGTCAAACGGATCGAAGAGAAGGAAACCATGCAGGGCGGCATCATCATCCCTGATACGGCGAAAGAGAAGCCCCAGGAGGGCGAAGTGGTCGCCGTCGGGAAGGGGAAACGCCAGGAAGACGGCAAACTGATTGCCCTCGACCTCAGTGTTGGAGATCACATCCTGTTCGGCAAGTACTCCGGAAACGACATCAAGATTGATGGCAACGAGTACCTCATCATGCGCGAGGACGAAGTGCTCGGCGTGATCGAGAACGGTAAGAAGAAGAAGTAGTTCGAAACGAGGAGAAACAAAGAAAAACATGCCAGCGAAACAAATTGTCTATAGCGAGAATTCGCGCCAGGCGATTCTCCGCGGAGTCAACCAGCTCGCCGATGCGGTAAAGGTCACGCTCGGCCCCAAGGGCCGCAACGTCGTCCTCGAGAAGAAGTTCGGCGGCCCCACCATCACCAAGGACGGCGTCACCGTGGCCAAGGAGATCGAGCTGAAGGATCCGCTCGAGAACATGGGCGCCCAGATGGTTCGCGAGGTCGCGTCCAAGACATCCGATGTTGCCGGTGACGGCACCACCACGGCGACCATCCTCGCCCAGTCCATCTTCCGCGAGGGCGTCAAGTCCGTCGCCGCCGGAGCCAATCCGATGGCACTTAAGCGCGGCATCGAACGCTCGGTCGAAGCGGTTGTCGCTGAAATCGCGAAGTTCAGCAAGCCGGTTTCCGGCGACATGATCGCCCAGGTCGGAACCATCTCCGCCAACGGCGATGAAACCATCGGTTCCACCATCGCCGAGTCCATGAAGAAGGTCGGCAAGGACGGCGTCATTACCGTCGAAGAGTCGAAGACGATGAACACCGAACTGCAGACCGTCGAAGGCATGCAGTTTGACCGCGGCTATCTCTCGCCCTACTTCATCTCGGACCCCGACCGCATGGAATGCGTGCTCGATGATCCCTACATCCTGATCCACGAAAAGAAGATCAGCAACATGAAGGACCTCCTGCCCCTGCTCGAGCAGATTGCCCGCAGCGGCAAGCCGCTTCTGGTGATCGCCGAGGAAGTGGAAGGCGAAGCTCTCGCCACGCTGGTGGTCAACAAGCTGCGCGGCACCCTCAACGCCTGCGCCGTCAAGGCCCCCGGCTTCGGAGACCGGCGCAAGGCCATGCTCGAGGACATCGCGATCCTCACCGGCGGCAAGTCCATCATGGAAGAGACCGGCATCAAACTGGAAGGCGTTCGTCTCGAGGACCTCGGCCGCGCCAAGCGCGTCACCGTTGACAAGGACAACACGACCATCGTCGATGGAGCTGGCCAGCACAAGACCATCGAAGGCCGCATCAAGCAGCTGCGCGCCCAGATCGAGGAAACCACTTCCGACTACGACCGTGAAAAGCTGCAGGAGCGCCTCGCGAAGCTCGCCGGCGGCGTCGCCGTCATCAAGGTGGGCGCGGCCACCGAGACCGAAATGAAGGAAAAGAAGGCTCGCGTGGAAGACGCTCTGCACGCCACTCGCGCGGCTGTCGAGGAAGGGATCGTTCCCGGCGGCGGCGTGGCTCTGCTGCGCGCATCCAAAGCGCTCGCCAATATCACCGGTACCGGCGATGAACAGATCGGCATCGACATCGTTCGCCGCGCCTGCGAAGAGCCGCTACGGCAAATTAGTGGCAATGCGGGCTTCGAAGGTGCTATCATTGTGGAGAAGGTTCGTAGCAACAGCGAAACGAATTATGGTTTCAATGCGGCTACCGGAGTTTTCGAGGATCTGGTACAATCGGGTGTGATAGACCCGGCCAAGGTCACACGGAGTGCTCTGCAGAATGCTTCTTCGATCAGCGCCTTGATGCTGACGACTGAAGCAATGATCTGTGAGATTCCGGAGAAGAAGCCGGCTCCCGCCCCGGGCGGTGGCCACGGCCCTGAAATGGACTACTAAACCGTAGTCCCGGGGATCCGAAAAGCGCGGTGGGCGCTTCAGGGTTCTCGTTACGAACAAGCTCCATCCCACCCGCCCAAAAGGCCCTATGCGCGACCCCTCGCACATGGGGCCTCGCCCTTTTTGGAGACTGTTTTCCCCAACAATCGAACCTGGCGACGACATCCGGGCCGGCTATTGCTTGAGTTCGTCCGGGCTGACTCCTTTCGTATCTCCGAAAGCTACCCATCGAACGTAGGAGATGATGTCGGCCAGTTTTTCCGCGGACAGGCCGGCCGATTCGGGAGGATGTTTCCAGACACCGTTGTCACGAACGGCATAGATCGCCGTTTTTTCCAGGGTCATCGGCGCCGGTGGCGTCCTCGACAGGTCGTACAGCTTTACTTCATTCCCACTCTCGCTGGCGATCATCGCGGGAAACTTGTCCTTCGTCTTGAGTTCCACCTCCTTGACGTAGACTGTACGAGTGGAAAGCATGGAAATAAGCACCGCCCGGGGGCTGAGCCGGCCGACCTTGGTCAGGTCCGGACCGACAGCCGTTCCTTGTTTTTCCATCTCATGGCAGCTTGAACAGTGAACCTTGTTGGCGGCATCAAGGAAGAAGCCCTTGCCGCGCGCGGCCTGGGCGGGCATATCCGGGTTTTCCGCCGGAAGAACAGGCGCAATGAGCCCGGCCAGCACTAAAGAAAGCCAGAGCATGATCCACCTCCATCTGAACATCCGGTCAGATGCACGCCTGCCTCCAATCGGAAGATGATGCTATGACGAGCGGTTATGGAGTTGATCACGGCCGCTTCTGGGTGGATTCGCCCAGTTCCGCTGGGCGCTGGCGCTCATTCGAGTCCCGGCCGCGCCGAAGCGGGCGTCTTTCCTCCCCCGGGAAAGGGACTCGGCTTGGGCGATAGTTCGGTGGCGGCATCGCTGGTCAGGCCGGTCTGGTTGAGAATGATGATGTCGACACGGCGGTTATGGGCGCGTCCTTCATCAGTCTCGTTGGAATCGGCGGGCACCGTGTCGGCATAGCCGGCGACGGCGAACTTCGATTCCGGAATGCCGAACCGGCGCGTGAAGATCTGGAGCATGGCGATGCTGCGCGCGGCGGAAAGCTCCCAGTTGTTGTGGAAGCGTTCGTTGGAGATGGGGCGGGAATCCGTATGGCCCTCGAGACGCACCGGGTTGGGCAGCTTCCCGACAGCCGCCGCGATCTTTTCGATCGTGGGGTAGGTCTCCGGCGAAATTGTATCGCCGCCGGGTGGAAAGAAGGCGGCTTCCCGCAGGCTGACCACCAGCCCGCGGGCGCCCATGTGAACCTGGATTTTGCCCGACCGGATCTCCTCCTTCAGCTCCCGGGTAAGGAACACCTGCGAGGGGAGCAGTTCCGCCAGTTTCGTCGGGGGATCCTTCTCTTCCGTGCTGCGCTTGACGCCTCCCGGCCCCTTCATCATCGCGTTGCCCTTGCCTTTGTCATCCACCGTCCCGCCCAGTATCCCGGCAATGGCGGCCGCGATCTGGTTTTCCTCGAGCGCCTTCCGCACGGACTCGGAGACCACATGCGCCTTTCCCCGGTCGGTTTGCGAACTGGCGAACATGACCACGAAGAAGGCGAACATCAGCGTAATGAAGTCCGCGTAGGAAACCAGCCAGCGTTCGTGGTTCACCTTATCGGCTTGCCGCTTGCGGGACATCTCTTTCCACTTCCTTCGACGTTCTTGCCTGCTTTTGCTTGGAGTCCGCATCGCCGTGGGAATAGGCCTCGAGTTTCGACCGGATCAGTTTCGGGTTGAGCCCTTCGACGATGCCGCAGACACCCTCGAGCATGAGCTCCTTCATCTTGATCTCCTCCTGTGCGCGAGCCTTGATCTTTCCGGCGACGGGCAGGAAAAAAAGATTGGCGATTCCAACGCCGTAAACCGTGGCGACAAACGAAACGGCAATCCCGTGACCCACTTCATCGATGTTGGCGAGATTCTTCATCACCTGGATCAGACCCATGACGGCGCCGATGATGCCGACCGTCGGAGCGTATCCGCCCGCCTGCTCGAAGACCCGGGATTCCGCCTCGGCGCGGTGTTCGTCCAGTTCAATCTCGAGTTCCATCATCTTCCTCAGCTCCTGAAGATCGGTCCCGTCCACGGCGAGTATAAGAGCCTTTCGCAGAAAGTGGTCCGGAATGGCCATTACCTCCGCGTCAAGAGACACGATGCCGGACTTGCGGGCTTTGGTGGCGAACTCGATGATTTGATCGGTGATCGCGTCCGGAGAGTGAGTCCGGTCCGTGAACACGTGATACAGCCGCTTGAAGGCTTCCCGGAACACCGCCAACGGAGAGTTCAACATCGTCGCCCCGAGCGTTCCCCCGAGGACGATGATCGCCGCTGTCACCTGTGAGATATCCGAAAGCTTGCCGCCCTCGAGCAATAGCCCGCCGATGATCGCCCCGAAAGCCACCACAACGCCCAGAACGGACGCCAGGTCAGGTTTTCTCCCGCTCTTTGCCGCCATGCCGGTGGGACCCTACTCACCCGCGGCCGTAAGCCGTGGCGATGGACATCGAGAAGCGTCCCCGGAGATCGCGCGGCGGAACGCGATCACCCGGTCCACGACCTGATCGGCCGACTCCAGCACCACAATCTTTTGTCCACTGGTGAGGCTGATCACCGTATCCGGAGTAATCTCGATGTGCTCGATCAGGTCTGAGTTCAGGAATACGGGCACGTGATTGAGACGGGTTAACCGGATCATGAGGGGCTCCACACCCCTTATCGGACAGCATGGAAGAGACTTGACGGAAGATTTCGCGCTCACCCGAGAAGATCGAGCAGCGATCTCAGTTCCTTGCGGATCTCCTCGATCGCCGCCCGCGGAACAGCCGGTCCAAACAGATCACCTTGCACACCGGGGCCAGCCGCAGGCGCGCTCTTGCGCCCCTTCCCCTTACCGGTTCCCTTAATAGCCGGTTGCGCGCGCGAATGCAGGTAGTTTCGCGCCCCTTCGATAGTAAACCGCTCCTCGTATAGCAGACGCTTGATCTCGAGAACCGTCTCCACGTCCTTGCGCCGGTAAAGACGTTGTCCGGTGCCGGATTTCTTCGGCGCAAGCTGAGGAAACTCCGTCTCCCAATAGCGCAGTACAAATGCTTTCACTCCCGCCAGCTTGCTCACGTCCCCAATGCGAAAATAGAGCTTATCGGGAATTTCCGTCGTGTTGGTCGCCGGTACTGCGGGATCGGCCATCATCACTGTTCGGCTATCATCGGAATTCAACGCGGGGGAGATTCCTCCATCGTACGGAATACCGTGATTGCCGTCAACTTTCATTCACTCCACCCCCGCCGCTTCAGCCGCGTGGCTGCCTCGCGTTGCGCGGCTTCCAGCGGTAAGCGCGGATCGAATTCCTCCAGAAATACTTCTCGGCAACCGCCCGCCCTTTCGCGGTGAAATACTCGTGCACCACGCCGAACACATCCCCATAGGGAGCCCAGGTGTCGCTGTTCGGCCAATCGCTGCCAAAGAGAACCCGGTCCTCTCCAAAAACGCCGAAGAGATGATCGAGACGGTCCTTGTAAAACGCTACATCCTTGGGCACCCGTCCGTCCACACGCCGCAGCACTTCGGAAATCTTGACGAACACATTGGGGTTCCGCCCGAGCTCGGCAAGACCCGCCTCATACGCCTTACGGGCGGCGGCGCCGGTGGGCGGATTGAGCTGGGGCAGATGGTCGATGACGAGACGCAGGCCAGGGGCGGCGTTGGTGAGGCGGAGCAGATCGGCGGTGAGAAGAGGATTGGGATTGGCGGTATCGAGCGTGAGGCCGGCATCGGCAAGCCTCTTGATCCCCGCGATAAACGCAGGGTCGGAGACCCGGGCATGGAAATCGCGGCCCCAGAGGTTTCCGTAGCGAATCCCGAGAAAAAGCGGATTCTTCCGGAACCGCTCGAGGTTGCGGGCAAAGTCCGGTTTCTCGAGTTCGAGATCGCCGATCGTGCCCACCATGATGTCCTCCTTGGCCATGACATCCAGCACCCATTGGTTGTCCTCGAGCCACGGGCTGCACTCCACTTCGATAGCTCCAACGATGCCATGGGGCTCGGCGAGCTTGCGGTAACGGCTGGGCAGCGCGGTCTTGTAAAGAACCGCGTTATCCTTGGGCGGCCAGGGCACGCCTTGCGGCCGGTTGATGTCAAAGAGGTGAATATGCGTATCGATGACGGGCATCGAGGTCACGGCCGCCCCGGCGGCTGATCGGGCGCAGACCGCTGCCGCAAACGGGCCGGTGAGAAATTCGCGTCGGTGCACGTTGCGTATTGTACCGAGGTTCGGACCAGGAATCTATCGCGCCGCCTCGGCCTCGAGACGCCGCGCTTCCTGCCAGCGGAGGCGGTGCTGGTATTCCTGCCACAGCGTCGAGAATCCGGCCCAATAGTAGCCGCCCACAAACAGCATGAGCACCGGAACCGCCAGGAAATTCAGCGTGTCGATGGCATAGGCCACCATGAACAGGAAATAGCTCCCCAGCGCCAGTTCGATGTAGGGAAGCGCGCCGCTGCGCGAACGGTACTTCTTTTTCTCCACCTGTTTGTTGCCCCCATAAGCGAACTTGGGCGTGCGCACGAAGCTCGACTGGATTCCGAGAAAGGCTTCCATCACCGCCTTGGTGTTGATGACCGTCAACGCCACCCCCGCGCTCATGAGGGCGGGCAGAAAAAAGAAAGCGCGCTTCCACCTGCCGGGATAAAGCTCGCGCTGCGCGATGACGTAAAAGGCGGAGATGGACCAGAACGAGGCGATGACAAGCGGAAAATCAACGAACAGCATTTCCGTCCAGCCGATGTAAAAGCGCACAATCATCACCGGAAGCATCAGGGCGGTCACGGCGATCATCAACGGATAGGAGATATTCGGCGTCAGGTGGCAGAAAGCTTCGGCTTTCACGCGGAAGGGAACGCCGGACTTGAGAATTCTGGCGAGCAGCTTGATGGCCACCTGCATCAGGCCCTTCGCCCACCGCGACTGCTGCACCTGAAACGCGTGCGTCTCCTCGGGCAGTTCCGAGGGACATTCTACCTCCGGAACATAGACAAAGCGGTAGCCCTTGAGTTGGGCGCGATAGCTGAGATCGCTATCCTCGGTCAGCGTGTCATGCTCCCAGCCCCCCGCGTCGAGAATCATCTGGCGGCGGAGAATGCCGGCCGTCCCGTTGAAGTTGAAGAACGATCCGCTCCCGTAACGCGATCCATGTTCCAGGACAAAGTGGCCGTCAAGCAGCATCGCCTGAACCTCGGTGAGCAGGTTGCTGTGCCGGTTGAGGTAGGTCCAGCGCGTTTGCACCATCCCCACCCGCGGATCCGTGAAGTGGTGGATAGTGCGCATCAGGAAGTCCGCCGGAGGAATGAAGTCCGCGTCAAAAATCGCGAAGAACTCGCCCGAGGCCTTCTCCATGCCTTCCTGCAGCGCGCCCGCCTTGAACCCGTGACGGTTGGTGCGGTGAATGTAGACGATCGGATGGCCCATGGCCCTGTACTCATTCACCAGGCGCTCGGTGAAGGGATGGGTTTCGTCGGTCGAGTCGTCGAGCACCTGTATTTCCAGCAGCTCCTTCGGATACTCCATCCGCGTGACGGTTTCGATGAGCCGTTCCACCACGAATCGCTCGTTGTAGAGAGGCAGTTGGATAGTGACGCGGGGCAACTGGGTGAACCTCGCCCGGGGCGGTTGATTCAGCTTCCCCTTGTGCTTGAAGTACTCGCGAATGATGAAGTAACGGTGGAGGCCGTAAATCGAAAGGATGAGGAGAACCGTGAAGTAAGGGATCAGAAGCGCATAATCGAACCAGTCGAGGCTGTGCAGGCCCGCAAACGTGTCATCAAACAGCGTCCTCTGCACGCGCGTGAGAGTCGAAGCCGCCGTTAACAGGGCGAAAGGAAGTGGGACTGATACCATAAGGCTTGCTCCCGGCTAGCAGGAAATTGCCATGACAGCCGCTCGGCCGAGTCTGCTCGTTCCCGCGCTTGTCCTCGAGTCGGCCCTCATCGGGCTAGCGGTGCTCGCGCCATTGCGGAATCGTGTGGTCGAGACCATTGCCGTCTTAATCGGATCATCCGCAGTATACCTCATTTCCACCGCGTTGATTCTGAAGGATTCTCAATGCGAGGGACGGCGGAGCCGCCAGTTGGCCGTGATCTTCGGATTCGCCCTGCTGTTCCGGCTGACCGCATGGTCGATCGAACCGTCGTTTTCCGATGATCTGAACCGCTACCGCTGGGAGGCCCGCGTGTCGATTGCGGGCGGCAATCCTTACGAGGCCACTCCGGGTAGCGCGGCATGGGCGGCTTTGCGGGACGAAACCTATAGCCGGATTCCCGGACGCGATTTCCGGGCTGTCTACGGCCCGTTCACCGAGACGGCGTACCGTTCGGCGCTTCAGGTGATTGCAGCGGCGGGAATCACGTCAGCCGTCCAGCAGGTGTTCTGGCTGAAAGCGGCGACCGCGCTGTTCGAACTGGGAGTGCTGGCGGGTCTATACTTCCTGCTACGGGCGGCCGGCGCGCCCTCGGAGCGGATTCTCGTCTACGCCTGGTGCCCTCTCCCCATCTTCGAGTTCTGGGTGAACGGGCACAATGACACGCTGCTGCTGTGCCCGCTCGTTTGGGCGCTCTGGGCGGGAGTGAAAGAACGCTGGACTCTCGCCTTCGCGTTGCTGGCCGTGGCCATCGCCGCCAAGATCTGGCCACTGGCCCTGGTTCCGCTGTTTCTCGGATGGAGCCGCCGCGGACCACCGCGCCTGAAACAAAGCCTCATCCTGCTCCCCGTGGTAGGGTTGTTCCTCGCCCCCTACGGGACAGGCTTGATCCGCAACGCGCCGTTCCTGAGCGGGTTTCTCGGAGGATGGCGGAACAACGACAGCTTCTACGGAGTTCTCTTGTGGTTGTGGGGCGGACAGTACATGGCCAAGTACAGCGCCTTTGCGATCCTCGCGGCCGCCGCGGCGTGGGTGACCTTGCGGAAATGGAGCCTCACCAGGGGATCGCTGGCCGTGATCGTCACCATGCTCCTGGTCTCCGCGAATTGCCATCCCTGGTATCTCAGTTGGATGGTGATCCTCCTGCCCCTCCACCCCTCTCTCGGGCTGCTGATGTGGGAGGCTCTCGCGCCCCTGGCCTACCAGTCCCTGCCGGCGTGGGAGATTCTTGGCGAGTGGAACGGATCGGCTCCGGGGCGCTGGCTGGTCTACGGTCCGGTGTTCGCCGTCCTCATCTGGGAAGCCGCCGCACGCCGGCGCGCCGCGCAAAAACCCGCGCCGGCGTGATGGAATCGCGGGATGTTTTCCACGTTCCTTGTTTGAGCGCGGCGATAAGAATCGACTGAGAGCTTGATTCGGGAGGAGACGCTCCCGGTGCGTGGGGCGGGATAGGAGGAATCCCGCTCCACGCTTTTTTGTATCCGACACAAACCATGAAAAATGTTTTGAAGCAATGATGGAATTCGCGGTTCGATCGCGCGTTAACAGGTGAGAGAGCAAATGAGAGGCTGAAACCAGGACACGCCTGGAGGACAAAAGGATCCGTAATACAGGAATATGATCCTCCATGAAGCGGCCGGAAACAGGTCATCGGAGGAGTGGCGGAGGCGCGGAGGAAAGCTTGCCGCCACACCAAGGCTGAGGAGCACATTAGACAGAATCGGAGGTTGTGGGGCAACTCCCGCTCATCGCGGGCGCTGCCCCACACGTTTTTGCGCGTCCGTTCAGCCCTTGCCGCTACAATAAATTGGAGCTCCTGAAGCAATATGGACAGGCACCTGAGGATGATCGGCGTCCTGAACGCGGGATTGGGAATCCTTGGGATCCTCGCGTGCATTGTGCTCCTGATCATTTTCCACGGCCCTGGCGGCATCCTCCTCATCAACGCGCGCATCGGCGGATCCGCGACCACCATGGAAGGCTTTATCACGATGTGCGTCATGATCTACCTGCTGATCATGGCCGGCCCGCTGATCGCCGTGGGCTACGGCCTCATGAACTATCAGGAGTGGGCGCGCGACCTGGGGATGATCCTGTCCATTTTCACGCTCATCCATTTTCCGCTGGGAACAGTCGTGGCCGTTTACAGCTTATGGGTGTTGACATCCTTCGAAGTCGAGCCGCTCTTCAAGACTCCTCCGGCCCCGCCGAACGATTTTCATCATCAGCATTAGACCGGGCAACCCCTGGCTCGGCGACGCCGTGCCGCCGCAGCAGATCGACCCCGCGCCCCTCCCCGCGCGCCTCGGCCGCGCGCGCGTGACGCCATGCGGCCCCATAATCTCCGCGCACGGCATATATCTCGGCCAGCGCCGCATGCGCCGGAGCATACCCGTCGTCCAGCCGCACCGCATGCAACAGCAGCGCCAGCCCTTCATCTTCCTTGTACTGCATGCGCCGCAACTGGCCGAGCGCATAGTAAGGAGCCGGATTTTCCGGTTCGCGCGCCATCCACTCCATCTGCCCGGCTTCCGTCTTCAACGTCTCGTGATCGAGCGCGAAGTCGATCAACTCCCGCCAAACTCCCATAGCCCCCTACTTCCCCACCAGAATCAGGCGCACATCCATCACGTTCGTATTCGTCGGCCCCGTGCGGATGAGATCGCCCAGCGCATCAAAGAATTCATACGAATTGTTCTCAGCCAGGTACGCCGCGGGATCGAGCCCCAATTCCCGCGCCCGTCCCACCGTCGCCCCGTCCGCCAGCGCTCCCGCCGCGTCCGTGGGACCGTCCGTGCCGTCCGTCCCCGCGCACAACAATAGCGTTTTCGCCATCCCCGCGATGCCGATGGCGGCCGCCAGCGCGAACTCCTGGCTGCGCCCTCCCTTGCCATGCCCGAGCAGCGTCACCGTCGTCTCGCCTCCCGAGATCACGCATGCCGGCGGCCGCAGCGGCTGGCCCGAACCGTGAATCTCCCGCGCGATCGATGCATGCACTCCCGCGACATCTCGCGTTTCGCCCTGAATGGTGGTCGACAGGACCAGCGTGCGGTAGCCAAGCTCTTTCGCCTTCGCCCTGGCCGCGTCCACCGCCAGCCGGTTGCTTCCCACAATCACGTTCCGCGCGCGCTCCAAGCCGGGGTCGCCCGGCTTCGGCGTCTCCTCGATCGCGCCCGCCGCCCCCTTCTCGATCCGCTCACGCACGATCGAGGGAACCCTGCTCCTGATGTTGTACTTGTCCAGAATCCCCAGCGAATCGCCAAACGTGGACACATCCGCCGCCGTGGGCCCGCTGCCGATCACATCCGGATTGTCCCCGATCACATCGGAAAGAATCAGTGTCAGCACCGCCGCCGGCCATGCCAGCCGCGCCAGTTGTCCTCCTTTCAATCCCGAAAGATGTTTCCGCACGGCGTTGATCTCATGAATGTCCGCTCCACAGGCGAGCAGCAGCCGCGTCGTCTCCTGCTTGGCGGCAAGCGTAACCGGCTCCGCCGGGGCCGGCAACAGCGCCGAAGCTCCTCCGCTGATCAGACAGATCAGCAGGTCACGCTCCCCCGCCATGGCCGCGATCTCCGCAATCCGCCGCGATCCTCTCACCCCCGCTTCGTCCGGCACCGGGTGCCCGCACTCGTTCAACTCGATCCGCCGCAGCTTTGCCGTATGTCCGTACTTCACGTTCACCATCCCGCCGCGGATCCGCTTGCCCAGCAGTTTCTCCACCGCCGCCGCCATGGCCGCGCCGGCCTTCCCCGCGCCAATCACGAATACGCGCTCGAATCGGGAAAGCGGATAGCGCCCGCCGCCGGCCGTCAGTACGTCATCCTTCACCCGCGCGTGCCGCAGCACCGCTTCCCGCGGATCCGCCGCCTCGAGCGCCGCCCGCAGGATGCCCCGGGCGTCTTTTCTGAGTTGCTTTTCAACCGGCATGCCTTCTCCACGCGGGGTTCATTAACATCGCCTGCCACCGGAGCCGCGAGCCTGAACGCTCAGCGCTCAAACAGCCCTTGGAGTTTCAGGATCTCACGAACCGCCTCCTCGGGATCGTCGCTCTTCGTGGCGACACGGTAATCGGCCAGCGCATACGCGGTCCGCCGCGCGTCATAGAGCTTCCGGAACGCTTCCGGATCGCGCGCCAGCGGCCGGTGCGTGAATCCCGCCACGCGCTTTTCGATCCGCTCGAAGGGACAGTCCAGCCATATCGCCACTCCGCCCGCCGCGACCAGCTCCCGGTTCCTTGCCTGCGTATAGGCCCCCCCTCCGGCCGCCACCACCAGCGGGCGCGACGCGCGGATCTCCTCCACCCTCGCCTTCAGACACTCGGTCTCGATCCGCCGGAACTCCGCTTCTCCCCGCTCCGCGAATATCCGGCTGATCGCCGCATTCTCCCGCGCCTCGATGTCGTCATCGAGATCGGCGAAGGTCCAGCCGAGTTCTTCCGCCAGCAGCCGCCCGACCGTCGTCTTGCCGCAGCCCATGAACCCCACCAGGAACACCCCCCGAGCCGCCCTCTCCAATCCGCCGTTCATGAAGCCAGTCCGCGCCGGTATATCGCCTCGAGCCGCCGGTCGATCCAACCCGGAAACAGCCGCTCGAGAGCGACAAATGCCCATCCGGCCCGCGGCGTCACCACCGTGCGCGCGTTCTTCTCCACCCCTCGCGCGATCGCCTCGGCGCACTCCTCGGGCCGCACGCGAAACCAGTTCGAGTCGCGCACTTTCGCCGGAGGGCTGCCCATCAGCATATGGTCCTGAAATTTCGTCGAGACATACCCCGGGCACACACTCATCGCATGAATCCCATCCCCTCGCAGTTCCATGCGCAGCCCGTCCGTCAGCGAGCCCAACGCATATTTCGACGCCGAATACAGCGTCAGCCAGGGCAGCGTGACTTTCCCCGCAATCGAACTCACGTTCACAATGCACCCGCCCGCCTGCCGCCGCATATGCGGAACCACCCTCTGGATCATCCCCAGCGCTCCGAAGAAGTTCAGCTCATACATCCGCCTCACCGTGTCCAACGGAGCCTGCCAGGCCGGCGCGTACAATCCCGCTCCCGCGCTGTTGATCAGAATGTCGACCCGTCCATGGCGGTCGAGCGTCGCGTCCACCGCCATGCGGCGGTCGTCATCCGCCGTGACGTCTCCGGCAATCACCAGCCCGTTGCCCGCCGCCACTCGCTCGAGATTGGCCCTGTTGCGCGCCATCAGCGCCAGCAAGGCCCCCCGCTCCCGGAATCGCGCCGCGCACGCCGCTCCAATTCCCTCGGACGCGCCCGTAATCAGAACCACTTTTCCTTGAATATCCATCCCGCGCCGGTGAGCCATAATAGTACCATGCGCGAGGATCTGCTGCCTCTCTTTCCCCTCCCGCTGGTCCTGTTTCCGCGCACTTCGCTTCCTCTCCATATCTTCGAGGAACGCTACAAGGAAATGATCGGCGAGGCCATCGAGGACAATTCCGAATTCGGCATCGTGCTCGCCCGCGATCAGGGCATCGTCAACATGGGCTGCTCGGCCTCCATCGATCATGTCGTGAATCGCTACGAAGATGGCCGCATGGATATTCTCACCACCGGCCACCGCCGCTTCGAAGTGTTTGAACTCGTCGAGGGGAAGCCCTACACGCAGGGCCGCATCCGCTACTTCGATGACGATGATGCCGGCTCGCTCTCCCTCGAGTTGAAGCAGCGCGCCGTTGAAGCCTATACCCTCGCCCGCAAAGCCACCGGCCAGGAGCCCGGCGCCGAACCCGCCTGGGGCGATCCCCAACTGAGTTTTCAACTCGCCCAGATCGTCGACGATGTCGACTTCCGCCAGCAGCTTCTCACCATCCGCAGTGAACCGGAACGCCTCAAGCGCCTCGCCGATTACTTCCCCGTCCACGCCGTCCGCTACCGGCACTCCGAACAGATTCGCGCCGTCGCCCCGCGCAACGGCCACAGCAAGCACATTCCCATCAGCGGCTGACCGCATGCGCCAGCATCTCCTGATCGACGCCGACGACACCCTCTGGGAGAACAATATCTACTTCGAGCGCGCCTTCGAGGAGTTCTGCGCCTTCCTCGATCATTCCACTCTCACTCCGCCCGAAATCCGCGCCGTCCTTGATGAAATCGAGTTGGCCAACATCCGCACTAACGGCTACGGAGCCGCCAACTTCGGCCGCAACATGTCCCAGTGTTATCTCGAACTCGCCGAACGGCCGGCCCGCGATGACGATATGGGGCACATCGCCGGAATCGCCCGCCGCATCAACCATCATCCCCTCGAGATCATCGGCGGCGTCCCGGAAACTCTCGACTACCTCTCGCGCCGTCATGACCTCATCCTGCTCACCAAGGGCGACCGGCACGAACAGTCGGCCAAGATCGAAAAATCAGGCCTGGCGGCCTTTTTCCGCCGCGCTCTCATCGTCCACGAAAAGAATCCCGATGCCTACCGCGGAGTAATCCTCGAGCAGGAACTCACGGGCGAAGCTTCGTGGATGATCGGCAATTCGCCCAAATCCGACATCAACCCCGCTCTCGAGGCCGGTATCGGAGCGGTCTACGTTCCCCACGCGCGAACATGGCATCTCGAACACGAGGAGATCCGGGGAGGGGGGCGGCTGCTGGTTGTCGAGCGCTTCGAGGACCTGACGAAATTTTTCTGAGCCGGCTTCTCATATTTTCGGCGGCCGTGCCGATGAGGGCGCTAAAGGAGATGCTTATGGATATCCTCCAGACAGGTCTGGACGGTTTGCACGCCGCCGAGTCCAAACTCAACCGCGCCGCTTCCCAAATCTCCAGGAGTTTCCTGACACTCGATGAACCTCAGGACGTGGTCGACCTCAGCTCCGAAGCCGTCGCCCTCATGACCGCCAAACGCGCCTTTGAAACCAATCTGAAGCTCATTGAAACCTCCAGCGAATTGCAGCAGTCCACACTCGACATCCTCGGTTGACCAACTGCGGCCCCGCCAGGCGGGCTCACCGGGAGGTAACCAGCGTGTGCATCACTTTCACCAACTCCGCTCCAAACCGCATCCGGTCCTCGGGCAGCGGCAACCGCTTCAGCTTCGCGTTGTAAGCGATCCGCTGCTCCATCAGAAACCCCGGCAGTTTCCAATCCTTGTACAAACCCTGAATCACCGTCATCCGCCCCTTCATCCCCGCTGTCGTCGTCTCGGAAGCAAACGACAGTTCCCGCGAGGGGAAGAACTCCGTGCGCTCCACCAGCAACTCGTGGAACCGCCGCGCCAGCTCGCGATACCCCGCCGGCGGCCCCTCCAGGTATTCCGCCGTCTCCGTGTTGTGCAGCGACAAGAACAGATCCACATGGCCGCCCTCATCGAGCCAGCGCTTCACCGCGCCGCGCTCAGCCGTGATCTCCGGCATCTTCACCGCATCCACCACATCCCAGTTCCGGTTCAGATCGTAGCCATTCAGATTGAACCGCACCCCGCCCCGCGCTACCCCATCGGGATCGCACAGCGGAATAATCTTCCAAGTCACATCCCGCCGCAGCGCCTCGTTCGCCAGCAGTTCGCGCACGGCCCCTTCCCCTGCCCAGGAACTGCCTGTCTCCCAACTGTGCTGGCGGAACATCAGCCATACCGTCTTCTTTCGGCTCCCGCCGCCGATGGTCCACAACAGCAGATCGCGCCCGCCCACCGACTTGCCGATCTTCTCTTCCCGGAACGCCGGATCCCCTTGAATCTCGTGCCGCAGCCTCGCCAGCGTCTCGTTGGTGTAGGGCGCTACATGGGCAATCCAGAAACGCGAGCTCTCCGGTTTGATGCGCAGCCGCATTTTCGGCTCGACGGGATCATATTCGAAGGTCTCGACGTGCCGCCAGCGATGGCCGTCATAACTGATCACCGGTGGCGTGTCCTTCGTGATTGCGCCGCGGTTTGGCTTGTAGTTGTATTCGCCGGGCAAATCCACGATATCGAGCGTCAATTCCTTCCCCACCGGCGCGCCATCCACGCGGAAGTAATACCAGTTCGCCTGCCGGTTGCGCCCGTCCTGATCCTTGTCCCCCTTCGCGCCCAGCCGGAAATGCGCCTCGGAAACCTTCTCGATTCGGCCGAGACTGCCGCCATCGAACTGTGTCTGAATCGTCACCAGAGCCAGCACCGGGAGCAACATAATCCTCGAAGGTATCACGTTCGCGGGCGCCGGCTTCGTGCGCTATCCTGAAAGGTCACTCCATGAGCGGCGCCGTTACTGAATTTTCCCTCACCGTGGATCAACTCCGGGATTATGAATTTGTCGTGAAATTTGATAAGCCCACGGTGGCGGATCTCATCACGGACGAGGGCCCGCCCCTTGGAAATGACGCCGGCCCCAGTCCTTCGCGGCTTCTGGCGGCGGCCGTGGGCAACTGCCTGGCGGCGAGTCTACTCTTTGCGTGCCGCAAGGCGGGCGTGCCGGCCGCCTCCATCCACGCCGGCGTGAAAATGCGGATCGTGCGCAACGAGAACCGCCGTCTGCGCGTCGGCGGCATCGAAGTGACTCTCGATCCCGGCATTGCGGCCGGGTTTCTCGAAAAAGCCCGCGGCCCGCGGAGCGTGTTCGAGGATTTTTGCACCGTGACTCAAAGCATCCGTGATGGAGTCGCGATTGACGTAAAAGTGAAAGGAATCGATGGCGAATAAGCGAATTGGCATTCTCACCGGAGGCGGGGACGTACCCGGCCTGAACTCTGTCATCAAGGGCGTCGTTTACCGCGGCAGCGAGATCGGCTGCGACGTGATCGGAATCCGCCGCGGATGGGAAGGCCTCACCCACGTCAACCTCGAGGATCCCTCGAGCAGGGAGCGCTACATCCTCCCGCTGAACCGTGACAACACGCGCACCATTGACCGTACCGGCGGCACGTTTCTTCACACCACCCGCACCAATCCGTCGCAGATGAAACGGCTGCCCCCGGGGCTCGATCCCTCCAACTTTCCCGCCAAGGAAAAAACCGCCAAGGACGGCACAAAGTCGACCGTCTTCGATGTCACTTCGCAGGTCCTGAAGAACCTCGGGAAGCTGAACGTGGACTATCTCATCGCCATCGGCGGCGACGATACGCTCAGCTACGCGGCGAAGCTTGACAAAGCCGGCGTGAAAGTGCTGGCCATTCCGAAAACAATGGATAATGATGTCCGCAATACGGAATATTGCATCGGCTTTTCCACCGCCATTACCCGCGCCATGGACGCCATCGAACGCCAGCGCTCGACCGTCGGCTCGCACGAGCGCATCGGCATCTTCCGCGTTTTCGGCCGCGACGCCGGCTACACCGCCCTCTACACCGCCTATGTGACTTCCATCCGCTGCGCCATCCCCGAATACAAGTTCAACCTCGATAAGATGATCGAGCTCCTGCTCACCGACAAGCGCTCGACACACAGCAACTACAGCCTGTTCGTGCTCAGTGAAGGGGCCGAATGGGAGGGATACCAGGTGCGCGAATATGGCGAGCCCGATGCCTTCGGCCACCGCAAGAAGATGAGCGTCGCCGAGGATTTCAGCGATCAGGTGAAGCGCATCACCAACGAGGAGACCGTGGTCAGCGACCTCACTTATGACCTCCGCAGCGGCGAAGCCGACTTCGTCGACAAGATGGTCGCCACCACCTTCGGCAACATGGCCCTCGATTGCATTCTCGCCAATAGATTCGGCTACATGATGGCCATCGAGAACGGCTGCTTCGCCACCGTTTCGATCCCCGATCCGGCCCTCGGTCCGCGCCGCGTCGAGGTGGACACCATGTACAACACCGAAAGGTACCGCCCGAACTACGCCGGGAAGGTTGGCCTGCCCATCTTCCTCACGCACGCCTGACGCGTCACTCGTGAAACCCTGGCTCAGGAAAATCCTCGGCGGGTCCGTCGGGCGCCCGGTACCGCTCCACGAGATCCGCCGTTCCTTTGATGAGGCCGCCGGCGACGAGGAGCACTTCCCCTCCACCATCGACCCCCGCATCTATCACGTGCAACTGATCCTCGAGTATTTCGGGGATCTGTCGGGGAAGCGCATACTGGATGTGGGTTGCGGCAAGGGCCGCTTCGCGCGCGTGCTCCAGGAGCGTTGCCCGGCCGCGCGCATCGCCGCCCTCGATCTTTCCGAAGCCATGCTGCGCTTCGTACCCGCTCCCATCGGCGTCTGCTCCGGCACAATGACCTCCCTTCCGTTCGCCTCCGCCTCGTTTGATTGCGTCTACGCGACTGAATCATTGGAGCACGCCGTCGGCATCAGCACGGCCGTCGGCGAAATGTGCCGCGTCCTTAAGCCCGGCGGAAAACTTGTCATCATTGACAAGAACGCCGAACATTGGGGGCGTCTAAAAACTCCGGAATGGGAGAAGTGGTTTCGCAGGGAAGAACTGGAAAAGCTGCTGAAGAGGGACTGCCGGCAGGTCTCCAGCCGCTTCATCAGCTATTGGGAGGACGTCGAGCCCGACGGCCTGTTTCTCGCATGGCTCGCGCAAAAGTGAAAGACTTCCTGATTCTGTGCCTCCTGGTTTCGGCGGCCTGCGGGCGGCCGAAACCGCCGCCCGCCGCTCCGGACTCCGTCGCCGTGCTCCCCTTCACGGCCGAGGGGGGACAGGCGGATCTCATCGCGGTCGCGCTCCCCGCCGAGATCGCCGCCTCGCTTGCCGCCATCCCTCAACTCCGGGTCATCGCTCCCGAATCCAGTCTCCGCGCGGCCAGGCCGGAAACTCTTCATGCGGCGGCGTTCCTGGCCGGTTCGATCGCGGACCGCAACGGGCTCCTGAAGATCACTGTCCGGCTCGGCAACGCCGCGGGCGGCTTCGAGTGGGGCCGGGAAACGTTGTCCCGCGCCCCGGCGGAAATGATTCGCGTTCACGACCAGATTGCCGCCATGGCGGCCGGATGGATGCACCTGCCCGCTCCCCGTCCGCAACTTCGCAGCATCACCTCCGATCTCGATGCCTACACCCTGTTCCAGAAGGGATTAGAACAGCGCTACCGCCCCCACGGCTCGCTCGACGCCGCCATCGCTTTTCAGGAGCAGGCCGTTCAGCGTGATGCCTATTTCGCCCGCGCCTATCAAAGGCTGGCCGAAGCCCTGCTCGAAAAGGCCAAGGCCCCCACGCGCTCCAGGGACCTGCTCGACAGGCTGCGAGCCGCCTCCAAACGCGCTCTCGACCTCAATCCCGAGGCCGGAGCCGCGCACGCCGTCTATGGCGAAGTGATGCATCTCTTCGATTGGCGCCCCGCTGACGCCTCGCTCCATCTTCGCGACGCCATCCGCCTGCAACCGGGCAACGCAAAGGCTCACCTCGCCTACGCCGTCCTCCTGATCGCCTCCGGACGGCCCGCCGAGGGAGCCGGATCTCTCGCCACCGCCGCGCAATTAGACCCCCTGGCCGCCACCGGACCGGAGTTTCTTTGCATCCGGCTGCTCGCCGGGCTCTTCGATCAGCCGTCCAACAACCCCCTGTTCGAGGCGGTGAGCGAATCAAACGCTGGCAACTACGCAAAAGCCGTCGATCTGATGCAAGGCGCCGCCGATCGAGAACCGGTCGAAACGCTATTCGCCGCCATGGTCTACCGCGGAGCCGGACGGCTCGAAAAAGCCACGGAACTCGCCGCTTCCATCCCTCCTTCCAGTTCTCCGGTCTGGCTCGCCTGCGCCAGGGCGCTCCTCAACGACAAGACCGCCGCGCTCCGGTTGCTGGACCGCGCCGTCGACGAGCGCGACCCGCAATTGATCTGGCTGAAACGGCTCCCCATGCTCACCCCTCTCGAGGCCGATCCCCACTACCGCGGCATTCTCGATAAGACCGGGCTGGGCAATAACTGACCGCGCCCGAGGCGGCGCGCGACGACACCGGCGCGGCAACTTGATACAGTTGTATCAGCCCTCGTGCAAGGAGGAAACGATGGTCAGGTGGCTGTGTGCTCTATTGGCAGCCGCGACTCTGCTGGCCGGTCAGGATAGACAAAAAGAAACCGCTCTGGGCGCTGCTGTAGCGAAAGATCTGTGCCGGCGGAATCCGGTGATCGAGGACGCTCTGGTCCAGGCCTACATCGACGGCGCGGGACAGCGGCTGGCGGCAAGGATGACCGGTGATCTGGCGTGGAAGTTCCAGGTGGTCCAAGGCGACTGGGAAGGACAGGCGCGCGAACCGGTCGCTCTACCGGGAGGCTTCGTTCTCGTGCCTTCCACGTTGCTGGCGGCGGGAAACGAGGGCGCCTTCATCCGTCTCCTGGCGCATGCAATGGCGCATGTGGCTGAACGTCACGGCATGGTCCGCGTCGATCGCCCCCCGGCCGCTTCACCGGCGCCCTTGATCTATCGGGGCTGGTTCCCATTCGGCCCCGGCCGGTTCCGGCCCGCGGAAGAAGCGGAGGCCGGCCGCATCGCCTCGCGCGCGGCCGCGGATTTCGAACCGGACCCCGGATTTTCCGCCGTGCTCCGCCGTCTGAAGGAATTGCGGGCGCCCGCCATGCCGCCTCTTATCCCCAGCCTGCGGCGCCCGGATGAGCGCTGAGAGCGCGGAAATTCACGCACACATTCCTGACGCGCGCGAATCACAAGGAACATGACGAACCAGCGCATTCTCGTAATCGAAGACGACGGCAACGTTCGGGACACGATCGCCGTAATGCTCGAGCAGGAGGGGTTCCGGATTCATCTTTCGGGGAACGGGAATGAGGGGCTCGATTTGGCGCTGCGTCACAAGCCCGATCTTGTGCTGATCGATCTGCGCTTGCCCGGCTTGAGCGGCATCGAGATTTGCAAGAGGCTCCGCGCGGCGCGCATGCAAACGGCCATCATTGTTTTGAGCGCCGTCGGCGACGAGGTGGACAAGGTCCTGCTGCTCGAGATCGGCGCCGACGACTACGTCGTCAAGCCGTTCGGACGAAGGGAATTGCTGGCCCGGATTCGCGCGGTCTTGCGGCGCACCCTGCCCGGCGACCCGCGCACGATGACCTTTGGGGATACGGAAGTGGATCTCGATCGGCGCATCGTGTTACGGGCGAACCAGGAGGTGCGGATGACGCCTTCGGAGTACAATCTCCTCGTGTACTTTTTGCGGAATCCCGACCGCGCCTTGACCAGGGACATGATCCTGAATTCCGTGTGGGGATACGATTCGGCGCCGAATACGCGAACCGTGGACGCGCACGTCGTGAAACTGCGTCAGAAACTCGAACCCGACGCGGAGATGCCGCGGCATTTTGTGACTGTCCATGGCGTCGGATACCGGTTCCTTCCCTAGTTCGCCGCGCAATCTGACAAAGGAAAGGAGCCTTCCTGTGTCCCGCCGGGCTTTTGTTCGCCGTCTCGGCGCGGCGCCGGGAACGAGGGACTGCACGTGAATCCGCGCCGCATCTCCCTGCTGTGGAAGATCTGGCTGTCCACCTCGGTGGCGTTGACAGCCATGTTCGCGCTGATGGGATATCTCGTGCAGGAGCGCGTGCAATACACCGCCTCGCGAAGTCTGCGGGATGAAGTGCAATCGAGCGCAAGAGCGTACCAGGCGTTGTGGGAGGAGCGGGTCGAGGCCCTTGAAACGCTCGTCCGCGTGTCCAGCGGTATGCCGGCGGCGCTGTCGGCCATCGGGAGCGGCGGAGCGGGTGCCCGGGCCTCCATGGCGGAAGTGTGGCGCCGTGCGCTCGGCAGAACGCGCGCGCACGCGTTCCTGTTGCTTTCCGGGGCCCGCGGTGAGGTGGTGATGGTTTTTCCGCGCGATTCGGCCGTTCCCGCGAACGTACCCGCGCTCGTCGAACACGCGCGGCGCTATTTCCCCCGCCAGGCCAAGGGCTTCTTCGTGGAGAACAGCGTTCTCCACCAGGTGGCCCTGACACCCGTCTACGACGCGGCCGGAAAGCTGAACGGAGCGCTCATGGCGGGGTTCCCCGTAAACGGCGCGGTAGCCCGGGAGTTGAAGGAGTCTACCGGACGCAGCGAGTTCATCTTCGCCGCCCGCGGACAGATATACGCATCCACCATGAGCGACCGCCTCACCGGAACCGTGGTCCGTAATCTCTCGCGGGAGCCCTCGATGCTCGTCAGCGACGGAACCCACGAATATGTGCCCCTATCGCGCGACCTCGAGGACATCGAAGGCAAGGTAGTCGGCAAGCTTTACATTCTGCGATCGTTCGAGGATGCTCGCGAGAGCATCGCCGCGCTCCGGCGCAGGATCTTCTTCATCTGGGGCGCGGCAATTGTCATCGGACTGCTGGTGACCTACCTGGCCGCGGAGTGGATCGTCAAGCCGGTGAAGGATCTCGACAGGGCGGCCTCGGAAGTGGCGATGCAGAACTACAACTGCCGTGTCTCCGTGGATAGCGACGATGAACTGGGACGCCTGGCGGCCACGTTCAACAAGATGTGCGAATCGCTGCAGTCGGCGCGCGCCGAACTCATCCGCGGAGAGCGGATCGCCACCATTGGACGCCTCGCCTCGTCCATTGTTCATGACCTGCGAAATCCCCTCGCGGCCATCTATGGCGGCGCCGAACTGCTGGTGGATACGAAGCCCACTCCCGAACAGACCCGCAGAATTGCGGAAAGCATCTACAGGGCGTCCAGAAGAATCATGGACCTTCTGGACGACCTGGTCAGGGTCACACGGGGAAAAACGGGCCACGAGGAAGCCTGCCGGCTGGTGGATATCGTGCGCGAGGCGCTCAGCGCCATCGAAAGTCAGGCGCGGGCGCAGGGCGTCCGGCTCGTGGTGGACATCCCGGCGCGGATCGAAGTCGTGGCGGATCGCGTCCGCCTTTGCGGAGTGTTCGTGAACCTCGTGCAGAACGCGCTCGACGCGTTGCCCGGCGGGGGCGAAGTGCGGATCCAGGCTACCGCGGAAGCCGCCTGGGTTACCGCCGGGATCGCCGATACCGGACCGGGCATTCCACCCGGAATCCGGAGCCAGTTGTTCCAGCCGTTCGTAAGCCACGGCAAGAAGAACGGCTTGGGCTTGGGGCTGGCCCTGGCGCGGCAGACGGCGCTCGATCACGGAGGCGATCTGTGGGCGGGTCCGGATGAGGGACGGGGAGCGCGGTTCTTCCTGCGCCTGCCCGTGCGCCCGGCTTCCGCGCCTGACCGCGGTCTCTAACCCTCGCTCCATCACGCATATCCCCCAAGTGCGACAATCAAAATATGCGTTCATTAGTCTCGCGTTCGGAGTAGGCCGGAATGTGGATTGTCCGAATCGCCCTCGACAGGCCCTACACTTTCATTGTTTTCGCTCTGCTGATCCTCATTCTCAGTCCTGTCATTATCCAGCGCACGCCCACCGATGTCTTCCCCAACATCGATATCCCCATCATCGCCGCCTCGTTCAACTTCAGCGGCTTGAATGCCGAGGAGATGGAGCAGCGCATTACCTCCCAATACGAGCGCATCCTCACCACTACCGTCAACGATATCGAGCACATCGAGTCCAGTTCGACCAATGGACGCACCATCGTCAAGGTCTTCTTTCAGCCCAACGCCGACGTCAACGCCGCAACCGCCCAGGTGGCGTCCGTCTCCCAATCCGTTCTGCGCCAGCTCCCCGCCGGCATCACCCCTCCCTTCATGCTCGTCTACAACGCCTCGAGCGTTCCCATACTCCAACTCGGCCTCGGCGGCGAAGGCCTCTCCGAGCAGCAACTCTTCGATTTCGGCGTTAACTTCATCCGCACCCGCCTCGTCGCCGTTCCCGGCTGCGTCATCCCCTTCCCGTATGGAGGCAAGCAGCGCCAGATCGTCGTCGATCTCGACCCCGCCGCGCTTCAATCCCGCGGCCTTTCTCCGGTCGACGTCGTCGCCGCCATGAACGCTCAAAACCTCATCGTTCCCGCCGGCACCTCGAAAATCGGACAGTTCGAATATGACGTGGATTTGAACGCCAGCCCCTCCAAAGTCGAGGAATTCAATAATTTTCCCGTAAAAGTCGTCAACGGATCCCCCATCTTCATGCGCGACATCGCCCACGTCCGCGATGGCTTTTCCCCGCAAACCAACATCGTCCGCCAGGATGGCAAGCGCGCCGCCCTGCTCACCATCCTCAAGAACGGCAACGCCTCCACGCTCTCCGTCGTCGAGGGCGTTCGCAAGATGCTGCCGGCGGTTGCCGCCACCCTGCCCCCATCCCTCCGCATTCAGCCGCTCGGGGACCAGTCCATCTTCGTCCGCGCCGCCGTCACGGGAGTCCTTCGCGAAGCGGTGCTCGCCGCCGCGCTCACCGGGATAATGGTCCTCATCTTCCTCGGAAGCTGGCGCAGCACCCTCATAATCGCCGTCTCCATCCCGCTTTCCATTCTCACCTCCGTAATGGCGCTCAGCTTCCTCCATGAAACGATCAACATCATGACTCTCGGCGGGTTGGCGCTCGCCGTCGGCATCCTTGTGGACGACGCCACCGTCACCATCGAAAACATCGAGCGGTTCCTCGAGGAAGGACACGAGCTGCACTCCGCCATCCTCGAAGGGGCGGCCCAGATCGCTGTCCCCGCCCTCGTCTCCACGCTCTCCATCTGCATTGTCTTTCTGCCCATGTTCTTCCTCACCGGCGTCGCGCGGTACCTCTTCATCCCCCTGGCCGAGGCCGTCGTCTTCGCCATGCTCGCCTCCTACGTCCTCTCCCGGACCCTCGTTCCCACCCTCGCCATGTATCTTCTGCGGCTGAAGTCTCACGCCCCCACCTACAACCCGTTCATCCTCTTCCAGCGCGCTTTTGACCGCGCCTTCGCCGCCTTCCGCGCCGCCTATGTCAACGTCCTCACCCTGCTGCTGCACTTCCGCGCCGCCTTCGTCCCCCTCTTTCTCCTCGCCTGCTGCTCCGCGTTCCTGCTCTACCCCTGGCTCGGTCAGGATTTCTTTCCCACCTCCGATACCGGCCAGTTCAAGCTGCATCTGCGCGCCAAGACCGGAACGCGCATCGAGGAGACCGCCCGCATCTGCGATCTCGTCGAACAGTCCATTCGCCGCCACATCCCGGGCGCGGAACTGGCCGGCATCCTCGATGAAATCGGCATGCCGTACTCGAGCATCAACACCATCTACAGCAACTCGGCGCCCGTCGGGTCCGCCGACGCCGATATCTTCGTCACTCTCAAGGAAACTCACCGCCCCACCGGAGAGTACGTGCGCGCCCTGCGCGCCGCCCTCCCGCGCGAATTCCCCGGCGTCGCGTTCTACTTTCTCCCCTCCGACATCATCAGCCAGATCCTCAATTTCGGACTCCCCGCTCCAATCGACATCCAGATCGTCGGCAAGAACGTGGAAGCCAACCGCGTCCTCGCCAGCAACATCATGAACCAGTTGCGGCGGATTCCCGGCATCGCCGACCTCCGCATCCAGCAGGTGTTCGACCAGCCCAAACTCCACCTTGTCACCGATCGCGTCAAGGCCGCTCAAAGCGGCTACACCCAAGCCGACGTGGCCCGCAGCCTCCTCATCTCCCTCAGCGGCAGCTTTCAGACACAACCCACCTTCTGGCTCAATCCCGACAACGGCGTCAGTTACAACGTCGTCACGCAAACGCCGCAGTACGCCACCGGCTCCCTTCAGGACTTGGGCGGAATTCCGCTCTCTCAACAGGGCGCCAGCGCGCCGCAAATCCTCCGCAATGTCACCTCCCTTCATCGCGGCAGCGGGATGGCCAACGTCGACCACTACAACATTCAACGCGCCGTGGATATCTACGGCGGCGTCGACGGCCGTGATCTCGGCAGCGTCGGCGAGGAAGTCGAACGCATCGTCGACGCCAACCGCAAGAATCTCGTTCGAGGTTCGGAGATGAATCTGCGCGGGCAGGTGGCCACCATGCGTTCCTCCTTCGTCAGCCTGCGGGCGGGCCTGCTCTTCGCCGTCCTGCTGGTCTATCTGCTCATCGTGGTCAACTTTCAATCGTGGCTCGATCCGTTCATCATCATCAGCGCCCTTCCCGCCGCCCTCGCCGGCATTGTGCTCATCCTCTTCCTCACCCACACCACCCTGAGTGTCCCCGCCATGATGGGAGCCATCATGTGCATGGGAGTCGCCACCGCCAACAGCATCCTCGTCATCGCCTTCGCCAAGGATATTCTGCTGAAGACGGGAGATCCCGTCGGCGCGGCGCTCGCGGCCGGCGCCACGCGTTTTCGCCCCGTGCTCATGACCGCGCTGGCCATGATCATCGGCATGGTCCCCATGGCGTTGGGAATGGGAGAAGGCGGTGAACAGAACGCACCGCTGGGACGGGCCGTAATAGGCGGATTGCTCGTCGCCACCGTCGCCACGCTCACCTTCGTCCCCGCCGTCTTCAGCCTGTTGCATCGCCGGCGCCCGCCGAATCCGCCGGACCTGGCGCTGGCGGAGTGAGGACCGGAGAAAGAAAATGACAAGAGAGGAAATGAGAGAGCCCCAGGAGCACAATCAAAGCGGGGTCGCGCGTCCGCCGAACTCCCGCCTCACCCTGTTCGTGCTGGCCGCCGTGATTGTAGCAGCCGCCGCCGTGCTCTATTCCGCCATCCACTCCGGAATGCGCGCCCGCGTTGAAGCCAACTCCGTCCTGAAGCAGGATACCCTCGATATGGCGGTGCCCACCGTGGCCGTTGTCCGCCCTCAACCCGGTTCCTCCGCCGAGGAGATCGTCCTTCCCGGCAACGCCCAGGCGTTTGTCGCAACCCCCATCTTCGCCCGCGTCAGCGGCTACCTCAGAAAATGGTATTCCGATATCGGCAGCCGCGTGAAAGCCGGAGATCTGCTCGCGGAGATCGAAACACCCGAACTTGATCAGCAACTGAACCAGGCCCGCGCCGATCTCAACACCGCACAGGCGAACTACGAATTGGCCCGCATCACCGCCGAACGGTATGAGAATCTGCTGAAGACCGAAGCGGTCGCGCGCCAGGATGCCGATAACAAAGCCGGCGATATGCGGGCCAAGAAAGCCGTCGTGGCCTCCGCCGCCTCGAACGTGCGGCGGCTCGAGGAGTTGCAGCGCTTTCAGAAGGTCTACGCCCCCTTTGATGGCGTCATCACCGCCCGCAACACGGATATCGGCGCGCTCATTGACGCCGGCGCCAACTCGCCCGGCAAGGAACTCTTCTCCCTCTCGGCCACGCACCGCCTCCGCGTATTCGTGAACGTCCCCCAAACCTACTTCCGCTGGGCCGCCGTTGGCAAGCTTGCCGATCTCACCCTCGCCGAATATCCGGGCCGCGTCTTCACCGGCAGAATCGCCCGCACCGCCGATGCGATTGACCCTGCCTCCCGCACCCTCCTGACGGAAGTGGACGTGGAAAACAAGACCGGCGAACTCCTCCCCGGCGCTTTCCTCTCCGTCCATCTCCGCGTGGGAGCCAGATCGGGAGCGGTCAGCCTTCCCGCCAACACCTTGATCTTCCGGGCGGCCGGATTACAGGTGGCCGTGGTTCGGGACGGTAAAGCCATCCTCGTTCCCGTAACCATGTCGCGGGATTTCGGCGTCGAGGTTGAACTGTCCCATGGCGTCACCACTGCCGACCTCGTGATCGAAAACCCCTCCGATTCGCTCACCTCGGGAACTCCCGTGCGCGCCGTTGAAGTGCAACCGGGGAAGGCCGCGAAGTGAAGCGCCCTTTCCTGCCATGGGCCATCGCCCTTGGGTTATCCGGCTGCGCTGTGGGTCCACGGTACACCCGTCCACCGGTCCCCACGGCCCCGGCCGACAATGGACGGCTTCCCGCCCACTACAAGGAATCAAACGGCTGGAAACAGGCTCAACCCGCTGATCATACCCTCCGCGCCGAATGGTGGAAGGCGTTCCGGAATCCCGAACTGGATAGCCTCGAGGCTCAGATCGAGGTCTCCAATCAGACTCTCAAAGCGGCCGAAGCCCGGTTCCGGCAGGCGCGCGCCCTGGTCGCCCGGAGCCGGTCCGCCCTTTACCCCAACCTCTCCACCTTCCCCTCCATCACCACCAACCGCCTTTCCGCGAACAGCGCCAACCGCCCCGCCAATGTGCGCGAGTACTCCAATCTCGTGGCGCCGGTCGATTTCTCCTACGAACTCGATGCCTGGGGCCGCATCCGCCGTTCCATCGCCGCCGCGCGCGAGGAACTGCAGGCTACCGCCGCCGACCTCGAAACCCTCCGCCTCAGCCTGCACGCCGAAATGGCGCTCGCTTACTTCGGCCTCCGCGGTCTCGACGCGCAAGCGCAACTCCTCAGCCGCACCCTCGTCACCTACCAGAGGGCGCTCGAACTCACGGAAAGCCAGTTTGCCGGAGGTCTCGCCTCCGGCACGGAAGTCGCGCAGGCGCGCACGCAGTTGGAAACCACCCGCGCCCAGTACATCGCCATCGCCGCCGCCCGCGCCAACTTCGAGCACGCCATCGCCGTGCTCGCCGGGCGAACTCCGGAGTCCTTATCCCTTCCCACTGCTCCCCTGGTTCAGGAACCGCCCGTCATTCCCACCGGCGTGCCCTCCCAATTGCTCGAACGCCGCCCCGACATCGCCGCCGCCGAGCGCCGCATGGCCGAAGCCAATGAGGGAATCGGCATCGCCCGGGCAGCCTTCTTCCCGAGCCTCTTCATCACCATCGCCGGAGGACTCCAGGGCGACTCGTTCGCCAACTGGTTTGCCTGGCCCAGCCGCTTCTGGGCGCTCGGCCCCAGTTCCCTGCAAACCCTCTTCGACGCCGGCCGCCGCCGCGCCGTCCAGGAAGAAGCCACCGCCGGCTATGAAGCCGCCGTCGCTAATTATCGCGATACTGCTCTCCAGGCCTTTCAGCAGGTCGAAGACAGCCTCTCCACGCTCCGCACGCTCGAGCAGGAATCGAAGGCCCAGCATGACGCCGTCGTGGCCGCCGCGCGCTGGCTCGAACTCTCCATGCGGCGCTACACCGGCGGACTCGTCACCTACCTCGAAGTCGTCAGCGCGCAAAGCATCTCCCTTGCCAACCAGCGCGTCGAAGTCGACCTCCTTCGCCAGCGCATGGATGCCACCGTCCTTCTCATCAAAGCCCTCGGCGGCGGCTGGGACGCCAGCAAACTGCCCCGGTAGGCGGCTGGCCTCCCGATGGAGATGGAAGCAACCCCCGGGTGATATTCTTGAAAGAGGTTTGCCTGAGGGCCCTTAGCACAGCGGTTAGTGCAGCGGACTCATAATCCGTTGGTCGTAGGTTCAAATCCTACAGGGCCCACCAGACTCCCGCTGGTCATTCGTCACCCCTCTGCCGTGCGCGCGCGATGCCTCTGTGCGAGGCGCGGATGAACCGGACCATGTGCCGGGCGTGCGCGCCGCCGAGTTCCGCTTCGATTCGGAGAAGCGCCTCGGACAGCTTGAGCCCCGAACGGTACAGCAGCCGGTAGGCGGTTTTCACTTCGGCGATTTCGGCGGCCTCGAAGCCGGCGCGCTTCAGGCCGACCAGGTTCACTCCCCTGGGGGCGACATTGAAATCCGAATAAAGGAGAAACGGCGGCAGGTCGCTGTTGACCCGCGTGTTTCCTCCCACCATGGCGAGACGCCCGATCTTCGAGAACTGGTGGATGACGACCCCGCCCGAAATGAATGCCTGATCCTCCACTTCCACATACCCGGCAACCAGCGCGCAACTGGCGATGACACACTGGTTGCCGATAATGCAGTTGTGGGCGATATGCCCGCTCGTCATGATGTAGTTCTCATCGCCCACCACCGTCGCCGACTCGGGCTTGGTGCCGCGCGAGATCGTGTAGTGTTCGCGGATCTTGTTCCCTCTCCCGATCCGCAGATAACTGCGCTCGCCCGTGAAAGCCTTGTCGAGCGGATCGGTGCCGAGGGCGGTACCGGCGGAAATTTCGTTGCCCTCGCCCATCTCTGTCCATCGCTTCACATAAACATAAGGCTCCAGGCGGCAGAAGGCTCCAATCACCACATCGCTTTCGATGACGCAATACTCGCCGATCACCGCCCGCGCCCCGATGACCGCCTCGGGATGGACGCGGGCAGTGGGCGCAATGGAAGCCGAGGGGTCAATAGGCATACTCTTAATCGTAGGGCAGGCCCGCGGCCTGCCACAAAGGAGAGTCTCGAGACATGCGCGTACGCGAACTGGCGGACTGGCTGGGCTGCACATTCGAGGGTGAGGGCGAGCGGGAAGTCGAAGGAGTCGCCGCTCTCGATTCCGCCGGAGCCGGTCAGGTGTCGTTCCTCGGAAACCGCAAAGCCGCCGCGCTGGCGTCTCAATCCGCCGCGGGCTGTCTGATTGTGCCCGCCGATTTTGTGAACACCGGCGGCCGGACGGTGATTCGGGCGACGGATCCGCGATCCGCCTTCGCGCGCGTCGTGAGCCGCTTCCACCCCACTCCGGCGCCCGGCCCCGGCGTGCATCCGACGGCCGTGATAGGCGAGGATGTGGAGCTGGGAGAAGGTGTTTCGATTGGGCCGAATGCCGTGCTTGGAAAGGGCGTGCAGGTGGGGCAAAGGTCGCGGATCGGGGCGGGTTGCGTGCTGGGGAGCCGCGTCTCCCTCGGCCAGGATTGCATCCTGCACGCCAACGTGACGCTATACGATGATATCGAGATCGGCGACAGGGCCATCCTCCATTCGGGCTGTGTCCTCGGAGCGGACGGCTTTGGCTTCGTATTGACGGGAGATCGTTACGAGAAGTTCCCCCAGGTGGGGCGGGTGCGGATCGGGCATGACGTCGAAGTGGGCGCGAACTCCACCATCGACCGCGCGGCTCTTGGAGTGACGTGGATCGGCGACGGAGTGAAGCTCGACAACATGGTTCACGTGGGGCACAACTGCCGGCTCGGCAAGCATGTCGTGGTGGCCGCGCAGACGGGCTTTTCCGGCGGGGTCGTGGTCGAGGATTACGCGGTGATCGGCGGCAAGGTCGGCATCGGCGACAAGGCGCGAATCGAATCCCGGGCGGTGCTCGGATCGGGCTGCGGGGTTCTCACCTCGAAAGTGATCCGCGGCGGGGAAGTGGTATGGGGCACGCCGGCGCGGCCCCTCAAGGAAGTCCTCGAGCAGCTCGCCAACCTCGCGCGCCTTCCGCGGATGCGCGAGGAACTTACGGCGCTAAAAGCCCAGGTGGGAAAATTGATGGAAGGAAAGCATTGATGCTTGTGGTGGTGGGCGGGCATAGCCGCAATGTCGGCAAGACTTCGGTGGTTTGCGAAATCATCTCCGGTATACCGGAGGCCGGTTGGCAGGCGATCAAGATTACGCAACACGGACACAGCTTCTGTTCCATCGACGGGCTCCCATGCGATTGCGCGCCGGGAGACGCGTCCCATCCGTTCGTGCTCGATGAGGAATCGCGCGCCGGCGGAACGGATTCCGGCCGCTACCTCGCGGCGGGCGCGCGCCGCTCGTTCTGGCTGCGCACCGCCAAAGGCGAGTTGGGACACGCCATTCCAACCTTGAAATCATTGATCGCCGGAGCCGCGCACTCGGTCCTCGAATCGAACAGCGTGATGCGTTTTCTCACCCCGGACCTCTACATTGTCGTGCTCGACTACGGTGTCGAGGACATGAAGGAGTCGACCCGCCTCTACTTCGACCGCGCCGATGCGTTTGTGGTCAACGCGGCCGGCCGGTCCACCCCGCCATGGCCGGGCATTCCCCGCCGCTGGCTCGAAGACAAACCATGGTTCCCCGCCAGGCCGCCGCTGTATGGAGGGCCGGAGTTGATCGCGTTCGTGCGCTCGAGGATGTCCCGCGCGCCGGCGCTCGCTGAATGTTCGGGCGAACCTTCATAGAACAGGCGGTTTCGCGCGGAGCCGGCGCAACCCATCCGCGAGACCCCGCGTGAGCCTCAAGAGTGCATGGCTTCCGACGAGGGCCACAAGCTGACGGAGGAGGAATATCCCGCTGTGGAACGCGCGGCCGTTTCCGTTGTCCGTGGACAACCGTTGTTCGCCGGCAACACGAAAGGCAGCCTCCTGAACCCGTCCCGGATCGTGGAAGGGCTCTCGCCCTCCACTGAGAATTACGGCCGGAGCCGTAAGTTCGAAAACCACCGCTCGATCGAATCGCTGGGCGACTGCATCCTCGTCTCGCAGGACCGGATGCTGATAGCCGATTTCCGCATTCGGACCTTCTGCAACAGGGACAATTCGCATTGGAATCCCATTCCCGTGCATTTGAGGCGGACGCGAACTATAATGCACTTGCGAATGTCAGTTCGCCCGCGACGGCGCGTAAGTTCGCCCGGGCTGGACCGTGTTTGTGACCGAAAGATCGAGATGATCAACCGCCGAAGCTTTTCCATCCAGGCCGCGCTCGCCTCCGGCATGATCCTGCAACCCCGGCAGGCGTTGGCGGGCGTTGCCTCCTACAGACAAGACTTCCCCAACATGCTGCTGTCCTACCTCGCCGGCCAGTTGAACGAACTGGCCGCGAAATGGGACCGCGAACGCTCCGCCATCTCCTCGCCCGGGCAACTGCATGCGCGGAACCGCCTGGTGCGCGAGAAACTCCGCGAAATGATTCATGGTCTGCCCGAAAAGAATCCCCTCGAACCGGTGGTAGTGGCCACGCACGACCGCGATGGCTACCGCGTCGAGAACGTCATGTTCCAGAGCCGTCCGAATTTCTGGGTGACGGCCAACCTTTACGTGCCAAAGGCAAAGGGCGGCCCTTTTCCCGGCATCATTTCACCCTGCGGGCACTCGCCCCTGGGACGTCAGTCGCCGGCGTATCAATGCATGTACACTGACCTGGCGCGGAGCGGCTTCGTGGTGCTGGCCTACGACCCCATTGGCCAAGGCGAGCGGCGGCAGTACTGGAATCCGCGGACCAACCGGACGGAGGTCGATGCCGCCCCCATTTTCGAGCATTCCATGCCCGGACAGGTGCTGCTGCTCATGGGCGAGGATCTGACCCATTACCGCATTTGGGATGGCATGCGCGCCATCGATTACCTGCTCACACGGCCGGAAGTAGATGGCCGCCGTATCGGCTGCGCCGGGCATTCCGGCGGCGGCACTCTTACCAAGTTCATCAGCGCGCTCGATGAACGCGTCGCCTGCGCGGTTATCTGTGAAGGCGGGAGCACAAATCGATGGCCGTTTCACCCCCGTCCGGGTGACCGCATCGGTCCCTCCGACATCGAGCAGAACCTCTTTCCCGCCGCTCTCCTTGGCGTCGACGCGCACGACCTGCAGGTGGCAATCGCGCCTCGCCCTCTGCTGGTGCTGATCGAAAACTACTCGCCGGCGTTTCTTGCCGCCGCCGAGCGAATACGCGCGCGCTACCGCCTGCTCGGATCGGAGGAGAAATTCGCCACCGAAGAAGCTACCGATCCGCACGCCTGGACGCCGAAACTGCGTCTGGCGACCACCAACTGGTACTGCCGCTGGTTCTACGGCCGCTCCGGTCCGGCGGCCGAGCCGGATTTTGCGGTCGAATCCCCGGAAACGCTCAACTGCCTGCCGAACGGTTCGATTCACTACTCGCGAAAGGGCGACACCATCTTCACGCTGCTCAGGAAGCATGGCGAGACACTGCCGCCCGCGGCCTCCCGGCCCGCAAGTCCCGCGGAGATCGCGCGGCTCATTGACTATCGCCGGATCGAGCAACCGCTCGGGATACGGCCGATTGTAACGACCCGGCGCAGGCATTATCAGATCGAAAAGCTCGAGTTCCTTTCCGAACCCGGCATCTATATCCCGGCATGGGTCTTCTTGCCGGACCAGCGTCAACCCGGTCCGGCCATCCTGCACGTGGACCAGGCCGGCAAGGAGGCCGAAGGCTTGGAATTCGACCTGCTCGAAGAACTCGCGCGGAGCGGACGAGTAGTGGTGGCCGTCGACGTGCGTGGCGCCGGCGCGACAAAGCCTCCCTATCAGGATGGCTGGCCCGGCGAGTTCGGCCACCTGTTCAGCGTCGAGACCGCGATGACGTACATGGCGTGGTTCATGGATCGCTCGCTCTTCGGCATGCGCGTCCAGGACGTCGTGCGTAGCGTGGACTATATGCTCAGCCGGGCGGACGTGGAAAAATCGGGCGTCCAGGCGATCGGCCGCGGCGAAGGGGCGCTGTGGGTGCTGTTCGCCGCCGCCCTCGACCCGCGCATCCAGTCGATCGTCGCCGAACGCGGTCTTGTCTCATACGATAGCCTGACGAAAGTGGACCGGTACCGCCACTCAGCCGGTATCTTCATTCGGGATGTCCTGAAGCATTTCGACCTGCCGCAAGTGGCCGCCTCGGTTGCCCCCCGCCGCCTGACGCTGCTTTCGCCGCTCGATCCAATGAAGAATCCCGTGGCGCTTCCGGAGGCCGAACAGGTCTACCATACCGCCAGGCGCGCCTATCAAGACGCCGGAACCGCGGACCGCCTGCGCATCGCCGGCGAAAGTAATCGGGGCGCTCCCCTGTACCTGAAACTGCTCGGAGGAGCCTGAGATGGCGGTCTCGGGCTGATGCAATGCGCGGAACAACTTCCAATAAAGGATCTCGTATTACTCGAAGGAACTACTGCAAGGCGAAGCTTTCCAGTCTCCTGGCCCTCAACCTCTCCGGCGCGGCCGCGCAGACGTCCCAACCCGCGACCCTGCCACGGGCCACATGGATAAAAAACGGAATCATCGACGCCGGCGGCTCCCACGAGCCGTATACCTTCGTAGTCCGCAGGGGCGGCCAGCGCCTGGACGCCTACCAGCGGTATCAACATGCCCAAAGCGAGGAAGTCATCCGGCGCCTCAAGGAACAGGGCGTCGAGGTGTTCCACACGCATTTCTACAAAGGCGCCGGCATGGCGCACGAGCGGCGGGAGATGGAGGATACTAAACGGGCCGCCGCCATCGCACACCGCTACGGCCTCAAAGTAGACACCTATCTGCAGTGGAACACGATGATCTACGAGCCGTTCTTCGCCGAAGAACCCCGCGCGCGGAACTGGATCCAGCGCGACGTGCACGGCCGGCCTGTCATGCTGACCTACGGCTTCCAGCAGTCCTTCCGCTACCGGCCCTGTTTCGCCAACCAGGAATACCTCGATTACCTCAAGAAGATCGTCCGGTTTGCCGTCGAAGAGGTCAGGACCGATTTCATCCACTTCGACAACTTCGATTTGAACGCCGAACCCGATTCCTGCCACTGCCAGGTGTGCGTGCGGCGCTTCCGCGAATTTCTGACCGCCAAATACACGCCCACGCGGCGCCAGGAACGCTTCGGATTCGAAAACATCGACTACGTGAATCCGCCGGAATGGAACGCTCAGAACCGGCCTGAGGACCTTCAGATCATCTTCGATCCGGCCATCCAGGAGTGGATCGACTTCCGCTGTCAGATAATGGCCGGCGCCCTCCAGCAGATGGCTGTTTTCGTCAAGTCGATCAACCCCGAGGTGGTCATCGAAGTGAACCCGCACGGGATCACCGGTGGCAACCGCGCCTGGGAGGCCGGCCTCGACCACGCCCGGTTCCTCAAGTTCACCGAGGTCTTCTGGACCGAGGAACGCAACCTGCCCGACTTGCTGGCCGATGGCAGGCTCGTGTCGACAATCCGAAGCTACAAACTGGCCCGTGCTTTTGACAACGTTCTGTTCACCTATACCGCGGATCACGATATTTCGACGGCCGAGTGCCTCGCTTTCAATCAGACCATCGGCTACGCCGGCTCCGACCCGCTCTCGCCTTCGATGAAAAAGTACATCGCGTTCTATCGGGAGCATCGCGACTTATACATCGGCGCGAAGGATGCGGCGGCCGTGGCCCTGCTGCGTTCTTATCCTTCCATCACCTATAACAACGCGGTGGCGCAGTTGAGCGCGGTGCTGGCGGAGCAGACGCTGATTCAGGCGCACATTCCCTTCGATCTGATCTTTGATGAGCATGTGGCCGGCTTGTCGAAATACCGCGCGGTCGTGTTGCCCGATTCCGAATGCCTGTCCGGCGCGCAGGTCGACTCCATCCGGCGGTACGTCGAGGATGGCGGCGGCCTGGTCGTGATCGGCCGGTCGGGACTCTATGATGAGTGGCGCCGTCTGCGCGTCCAGCCGGGGCTCGCCGGCCTGGTCGATCTCCAGCCGCGCGCCACAGGCTACGAAGAAAGGGTGCAGCGGAGCGCGGCCGCGGGCCGGACGGCGCGCAAGGAGTTCGGCAAGGGGCGTGTGTCTTACATCCCCGCCCTGATCTTCGACGGCGACATGCCGGAAAGGACCAGGTACTACAAAATCGGCCCGCAGTTCTGGAAGCGTCCCGCGAACTGGGCCGACTTGGCCGAAGCCGTACGCTGGGTGAGCCGCGGCGGCCTGACGGTCGAGATCAACGGGCCGGAATACCTGGTCGTCAACGTGGTCACCCAACCCGAAAAACGCCGTATGCTGGTACATCTGTTGAATTACAACGCCCGAAAAGGCCAGGCGATCAAGGCGGCGCAGGTGCGCTGTAAGCTGCCGGAAGGCGTCGAGGCCGCGGATGTGAAGCTGTACTCGCCAGATATGGGGTCTCCAGTGCCGGTGAAGGTATCCGGTTCGGCCTTCACCGTTCCGGAGGTGAAGGTCTATACGATTGCCGTTGTGAGCTGGTGAAGGAACCGCGCATCGATTCCGCGAGCCGAAACAGCCATCGCTCCCCAAATGTCTACTTCCATGGAAGGAGGCAAGAGCGCGGTGTTTGGCAGGAAATTCAAAATATTCAAACTGCTCGGCTTTGAAGTCCATATCGACGCAAGCTGGCTCATTCTGGCCCTGCTCGTGGTCTGGTCTCTGGCGCGCGGCTACTTCCCCTATAGCTATCCGGGACTCGAGAACGCCACCTATTGGTGGATGGGCGTGGCGGGAGCGCTCGGCTTGTTCCTGTCCATCGTGATCCATGAGTTTTCGCACTCCCTCGTCGCCCGCCGGCGCGGACTCCCGATGCGGGGAATCACCCTGTTCATATTTGGCGGCGTCGCCGAGATGAGTTCAGAACCGCCAAACGCGGAGACTGAGTTCCGCATGGCGATCGCCGGCCCCATCGTCAGCGTGGCCCTTGGAATTGTCTTCTACCTTATTCATTTCCTGCTGTCCGGCTCCTCCACTGCCGTTACCGGCACTGTTTCCTACCTCGGGTTCATCAATATCGCGCTGGCGGTGTTCAATATGATTCCGGCCTTCCCGCTCGATGGCGGACGCGTGCTGAGGGCCTATCTGTGGAATCGCCGTGCCGACATGCGAAGCGCCACCAGAACAGCGGCCAACCTTGGTTCCGGTTTCGGAGCCCTCCTCATCGCCCTTGGCGCCGTGAATGTCGTGTTCGGAAATTTCATTGGAGGAATGTGGTGGTTCCTCATCGGGCTGTTTCTGCGAGGGGCTTCGGCAAGCTCGTACCAGCAGTTGGAGGTTCGCAAAGCTCTCGAGGGTGAGCCCGTCTCGCGGTTCATGACGGCAAACCCGGTCACGGTTCCCCCCTCCACACGGCTGACGGACCTGGTCGAGGGCTACTTCTACCGTTACCACCACCGGATGTTCCCGGTTGTTGAAGTGGACGGCCTTCTCGTTGGATGTGTGAGCACCCAGGACTTGAAAGTGGTTCCGCGAGAGGAATGGTATCGCCACACCGCCGGCGAGATCGCTGAGCAGTGCGGCGGGAACAATACGGTTACCCCGGAAACGGACGCCGTCGAGGCGCTCGGCCGGATGACGCGCGGGGGACAAAGCCGCCTGCTGGTGGCGCGGGAAGAACGGCTGCTGGGAGTGGTGACACTCAAGGACCTGCTGAATTTCCTCGCCATCAAGCTGGATCTCGAGTCCGGCTCAAGGCAGCTTTCCCGCATCGAACAGATGATCGGTGCTTCACGGTGATCCTCCCTCTCCATCGGGAGACTGCGAACAGAGGAGGCGGAATGATCGAAACGGATTCGGCGCCGCGAAACAGCTCACACCGCGTGAGCGATCGCTTCGCGGCGGGAACAGTGACACTTGCATGTAGACAATGATTCCAAGGAGAAAGCGATGTGTGACTACTCCCTGACCGGGCTCCCCAACCGGCTTGCAAGAGAAGGTGAGGAACTGGTTGTTCACAGATTTCGTACCGGATCAGTGGGCCTGGCCTCGCCGGCCGACCTGCGGCCCGCGGATCCTCCACCGGCATCACGCCGCGGGAATATTTGGAAACGCATTGTGGCGTTCCTCGCCGCGCCTTCCGCCGCCAATGACGTTTGCGCGGTCTGTATCCCCCCTGGCGCGAGACTGGTGCTGAGCAGCGTGCCCCAGAAGGTAAAGTCGAAATGGGATGTCACCGAGGGAACGCGTGTGCTCTTTACCCAGACCACGGCCGCCGCCTACACTTACCGCGATGCGTTTCTCATGCCGAACGGGTCCACGGTGCTGCTGCAATGCCTTCCGGAAGGGATGAGGGTGGTCGTCCTGTCGCTTGGCGGCCTCGGCGACACTCCCACCGCCCCGGATCGGAATACTCTGATCGGCGCTTCTTAGGGCGTCTCCCCGGTTGCGGCATCCGTGCCGTGAAAGACCCTACATGAAATAATCTTTTACCTTCTCGAACAGACCCTTTTCCTTGGGCTCATTCTCGACCGGCAGCAGGTCCCGCAACTGCTCGAGAAGCTTGCGCTGTTCGCGCGTCAGCTTCTCCGGCGTTCGCACTTCCACGTGCACAAAAAGGTCCCCCCGCCCGTGAGAGTTCAAACGCGGAACGCCGAGCCCCTTGAGGCGAACCTGGTGCCCGTTCTGTACCCCTTCGGGAATCTTCACCGTCTGCAAGCCATCGAAGGTGAGCAGGTCGACGTCGGTGCCGAGAGCCGCCTGCGCCATGTTCACCGGAACCGTGCAATGCAACTGATCCTCATGGCGCTCGAAAACAGGATGATCCTTCACCTTCAGGATCACGTAAAGATCCCCGGGAGGGCCGCCATTGGTGCCGGGTTGCCCTTCCTGCGCGAGGCGTAGCCGCGTGTTGTTATCGACGCCGGCGGGAATGTTTACCTTGAGTTTGCGGTCCGTCCGCTTGTAGCCTTCCCCCTTGCACTGTGTACAGACGCGTTTCACGATCTGGCCGCGGCCTCCGCATTGTGAGCAGGTCCGGCGGATCGAAAGAAACCCCTGCTGGTAGATCATTTCGCCGCGCCCATGACAGGTTGGACAGGAAGACATGCCCCCGGGCTCCGCGCCGCTGGTGTTGCAGCGCGAACAGGGATCGAGCCGCGGCACCATCAGATCGGCCGATTTTCCCTGCATCACGTCTTCCAGCGTGATCTCGAGGTCGAAGCGCACATCCTCGCCGCGCTGCACGCGGTTGCGCCGCTGGCCGCCCCCGAACATCTCCCCGAATCCGAAGAAATCGCCGAGGATGTCGCTGAAGTCGGTGAATGCGCCGGAGTCGAACCCCTGCGACGCTCCTTGTACTCCCTGGTGTCCGTAACGGTCATAGGCGGCGCGCTTTTGCGGATCACTCAACACCGCGTAGGCTTCCGCCGCTCCCTTGAACTTCTCTTCCGCCGCATGATCCCCCGGATTGCGGTCGGGGTGGTATTTCATCGCCAGTTTGCGATACGCGCTCTTCAGCGCCTGGTCATCGGCATCCCTTGGCACGCCGAGCACTTCATAGTAATCCTGCCTGGAATCGGCCATCGCTTCCCCTCTCACCCCCGCGGGACTACGAACGCACCGAAACTTTCACCATGGCCGGCCGCAGAAGCCGCCCTTTGAAGTTGTATCCCTTTTGGTACACCTCGAGAATCATGTCTTCTTCCGCGCTTTCCGAAGACTCTCTCGTAACGGCGTGGTGCAGGTTCGGATCAAACTTTCGCCCTTCGCACTCGATATCCTCGAGCCCGAGCTTCTTCAACGCCTCGATCAGGTGTTGATGGATCATCTCCATGCCGCGCGCATATTCCTTATCGGCGCTCTCCGCCTTCAGTGCCCGCTCAAAATCGTCGACGATGGGCAGGATGGCGCGCGCTGCCTCCATACCGGCGTACTCGAGCAGTTCCACTTTCTCCCGCTCGACGCGTTTGCGGAAGTTTTCAAACTCGGCCTGCCGCCGCAATAGGCGGTCCTGCATCTCCGCGTTTTCCGCCTGCAACCGTTCCAGGCCGGCCACCGCGGCCGCCAACTGGCCCGCCGGATCAGTCAGTTCCACGCTGTCATCCCGGGAAACCGGATCCGCGGCCCTCTCCTCGACTCCAACATTTCCTTCACCGGAAGGATTCTTTACCTCTTCTTGCATAACTCCAGCCTAGCAAAGTTCTTCAATTTGACCTGAATACCCGGACCGCCGCGGAAGTCAGATTTCCGCCGATTGCAGGGCTTGACCCACATGGTAAACGGCGGACATGACGCGCTCGTAGTTCATGCGCATCGGCCCCAAAACCGCCACCTTGGCCGCCATGCCGCCGGGAAGCAGTATGGTCACCCCGATAAGGGCGAGTTCGTCCATGCTGGAGTGCGCCGCGCCGAGGCCCACGTGAACACCCACCTCCCCGCTTGATTCGAGGAAACGCTCGAGAATCTCGAGAATCCGCTTCTTCTCCTCGAGGGTGCGGAACAGTTCCCGCAGTTTTTCACGCGTAAGGTGCAGATCGACGCCCACCAGGTTCGAAGCGCCCTCCGCGTGCAGCGTCGGCGTGAGCCCGATATCGAGCAACCCCTTCCGCACCAGCAGATGCAGGCGCTGAAGGATTTGATCATAAATCGCGCGCTCCTCCTCGAGTCGCTCGCAGAGCTCCCTCTGGATGGCGACCAGCGTCCAGCCCTGGAAGTTCACATTGATGTAGTTGCGGATCGAATTGAGATCCTCCTGGGGCAGCGGACGGTCGAGATGGATGATCTTGTCGCGCACAATCCGGTCCCGTGTCACCACCACCATGAGTACCCGCTGGTCGGAGAGCGCGATCAGTTCCACCTGGTGGAGAATCTGGTTGTCCGTGGGAATCGCCACCGCGATTCCCATGCTGCGCGATATCTGCGTCAGCACGTGCGAGGACTTCTCGACCTGCGCCTCCACGGAGTCCTGATTCTGGATCTCCTGCCGTAACCGGCTGGCTTCGATCGAAAGACCTCTCGATACCTGTACCGCGCGCGCGTATTCGCGAAACGCCTTCGCGGTAGGCACCCGCCCCGCCGAAGTATGCGGCTGGGACAGGTACCCTTCGTCACTCAGATCAGCCATGATATTGCGGACGGATGCGGGGCTCAACTTCGAACCGCGTCGCGAGATGGTGCGTGATGCCACCGGCTCGCCGGTCTCGATGTACTCGTGGACAATTGAGTGCAGGATCTCCGCCGTCCGTGACGGCAGGGAAGACCTGTAATTCAGCCCTCCAGGCCTCATCTGGTGTCGTCTCTCCTACGGGCGGATTACAAAATTGCCCTTAGTCCGATTCTAGGCCAATGAAAGCAAAGCGGGCAACCGCCACCTCTTCCAT